>JBCCHX010000095.1:0-23911 GCA_039028535.1 Cyanobacteria bacterium P01_B01_bin.77
AGCGGAGGACCCTGAATTCGAGACGTTCTACACCAAGAACATTCTGTTAAACGAAGGTATTCGTGCGTGGATGGCTCCCCAGGACCAGCCCCACGAGAAGTTTGTATTCCCCGAAGAGGTACTGCCACGTGGTAACGCTCTCTAGTAATTACATTTCGGGCCGTGACCAGCAATCTACCGGCTTTGCCTGGTGGTCTGGTAACGCTCGTCTGATCGATCTTTCCGGTAAGCTGCTGGGTGCTCATGTCGCCCATGCTGGTCTTATTGTTCTTTGGACTGGTGCGATGACCCTGTTTGAGGTCTCTCACTTTGTACCTGAAAAGCCTTTGTATGAGCAGGGCTTTATCCTGCTGCCTCACCTGGCTACGCTGGGTTGGGGGGTAGGTCCTGGTGGTGAAATTGTTGATACATTTCCCTACTTTGTCGTTGGTGTACTTCACCTAATTTCTTCTGCAGTTTTAGGGCTGGGTGGTGTTTATCATGCCGTTCGTGGTCCTGAGACGCTTGAGGAGTATTCCAGCTTCTTCCAGCAAGATTGGAAGGACAAGGATCAGATGACCAATATCATTGGTTATCACCTGATTCTGCTGGGTATTGGTGCTCTGTTACTGGTATTTAAAGCCACGCTGTTCGGTGGTGTTTATGATACTTGGGCGCCTGGTGGTGGTGACGTTCGTGTCATTACCAATCCCACCCTTGACCCGGCTGTCATTTGGGGCTATTTAGTCGGCGCACCCTTTGGTGGCGACGGCTGGATTGTCGGTGTTGACAGCATGGAAGACATCATTGGTGGCCATATTTGGATCGGTTTGATCTGTATCTCCGGTGGTGTTTGGCACATTCTAACCAAGCCATTTGGTTGGGTTCGTCGTGCCTTTATCTGGTCTGGTGAAGCTTACCTTTCTTACAGCTTGGGTGCGTTGTCCATGATGGGCTTTATCGCTGCCTGCTTTGTGTGGTTTAACAACACCGCTTATCCCAGTGAGTTCTACGGTCCAACTAATGCTGAGTCTTCCCAGGCCCAGGCCATGACCTTCTTGGTTCGTGACCAGCGGATGGGTGCCAACATTGGTTCGGCTCAAGGTCCTACTGGCCTTGGTAAGTACCTGATGCGTTCTCCGACTGGTGAGATCATCTTTGGTGGTGAGACTATGCGTTTCTGGGACTTCGATGGTCCTTGGCTATCTCCCCTGCGTGGTACTAACGGCCTTGACCTTGACAAGCTCAAGAATGACATTCAGCCTTGGCAAGTACGTCGTGCTGCTGAGTACATGACTCACGCTCCTAACGCGTCTCTGAACTCTGTGGGTGGCGTTATTACTGAGATTAACTCTGTTAACTTTGTAAACCCTCGTCAGTGGCTGTCTACCTCTCACTTCGTTCTTGGATTCTTCTTCTTGGTTGGTCACCTATGGCATGCGGGCCGCGCTCGTGCTGCTGCTGGTGGCTTTGAGAAGGGACTTGACCGTGCGAATGAGCCTGTACTGGGTATGGATGACCTAGACTAAGCTCTGGTCTGATATTGCTTAAAAGGCCTCCGCTCTAGAGCGGAGGCCTTTTTGTTGGGAGTTTTGCCTGCTAAGCATCGAAGCCAATGGTCATCGGTGCTGAAACGGTTTTAGAATGCATGGTTAGTACTGTTGCGATCGCTAAGTTATGAGGTATTTAAGCTCCGTTTGTTGGAGACGCTGGTTACTGAGCTGCCTATTGGTCGGCGTCACTTTGTTGAGTGGGGCAATTCCAGCCCAGGCTGCCAACTTTGACCGGCAGAGCTTGCGACAGCAAAGTTTTGCAGGGCAGGACCTACGCGGCAATAACTACACCAGCACCGACATGGCCGAGACAGACCTAAGTAATACCGATCTGCGCGGCGTGCGTCTTTTTGATACAAACTTGACGGATGCCAACCTAGAAAATGCGGATATGACCGGAGCCACGCTAGATGGGGCTCGGTTTATTCGAGCTAATCTGAAAAACGCTATCCTTGAGGGCGCTTATGCGTTCAGTACAGATTTTCGACGTGCTGATATAGAAGGGGCTGACTTTACCGATGTGGATCTAGATATAAAAACGAATGACATGCTGTGTGAAGTGGCCACAGGGACTAATCCGGTGACAGGGCGGACGACTAAGGAGACGCTGTACTGTCCTTAGTAGCAATGTAACCTAGCCATAACCATGTTCAGCTAAGAAGTTGAGCGAAATATCTGACTGAGCTGAACGACCTCCTACTTGGGTGAAACGCTCCACATATTTGCCCAGAATATCGCCTTCTAAGTTGACCGGGTCGTCAGGCTGTAGATATTGCAAATTTGTTTCGTCATAGGTGACTGGAATAACGGCCACCTTAAACCAATCTCCAGAAGAGCTACAGTCAGCTACCGTTAGACTAATGCCATTAACACTAATGCTGCCCTTGGGCACAATATAGCGTGCCACCTGATGCGTGGGGATTGTAAAGCTGATTTCCCAGGCACTATCGGTTTTGATAACCTCACCGACCGACCCTTGACCATCCACATGCCCTGTGACAAAGTGGCCGCCAACTTTAGCCCCCACCCGCAAGGAAGACTCTAGGTTAACAGGTCGATTTACGGGAATATGTCCCAATGTTGAACGGTTGAGGGTTTCAGGGGAAGCCGTAGCAATAAACCCCGTTGGCAAAATCGTAGCAACTGTCAGACAGACACCGTCTACAGCAATACTATCCCCCAAAGCAATATCTGCCATGATGGCGCGGCAGGGCTCAAGACAGTTAATTTGTAATCGATCGCCTTCTAAGGTTTGAAGCTTTCCTAAAGCTTGAATTAGTCCGGTAAACACATTCTTATGATGGTGCTAGGGAATGACAGAGAGGCATTACGTCCTCAATTTTAAAGAATCTGAGTTTGAAAATTAGGCTCAAGAAAGCTCCTGTAGGAGGGGGGATCGATGGGAAATAACAAAAAGGGATTCTAAATGAAGATTTTTTAGAGCCTAAATAAAGATTTTTACGTAATGATGAACAAGCTGAATACTCTCCTCTAGCGTAGAGATTGGGCCATTACTGATTTGAAGGATAAAGCGGTGAATGCATACGCTTACTATTGAAGACTTATCATGCCTATCTTCACCACTATTCGAGACAGTTTGACACAGTTTGGTCAAATTTCAGGTGCTACAGTCTAGTTATTGGGTCAGATTCCTGCGGAGCCAAGAGGATTAATATCCATGATCGAAATGAAAGTTGCTGGCATTGCCCTGGATGCAGTTTCGCGAAATCCTGTGATTTTGCTACGTGACGCATCCGAACGACGAGCACTGCCTATTTTTATTTCCAATGAGCAGGCCCGCGCCATCATTGTTGCCTTAGAAAATGAAGAATCTGCGCGGCCTATGACCCATGATTTATTTACTAATTTGCTGGATGATTGGGAGCTGGTGTTAGATCGGGTGGTGATTCATTCCCTGAAAGACAATACGTTTTTCGCCACGATGACCGTTAAGCAAGGGGAAATCACAAAGGAACTCGATTCTCGACCCAGTGATGCGATTTCCATTGCCCTGAGGATGGGAGCCCCGATCTGGGTGATGGAGGAGGTGGTAGCCGACGCGTCAATTCCCGTTGATCGAGAGGCGGATGAAGCTGAAAAAGAAGCTTTTCGAGATTTTGTCTCTAATCTGAGTCCGTCAGACTTTGCTCAGCAGGGCCGCTCTTTTAACCAATAATCGGTTTCAATGCTTTGTTGACTATAGCCGATGATCTGGCTGATGATCTGTCAGTAGCGGCATGTAAGGTGGGATGCCAGCTCCATGCACTATCGCCGCTTTGGTAAAACTGAATTAAACCTCTCTGTATTTTCCTTGGGGACGATGCGATGTCTGGATAATGCTGATTTGCTTCAGCAAGTGCTACTTGAGGCCGTTGAGCGAGGAATTAATCATATTGAGACGGCACGGGGATATGGCCAAAGCGAACGCTACATTGGCCAGGTGCTCAAGAGTCTTAATCGAGAGCAGCTGATCTTAACTACAAAGCTTTTGCCCGGTAGTGATGTAGATCGGCTAATCGATGAATCTCTGGCGCGCTTGGGGACTGATTATATTGATTGTCTGGCTGTGCATGGTGTGAATACACCTGAGCATCTACAGCAGGTCGAGACCATGATGCCAGGTTTAGCTGAGGTTTTAGACGATGGTCGAGTGAGACATGTGGGTGCGTCTAGCCATGGGCCATTAGCGGTGGTGATGGGTGCGATCGCGCTTCCCCTTGTCAGCTTTATCAACCTCCACTATTACTTTTTGAACCAACGCAACGCCGCTGCTATTAACCTGGCTCACCAGCGGGATTTGGGTGTTTTTATTATTTCCCCTGCTGACAAAGGCGGACAACTCTACACGCCTCCCGATCAGCTCATGGCGCTATGTACTCCCTTTGATCCCCTGCTGCTCACCTACCGCTGGTTGCTGAGCGATCCACGCATTACCACCTTAAGTGTGGGACCAGCTGTGCCCACCGAACTCGACTGGCCATTGCAGGTAGCCAATCAGACGATGCCCTTAACCCATCAAGAGCAAGCGGCTCTAGCGCGGTTAAAAAGCACCCAATCCAACAGCCTAGGCGCTAACCACTGTCACCAGTGTTATGAGTGTTTGCCCTGTCCGGAGGCCATCCATATTCCTGAGGTACTCCGTCTGAGAAACTTAGCCGTTGCCTATGATATGAACGCGTTTGGCCAGTACCGCTATGGCATGTTTGAGCGTGCAGGGCATTGGTTCCCAGGTCGTAAAGGCAGTCGCTGCACCGACTGCGGTGACTGTCTGCCCCGCTGCCCAGAACAGTTAGATATTCCTACCCTGCTGCGCGATACCCATAAACGACTGAACGGACCTGAACGAAGACGTCTGTGGAGTGACTGATCGATCACACAACAACTCAAGACTTAACACATAGCAACAGGTGGATTTCGATTCATCTCAAGAGTCTTAAATTCTTACAAGGGCTTTGAGCGGTTATAGAACAAGTGAGCTACCTTATTAAGCCTTGGCAAATGCCTAACTCACCGCCTAACTCACCTTTGAGGCTCATTTTTTATGGTTGCGATCTCGCGCGCGCATCTATCCACTTCAGACCAAAATAACCCTGACGATCGCGTAGCGGTCTTGCTCATGGGGTACGGCGAAGTCGAAAGCTACGAAGACTTTGCAAACTACAACGAACAAGCTCTTAATCTGCTGACTGCTAAATTTGCTCCGGTTCCCACTTGGATTTACCCCCCCATTGCTAAAGTCTTGGCCCTGTTTGATCGCCACGAATGGGATCACCAGCACGATCACTTTATTTCACCCCACAACGCTATCTTTGAGCGTCAGCGTGAAGGGATTGAAAAACATCTTCAGGCCAAGTGGGGAGACCGAGTAAGCGTTTTTAAGGCGTTTAACTTCTGTGCTCCCCATTTGCCCCATCAGGTATTAGAAAAGATCCAAGCTCAAGGCTTTACCAAGCTACTAATCTATCCGCTGCTGGTGGTGGATTCTATTTTCACCAGCGGCATTGCGGTCGAGCAGGTCAACAATGCCCTAGGGCAGACCTTCAAAGGGGCAGAAGACCACTGGCTCCAAGGCACCCGCTATATGCCCTCGTTCTACAATCAGCCTGACTATATCAATCTGCTAGCTCGCCAGGTAGAGGACAAAATTCGTGAGCATTTAGCTGTGGCTCATTTACCGTCTCAAACCGGTATTGTGCTGATGAATCATGGCTGTCCCCATAAGGCGAAAGGATTTACCTCTGGGATTACTGAAAGTCAGCTGCTCTATGACGCGGTGCGGGAACGGCTGATCTACAACTATCCCCTAGTGACTATTGGCTGGCTAAACCACGATACGCCAATGATCGAATGGACTCAGCCTAACGTCACCCTAGCCGCTCAAAATCTGATGGATTTGGGAGCAACTGCCCTAGTCTTTATGCCTATTGGCTTTGTGACTGAAAACCACGAAACGCTGTTGGATGTGGATCACATTATTGGTCATTTACGGCGGAAGCGTCCCGATGTTACCTACGTACAAATGCCCTGTGTCAATGACACCGATGACTTTCTTGCCATGGCCGCTGGCTGGGTAGATGGACTGATCTCAGATCTGATTGGGGACCAGGGTAATGTAGTGAGTCAGCGGCATAGAGAACGTATTGCCGCAGAGCTGCACGCTCATGATGGCCACTCCCATGGCGATCACCATCATCATGATGGTCACCACCATGGGGAGCATAACCATGATCATGGGGAGCACAGTCATGCTAAACACCACGCTCACCATAGCCACTAGGTCTGTGGGGCTGGTTCTGTGGGACTAATGTGATGTTGAGTCGGCATGGTGGGCAGTAAGAATGTTCTGTCCACCATAGATACCACTATTTTCTATGGGTGTTTTTGAGCAGTCAGTTTTTATCAATGCCAACGCTACGACGGTTGAACGTTGTATTTGCGATCGCACCCTGATGCATCAATGGCTCAACCCAGCCCTGCGCTGTGAACCCATGGGTGAAACTTGGAGCACAGATTTAAACAGCCAAACCCGATTTATCATTCAGGTACCGTGGCTTCAGCCCAGTTTGATTAGCACGGTGGTAGAGCGTCGCCCTGGCCTGGTTGTATGGGCCTTTGACGGTTTTTTTATCGGTAAGGATCGCTGGGAGTGTATTCCAGAAGCGTCTGGTACTCGTCTAATCAACCGATTCGAGTTTGAAATTCCCAATCCAATCGTGGCATTTGGTTTTCAACAGTTTGCTGCCCACTGGACTAAGCAAGATATGGAATCCCAACTAAGACGACTAAAGCAAGTGGCAGAGAGGATGATTTAAGTTAGCAAAGGCCGCAGGGACGGAAAAGAATTGGCCCCTGCTACCCATGCTGCTTAATTACCAAAATTAATTTGCGGTGCTTCCATAAAACCGTCTTCTTGGAGTACCTCACCAATTAGGACTTTATCTTGATTAATGCAGTTAGGCTTTTTCGCATACTGGCAAACCCTGGCATGGAGACGGGCTCGGGTTCCGGTCGAGCCATTGGCAAATTGAACCACGTCATTGGCAATAGTAACGCTGCATACGGGACAGCTTTGGTCCTGGGATGGAGTAGTCATGGTTTTAACGCGTTTATGGTAGGGCCAACGCTTTTAACGGCGTCGACTTGTTAACACGATAATTACTCTGACTAATTTCCGCTACATGTTTTGTATCGATTGATGACAAAAATAAGCCAAGTTGACCATTTAGAGCATTGGTGGTCAATCCTGTTGTTATCGGTCCGGTTTTGCTCGATCAAGTTTTAGGTTGACTTATCGTCAGATAGACTACGATTTTTAGCAAAGTATGAAATCATAGATATTGTCTGGTTGGTTTGACTAGGCTCCATCTGGCGCGAATTTGGAGCTTAGTCATGTCAGTTTCTTCTGCGCCCAGACGCTGACCTGGTTTACTAAGAGCCTGACTATGAACTCTGAGGCTACCCTGAATCAACTCAAGACTGTTTTGCCTGAGGGGCAAATGCCATCCAGCTATGGTGTCTACTTTAAAAACACGCTGGTGGCTCTTTGTCATGCTTTAGAGGATCATATTCTTGAGCAGCCAGCTGGTGCGGAGCCGCTGGTCCTAGTGACGTTTCAGCGCGGTAAGTGGTATCTCCAAGAAGCTGAGCGTTATAAAGAGATTGCCCACCGTTCCCAAAGGGTTGCGATCGCAGCTGTTCCTGATAGTGGATTTGGCACCCATGCTACCGGACAGCTGGATAACGTTGACCTAGTGGACCTACATGATGATGACAGCCTGACCCAAGAGTGGAATTTAGTTATTCTTGCCCCTGGCTATGCCGCCATGGTTCTGTGTCACGAGCTATCCGACGATGACTATCGGCGTGATAGTACTCCCACCGTAGATGTTGAACGCAAGTTTTATGGTCTTTGGACTTTTGAACGTGGCCCCGTAGAAGCCGCCACCGAAATTTTGATCGAGCGGATGCGTCCCTATGGCAACTCATTGGCCGATCAGCTCACAGAAAGATTCAAAGCTCTTAAAGAGCATCCGTCGCATAGCTCTACCGACTTAAGTGGGGTTGTTTCTCGCATCGTCAACTATCTGCAGAGTAGTCAGCAGCAGCTGGTCACTGTTAGCCGTCAAACTCGCGAACTTTGGGAGCTAGAAGGTCAAGCTAACAAGCTCAATCGTAATTTGGCAGCCAACAAGCTCCAAGCTTTTTTGCGCATGGCTCAAAAAATTGATGAAAGGGACCCGTCAAGTCCGGCCGCCTCCTTACAGGTCTCTGCTCTAGCGGAGACATTGGGACAATTACTCGATATGCCCACCCTACAGTTGCGCCGTTTGCGGTTGGCTGGGCTCCTGTTTCGTATTGGTTTAGCTGAGGCTCCTCAGGAAATCTTCCAGCAGACCTCGGAGCATTTAGACCAATCTAGTTTAGTATTCTGGCGAGATCGCGCTGCCCTTGGCGGCCAGCTACTGTCCTCTATGCCTGAGCTAGCGCCCATTAGTCGCATTGTCACTCACCAGCTGGAATACTGGGATGGTAGTGGTACCCCCGATGGGTTAAAAGCGGAAGGCATCCCAGTGGAATCAAGAATATTGGGTCTAGTAGCCTATTTTCAAGAACTGACTGAATCTAGAGGTGAACGCGCTGCCATGTCCCCTGGGGATGCGCTGGCAGCCTGCGAACAGCTCAGCGGTCGTCGGTTTGAGCCAAATCTAGTCGAGTCCTTGGGGAACGTTGTGCGATTGGCCGAAATGGGGATGTTGCAGTTGCCAAAACGTCCCAGTCAGCAGCCCACTGTTTGGCTTGAGGATATTAAAGCTCAAGTGAACTACTCTCCAGGCAATCGTTCTATGCCTGAGGAGGCAACCCCATGAGCCCAGCAGAGATGACAGCCATCATTCAAGGCGATAAAAAGGACCTGATGGGTATGGATCTAGCTGGTTTAGATCTCAGTGGTGCTAGCTTATCCCAGGCGAACCTGAAGGGTAGCAATCTGAATGGCACTATTCTCAGTAAATCGGACTTACGTGCAAATTTGCGGGGTGCCGACCTGATGGGAGCAAATCTCACCGAGGCTGATTTACGTAATGCCGATCTGCGAGGCGCTGTACTACTTGAGGCTGATACAACTAATGCTAGTTTTGCCGGGGCATTTTTAGCAGGCGCGGTTTTGAGTAATCTTAATCTGCTGAGAGTAGACCTAAGGGGAGCCGATTTGCGAGGTGCAAATTTATCAGGCTGTATTTTGCGTAATGCTGACTTAGGCAACGCGAATCTCTCAGGGGCAGATTTATCTGGCGCAGACTTAGAAGAAGCGACTCTGGTTGGTGCCATTTTGCGAGGAGCCAATTTAACCAATGCCAATTTGCTATGCGCCTGTGTAGACAATGCCAATTTTGACGGAGCGACGCTGTACGGTGCCTGCGTGAGCGGCACACCAATCGACTTGCAATAATCCATGGGTACCCAAACTAAAGGCAAAACCATCTTTCTGCTCACATCTATGGTGGGCTGGCTATTGAGTGGTGGAGCCTTGATCTATCTATCACCATTTTTAGCTAATCTAATCTCTCCATCGGCAACCACTAATTTGTGGATGGAAAACCTGACTCGAGGCGGTTATAACCCCATGCTTGCATTGGCAGCTGGTGGCGGTGTTTTACTCCTAACCGTGGCAGGCAATGCTATCTGGTATCGATATTTTGAGGGTAAGGTTTAACTCAGCTGACCTACTGTTTTGTTTACCTGGTGTTAAACAGAATAATCCTGCTTCTTAAACTAGCAGTTAGGCTGCCTTAACGTTCGATCTCTACATTACTTTGTGGCCTAAAGATAAATAGCCACGGAGTATGTTGTTATGGTTAAGCTTGCTAAGTTTTTTGGCACAGTCGCTGCAGTCGCTGCTGGTGCTCTGACTGCTACATCTGCAGTGGCTCAGACTATTGCCATTGATGGTTCCAGTACTGTTTTCCCCATCACCGAAGCGATGGCTGAAGAGTACGCCCTCAGTGGAAATTCTGCATCTATTACCGTTGGTGTTTCCGGTACCGGTGGTGGCTTCAAGAAATTCTGTGCTGGTGAGACGGTCATCTCCAATGCATCTCGCCCTATCAAAGACACTGAGAAAGAGCTTTGCGCTTCCAACGGCATTGAATATATTGCTATTCCAGTTGCCTATGACGCGTTGACTGTAGTCATCAACCCTGCCAACGACTGGGCCACTGAAATGACTGTTGATCAGCTCAATACGATGTGGGATTCGCCAGCTGAGGGCACGATCAATCGTTGGAATCAGATTGATCCTTCTTGGCCAGATGAAGAGATTGGTCTGTACGGTCCTGGTACTGACTCTGGTACATTTGACTACTTCACTGATGAAATCAATGGTGACGGTGGTGTTAGCCGTGCTGACTACACTGCTAGTGAAGATGACAACGTACTGGTCCGCGGTGTTGCGAGCGACCCCTACGCGATTGGCTACTTTGGTTTAGCTTACTTTGCTGAGAACGATGACATTCTAAATGCGGTTAGCATCTACAACGAAGACCTAGGTGAGTTCGTTGAGCCGAGCAAAGCGAATGTTGAAGCTGATATTTACCAGCCCCTTGGTCGTCCTATTTTTATCTATGTAAATACTGTAGCTTTGGCGAACTCTGGCAATGGTGTTGCTGACTTTGTTGAGTTCTACCTTGAGAATGCGGATGCTGGCGACTTGATTCTTGAAGTAGGTTATGTGCCTCTGCCTGACGGTGCAATTGATTCTACCCTCGAAGCTTATGACACTGAGGCAACTACTGTTTTGAACTAGTGGTAGGCCGCTTTTTCGAGAAGTCTCAAAGACTTCTCGAAAAAGTTTTCAGCAAAACCTTTTCGAGGTTCATACGCTCAGTGTGCATCAACCGTTTTTGCCTTGGAGGAATGTTCGCTCCTTCAAGGTTTCCTTTGTATGTGTTCTCTATCTCTTTCGTATGGTTAGTGTTGAGCCTTCAGAAGCTGGTAATCCGTTGGTCAGCATGACCAAAAATGCGATCTTGCAGCCTATTTTATTTGTTCAAGCGCTGCCCTGTGTAACGGTTCAGCTGGCAGTCTATGGGGGGCGCTTGATTCGGCGTCCCGTTGTGTGGATAGCATTAGCAACCCATGGGCTGCTAATGCTGCTGCCGGCTGTTGATCTAAGCGTGTCAAAACAAGAAGAGCTGATAGAACTCGAACCGGAGGAAGCACCTGTCATTGAGGTGCAAAATCTGTCGGATTTAATTGGAGCTGCCCCTAAAGAGTTGCCCCCGCCGCCTGAGCCAGAAGAAGCACCACCGCCAGAGAAACCTGTAGTGGCTGCGCTACCTGAGGAGGTAATTATTACTGACCCTGAGGATATTCCAGAAGATTTACCGCCAGAGGAACCAGCAGATGACTCATTGTTAGATGCCCCACCACCGGACGATGACCCAGCAGACGATCAGCCATCGTTTGACCTTGCAGGTGCTCAGCAACAGGCATCAGACCGCACAAGAACGTTGGGGGAAACTACCCCACCTGGGCCCATATTGCTGGAAGATAGTCAGCAGCCGTTTTTCTTTGATATGAATGCTGGCAACAAAATTGAAGCCCCGCTGGTTTCAGGCTTGACGGACTTGATTGCTTTTAATGATGTCACCTTAGCTGAGAAGGAACAGGCCATTCTTGATAGTTTTATAAGTGGTGGTGATAATCCGGTACCCACTGGTGAATACGGTGGAGTGCCCCTATATCAGTTAGTTAATACAGCGACCCATGAAGAGGTTGGATATTTGAGTATTTTTCAAGGGTCTGGGGGGCGCACTGTATTTGTTGGCATTTGGGATAGTCTTCCCCCTCAGTAGGTGGATTGCATGCCAACGCACAAAGCTTTACCAAATAGATAGGTAGCACAGTCCCCTGCGGTTCATTTAGATCCTCATTTAAAGTGAACTAAAGCAAACTTTTGAGCCGGTATTGTTTGACCTGAGCGTACGGTTGTTTCCCGCATCACCATGAATTTTTTGAAAGTCCTCTTTAACCCAATTTTTTTACTGGCAGCGGGTCTCCATGCCGGTTTGCTCCTGATTCCCGTTGCGGGTGGCTCCTCTGAAGATCTGGTACCGGCACCAGACCCAGAAGGGGAAAGTATTACCGTTACGCGGATTCCACCTAAAAGGGATAAACCAGCCAAACCCAGTGCCGGTCAGTCACCTCCCAGGGCTAATCGTCCGGCAACAGTAGCGCAGACAGCTAGTAGTAAAAAGACTACAGCGGCTGCCAATGCGCGATCGCAAAGTACCAAAGCCCGTTCCCAAGGCGATCAAAGCTCTAGCAGCAGCAACTCCGCCTCTGCCTCCGCCTCTAATGGTGGTTCAAGTGGTGATAATCAGACCAGCAACAGCCAAAACACTCCAGCGGCTTCGAGCGATAACACCACCCCTGGTCTACCAGATTTACCTGACAATACGACTCCGGACAGCGTGCCTGTTACCGTGTCACCAGACGAAGTAGTGAATCAAGTAGCTCCCACATTAATAGCGTTGAGGGAAGGTGCCGACCGTCGGTCCGTGCCCCAGCGCCTTCAGGACTTTTTAGCACGTTTACAGTACAGTCTGCAGAGCACCCGAGATGTTGCCACAGCGCAAACCGCCTGGCTAGAAAAGCTTGAAGAACAGTCTGTTGTTCTGGCGTCTCCTCAAGAGTTAGAAAAACCGTTAGAAATTAGCTATCCCGTGACCATTGCAGCAGAGGAGGGACCACGACAAATTTACACTTGTCTGAGTCCACTCCCCAAGCAAGGATTAATTGGCGCTGTGGTGGATGCCGAGGGAGCGATCGCAGGCGAACCTGCACTCCTGCGTAGTTCCGGATATCCATTTTTAAATGATGTGGCCCTGCAAAAAATCCAGGACTACAAAAATTTCCCGACTGAAAATACCCAAAAAATTTATACAGTACCCTTTGATGTCAATTACGACGAGGATACCTGTCTTAGTCTGGCCGAACTCAGTGCAGCCTCTGAGGAGTAGAGACTAGGCTACAGCCGAGAGCGGTCGGTTAGGATTTCTTGACCGTCTTCGGTAATGAGAACAGTGTGCTCAAATTGGGCAGAGAGTTTGCGATCGCACGTCACAACAGTCCATCGGTCTCTGAGGGTACGCGTTACCTTGGATCCCTCATTGACAATTGGCTCAATCGCTAAAACCATCCCCGGCTTAAGGGTTACATTTGGCAGGTCTTTAGTCCGAAAATTAAACACCGCTGGCGGTTCATGGAGATTCCGGCCCACACCATGACCTGTAAACTCCTCTACCACTGTGTAGCCGCTGGCCTGAATACTGTCCTCAATCGCCCCAGCAATATCCAGCAGCGTCTTGCCTGGAAGCGCCTGCTCCACCCCTGCATAGAGGGCGGCGTGGGCAGCATCCATCAGCTTCTTAGCCCGAGGATTTACCCGCCCGACTGCAATCGTAATGCACGAGTCACCATGAAATCCGTCATAGTAGGCCCCGGTATCCACTTTTAGTAGATCCCCAGCCTTAATCACCTTGCGCTTGCGGGGAATTCCATGCACTACCTCATCATTGATGCTGGCACAGATAGAGCCTGGAAAGCCGTGATAGCCCTTAAAGCTTGGTGCTGCTCCCATTTCCCGAATCCGCTGCTCGGCATGCTCATCTAAATCTGCCGTTGTCATCCCTGGCTGCACCAGCTCAGAAATTTCCTTGAGCACCGTCGCCACAATCCGACCTGCCTGGCGCATGGTATCTCTTTCTGGCAGTGACTTTAACTCAATCCCCTGATGCTTACGTGGCCCTACCATGACTGGAACAGCCAACGCTCGCGATAGCAGACTACCTAAAACATTCATACGTGGGTGATTGAGATTTTCAATAGGGTTTTTATCTGGTGGGCCAGAGCAGCCCACGTGCATCAATAACTAGTATGCAGGATTTTTACCGTTGCTGATTTCGGAAATGAACCGACTTCCCTAAAAAACCATTGGTGTTTGTGACCATGTTGGCCTAATATTAAAGACCGTGCGCTTTTCAGGGCTTATGAACGCTGAGGAGATTATCCGCTCTATAGAAGCGGAACATATCAAAGACAATATCCCTAAGATCTATGTTGGGGATACAGTTCGGGTCGGTGTCCGAATTGTAGAAGGTGGTAAGGAACGTGTGCAGCCCTACGAAGGTACTGTCATTGCCATGCGCAATGGTGGTATCAACGAGACGATCACCGTACGTCGCGTCTTTCAAGGCGTGGGTGTTGAGCGTGTTTTCCTACTCCATGCGCCTCGCGTGGCCAATATAAAGGTCTTACGTAGAGGTAAAGCGCGTCGTGCTAAGTTGTACTACCTTCGCGATCGCGTTGGTAAGGCAACTCGCTTGAAGCAGCGCTTTGATCGTCCCATTGAAAAAGCAGGCAAAAAATAATTTGCTGGGCTTCTAAAAGCCCGTAAGTTAAGCCTTACAATGGGTCAAGTTCAAAGAGTCGTGCGTCCTTAGTTCAGTTGGTAGAACGTCGGTCTCCAAAACCGAATGTCGGGGGTTCGAGTCCTCCAGGACGCGCTGAGCGATTAGCATAAGTTCTGCCTGAAGCATTTAGATTTATTGCTTAAAGGAAAGAGATTTATTCTTTTTCTCTTAGGTGATTTGCTTTAGGTAGAATTTTTGCTTGGGTAGCTCTAGGTTGGTATTCTATCAACCTGACTCGACGTAGCAAACAAGGAAGCTAATGACGTGGTCAAAAAGGACGCTAAGAAAGTAGTTGAAAAACAGCAGGCAAGCGACTCCTCTGACTCTTTTGACGCAGGGTCTTTCGTCAAAGGCACTCGCGAAGAGTTGAGCAAAGTAGTTTGGCCCTCCAGACAGCAATTGATCAGTGAATCTGCAGCTGTCATCCTCATGGTGGGTGTGTCTGCAACACTTATTTACTTAGTGGATAAACTCTTTGGTTGGGCTTCTAGGCAGGTGTTTTAATGACTTACGCTTCTGACGATCCAAGCTATACAGCTGATAGTGAAGACTCTAAGGTTCCTCAAGAACCTAGAAAATCGCAATCACGCTGGTATGCCGTACAAGTAGCCTCCGGATGTGAAAAGCGCGTCAAGCTCAATCTTGAGCAGCGAGCAATCACCCTGGATGTGGCTAGCCGCATCTTCCAGATCGAAATTCCGCAGACCCCGGCGGTAAAGCTGCGCAAAGATGGCAGTCGTCAGAATATCGAGGAAAAAGTTTTTCCTGGATATGTCCTCATCCGTATGGTTCTGGATGACGATGTTTGGCAGGTGGTCAAAAACACCCCCCATGTCATTAACTTTGTCGGTGCCGAGCAACGACGTGCCACTGGACGTGGGCGAGGTCATGTTAAACCCATGCCTCTAAGTCGAGCTGAGGTCGAGCGCATCTTTAAGCAGACCCAAGAGCAGGCACCCGTAGTCAAAGTTGATATGGCTGAGGGTGACAAAATCTTGGTGTTGTCTGGTCCGTTTAAAGACTTTAGTGGCGAAGTCATTGAAGTTAGTCCTGAGCGGAGCAAGCTTAAGGCATTGCTATCGATTTTCGGTCGCGATACCCCCGTTGAGCTGGAATTTAACCAAGTGCAAAAAGAGAGTTAATCAATGGCGAAGAAGGTAGTTGCGATTATTAAGCTGGCAATCCCGGCTGGAAAAGCGAACCCTGCACCGCCAATTGGTCCTGCCTTGGGTCAGCACGGGGTCAACATTATGGCGTTTTGCAAAGAGTACAACGCCAAGACCTCTGACAAAGCTGGACTAATTGTTCCGGTTGAAATTTCTGTATTTGAAGACAGAAGCTTCACCTTTATTCTCAAAACACCGCCAGCCTCTGTGCTGATTAAGAAAGCGGCAAAAATTGAGAAGGGTTCTGGCGAGCCAAATAAAACAAAAGTTGGCTCTATCACCCGTGCCCAATTGCAAGAAATTGCTGAGATGAAAATGCCTGACCTCAACGCTAATGACGTTGAAGCAGCCATGAATATCATTGAAGGCACCGCTCGCAATATGGGAGTAACGTTATCTGATTAGTCGTCAGATCACAATTGCGTTCTGAATTATCTATATCAATCAACATTTGGGGAAGAAGCTTAGCTTCGTTATAACCCCGAGGAGTTAGACCTAATGGCAAAGAAAGTGTCGCGCCGCTTGAAAGAGCTGCAGGCAAAAGTGCAGGATAAGCTTTATGAGCCCCTAGAGGCCATGGAGTTGCTTAAAGAAACAGCCACTGCAAAGTTCACTGAAACTGCCGAGGCCCACATTCGCCTGGGCATTGACCCGAAATATACCGACCAGCAGTTGCGCACGACCGTAGCTTTACCTAAAGGCACGGGACAGACCGTGCGTGTAGCAGTTATTGCCCGTGGTGAGAAAGTTGCAGAAGCCACTGACAATGGTGCAGACATGGCTGGTTCAGAAGAACTGATCGATGAAATCCAAAAAGGCATGATGGATTTTGATATCCTCATCGCTACGCCTGACATGATGCCCAAGGTCGCAAAACTGGGTCGGATACTAGGTCCTCGGGGCCTAATGCCGTCCCCCAAGGGTGGCTCTGTAACCTTTGACCTAGCTCAGGCGATCAATGACTTTAAGGCCGGTAAGTTGGAATTCCGTGCGGATAAGTCTGGTATTGTCCACGTTATGTTTGGCAAGGCCGACTTTGCTGCAGAAGACCTATTAACTAACCTAAAAGCGCTTCAGGAGACGATTGATCGCAATCGTCCGTCCGGGGCCAAGGGACGTTACTGGCGCACAGTGTCGGTAGCTGCTACTATGGGTCCTGCGATTAAGATGGATATTAGTGCGCTGCGCGATCTAAAACTTGAAGACGCTGTTGCGTAGATATTGTTGCTTGCTAGATGGCAGGCAAAGTTAAAAGCTTTGGAGATATTGCTGCTTTAGAAAACACCCAACAATCAAATAGGCATTCAAAGACAGCAGGTGCATTTTGCTTAATTTCCTGCCGAGGTGCAAAGAAGGAGTGTGAGTAGCGCTTGTCTTTGGGTCTCGGCTATTAGCTGAGGCCCTTTTAGATCCCTCGGATCTCAATGTTGGTCTCTATTTGGATGTTCTAAGTCGGGTTTAGAGCTAGGCATATTTTCAACCTATCCCCGAAATCAAGGAGGTGAGATCCGAATGGGGAGAACCCTACAAAATAAGAAAGAGATTGTTGACGAGCTTAAGGATCTCCTAGGCGATACCCAATCGATTTTTGTTATTGACTACAAAGGTCTGACGGTTTCTGAGATCAGTGATCTGCGTAACCGTATTCGCGATAAGGGAGGCACATGTAAGATTGCCAAAAATACCCTGATCCGCATCGCGGTTCAAGACGATGATAATTGGCAACCCGTACAAGACTTTCTGAAGGATACAACTGCACTGTTGTTGACTCAGGAAGACATCGGTGGCGTCATCAAGGAATACAAGAAATTCCAGAAAGACACCAAGAAAACCGAACTTCGTGGCGGTGTCTTGGAAGGCAAAGCTTTAACTAAAACTGAAGCTGAAGCTCTAGCCGATCTGCCCAGCAAAGAAGAACTTTACGCCAAGATTGCAGGTGCTCTCAATGCTCTGGCAACCAAGGTTGCAGTGGGTATCAAGGAAGTACCGTCGTCCATTGCGCGTGGTCTTCAGGCCTATGCCGACAAAGAAGGTGGAGAAAGCGGCGAATAACTGCCAAATTTAGTCCATTCACAATTATTTTGTAATTAATCAAGGAGAAATCCATGTCTGCTGCAACTGATGAAATTTTGGAAAAGTTGAAGTCTTTGACTTTGCTAGAGGCCTCTGAACTCGTTAAGCAAATTGAAGAAGCCTTTGATGTAAGTGCTGCTGCGCCTGCTGGTGGCATGATGATGATGGCTGCTGGCGGTGCTGCTGGTGGTGGCGAAGAAGCCGAAGAGAAGACTGAATTTGATGTTGTTCTCGAAGACTTCGGTGGCAATAAAATTGCTGTCCTCAAGGCTGTTCGTGCCCTGACTGGTCTGGGCCTAAAAGAAGCGAAAGCCATTGTTGAAGGTGCTCCTAAAGCGATTAAAGAAGGTATCTCCAAAGATGATGCTGAAGCTGCTAAAAAGCAGCTTGAAGAAGCCGGTGCTAAGGTATCCGTCAAGTAGTCAACAGGGTTTCGCCTAAAGTCTATTTCTAACTACTAACGTTTTATTGCGTAGAGTTTGTAAATAGATTTTGGGTTGCATTCTCAGGCTCACAAGCTCATATATTAAGAACCCCTGTTACTGTCCGGTATCAGGGGTTTTTTAATTGAAAAGATAACCATGCAATGTAGTAAGGGATTAAGAATACTCAGAAGGCGTGGGTATACTGTTGTTACCTAATGTAAATCCCTAAGAACTTACTTCCTCTATGGATAGTCAAACGTGTTAGTGGGAAAAATCAACAGATAAATAAACCATTGGATGACATTGAGGCGAAAAAAGTTGAATTAATAATTTGCTGATTGTTTTGAATCAAAATCTTTTCTATTTTAATGATGCGTACATTTAAGAACTATAAGTTTGAAATTATTCTAACCTTGGCTGCTTTTGGGCTTTTAGGAATTTTCTTTTTAGGTCTTTCAGGGGTGCTTGCCAATAAAACAGCTGATGATGTGGTTGCATCGAATTCATCATCAGCTAAAAAAGCAGCTATAGCCACATCATCAACTGTATCTAAACGGTTGAGTGAGGGTACCCAGAGTCTGCTGCCTAATCCTTCAGACTTAAAACTTCAGGGTATTGCAGCCTATGCTGATGGGGATTATGCTCAAGCGATCGCATCTTTAGAAGCTGCATTAAACGAGAATCGTAACGATCCAGAAGCGTTGATCTATTTGAATAACGCTCGCATTGGTAATAAAGCTGCCCATACGTTAGCTGCCATTGCACCGGTTGGGACCACCAGTGAGATCGGTTTGGAACTTTTGAGAGGGGTGGGCCAGGCCCAGCAAGACCTCAATCAGTTGATTGGGGACAATGGAATACCGATTAAAATTCTGCTAGCCAATGATGATAATGATCCCAATCTAGCTAAATCAATCGCCACTGAATTGGTGAAGCGGTCTGAGATTTTAGGCGTATTGGGTCATTACAGCAGCGGCGTTACCCTAGAGGCGGCCCCAATTTATGACCAGGGTAAATTACCCATGGTGTCTGCTGTTAGTACATCGGTGGCGCTATCGGGATTTAGTCCCTATGTTTTCCGGACAGTTCCCAGTGATAGCTTTGCTGCGGCTGCTCTGGCACGTCATATGATCGATGGTCTGAATGCTAAAAAAGCTGTGCTTTACTATGATTCCAACAGTGCCTATAGCCTGTCATTAAAGAACGAATTTACCACGTCTGTCTTTAGTGACGGTGGCGAAGTCATGAATGAGTATGATCTCGCTGATGAAAGTCTTGACGCAGAGCAGCAGATTGCTTTAGCTAAATCGCAGGGGGCAGAGGTAATCATGCTGGCGTCTAGTACCGATACGCTGAAGCCTTCTTTAGATGTGATGGCTGCTGTTAACCAAGAAATTCCTTTGCTTGGCGGCGATGATCTGTATCATCCCCAAGTTCTAGGGGCGGCCGCAGAAGGGTTAGTCGTTGCCGTTCCCTGGCATGTGCTCTCAGATCCAAATTCTCAGTTTGTTACTGAGGCACGTCAAATCTGGGGTGGCGATGTTAGCTGGCGTAGTGCCATGGCATATGATGCGATCGCATCTCTTGGAGTCGCCGTCATTACAGAGCCAAGCCGCGAAGGCATCCGCACCGCATTACATGAGGCTGATTTCTCAGCGGATGGAGCCACGGGCGAAGTCCACTTTTTGCCCTCGGGAGACCGCAACCGTGCTGCCCAGCTAGTGAAAATTCAAGCGGGCAATCGATCTGGCCTCGGGTTTGACTTTATTCCCATCGATTAAAGTTTTTGGAGTAGAGTCAAAAGCAGTTGCTTTCGACTCCGCTCAAGGAACTGCTTATTCCGTTGTTGCGGGTGCGGTTGATTCTGAGAACCAGAAAAAGTCAGCTAGATCAGGGGCTGTAGAGGTGGGATTAAGCAGGACACTATAGGCCACGAGGTCATCCCCCAAACGGCGCTCCACCCGGCTAGGAATGCCAAAGTCGTAAACAATATGACCTTCTCCCGCCATGACGAGTATCTGGGTATCGGGCGAATCGGTCACAAAGTCGACCACGGATGCGGCCATGGTCTCATCCCAGAGCACCTGGGCCGCAAAAAAATTCTCAAAGCTAGGGCCGCTATCACCATGACCACCATGCTGGCCAAATACCTGAGCCACCATGGCCTGGTAATTTTCATCACTGGTGTCAATTTCAGCCAGGGGAGGAATATGCTCTAAATCTGCCCCTGTTAAGCTATTTAAGCCTTGTCTGGCGACTTTCTTGGTGATTTCTCGGGGAGTATTGAGAGCAATTAACGGAATCTGATGAGTTCGGGCATATCGAATAATGGGGGCATACAGTTCCCAATCAAAGCCCCAGCGAGTTTCATATTCACTTTGTTTGATTAGGTCTGCTTCGGTAAGCTCACCAGCGATGTATTGATCTAACACTGACTGAAATGGCCGCTGAAACATTTCCAGGCCAATGGCAATGTCGCCCCGTGCTTGGTACATGGCTGTAATGATGTCTAGCTGGGCAATGTGGTCGGCTTCATCGGTATGGGTTTCACCGAGATAAATCACATCAGCCTGGGTTAAGTCAGCGAGAATATCTTGGTTTGATGGTTGGGTGCTTTGCAGAGCTGACTGGGAGGGGCGAGAAGTTTGTGCGATCGCGCCGCTAAACGCTCCAGAATTTGCCGCTGGAAAAATATAATGCCGTCCGAGACCTGTGCCAACAACCAATAACGCTCCGCAGCATCCCAGCAACCAAAAAGAATTCACAGCCTCAGCCCTTCTAGAAAGTTATTTAGCCGTAGTCTAGCCCACTTTTTTGGGCCGTGCAGGACCTCTCGGTGACTTTGCAAGGACCTACTAAATGTGAATCAAGGCCCTACTTGCCAGGGTTTACAGCAACCAGATAGGTTAAATCTAGTCTCCATCGCTGCTACGCCCATGCCTGCCACCGCTGACAATAATGTTGCTGCTACAACGATTACGCTGCCTGAAATGGGTTGTGGCACCTGGGCTTGGGGGAATCGTTTGCTGTGGGGATATGACGAAAGTATGGATGCCGGTCTACAGCAGGTTTTCAACTACTGTGTAGAAAATGGAGTTACCCTGTTCGATACCGGTGATTCCTACGGTACCGGTAAGCTTAATGGCCAAAGCGAAAAACTGTTGGGGCAATTTAGTCAGGCATATCAAGGTCCCAATCAAGAAAGAATTTGCCTAGCCACTAAACTAGCCGCCTATCCCTGGCGACTAACCCGAGGCATGATGGTCCAGGCAGGGCAAGCCTCAAAAGCGCGCATGGGACGTTTAGATATTGCCCAAATGCATTGGCCCACAGCTAATTACTTTCCGTGGCAGGAAGGCCCACTTTTAGATGGCCTTGCCGATCTATACGAGCAAGGCCTTGTCCAGGGGGTAGGACTATCTAACTATGGACCCAAACGGTTGCGCTGGGTTCATAGGCGCTTTAAAGAGCGGGGTATTCCCATCACATCGCTACAGGTGCAGTATTCCTTGTTGTCTACATTTCCTGTGACAGAATTAGGCCTTAAAGATGTTTGTGACGAGCTTGGCATTCAGATGATTGCCTACAGCCCTCTTGGTTTGGGGCTGCTGACGGGCAAGTATGACATCGCTACCCCTAAGCCCAAAGGGCTGCGCGGTATTCTATTCCGACAGTTATTGCCCGGTATTCAACCGCTACTCGACTGTTTGCGGGAAGTGGCTGCAGAGCGCGATAAGACCATGGCCCAAACGGCACTTAACTGGTGCATTTGCAAAGGAACTACCCCAATTCCAGGAGCCAAAAGTCTAGACCAAGCGAAACAAAATATTGGTGCCCTAGGATGGCGGTTAAACTCTGGTGAAATTGATGAGCTAGATCGAGCCGTTGTCAGTTCTGACAAGCAAATGGTCCAAAATATTTTTCAGACTCGATAGATCTAAGCCTTTACAAACAGGTTCCGCATATTTCGCCACAAGGTCAGGCAGGTTCATAGGGAACTATAGCATTGCGTAATTTTAAGGAGTTGGGTACATTTATGAACGGTTTTCGTTGCATGGGTATCCCTCTGGAAGTGTTTTTGCCCAGCTATATTTATCCTGCGGGATGGCTGGTCTGGGTTCACTCTCAGGTAGATCGTTAAAATCATTGCTTAACAAGCAGACTAGGAGCAATAGTTTGTCTCCAGTTAAATCGCGATTAAGTCAGGATAGCCATTGGCTATCCTTTTTTGTATTCGATTAGACCCGTCAGTCTCTGACTTTTCCCACTAAGTTCTAGAACCGGCTCATGGCAGGACCTCGCACCGGATTGAAATCCAGCGCTAACTGGGGGTTGTCCACTAAACTCATATCTTGCACTAAGATTGGCTGTGTCGCTAAAATCCACGCTGGGTTGAAACGCCAGCGCTAACTGAGGGTTGTCCGCTAAAAGGGACAATTGGGTCTGGAGGCGCTGGAGGCTGGTGGTGGAGCGATTGAAGCATCGCTAACTGTTGTGGCAGCAAACCCTCAAAACACATTTCCGATAATTGTGTCCCTTTCAGTGGACACCCTTCGGCTAGCCCAGAGTTTCGAACCTTGGGTGGGCTAGTGCTTCTCCACCAGGTGCAAGATGTGAGCTAAAGGGACATCTCGGTGGGCAGCTCTGAGGCGCGTGTCCCTTCAGCGGACACCCCTCAATTAGCGGCAGGTTTTGAATCTGGCGTGGGTTCGTGGCACATCACCGATCTCAGGTATTGGCAATAAATAACCGATGAGGCTGTAAGACCTCCAGAGCGAGGACCTCCAGGACATTGTTCAATGACCTGGGGGTTGTCCAAAAAGATAACGGGAAAAGTCAGGTCGGTTTGCAAGTACTGCGGGTGAGGAGTTGGCAAGTGCTTGAGGGGTTGGAGGGGGTATTGGTGATGATCCTGGAGCGGTTGTGACCTCATCCCCCGGCCCCTTCTCCTCGCAGGAGAAGGGGAGTTAGAGGGGGCGGGGGATCCCTTTTCTCAACCGTCCCCCCTCAAAGTCCCTCTCCTCCCAGGAGAGGGATTTAGGGAGAGGTCCCCCACCCCTTTATCTGCTCCGCCAACCCCCTCGGCTCCGCCTCTAACGCCGCCCCATCAAGCTCCAGCGCCGCCTCAAACTTCGCCACCGCCGCCGCCACATCCTGCTGGTAATAGGCCAGCGCCTTACCCTGGGCTACCAAAAACTCTGCCCGTTCACTACGAGTCCAGGCATGGTCCATACACACCTGACAAGCCCGTTTGGCCACATCAGTCTTGGGCTGCACCAGATCACTATGGTGCAGCAGCTTGTTGCAACAGTCATGGAGCCAATCCTGCCAGCGGATGCGATCCCACAGCTGCAGGGTGCGGTCAGAACTGCCGGAAACGAGAAGATCTCCCTCGGGGTTAAAAGTAACAGCCAAAACTGAATTGCTATGGCCCTGAAAGGGGCGACCGATGGGGTTGCCTTCTCGATCCCATAGTCTGAGAGTATTATCGTTGCTGCCGGAGACGATGTGTTCACCGTCGATATAAAAAGCTACAGTCCTAACTGGTCGGCTGTGGCCCTGAAAAGGTTCACCGATGGGGTTGCCTTCTCGATCCCACAGTCTGAGAGTATTATCATTGCTACCGGAGACGATGTGTTCACCGTCAGGGCTAAAGGCGACAGCATTAACCGAGCGACTGTGGCCCTGAAAAGGTTCACCGATGGGGTTGCCTTCTCGATCCCACAGTCTGAGGGTATTATCAG
>JBCCHX010000096.1:0-23889 GCA_039028535.1 Cyanobacteria bacterium P01_B01_bin.77
AACCTTATTAAAAATGGTCAGAATGCTCCCCTTAATTCCTTCCTTTTTTTGTCGCCTATGTAATTGACATTTCACATCCCTGGCAGATTTTCCTGGCGCAGAGCAGTTTCCGGCTCTATCCCAAGCACTGGAGTCCCTATTTCCCCAGGGATACTGGCGTCCTCCCCAGTGGTCGGCATTACAGTCCGGTTGGCTAGAGCCTGGTCATGGCATTTTAGAAGCCTCAACGGCATCGGGCAAAAGTTTACTGGCCATGATGCGCATGGCCCAGGTGGTTGCCCAGGGTGGCTCAGTGATTTATGTCAGTCCCCTCAAGGCCCTGGCCGATGAAAAGCGGGTTGAGTTAACCACGTTTTTTCATTTAGTTTTCAAGGGTCAACGTCCTCGGCCTAAAGTCGTTCTAACCACCGGGGATGTCACCCTGGATAAGTCCCAGTTCACCGATCCACCTGCTCGCGCTCAAGTAACACTAACCACACCAGAGCGGCTGGATGCCATTTTGCGCAATCCAGATACGGCCAACTGGTTAGCCCTGCAAAAGCTTGTTGTAGTGGATGAAGTGCATCTTTTAGATGATGCACGGCGTGGTCCGGTACTGGAGGCGTTGCTAACCCGTCTCAAACTACTGCCTCAGCCACCGGAATTGCGTTTATTGTCCGCCACCATTGGTAATGCCCAGGACCTGGCAGAATGGCTGGATGCCAAGATTTTTCCAGAGACTGTATCCCTACGGCAATGGCGCAAACCCGCTCTGCATTTGGGACTCATTGAAGCGGAGTCTGACACCCAGATAATGGACTGGGTACAACAACTGCTACTGGATGATGAGCAAGCATCGCTGCTGATCTTTCGTTACCGGATTGCCTCAGTCAATAAGTTAATGCGCACCCTGGAGAAACGGGGTATCCCAGTCGAAGCTTGGCACAGTAAGGTGTCTCGGGCAGATAAGTTACGTATCCGGCAAGCCCTTGAGAATAAGGAACTGCGAGTAGTAGTGGCCACCAGTGCCCTGGCGATGGGGGTGAACTTACCCACCACACATGTGCTGATTGTGGATCTGAAAAAAGGCTACACAGACCTTTCAGGGCGCGAACTGTTGCAAATGTTGGGACGAGCGGGTCGAGGGCAGCATCCTGGCTATGGATTACTGTGTGTCAAGCCAGATCAAAAACCTCGGTGGGAAAGAACCCTGCGCACATTACAGGTGAGCCCCATTGAACCCAAACTGGGGGAGGGGGACAATCTGGAAGCCCAGGTGCTGGCAGAACTCACTCGCCGTAATACAGAAGTTAGCCTCAAGGAACTGGATGCCTTTTTTGGGGCTACCTGGCGGGGACAGGAAGATCCGCCGTTGCTGCAGCCTGCGATCTCAAACCTATGCACCTGGTTCCTATCAGAACGAACGCCAGACGGACGGTATCAAGCTCGCCCTCTGGGTAAATGGATTGCCCAGTCCTATGTGCCGCCTGCCCATGGTGCAGGCATGGCCAAACTACTACGAGATCTAATTCGTTTGGCCAATAAGGAGTGGGAAAACCCAGAAGCAGGCAATACCTTGCTAGCTAGCCTTAGTCCCCTGGACTATCTGCTCATGGTCTTGGGCTATCAGGATAATCGCATTCCCTACAAAAATAGCTATGACAAATTTTTAGGGCAGTACCATTTAGCGCTTAAACCGGAGCAGCGCAGTCAATTATTTACCCGCTTTTTCTTAAATGAGCAGCGTCCCGATAAGGTCTTAAATTCCTTAATGATTACGACGAAGAAACCGGAGCGACTGCTAAAGGAAATGCTCTGGAATGGCCTGATGCTGATTGATTATGCCCAAGGGCTACCTCTTAGCAGTGAAGCCTCTGGTGTGGCCAATATTTCCCAGCGATATGGTCTGGATGATGAGGCCCAGGTGGTCTTGCAGGAAAAGGTGATTTCTCAGGTTTTGTGGTATCTCAATGCTCTGGTCGGGATTACAGATCCTAAACGCGCCTACCGCATGGGTAAGCTTTCCTACAGGGTGCAAGAGGTGGTTCAAAACCTTAGTCTGCAGCTTACGTACCATTCTCCCTTGGGGATTCTAACTCGGTTGAAATACGTGGGGAAAGCTACTATTTCTAAGCTTGAACAAGCCGGATATAAAGATGTTCTGAAGGTCAAGTCCATCTCTCAATCAGAACTGCTAGCCTTAGGCATCAAAGGAAAAACCTTAAATTCATTACTAAACTGGCAAATTAAATAGCGTGTTGAAACCCTCAAGTTTAAGCTTAAAACTAAAATAGAGTCATGCCTTACTGACATCTAGCACAATGGTCAATGTCCCCGTTAAAATTCCCCAAACTCTGTACGTAACCGATGAGCAATTTTTGGAATTGGTCCGTGCCAATCCTGACCTGCGCATGGAACGGACTGCCCAAGGAGAAGTCATTATCATGTCACCAACTGGAAGTGAGGGGGGCAACCGCAATGCTGAATTTACCATTGACTTAGGGATTTGGAACCGGCGTAAAAAGTTGGGCATGGTATTTGACTCTTCCACAGGGTTTAAGTTACCCAATGGAAATACTCGTGCGCCCGATACAGCCTGGGTGAAGCAAGAACGATGGGATGCTTTGACGCTAGAGCAGCGTAAGGGGTTTGCTCCTATTTGCCCTGACTTTGTGTTGGAGTTAGCTTCAGAAACAGATGATATCGAGGTGTTGCAGGCAAAGATGCGGGAATATCTTGATAATGGTTGCTCTCTGGGATGGTTAGTTGATCCCAAGACGCGACGGGTAGAGATCTATCGACCTGACCAACCGGTTGAAGTGTTACAAAACCCCAAAACTCTTTCAGGCGAAGAGATTTTGCCTGGATTTGAACTGAAGTTAAACACTCTTTTCAGAAGATAATACCTGGATTCCTAGAATCAGTAGATCGAAAACGAAAACTGTTATATACCGTCAGGTAAGACAATGGTAGTGATAGGAGGGAATCGCCTTTCCACAGCATGAGCCAAAAATTTCAACATGGTTTTGAGGGCAAATAAGTGGCGCAAAACCAATCGTCCTCCTTGCCTCCGAAGACTGATGCAGGTCCATAGCAGATAGATCCAAAGATTGATCAAGACAAAGCTAATGCCGACAAATAAGAGTCTCATCCTAGGGTTTTTAGTGGTGGTTCGAATCCGACATAGATTTTTGATCCGGTAGCTGGTTTCAATACCAAACCTGGCTCGATAATGCTGATGAGTTGCTCTCAACGCGACGTTGATACGATGCACAACATAGAGAAAATACTGTACCCCATGCCGTCCCCGTCGCCCCTTTTGATAGGTACAGACCACCCTGATCTGGCAGGACACCTGGCCATAGGTAGAACTTTTCAAGGTGTACTCGGTTTGGTAGCTAGTACGACCGTGTAAGAGTTGTCGAGTGCCGCCGGTCTTGCCGCGAATGATGGCAGGCATCAAGAAAGGGATATCAAGGGCCTGGAGCCAACGAATAATTGGCACACTGTAAAACCCTCGGTCCAGATATACTCGTGCAATCCGAACCTGGAGGGTCGCTACCTGGGCCAGAAGATAGGTAAGTGTTGCGACCAACGTCTCGTAACAGGGCACCGCATGAAGGGCTAACGTCACCCGTTGGTTGGCTCGGATCACATAAGCGGTGGCATAGGCAAAAAAAGAGGTGGTGCCTGCTTTGGCTTTGGACCGATAAATATAAGGGCCTTCCGCTTCGGTAGGCTGACCGTAGTAAGGCAGTAAATTCAGATCTATCGCGATGCGCTGCTTACGTTTTGTCATCCCTCTGGGCAACCGACTTTTCAACGCTTCATTGAGCTGGGCCTCAAGCGCTACGATATCGTTCAGTTTATCGAGATGGTAGCGAATATCGTTGCCGGTCGGGACACCGTCTAATATCTGGGTGGTATGCTCAATGCTATCCTGATGGCTAGCCGCATGTAGCAAAATTTCATAGACCGTTGTCGGGGTACAATCCCCTTGCATATCCAGGGGGACATGCTCTAGTAAACACTCTAGAGCTGACGATAACGTGGCTTCGTCTGTTAAGGCAGGAGAGACTGAGGATAATGAAGATGGGGTAGGTCGCATGGCATATACCTCAACGCTTACACTATGACCCTATCCCCTTTCTTCAGAGAATTTTTGATCTACTGAGAATAGATACTTTGGAAGTATTGGCATGATGTAGGTTGAGAATTGAGATAAGAAAAAAATCATTGAAAGCTTTGATCCACTTGACCTTAGAACCTCTAGGATCCGAAATGGTTTTTCTGTTACTTTTTAGTTTCTTGTTCTAATAAGTCCTGAAAGCGTTTGTAAAAAACATAGGTATTGTGAAACCCACGACGCCGATTACGATTGTTATTTCTAAAGATCACGACTTCTATACTCAAATCCTGACAGAGTGGACAATCACATAATTTCCAAGGTTGTTCTTCTAAGAGTTCTCTATAGAGAATCTCATGCTTAGCTCGGCGTTTGGCTTGAGCTTCTGGATCAACTTTACCGTCCCTAGGTAACTCAACTAATTCATCAAATTCAAGTACTGCCTGCAAAGTAGATTCCAAATCTAGCTTGCCAGCATCATACTCCCGTAGAGCCTTAAGTGCTCCTTTCTCTAGCTTTTGCAGTGTTTTGACATCGGCAACACCCGCTTCCACTAAGCGACGAGCCCTGATTCCATGTTCATTCACTGGAGGTACACGAACTGCCGCATACATTTTGCCCGAGAGGGCATGGTAATTTGCACCAGCCCCTAACCAAGCCCTTCTCAAGAAGCTAGCCGAATCAAAACTGGTAATACCCAAATGTCGATAGGCAGGTATTGTATTAAGCCTGGCTATTCCAAATAAATGCAATCGCGTATCAGCTTTGAGATGAGGAGAAACCTCCTTCATAATCTCTAGGATATCAGTACTTTTTGCTCTGGCTAATCCACCCAGAGCAATGTAATCGTAACCAGCATTAATATTAGCTTTTACTGCTTCTGCATAGGACTCAGGATCCCACCCTTGAGCCACACCAATGGGTGTAAAGCGATATCCTTTTTCTCGATGACGCGTCAGAAACTCCTCAGCATTTTTAAGGGTGAGTTCATAGCGTTTCTCCCGGATGCCAGGTTGAGCAAACGCTCCCACAATTAGGTGATCAATGCTGACGCCATATTCAAAACCCAGCGACTCATAGTAATCAAGAATTTCCTCAGTGTCATAAGGAGGATTTTCTTCTTCAATGTATCCAAAGGCCCCACAGTCCCCCATAATCGGTCCAGGGAAACGCAAGAATTTGTGAATGCCTACCGATTGAATGTGTGATCTCTTTTTCTTGTTCTGATCGATCACAATTTTAGAAACTAAAATTCCGTCATAATTCGGTGTTGAATATAGCTCATGAGCATAAGCATCGTTTGTATACGGATCGCGATTCTCAGTTGCCTGATCTGTCAAAAAGTTATATCCAGGATCGACTCGATCATCCCATTCTGGAATGAAATATTGCATCCCCAGGTGACGATTAGGGGCAGGGGGTAAATCTGGAATATCCAGAAAATCTTGTTTCGACTGCTTTTTACGAGTAGTTTTCTTAGCTTTCTTCTTCTCCTTGACCTGCAAAGCCATTCCAGGCAATGCTAATTGTTCATCATTTTTTTCAACACCTTGTTCAATAGTATCTACAAACCATTGTGGATTTTCATACACCTGTTTCAACAAATCAGAAGTATCCACAATCGACTCAGCAAACCGCTTGAACAAAAAGCCTTTAAGCCCCACCAACCCATACCGATATCGCTTAGCCTCAGGGTTCGATAGCGGCATCACAAAAGTCTTCGCCTCTAACCCCTTAATACTCTTCGCCTGCCCCTTAGACGCCAAGAAAACCAAAGTCTGCTCAGCCCGCGTCTCCACAGGTAAAGCAACAGCCCGCAGATAACTATCCCCCAACAAAAAGAAGACTAAATCATACCCCTCAATCGCCTGCTCAATCGCCCCATGCACCCCAATATGAACAGCCCAAGCATCCACCTCATGGGCTTTCATCCCATTAAACGTCACCTCATAAGGAACAATTTTCTGCCCTTCAGATACCAGTCCATACCCTGCCGAGAGAATCATCACATCCAAAGCATCCTGCCCCAGACATTCCCGCAGCGTTTGCACACCTTCCATCAGCCTACGATGCTGCATCCCCGTGTACATTTCCCCCGCCGGGCACCCATACTCCTTTAACTCAGCTTCCCGTTTCCGAAGCTGAGCAGGTTGCTTAAAATCCTCCAGGGTCAACTGATTCTCAGGCTTAAACCGCTTTTCCCCAGTGCAGGAAGTAATAACTAAGACACGGGGGTAAGGCATGGAGACTCCTTATAAAATGTTTGACCAACTACTGTTGCTAGATCTGACCGCCCAGCCTCAACTAAAGCTTTATCCCGAATCCGGCAAGAATCACATACCCCACAAGGGTCTGCTCCCCCTTGATAACATGACCAGGTCAACTCAATCGGCACCCCCAATCGAAGCGCTCGTCGCACAATATCAGTTTTAGAATCCATCACCAGAGGGGCGACTAACTTAGGAGCATTTCCTTCTAACCCCACCTTTGAAGAGAGGCCTGCTAATTTTTGATAAGCTTCAAGGTACTCTGGACGGCAATCAGGATAGCCAGAATAATCCACAGCATTTATTCCCAGATAAATCGCCTCGGTCCCTTTTGCCTCAGCTAGGGAAAGCGCCAGTGAAATAAACACCGTATTACGCCCTGGCACATAGGTAGACGGAATCTCGTTAGCCTGCATACCTGCAGTCGGCACCATCATCGTTTTGTCCGTCAAGGATGACCCTCCCCATTGGGCTAAATTCACCTCAACCACATGATGTTCCGATATACCCAAAGCCTTAACTATTTGCTGGGCGGCAACCAACTCTCGCTCATGCCGTTGTCCATATCGGCAAGACAACGCAATCAACTCATAACCATCTGCCATCGCCTGAGCAGCAGAGGTAGCAGAATCTAACCCCCCTGAAAGTAAAACAACTGCTTTAGAATTCATAGCTATCTCACTCCTAAAAACTTATGGGTTTGCAAACTAAGTTGCCAGTCAGGATGCTTCAAAATATAGTCAAAGATAAGTCTTGCGCTATCTGAACTGTTCCACTCAGGTTGTAGAAGCTTGATCGTATCCGGAGTCACTTTAGCCGCCTCCGATTCCGCCCAAGCCAAATCATCTGCATTGGCAACCACAACCTTAAGCTCATTCACCTGGGGATACACACTGTCATGGGGTGGCTTGAAACGCTTGGGTGAAAAAGAAACCCAATCAAATTTGCCGCTAAATGGATGCGCTCCTGACGTTTCCAGGTGAATACGCAAACCAGCCTGATGCAAGTTTTTGGTCAACTCACTCAAGTCATGCATCAGGGGCTCTCCACCTGTAATGATGACCATACAAGGTCGGGTGGCTTGAGCGTGCAGTACCAATTCATCTATTGATTGCTGAGGATACCGCTTTGAATTCCAGGAATGCTTCGTATCGCACCAAGGGCAGCCCACATCACAACCCGCCAGCCGAATAAAGAAAGCACTCTTCCCTGCCCAAGTGCCTTCTCCCTGAATGGAGTGGAAGGTCTCGACAATAGGTAATGTCTGAGGGGGTGCGATCGTAGACATTGACCTAATCATCCTCATACTCCGCCCAAGAATTCGGCGTCTCAGAAACAGCTACCTTAAGCTTTATGGTGTCAGGCAAATCCTTAGTAGTCTTGTCATAGATATACTGAGCAATCATCTCAGCCGTCGTCTCATATCCCTCTGGCAAAACCTCATTTAAAACACAGTGATCTAACCCACCCTTAAGCACATCCCGCTTAGCCCACCGCAAAGTACGAAAATCAGCCACCATAGCCGGATGCGGACAAAATTCAGATGCCTGAAGCTGATGAGCAGTTGCCTCAATTCGCACCCGATAAGTATGACCATGCATACGCCCACAAGGCCCATCATAATCACGAATATAGTGAGCAGCATCAAAGGAAAATTCAGTACTCAGCTTCCATTTAGGCATTGGAATGAATCCACCTTTTGCTCTAACGAAACCTATATAACGTTTAAGACAGGTTATTATCTGCCCAAAACGCCATATTTAGGATTCTTATTGACTCACCACACTACAGGTAGAGTCAAATCAGTTTAATATCTTTTCTCGCATTAGAGGCAACATTACTGCTATTTTTTATTATAGTTCAAATGAACTATTGACCTTGATTATTCATAGTTCATTTAAGCTAGAGATATACTCAACACTGACTTTGCCTTTTCTGACGGGTATGACGATGGCTTTCAAGTCTCTGAGTTGGCCTTTGTAAAGCTTTAGGCTACTGCTCTAGTCTGGTGGATTCAATACCTGCTCAGCAGTCAGGGCAAAATCTGGAAATGTGGTTGAAGCGATGCGATCTCTACCGTTAAAAATAGCTTCCTGATACGAACCATCCTTTAAAGTCAGCACCATCACGACTTGCTGCTCCGGGTCGAGCAGCAAGTATTCTGGAATCTCACGCGCCTCATACTGATCACGTTTTTCCTCGTAGTCGCGATCTCGATTAACCTTTCCTGGACTAACCACCTCTACAACCAACACAGGCGGAAGCATATCCAACCGAATCGTCAACCGCTTCTGAGTCAGCTCAACATGCTCCGGTCGCAGAATGACCAAATCAGGAAACCGATTACGAGCCTGCTTTGGCTTAAGGACAGGCACCTCCAGCTCACAACTATAGCGATGGGTAAGCCGAGGCTTAATCAGACCCGCATTAATGAAATAGAGCTGGAGCGCAAACGAAATCCATGCATTCAGTTCAGATTCCGTTGGCATTTCCACCAGTACTCCATCAACCCACTCATAACGACTATCCGTCCCATCGTCATAGGTCAGATAGTCTTCAAAGGTCATCCTAGATTTAGCTTCAGTAGGCATAGGATTTACCCTCAGGACTGAGCCCTGATTCAATTTGAACCGTAGCCATCCGTCGCCGCCGTCGAGCATCGAATAGGTACATCTATTCTATATTCGCCATCATACGGCAGCAATCATGACCCCTACTACACATGAGTAGGTGCCGTCATCGCCCAAAGATCACCCAAGGACTGTAAACTTAATCGGGGCAATTTTAGCCCAAAATAGGTACAATTTGGGTATGATGCTTTCCACTGACTTCTCAAAGACTTTGTATAACAAGGGTTATAGCTCTATCGAATATGTCCTTGGGGTAGTAGGGGTCGTGGGTTCAAATCCCGCCGCTCCGATTGATTGAAACCTCCCATATATGGGGGGTTTTGTCGTATCTAGGGGCAGTGGCTTAAGGCTTTATTTTGGGTATGTACTACCCGATATTGCACGAAAGAACAGGGTTTTTAGCATCCTAGTAGTTGCGGATTGGTTGCGGATATGACCTGGGTAGTACAAAAATAGGTCAGTTCGATTTTTTATTTTTTGCTGGGTGCCTGGAAGTGTGGGTAAGTCCTTCACATCCCTACACACCCTAAACAGACCTTGTGGGACAAGGGTTTCAGCGCGTAAGGGTTGCACTGCAGTCCTACATACCGTTTATTCAAGCCCTCCACACCCCTACACGCCCTTTCACCGTGAGGGTTTCAGCCATGCCAAGAACACCAAAGGGTGAAGTTAGCATCCTGAATAAGGACGGGATGATACAACTCTACTGGAGATACCAGGGTAAGCGTTACTACTTCAGCCCTGGGTTACGGCATGACTCTATCAATATTGAGGTTGCCAAAAGACGGGCCTCTCAAATCAAACTAGATATACTGTCTGGGCATTTTGATAAGACCTTAGACCGTTATCGAAGTGATAGGACGTCATCTGAGGGGCTTGGAGCTGTAGAACTGTTTGAAAAATTCATTGAGTGGAAAGCCCAACGGGTACAGCCAAGAACACTAGACAAATATAGGGGGTTGGTGACCTGGCTTAGAGAATTCTTTGGTTATTGCACTGCTGATGAAGATAGCGCCACAGAATTCCTTGGCTGGCTTCAGGAAAATATGGAGCCTATCACCGTTAGAGAACGCTTGGTCTTGTTGCGGGCCGGGTGGAAATGGGGCCTGGAAAAGAAGCTTGTCAGCAGTAATCCTTGGTCTGATTTGCATGTTCGCAAACCGCCCAAACAACCTACCAAACCATTCACTAAAGATGAGGTTAAACGCATCCTGGAAGGTTTCGAGAATAGCCGCTATTACAGCTATTACATCGACTATGTGAGATTTCGTTTTAGCACCGGGTTTCGTAGTGGAGAGATCAACGGCCTACGCTGGCGACATTTCAACTCTGATTGCTCAGTGGTCTGGATAGGTGAATCACACACTCATGGTGAGTTCAAGGACACCAAGACCGGTAAAGCTCGTGAGGTAAAGCTATCGGCATCGTTAGTAGGAATGTTGCGATCACAACTAGAAAAACTTAAGCCTGAACCTGATGAGCTGGTATTCCCAGCACCAAAAGGTGGGCCTATACATGAAGGTAACTTTGCCAAACGCGCCTGGAAAACTGTTCTAGGAGATGCAGGGGTTGAATATCGGAAACCTTATAACACCCGTCACACCTTTATTAGTCATGCACTTGAGGCTGGTATGAGTCCAATGGAGGTTGCTAAGATTACGGGCCATGATGTTAGAACACTCTATGAAGACTATGCAGGACTAATTAAGAGTCATCCCACTACACCAGAGCTGTTTTAGCGCCTACGTTTCTTGCCACTGGGGAGAGAGCGTCTAAAGTTTTCAATTGCTGCCTGATGAGTCTCGGGCGCATCCTGATTCACCAACCAGTCAAGAATCATTTCTCTGATGTAGAGGATAGGAGCCGTAGGGCCTTTGCCACGCCGAACATAGTGAATACCCTGTATCCAGTTCCCTCTCAGTCCTTTAAGAGCATCAGGCTTACATCGCAGTAGTTCACAAGCTTCGTCAGTAGTCAGAAGGTTAACCTGCATTTACCGGATCCCCCCCTTGGCTGAAATCTCCTGATAGAAAAACTCCATCTGAGGTTCACTCAGGCGCTCAATTTCTTTATCAAATGTTGCGCTATCGGTCTCATATAGGATACTGAGCCTTTGAATATCTCTAGGAGATAAGGGTGTGAATGTATCGTGGGTATGATTACCTCTTAATGCATTGGAAACAGTTTCTGGGGAAACGAAGCCATCAGGCTGGCCGATAGAATCAACACCAATTAATCGAATACCCGTGAATCCATGGCCTTGGGATCTGTCCCGTTTGCGCTCTGCATCTATGTCAAGTTGCGTTTTCAGTAAGTTTTCTAAAGCACCTGAAAACTTTGATAGGCTAAGAGGCTTGACGTTAGCCGACTCGCAATAATCCACATAATTGGCATAGAGACAGTGGGCTTTAGAGTTCGATTTGTTACCTATTTTTGTCCAGGACTTTTCATCTACGACAACGCGATCATTTACCCACTGAGCTAAGCTATCAGTATTTAAGAGACTGGTAGCCTGGAATTCTGCCATTGCTCCCACATATTGCCGTGGGTTGCGGATATAGGCTTCCATGCGTTCATTGGGCATTTCTAACACCCAGTTAAAGAGTCCTGGAAGATGTTTTGCAAACTCACCCCTTAGTGAGCCGTCAGGAGCAAATTCTATTAATGATCGTCGTTGGCCGTCTGGGACAATTCGATTAAAGTAAATCGGTATACGTCGCCTGAATAAAGCATTGGTGTGATCGGAAGCAATCACTTCTTTATTTGTGGCTACCATTACCAACCCTTCAAGGCTGAATCCGTCTGTATAGTCGGCATTCTCTCCTTTTCGTTCCCATGGGATATAGTCTTCACCTGTTAGCTGTTTAAGGACATCAACTGCCGTGGGGTTATAATCTGCGTCAGGAATAAATACCAGTCGCTTACCCATAAACCGAGATGTTTCAAAGCGACTACTGGCAATCCTTGAAAAGCTAGTACTGACAGTGTTAGAGCGCCCTAATAGGGCTTGAATTAACCGAATGAGAGTGCCTTTCCCGGTGCCACCGCCACCAATAACTTCCAAATACCGCTGGAAATCAGTCCTACCCATCACCATCGCTTTTAGGCAAGCGCGGATCAGTTGAACAACAGTTTCATCTTCATTGACAGCCCATCGTAACCATTCAATGATGGGATCACATGTCACGCCTGGTAGGTACTCATAGGGCAACTGCCAGGTAAAACCATACTCGGGCCTATGGGGCAGGAGAGTATGGTCTGAAAGTCTTAGGACTCCATTCTTAAAGGGAACTAAGTTGCGTTCTGTTGGCCATTCCCGCACCGATACCCGTTGAGCGAGTAATGTTGCTGAAGATTCTACAGACGTGAGTCCATAAAATCCTTCAGCTCCAGCCGCATCTAGTTCACGCTGGATAAGTTCCTTAACTTCTCTTTCAGATACCCTTTCCCACTTGCCGGAGATAGTCCTGCCATAGACATAGAAGCTATTAAAGTCCAGGCGGAACTTCAGCTCATTGCCCCAGGCAACTTCCATCTGGCCAGCGATCGCACCTGATGGGGCTATGGTTGCCTGTCCTGTTGGTGTAATGATTACTGCATCGTTGAGGCAATGCTTAACAGGCCACGAACCTCGCTCCACGCTAACTTTGGCAACTTCCTTCCGCTGCTCCAGCTGTGTCTTGGCTTCCTGCTCTCGGTAAGGTTTCTCAGCATCTGCTTTAAATTTTTGAATTGTTGGTAAGGTCAGCGCCTTGCCAATCCATTTCTTACTGTGGAGCTGGATAAACCTTTCGATCTTGGCTGAGAGAGTTTTGTTATTTTGATCGCACAGATAGGCTAGCTCAAAGAGCTTTAGATATAGTTTATCCAGGGAGTTAATTTTCTTAGGTAGCTCCTGATTCCACTCCAGTAGAAGTATCAACCACCTTTCCAGGAAAATCCTAGGAGACACTGCATCTTTTAGTAGAGCCTGCTGGAAATCTTCAGCCGTTTTTCCAGCATTGAAAAACTCTTCACAGCCTGCCTTGGGGCCATATTCCAATGGAATTAGCTGGATATTCCCCCTCAGATGCAGCCCTGCTTTTATCAACTGCTGCATCACTGCAGCGTTAGTCATTCCATCAGCATCGAATAAAACTGTTTGACCACCATTTTCCGGTAAGGTACTCATCACATGGGATACACCAGCTACCGCAGCAACGTTGATCTTCCCTCGCTGAGTTGCAATAAAAGCATCACACCAGCCCTCAGTAACAACATCACAATCGTCAATATTTCCCGTGGGACTCCAGGCGGTTGGAGCTGACCTTTCTGACTTAGGATTTATGTACTTTGGAGCGACGGTATCGTGGCGTAACTGCCCATACCCATGGCCAAAGGGAAACCAGAGGCCCGAATCCTTAGCGCAGAACCCAAGTAATTTGGTGGCATCTGCTTGAGTAACGTGACGGACACTGTATCGATCAATAGCGATCTTGATTTCTTGCTTGGTCCAGTTGCGGGCTGCTAGTGCTGAATGAACATTAGGTTGGGTGGCTATTCGAGATGCATGTGGAGTAATATTGGTCATAGCAATTTTTTGTTATGTGATCTTGGCGCTAGAAACCTTCCCGTGCAGCGAACACGGGTTCCATAATCTGATTTGGACTGGCTTCTAGCGCCGGTCTTTTTTATTGCCAACCATCTCAGGCTGCTGTTGGGCCGTCAGGGCTTGCTTGAACAGCTTCTTTGACGAGCTGCTTATTTTCTCTCAGGTACATTTTTAGTGCTGCACGTACATGCCCAGAGAACGAAATGCCCGTATATCTTGCTAATGCATCAACGGCAATGAAGTCTGACGAAGGAAAACGGATAGATTTTGCGGCATGGGTCTTAGTAGTTTCAAGCATTACTTAAACTGGCTTTGTATGACAATACATGTGTACCTTAAAATTCGTCAATTGCGATCACTATTGACCAAAAAATAATAATTAAAATATAGCAGCCCTCATCCTGAAACCCTTGATATAAGTCCCACGTGCGTGGGACTTAGGCGAATAAAAATATCTCAATTTCATCTAAAAACAAATCCTAAAAAGAGAAACAAAAATAATCTCTTTTATATTTTTATGCCTATAGAATCTGTTTTTTAACATCATAAAATACAAAATCTATTGCTTCTAAGTCTGGCTTTTTGAAGAGGCTTAAATATGTTTGGGGTAAACAGATATTTTTTAACGCAGATTTGATAGGTTTTGAGTTCAAAAAACGCGGACGTTACATTCGGTTAGGGCCACAATTTCTGTTGTTTGTGTTGGTCTCACGCAGTAGTTGCTACAAGGCAACATAAAGCCACGTATGGTCATTCCACCATTCTAGGTACTAATACAGCGCACCCTGATTGATGTACTTAATAACCTTCAGTGACTGCAATCTCAAAACCTAGCTCTGCGTTTTCGTATCATCAGCCGGTGACAATTCGCCTGATTGTTCAGCTTCCCAAATAGCTTTCAATATCAACGTTTCAGTCAAGTTAGAAGCCGTTCTGTTTCGTAATTTTGCAAGCTGCTCATACCGCTCCTTCACATCGGGAGTCAGATAGACGATTAACCGGGGGCGCTTGCTCGGCATTTCTTGAGTTGATCGCATAGTTCGGTACCTTCCAAGGTTACATCAAGCGCTACTTAACGACCTCAAGTAATGATTTAGTGTCACTACTGAGGTGTTGCAGGTAGCACTACCTGATGCTAGCATACACCTGGCAGGGCAAAAACGGTTGATTTAACCAGCCGCTACAGATTTAAACCGCTGGTAACCATCGCTGCTGTTTCATCGCAATTGCCCTGAAAATACTACAACTCCATACACAACAATGCTTACAACTGAATTAAGTCAACAAATCACGTCTCAATCGGTCGGTTACGCTAACCGCGCTACCCCCACTAAAACCGCTATCAACCGCATCGGTGTAGCTGTGGGTGCTGGCTGGGTCAAGGCTACTGACGGTCAGCACATTGTTAAAGCCCGGTCCTTAGTTTTAGAAACTGAACCGACTGATTTCTTTGGTCAGAACTCTAAAAACTGGCGAGTCGAGCTACTGAATAGCCCCATGGGTCAGGGTGTTTTCTATATCGGTGACAAGCTTGATGGCTGCACCGGTACTAAGTCACTGGCCAATGGAGAGAAAGGCAATTTTTACCCAGTGCTGGCTGTAACGGCTATCGCGCAACTGTTGCCCAAGGACCAGCCACATCGATTGCATACCGTAGAGATTGCCTGCAGCATTCCGACTCAGGCGATGAAAGCCCAGCTCGTCAATCTGAAAGGGCATCACCTGCTCAATGTGAATGGGGCTAGCGTACAGCTCAACATTACTCGCGTTGTTGCTCAGCCTGAGGGATTGGGGACCTGTGCCCAGATTGCTCACTTGCAGGCTACGAAGGGTGCTCAACCTGCCAGCTTTGCTGTTCTTGATATCGGCTTTGCCAACACCACGATTACCGGACTGGATGAAGAGAACACCCTGCTCGGGTTTCACTCCACGACCCCCGGTGTTGCCAAGCTCTATGAGACGATTGCTGCCCGACTCAACAGCAACGGGCATCCGGCCACTATTGAAGAAGTTCGGCTCGGTGTAGAAACACCCAATGGCGCAACATTCCTGCTTAAGGGCCATGGGTCTACCAACTTTGAGGAGATTTACTACAGCGAGTTAGAGCGCTGGTTTGATGCCCGCATGAGTGCGATCGCAACCGGTGCCCAAACCATTTTGGATAAGGCTCAACACACCTTTGTTGCCGGTGGTGGTGGCCAGCTCCCTGGGGTTAAAGGATTGGCAGCTAAGCGTGGCTATGGTGTTGCCACTGACCCACAGGAGAAAGAAGTTCAGGGGCTCTATCTATTAGCTCACTGACGTTTTAGCCACAAACAGACCACGATTACTGACACTGACCCATGGCAAAGACTGAACGCAGAGAACATCGCATCACCCTCCCGCAACACCTGAGAACTCGTGCCCAACAACGGGCGGATGAATTGGGCTATGGCTCGGTTCTTGAGTATGTTTCCGAACTTGTTGTTGTAGACACATCGCCACTGATTGCCCGTGGAATTGCTCAAGTTCCACAGGCTCCTATCAACCAAGAACAACCCACGATCACCGTGAGTAGCGGTGATTGGGGTGCCGAGATTTAGGAGGTGTTTGAAATGACTGAACACGTCACCCATCTCACCCGTCAATCAGGGCTTGATCCTCACGCTTGGGATAGCTCAGGCAATTTACTCACGTTTTGTGGTCGCTGGTCTCACCCACTAAACAACGACCGCATTCAGCGTAAGACTTGCCTCCGTGCTCGTGATTGCACCTGCCAGGGCTGCATTCGCACACAACAGTTTCAGGCACTGCCCCATAACCGGATGTAGGCATCTGCTCGCCCATTCACGCATGGCCTAAACACTCACACTCATTCTTTGAACCCCTATGAAACCGGTTACCTACTTTGCGACGACACCCGCCATCGAAAGCCTTTGCGCTAACTATGGCCCTTATCTAGAAAATCTCTCTATCCCGGATCGTTTGGCCCTGACAAAGGGTTTAACTGAGTGCTTGCTGCAGACCGTTGGCTATGAGCAAGATTGTTCTCTCATCCATGCCTGCAAAGCGGATGGTCATGTCTTTGGCAATGGCACCGTTCAAGGACAGATTCTCTTAGAAGGTTTGATTGAGTCGGTAGACCAGGAGCTAACGGCAAGGGAAGCGGCACAGCTGGCCATTAGCATTTTGCAGACTGTCTATTCCCTGTAGCGCAAAGGGATAGGAAGCCCTGAGAAAGCCCTATCCCCTCTATCCCATCGAGAAACAGGATTCAACCATTATGAACTCACTTCAGAAAGTCCAGGGTATTCCGGTAAAACCGCTGGAATATCGAGTCCACATCGCCCTGCTTGGGGTGATCAGCCTAGCGGGGCTATTCAGCACCGTTAAGGTCAACAACACGATTAGCGCTTGGAATGCCCAACGCGCCGTTAATACGGCTCACCAAGCGCAGATCAAGGCCATCGAAAACCGGGCAGACATTGCCCAGGCCGCTATCGATAACAAGGTCAACCAATACGACTCTGTCAGCCTGGGTTGGTACATCTGTGACCCCGCTGACGAGCCCGTCTTTATCACTACACCTTATGTCGATGACCCATACCTAGAGGTCAGTGACGCCAATGACCGGATCATTGGCCATCTCAAATACGGTGCCTTTACCTTTCAACCTCAAAACTGTCATTAGGACCTCACGCCATGAAAGCAACCACACCCAACACCCCTCCCGGTGTTCCTCAGAATCCCAATGTCCCCCAGTCCACGATCCGAGATGAACATGTCCTCGTAGCGCTGGTCATGTCCCCACTGCGAGGTGGTCAACGGGCCTATCGCCACCTGTCCAGTGTCAAAGGATTTGGCATCATCGCCAGCCTGATGACCGTGTACTGTGCTGGTCTGTCCATCGAATCTCTAATGGTGTCGATGCCCTCAACCATGCGAATGGGGGAGTATGCCGGAATCGCACGGGGCAGCGCTGGCAAATCACAACTTGAAGCCGTCCGCCGTCAGCGGCGATTCATCCCAAAGCCCTATGTCAATGACGGGGCAGAGTTAGGCCGACTTAACCCCTGGCCCAATATCCAACGCACCATCCTACAAAACTACTTTCAGTGGTTGCCGATGTGGATTCGGGGGCGCGTTGCTAGCGACTATTGGACCGTTTGGAATGCCCCGGCAACGCTGGCTCTAGCTGCCGTCTTCGCAATTACTATCCAGCGATTTGAGGGCATGATCTGGCGCAAGAAATCAACCACTGAGACCTATAAAGAATTTATTCAGGCCAATGCGCAGAAACAGGTTGAGGCCGATCCGAAAGCCATTGCCCTGGCTCAATACAAAGCGACTCAGCACAACTCCCAGGGGATGGGGGGCATCGTCGGTACCTTCATCGCCGTTGTCCTGCTCTATGGTCTGGAAATTGCGGCATTCGTAGGTAGCTTTGCCGGTGCCGGTAGCTGGGTCGTTAACACCATCTATGCCGGGCTAAACATCTTCGGCTTCGAGGTCTTTGATCGCATGGGGGATGACCAGTCATGACCTATCAAAACTCATTTGTTTCAGAATCTCGTCAGCTTAGGAATAAAGGCCAGCAGCTCAGCCAGCTTCACCAGATTTACAAAGCCCTGGGATTAGTGACCACGGGTGTCAGCGGATTAGCGTTGATTACCTCTGGGGGTGCCCTACTGCCCCTGATAGCGGGCCTGGTGGCCTATGGCGGTTCAGTTCTCAGTGAAAACCAACGGACCCGTAAGTTAAAACCTCTACCGTGGGTATCGAATGATTTAACTGCGATCGCATCCGGAGCACTCCATCAACGGACCCACGCTACTCTGGGTACCCAGGCTCATCACTATTTGGAGCCTGAAGATAAGGCTCTGTTCTACCTAACCAACTTCCAGGGCCACCGGCTGACCCAGTTAGCAGAACAGATGGAGCCTGACCAGTTTACCCACATTCTGACCAACCTGGTGGATCACCTGGTCACGGCCCATGAACCTGCCTTGAATCATCCTGAGCTATTGGGCCAAGCACTGCAGACGGACTTCTTTGAAAGTGCGATCGCAAACCTTCCAAAAGCTGCATCTAAAGCTGTGGGCCAACAGACCCAGCTATCTGCCGTTGAAGTGGCTGCGCTGCCGGTGGCGAATGATAGGGGTGAAACACCTATGCCTTCTAGCATTGGGAAAACAACGAATCAGTCCCCTATCCGAACGGATTGGCAGGCGGTCTTTCAACGCATCGTGAACCAAGCGGAATTTCCGAGCCTGTTTATCTATGGGCGTCAGGGGACGGGTAAAACCACGCTGGTGAACTATCTGCTAGCGATTATTTCCAATCGCAAAGTGGTTTTAGACCCCCATTACCGCTATGGGGCCTGGGCCGGATGTGAGGTGATTGGCAAGGGGATGAACTATGCCGCCATTGATGCCTACATCACCGACTGCTTAGAGGACATTCAAAGCCGCTATCTGATGTATGCCCAAGTGCCGAACTATCGGCCAGAGATTGTAACGGTGGTCTGTGAGGAGCTGACTAACTGGGCTGAACATATCAAGCGGGGGAAGGCGTTTACCAAGTCCAGCTTGTCTGACTTTCGCAAAGCAGGCTATCAGTCCATCAACGTGGCCCATAGCGATACCAATACGGCTCGGGGTGGAGCGACGGGTACGCGCAAGATGCGGGACAACGGGGAAGTGAAAATCCAGCTGTTGGCCAAGGGTAAGGCGTTGGTTGAAATACCGGATGAGGAGCCCTTTGAGCTGCACTATCCGAATCTGGAGCACCATACGCCCAAAGTTGAGATCGCGCCCAACTCCAATAGCTACCTAAGCGACCATGGCCAGCAGCTGAGTGACCACCATAACGATGGCTATCCGAGCCAAATCGTTGAAGAACCCCCATCGGCTAAACCGCCATCCCCTTGGGATATAGCCAAGGCCAAAATGCAGGACGTGGACTCGCCATTACTGCCAGTTGTGAAATGGATTGAGAAGCGGGATTACAAGCCATTCACCCTGACATTAGCCAAGGAAAATAAGCAGCTCAGGCAGGTGGTGGATGGGGTAATGGGGCTTGAAGGCGATAGTCCCAGAACAAAGATTGAATGGGCCATTCTCACCCTTGCAGATAGAGGCTTACTCAAGGAGTCGGGTGGCAGTTACACCCAGATTTGAGAAGTCGCTGGGTTCTTAAATCTGGGTTGGGTTGGGTCAGGCCGAATGGTGTTGGGTTAACCGTGGGTCAAGGGATTCAGCGACCCAACCCAGAAACCCAACGACCCAACCCAAGAACCGGAGTGAGTGAGCAAATTCGTCTCACTCCACATGCAATAGACAACGACACTAACTTCAGGAGAACGTAATCATGAACATCCTTTTTGTGGACGCCTTTCGATTTCGAGCAGACGGGCTTTTGTATCAGCTTGAGAAATATGGGTATGAGAATGCCTGCGTGGTTGATTTCCCAACTCAGGACAAGCTTTATAACGGCTTGGCTTTTGTTTTCAGAGAATCTGGCAGCATCGGTGATATATCTGTGATCGTGCACCACTGCCATACAGACATTCGAAGTACGGACGGAGCTTTCTATAACGATGTTAAGAACTATGCTGATGCAGACCAGTATGTTGACCTAACGATCCTCGCTCCAGACTATATTTGCCCCCTTGGAAGCAAAGTGTTTGATACCCGAGGCAGTTTGCTTGAACAGAAGGACTATCTAGAACGAATGCTGATTAGCCAGGGTGCCATAGACCGCTTTACAGCATTCAAGGCACCTAAGGAGTTTTTCCAAACTCTTAAAATCAGACGAGGGAAGTGATTACTGGAAAAATCGCTGAGCTAATCGTTTTGGTTAAACATTCAACCGTAGTGACCTCAGCACTTGTACCCCCTGCTTCATTTAAATCCTGATAATGTCGAGGCTGTGAGCCTACTCTGGATCTAACCATTGATGGGCTCACCCTCATGTTGGGATTTGGGGCCAAGACTGAAAATTTTGACGATAACTGGCGTCTGAGTAGCATGGGTAATGAATTCGAATCCATTAGAACCAGGTTCGAACCCACCATTATTCACTGAGCTATGGTTAGACCTGTAAATCCAACTCACCAGCAAACAATCGACATGATTGAAGCTGGCAAGAAAAACCAAGAAATAGCAAATGCTTTGGGGATTAGTGTCGAAACTGTCAAGACCCGACGTAGGCGCTACAACCAGACTCAGAAAACTAAGCAAGAGGGTTCGAACCCAACTGTAGCTATCACGGCAAAACCGTCTAGTACCAAAGCAGAGCATCAGACTCCCCCCTACCCTCAGGGTTCGAACCTGGTCATCTTTACTAAATCGGATCAGCCATTGGGGGGAAATAGCCACCTAGTCAGCGAGCGAAGTCAAGAGCCCATTGATTTGAACAACCCATTTGCCAAGGTTGACGAAGTCCAGCTACCTAATATGGCTCAAATCAAGAAAGCTATATGGCTGATGGTTACTAGAAACAGCAACCCAGCTCTTCAAATTCAGGCAGTTAATGCTTACATGCGAGCACTTCATTTAGAGCAGAGTCTACCTTCCGAAGAAAAAAATACAGAAATAATGACCGAGATGGAGCGAGACACCGCGATCGCAGAAATTATCGAACATGGGCGAATAGGGCTTGGATAAGCAGAAAGTGCTCCTTGCGAATTGGGCAATCCCCCTCTTCCAACACCAGCCATTGAACTTTACTCACCAGTTCTGCAAAAGTATTTCTTTGACTGACAGGTCCATGCCAGGAGCGTTCAATTTTGAGCCGTTGGTTGCCAAATCGGCTCTGCAGTCAACAAACCCTGAATAATCTGGACACGTCTGGCAATTTCTTCAATCGCATCCCGCCGTTGGATACGAGCCTGCCAGTCACGGTGCTCCTCGCTACCTAGTCTCTTAAGTCCCTGAGTTCGCCGCCCGTTAGGGCACATGCAAGAATCGGCGCGCAAACGAACATAAATCGTATTCCGGCCACCCGGTTGATACTCATCAATCCAGATACCTTTGGTAGCGACCGGGCCAGACTTTCGGATGTTGGATTCGAGTTGATTTAGTTCTTCAAGGGCGTTTCTTAAGGAATTCATAGGGGTGACGTGGATTGCGCTTACACGCTAACGGCTTGTCGTACAGCTTTGAAAATGACATAACGACAGAGTCAATTAACCAATGTATCGAGAGGTAGTACTAATGGCCCGGTGCCCCAGCAGTCTTGATATCTCAGCCTGGGGCCGACCTGCCTTCGCTAGGTTGGTAGCAAACGAGCGTCTGAAACTGTGGGTACTAATGCCGTCCAGCAGACCATTCGCAGCTTCTACCACCTCATTTAGCACCTTATGGGCAGCTTGCCTGGAGACATGAGTCTTGCGCTTTGAATTCTGGTAAGCCGGAAACATATAGCCGCTCTCAGGGGCATCATAGGCTTCTAAAAATGCTCGCAGCTGTGGTTGGATAGCTATCTCACGCCGGATGTTAGTTTTGGCATTTTCCCTAACAAAGACAACCCGGTCTTGCTCCACATTCGCCACATCCAGAGCTAATACTTCACTAATTCGGCTGCCGGTAAAATATGCGATCGCAAAAACACATCGCCACTTTGCATCCGGCAAGTGATTAAAGAACGTCACCAACTCATCCTCACCCAGGTGACGAGCCTGCCCCTTGCCATCTTTTTTCCTGGCAGGTGCAATCGTCGTCTGCGAAACGTCAAAACTTGCAGTGGTGAACATTTGTATTAATGAGCTTGCCTATACATCCATTCTAGTTGACGTTCTATAATTTCGTAAACTAGAATGCAACGATTTTATTAGGATCACAGCCATCACTCAAGATTTAGATAGTTTTTTGAGTGTTTTTGGACAACTGGCACACTCAATATCACTTTTATAAAGTCACTTTAAGAAAAGCAGTCTCCAAACAAGATCCGTAAAGTCGATATGGCAATCTACTTCATGTCTTGAAGTACAACCAAAATATCTTTGAAAATTAGGTTAGACATCTTTACTGATGTTCTACAGTTCGCTTCGAAAGGAGATATCTTAATTAGCGCTCCACAATCGAGGGAGAGAACACATGTATTATTCAACCTATGATGTTCTTAAGTCTGACACCTTGGCTCATTATCAAGGACGGTATTAAAAGCCTTCAAACAATTCAATTAATCCAATAGTCAAAGACTATAAGCCATCACAATCTCCTGATTGCAATTAGCATTATGTCTCCAAACTTTAAGCCCATACAGAAAATTCTTTTCGGGAGTCCTGGTACAGGGAAAAGCTATCAAATAAGAGAAATTGCTCAAAATGAACTCAGTATCGAGTTTGATGACAGTAGCAGAATGCTAAGAAATACCGTCAAAACTGTATTTCATCCAGAATATACATATGCCGATTTTATGGGTAAATTACTTCCCTTAACCCAAGGAAATTCTGTAATCTACAAATTTTATCCTGGCCACTTCTTACGCATTTTAGGAATGTCTTACAAGAGATTAATTGATGGAGAGGGTGAACAATGCTTATTAGTAATAGATGAATTAAATAGAGGTAATGCTGCAGCGATTTTTGGCACAGTATTCCAACTACTTGATAGAGAAGATGATGGATGGTCATCGTATGAAGTTGATGTTTCAGACATGGAACTAGTTGGATTACTTCAATCAATGGGGATGTCACCTTTTGTAGACGATCAAGGCCAAATACTAATTGACCAAAATGGCACTAAAATTCCTTGCAATAAATTTTTCCAAGAGCATATAGACAAATATTCTAATGATAATTCTCGTGTAAGGATATTTAGTCTTTTACAAGAGCGTCGAATAAATATTCCTGGGAATTTATCTATTATCGCCACAATTAATACTTCTGATGAATCCATTTACTATCTTGATAGCGCTTTCAAGCGTAGATGGGACTGGACATATGTCGATGTCACAAGTGGAATCTTTAATATTTATGATGTTCCGAAAGAACTAAGAGAATGCCATTTAGTGAGCCGAAAAGGCCACAATAAGTTAGCCAAAAAAGATTATGGATCATGGTATCCATACGTAGTGGGTTTGAATGAATTCATTAAAGCTAATGCCCAGAGCATCAGACGAATTGAAGATAAACAAATTGGCTGGTGGTTTATAAAACCAAAAGATGGAGAAATCGATTTTAATCAAGTAAAAAATAAGTTAATGTTCTACCTCTGGGATGGTGTTTTTTCACGAGACAGACGCCCCTTAGAAAAGATCATTTCAGAAAGTCTCAAGCAAGATGTATCACTAAATTTCTATGCTGAATTCTTG
>JBCCHX010000097.1:0-23095 GCA_039028535.1 Cyanobacteria bacterium P01_B01_bin.77
AACAGAAACAAAGGCTGAAAAATCTGGGAAAAAATCTCTCAGCACTTGACACAAAACACCCCTATTTGTTCAATGAGAGAATGGCCATAATTTCCGGAATTACCCCCTCGTTTCGCGGCCATAATTTCCGGAAGCCACACCATACAAATAAACTCCCCGTCACTGTACTTTCAGGTTTCCTTGGAGCCGGTAAAACCACCGTGCTGAGCCATGTTCTAAATAACCGAGAAGGTAAGAAGGTTGCCGTGATTGTCAATGATATGAGTGAAATCAACATTGATTCGGCAATAGTACAAAGTGAAGTTTCCCTCAATCGCAGTGAGGAAAAGCTTGTTGAAATGAGTAATGGCTGCATTTGTTGCACCTTACGGGAAGATTTGCTTGAGGCAGTTAACAAGCTGGCGCAGGAGGGTCGCTTTGATTATTTGGTGATTGAATCCACGGGTATTTCCGAACCTTTACCTGTAGCTGAAACCTTTACCTTTGCGGATGAAGATGGCGCTTCACTTTCTGATGTTGCCGATTTGGACACAATGGTGACCGTGGTCGATGCGGTCAATTTTCTGGAGGACTATGAAAAGGCTCGATACTTAAAGGATACGGGGGAATCTTTGGGTGAAGATGATGAACGCAGTGTCGCCGATTTGCTGGTGGATCAAGTGGAGTTTGCCGACGTCATTCTCATCAGCAAAACCGACTTGGTGACCCCTGCCGATATCGAGCGCTTAACAGCCATTCTTAAAACGCTGAATACGCACGCAAAAATAGTACCGATTGCTCAAGGCCAAGTTAATATCGATCAGGTACTAAACACCGGATTATTCAATTTCGAGCGCGCACAACAAGCGCCTGGTTGGCTCAAGGAGATGCGGGGTGAACATGTCCCCGAAACCGAAGAATATGGCATAGGCAGTTTTAGCTACGTTGCCCGACGGCCTTTCCACCCAGAAAAGTTTTACCAATTTCTGGCCAGCAAAGACAAATACGGTAAGTTAATCCGTTCTAAAGGTTACTTCTGGCTAGCGTCGCGCCCTAGGTTTGCGGGTCATTGGAGTCAGGCTGGAGGCATCGCTCGCTACGGTCTCGCAGGGATGTTTTGGAAAGCCATCCCTAAGGAAAACTGGCCACAGGACGAAGAATACCTCGCCTCAATTAAAAAGCAATGGGTAGAGCCGTTTGGTGATATGCGTCAGGAACTCGTTTTTATCGGCCAGGGTTTGGATAAAGAACGGATCACACAGGCGCTTAATAACTGTCTATTAAGCGAGGAAGAAACGTTGCTAGGCCACACGTATTGGAAATCATTAAAAGACCCATTTCCCGAGTGGAAGCATAGTGCATGAGTTTTCTAATACGAATTCAGACAACCGCATTTAAGGAGATTTTTCATAATGGCTGACAACCTTCACAACACCGTACCCGTAACTGTTCTAACTGGATACCTAGGGGCGGGAAAAACCACATTGCTAAATCGTATTCTCACCCATGAACATGGCAAAAAAGTGGCAGTAATCGTCAACGAATTTGGGGCAGTCAGCATCGACAATCAGCTGGTGGTGGAGACAGAGGAAGATGTTTTTGAGATGCACAATGGCTGTATCTGTTGCAATGTGCGGGGCGATCTGATTCGCGTCGTTGACAAATTAATGAGGCGGCGTGACAAGTTTGATCATCTATTGATTGAAACGACGGGATTAGCAGACCCGGCCCCCGTCATCCAAACCTTTTTTATGGATGAGGAAGTACGAAAAAAAGCCCGGTTAGATGCGGTGGTGACCGTTGTGGATGCTCGTCATATCTGGCAGCATTGGGGAGCGGATGAAGTGATCGAACAAATTGCATTTGCTGATGTGATTTTGCTGAATAAGACCGATTTGGTAACGGAAGCGGAATTAGAAGAGTTGGAACAGCGTGTACGGGAGATGAATGCGATCGCTAAAATCCATCGCACCCACGGCGCACAAATTGGCATGGATGCTCTGTTGGGGATTGAAGCCTTTAACGTCAATAATGCGCTGCAAGTCAACCCAGAGTTGCTGAGTGGAGTGGCCCCTAAACATGACAAAACGGTTGGGTCTGTGACTCTAGTCGAGTCGGGTGAGCTAGATGAAGCCAAGATTACCGCCTGGTTCGATGACCTCATGCCCAATCAGGGACACGATATTTTTCGAATGAAGGGCATTCTCAATGTTGCAGGAGAAGACAACCGCTTCGTCTTTCAGGGCGTTCACATGATGTTCGATGGTTGCCTAGATCGCCCCTGGAAGCCAGATGAACCTCGCAAGAATGAGCTGGTGTTTATTGGTCGCAATCTGGAGCAGATGAACCTGGCAGAAAGCTTTCGAGATTGTTTGGTAAGTCAGTAAACCCCAGAACAATGCTGAGAATAAAGAAACAAAATTTGTTCAAGCAGCTGTGGGAAACCCGTCTTTCGGACTATGTGACAGCTGTTGCCTGGTCGCCTGATGGTGCTCAACTTGCGGCCAGTTCTGATGCAGGCGAGGTGATGCTCTACACGCCTACAACGGATGAATCAACCTGTTTACAAAGCTCCCAGAGAGAGTCAGTAGACGCCCTGGCCATTTCTGCCGATGGTCAATTTCTAGCTGCTGGGGGACAGGCAGGCACAGTCTGGATCTGGCAGATTGACAGTGATGTGCCCACCCTGTTAACAACATTGGAGCATCCCCGTACCTGGATTGATCGACTGCAATGGCACCCCAGTTCTCCGGAGCTGGCGTTTAGTTTTGGGCGTTATGCGCGAGTGTGGCATGCCGTTGATCAAACAGTTGTCGCCACCTTAAACTTTGAAGACTCGTCTGTGTTAGATCTTGCCTGGCATCCCCAGGGTACACAGCTATCGCTGGGTGGAAATCAGCGCATCAAAACCTGGCAATCCCAGGATTGGGATAAAGATCCAGAAGTGAGAGAATTAGGCGGGGCTAGTTTAGCGATTGCCTGGTCTCCAGATGGTGCCTACCTGGCATCAGGAAATAATAACCGGTCGCTTTTAATGTGGGAAAAAGATAACTCATCTCCCTTGCAGATGCAGGGTCTGCCTGGCAAAGTGCGACAGTTAGCCTGGTCAAAACCGACTGTCAAGGGTACGCCTCTGTTGGCAGCAATGGGTGGAGAAAGGATTGTCTTGTGGGCAAGAGCAACTAATCCATCAAAAGGCTTTATTAAGGTGTTGGATGCCCATGAAGGGATAGTGCAGGCAATAGCGTTTCGGCCTAATACTCTCTTACTGGCGTCTGCGGCTGAGGATGATTGTTTGTATTTATGGCGAAAGTCTGGCCAGATTGCGCAAATGTTAGAAGGGGGCTCTAGCGGTTTTTCGTGTTTGGCCTGGTCTGAGCAGGGCATAATGCTAGCTGCTGGTGGTAATGGAGGTGAGCTGTTTGTGTGGACCGAAACGGCTAGAAGAGGAGTGAAGTAGAACAAGTCAATCGTTTTTTGGTAGCATTTCAATCCCCCCCTTTTACAGGCGTAAGCGTTATGGTTCCTATCCTTGATTCTCAGAAGCTTCCTGTGACCATCATCACTGGCTTTTTAGGCAGTGGAAAAACAACATTGCTAAATCATATTCTTCAAAACTTTGAAGATTTTAAGGTGGCCGTTCTTGTCAATGAGTTTGGGGACATTAACATCGACAGTCAGTTCTTGATTGAGGTGGAAGAGGACATGATAGAACTCACCAATGGCTGTGTTTGTTGCACCATCAACAATAATCTAACGGAGGCAGTTTATCGTGTATTAGAACGGAAAGACCGCATTGATTATCTGGTACTAGAAACGACAGGTGTCGCCGATCCGTTGCCGATCATACTCACGTTTCTTGGCACAGAGCTGAGAGATTTTGTCCAGTTGGATGCTGTGGTTACCGTAATCGATTCGGAAACCTTTGATCCAGACCATCACTATGGAAGCAGCGCAGTGATGAGTCAAATTCTCTATGGCGATATTATCCTTCTGAACAAAATTGATCAAGTGTCTGAACCTAAAGTTCAAACCTTGAAACAGCATATTCTTTCTATTAAGGATAGAGCCAGAATATTAGAAACAACCCATAGTGAAGTTCCCTTATCGTTGATTTTAAATGTTCAACTAACAGATGTTGCTGTGGTCCAAGAGAATGCTGTTGATATTGATTCTTCCACCCAGCATCTCCAAAATGATGGGTTTATATCGGTTTCATTTAAAGGCGACCGCCCCTTTGCCCTTAAAAAGTTTCAGCAATTTCTCGACTATCAGCTTCCCAATAACATATTTCGAGCCAAAGGCATTATTTGGTTTGCGGAGAGTGAAAAGCGACATCTGTTCCAGCTGAGCGGGAGTCGATTTGCAATGGATGATAGTAAGTGGAAAACATCACCAAAAACGGAAATGGTCTGGATTGGCCGTCAGTTAGATGTACTCTCGTTGATGCAAAATTTGAATAACTGTATGACTCGATAACTGTCATCAGGGTCAATGTCGAATTCGATTAGTTTTCGCACTCAGAAAGTACGGGGTGGAACTGTTTGGAACGGTCATGATAGACTGAGAACGATAATCATTCTCAGAATGCTAGCCGTCTATAAGACTATATCGATTCACCCCCACCACTGTTTTTAGTTACACCATTGTCTATGAACCTCACCCTTCATAACACCCTGACAGGTCGAAAAGAGCCATTTATCTCTATTCATCCGGGAAAAGTGGTGATGTATTGCTGTGGTGTGACGGTCTATGACCATTGCCACCTGGGGCATGCTCGTTCATACATGGTTTGGGATGTGCTGCGACGCTATTTTCAATGGTGTGGGTACACCGTGCACTATGTGCAAAATTTTACAGATATTGACGATAAGATTCTCAACCGCGCCAGGGTGGAAGGGGTAACGATGCAGGCGGTGAGCGATCGCAACATTGCTGCCTATTTTGAAGATATTCGCCGACTCAACATTCTCGATGCTGATGACTATCCCCGGGTGACGGAGCATATCCCTGCCATTCATCAATTGATCGAGGCGTTAAAGCAGAAAGGGTATGCCTATGCGGTCGATGGCGATGTGTACTACAGCGTGCGGCAGTTCGCAGAGTATGGCAAGCTCTCTGGACGAAAGCTGGAGCAACTGCAGGCGGGTGCAGGGGGCCGTGTTGCCGCTGATGCTCCGGACCAGAAGAAACGTGATCCGTTTGATTTTGCGTTATGGAAAGCGGCAAAACCGGGTGAACCTGCCTGGGAGTCGCCCTGGGGGATGGGACGACCAGGGTGGCATATCGAATGCTCGGCCATGATCCGGGCGCGATTGGGCGAAACCATTGATATTCACGGTGGGGGAGGCGATCTGGTGTTTCCTCACCATGAGAACGAGATTGCTCAATCAGAAGCACTGACTGGACAACCGCTGGCTCGCTACTGGCTGCATAACGGGATGGTGACAGTGAACGGGGAGAAAATGTCGAAATCCCTGGGCAACTTCACGACGATCCGTGACCTGTTGGATGGGGGTTGGGTAGAGTATCCGCAGCCGGTAGATCCGATGGCGGTGCGGTTGTTTGTGCTACAGGGGCACTATCGGAAGCCGTTGGATTTTACGGAGGATGCGATCGCAGCTGCGGTCAACGGTTGGCAAACGCTGAAAGCTGGACTTCTCTTTGGTGACCATCATCGAGCAGCGTTGTCATGGCCAGTTGATAACATCCAGTCTTCCCCTCAAGAATCTATGGTCGAACGATTCCAAGCTGCCATGGACGATGATCTGAATACGTCGGGTGCGCTGGCGGTGCTGTTTGAGTTGGCTAAGGAGCTGCAGCGAGAGGGGAATCGGCTGGTGCATGAAGGGCAGACTCAATCTAGTCCGGAGCTGCTTTGGCAACAGTGGCAAACGTTGTTGCAGCTGGCTCGGTTACTGGGGTTAGAGGCTGAAGCGGACGGTGACGGGGCCACTGGTGACTTGGATGAGGGTGCGATCTCTGACTTAATTCAGCAGCGCCAAACGGCTCGGCAACAGCGAGACTTTACAACGGCAGATGATATTCGCGATCAGCTAGCGGCAGCCGGGGTTACGGTAGTTGATCAGCCGGATGGAGCCGTTCGTTGGCATCGGCAGTCAGTCAATGAGATCGGCGTAATGTTTTAAGTGAATCTGTTATCTGACAGGGGCTGGTAGCTTTTGCGGTTAACTTTCCATAAGTGCTAGTGCAGAATTAATGTATTTACTTTGACCTGAAATCAGAGGAAAAATACTGAGAAAACTTGGCAATTATACTAAAACTTGTAATATATTCATTCAATATGAGTGTACTATATAGCCAACTTGTAGCTTATCCACCTGACTTGGCGAGATATACTGCGAAGAATCAACATATTTACCCTGTTTCAGGCAGATAGCCTGAAACAGGCGATCTAATAAGAGTTAGATGTGCGCTCGAAGTTGTGTTGAAAGATTCCCTGAAAGCCCCTCTCTATCAATGTTCATAAGGATTTCAAGCAGCATAGGAATACAGCATCAGCAGGCAAATATAAATTTTGTAGCATCTTCTAAGTCAACCTCTGAACTAAGCCAAGTTTTCTAAAATAGCAGCTTTGCTAGCTTAAAGCTTATGCATATGTAAATAAACAATAAATGTAAGCAAATAAACTGATATTGTTTGATATTCGTAGAGTATTGGAGACAAGGGTTAGGTGCTTTCAATAATTGCTTAAATTCAGCTAATAATTTTAGCTGAAAGATTTAAGTATGGTTGACACACTGATAAATCACTTGAAATTTTCTGGATAGAAGAGAACTTAGAGCTGCTAGTTCTCTTTTTATAGCGAAATAAACTTATTCGCTCATAATCTCCATAAGCAGCGACAGGGCTATTGAGCTTAATTAAAGAGTGGTGTAGGGCTGTCTTTTTATCGTGTCTGAACGATGTATTATTCGGAGAATTCTGCTCAATCAGGAATCATAACAATAAGTATAACCTTGCTCTTTACTTATTATACCTGGGTTATTGATAACCTTGGTTAGAACTAATTACCATGCTTTATTTAGAGTATTGATAATTTTATACAGCATTCGGTTAACTGATATCAGGAGATTCAAATGCCAAGATTTGTCATTTATCCAAATTCTCAATATTCCTCTCAAGACTTACGCTCCAGGGTTGAGAATGTACTTACTGAGTATACTCATTCACTTTTGGTCAATGCGACGGATGATCAAATTCAGGCAATAAAGCAACTCGGAATTCGTGTGCGTGAACTCTTTATCGATCCTGGTGTTAGGGTCAATTCTTATCTTTTAAATACTTCAATGAGTTCGTCTCGATTAGAGACCGCAAGAGCACTTAGTGCTGGACCGGCGCTCAGTGCGACTCAACCTTGGCAATACGTCATTGTCCAACTTGTGGGTCCCATACATCCAAACTGGATGAGTGAATTAGAATCGCTCGGTATGAAAAAATATACTTCATTTAAGCATTATGCACACTTAATTCGTATTCCAACCAGTAGGCTTAGTGAGCTGAAAGCAAAAGATTACGTCGAATCTGTCAGCGACTACGTTCCTCAGCTCAAGGTTGCTGAAAAGTTGATGAACCCTGAGGTTCATAATGCATTTCCTGCGACAGAGGCTCTTGCCTTCGTCGGTGGGCTAGCGGAGCCCATAGAACCTAATTTGAGTGATCGGGAATTTAACTCGGCACCTCACAATGGGAGGACTCAGCTACCCCCACCTGTTGCAAACATACAAGTTATCCTGTTTGAGGAAGACGATTCAGAGAGAGTTATTGAACAACTCCAAGCTATGAATCTGAGTATCGACAGAGTTGCTGGTAAGTCGCTTACATTAACTGCTAGACCAGAGGATATTCCTCAAATTGCATCAATTTCAGAGATTTTTAATATTGAACCAAATAGCGAACGAGTGTTGCACAATCTAGTTGCGACAGGTGTGATAAAAGCAGATGTATTACAGAACGACTTTGGTCTCGATGGGGCCGGACAAATTGTTGCAGTTGCTGACACAGGACTCGATACTGGGGAGGAGACAACTGTTAGCGATGACTTTAAAGATCGAATAATCGCGCTGCAGGATTTTGGCAGACCAGGCAAGACAGATGATCCAGATGGTCATGGAACGCATGTCGCTGGTTCCGTTTTAGGGAATGGCAGCAACAGCAACGGTAATATTCGAGGTATAGCACCATCTGCTGAATTAGTTTTTCAGTCTGTGCTTGACAGCAATGACGGACTTGGCGGGCTGAATGATCTAGAAAATGTTTTTCAACAAGCATTCAATGCTGGTGCGCGCATTCATAACAATTCCTGGGGGTATGGGAATTCAGACGGTCGATATAATCTTGACTCTTTCATATCAGATGAGTTTGCGTTTGAACAGCGCAACTTTTTGATTGTTTTTTCGGCAGGAAATGATGCACCTAATTTTCGAATCTCAGCGCCTGCAACTGCGAAAAATGTATTGACAGTCGGGGCAAGTGAGAGCTTACAACCACTACCGGCGAATGTGAACTTTCCTCCAAGCCCGACCTTACCAAATGGCATCTCTATAGACTTTGTTGATGAAGCAAATAACCTCTCAGATATAGCCGATTTTAGCTGTCGTGGCCCGGCTGAGGTTAATCGGATCAAACCAGATATTGTTGCACCAGGGTCTTGGATTTTATCGGCTCGGTCAACAGTTATGGTTGCTGACACTGGCCCAGATGGTCTACCAAGGACGGGTGACGAAGATGGAGTTCCAACTCACGATGAAGCAGTTGGATTGGGACTACCTGGCAAACCTATCTTGTTTGCGGGAAGTAAAAATACTCCACCTTTGCCAGGGGGATCTGGTGTTGGAGCAGAAGAACTTTATATGTATCAGAGTGGGACAAGTATGGCGGCACCGATTACAGCGGGCTGTTGTGCTCTGATTAGACAACATGTGATGAAGTTGGGGCACGATCCTAGCGCAGCTTTGATTAAGGCGTTAATTGTTAATGGGGCAGTAAATATACGTACTACTGTTCCTGCTAACGATCAGGGTTGGGGAAGGGTCGATTTATCAGAGTCTATTCAGTCCGGTGGTAATCCCATTCAGTTTGATGATGACATTGATCACTCAGTAGGTTCTCTGGATATTAGAATATTCCGAGCCCGAGTTGCAGATCCCAGCAAGCCGATGACGGTGACTCTTGTTTGGAGAGATCCTCCTGGTCGTGAGATACAGAATGAACTTCACTTGCAGGTTTTTGATGGAGATAGTTCCGCTGCACGGTTCTCAGATTCTGCAAACGACATTCTCAATAACGTTCAGAAAGTCATTATCGATCGTCTGTCTAGTGATTTTGTGAGAATTGAAGTTGAAGGAGATAATATTACAAGGGGGATTCCGGAGCGCCCAGGGGATTTAGTTCAGGATTTTGCATTAGTGGTTGGGAATGCTACTTCACTCAACCTAAGTGAAGACGAACCCCAATCACCACAGGAATTGACAGTCGATGGACTAGAGATTATGGGAGAAATTGACCCTGCTGGCGAGAGTGATATCTACGTGTTTAACGTGACAACTGCAGGAGCATATACGATTGAGACATCAGGTTCAACTGATACGTTCCTTTCACTGTTTGGCCCTAACAGTAATACCAATCTCATTACCCAAGATGATGATAGTGGACCGGGTTTTCTCTCTAGCATTCAACAATCTTTAGCAATTGGCACCTATTTTGTTAGGGTCAGGCTTTACGACTCAGCTCGAACAGGAGCTTATGGAGTCAGGGTGCGCAGAGGTTAATAGGAAATAAGGTCACGAAATGTTGATGTATAGCGGTGTTCAAGAGGATTAAGTACATTTTTTGTTTTGTTCAGATTAAACCGACATTCCGCACTCCCAACTGTCACAATCGGACATTAAATCTAAAAGCCTTACCTAGAGAGACTTTGAGCACCAAAGCAGTTCTTATGAACCACTTTTAGAAAATTCTCAATAGATCTTAATTATTGAGAATGTGTGCTTTTTTAGAGGCTGTGATCCATTGGCTTCGTCATTAATTATCGGATGTGCCAGTTTAAGGGCGGAATGTGGGATTAAAAATAGTCGTACAAAAATCCAATTTGAAGTCAGTCGGCTAATCTGACGTAGGAACGGACAGAATGAGTAATCATAGATATCGATGCAAAAATATTGACCGCCGCTCAGCTTCAACGTTAATCCTATTTGAAAGTTGCTGGGGCCGTCACCAATCAGCTTCTAGACAGTAAGCTATCTGTCAGGAAAAGTCGTTCCTTCCACACATAATTCGAGACCTTACGCCACATCTCTAGAGCATGCTCAATCCGAGCGGCTTGCGGTTTTAGCTTGTACTCATACATCAGGTTGAGCATCTAAAAGAACAATTGATGGCAGTTCGAATAAATTGAAGGCAACAAGGCCACTACGCTAGTGTGTAGGTTAGGCGCCATCTGGCTTCTGAATTACTTTCTCTAGCTGACGCTGTTTTACCCCAGGGTCAATGCTCAACAATCTCACATAGTCACCAGGATGACTGGCCAAGAACTGTTCCACCTGGGTTAACACCTGAGCCTCATGGGCGCTAGTAATCGTAGGCCCACTCTGCCAGGAACCTACCTTAAATCGTCGCACATCAGCAAATTCCAGACCGATATGGTGACCCTGACGAAGTTGTTGCCGGATGATATCTACAATGTCTGCCTTTAACGGAGCACTCTTGCCATTTTGGTACGAGCCATTACTAGACCCGTTGGCCGAAGTCTGCAAAGAAGGGGCGCAGGCGATACCGTCAGAACAGCGATACCCAGCCCGTAAGGCCTGATTGATTTCCACCACATGGTGAGAAAAACTGCGATCGCTATCATTCGCATCCGGTAACCGATCAGCAGCCTGCTGCGTGGTGATAACCGCTCCCGACGGCACATACTTACCCGCAGGAATTTCCACATCCTGGATCAGGGCGTGCATCATCACAATGCAACCGTGGCCCACCTGGGCATTAAACACCGTCGAGCGAAAGCCAATAAAACACTCATTGCCAACGTAAGCCGGACCATGGATCAACGCCATATGGGTAATGCAGGTATCATGGCCAATCCATACCGAGTAGGCCTTCTGGTCATCTCCTAAGATCCGTCCCTGCTCTAACCCATGGATGACAACACCATCTTGAATATTAGTATTCTTACCAATATAAAAGGGAGCCCCTTCATCCGCACGAATGGAGGTATTAGGGGAAACCATAACATTTTCACCCAGCTGCACATCCCCAATCAGACTGCACTGGGGATGGACATAGGCAGATGGGGCAATGGTGGGCTTATCCAGATCGCTATCCCAGGGAGTGGGTGGGGCAGGTTGATGACGCAGTGGCATGATAGTTCCTCGGCTTAAAGTTGGGTGGGATTCGGCGCATCCCCATAGACGGCAACAGGGTCAAACGTCTTGGTAGTTTCCGTAAAGGTGAGAGCAACGGGACTATCCGCTGCCAAAGCGCCCTCACCAGGTGAAATTTCACGGTAAAAGCAAGAACGATAGCCCACATGACAACTGGCCCCTGACCCGGCCACTTTGACCTTCATCCACAGGCAATCTTGATCATCGTCAATCAACAATTGCTGCACGGCTTGCACTAGCCCACTGGTGGCTCCCTTATGCCAGAGCTGCTGACGGCTGCGGCTGTAATAGTGGGCTTCACCGGTTTCCAGGGTTTTTAGCAATGCGGCTTCGTTCATGTAGCCGTGCATCAACACCTCGCCAGTGTCAGCATCTGTGGTGATAACGGGGATCAGCCCATGGGCGTCAAACTTAGGAGCCAGGAGCACCCCTTCTTCAACGGCTTCAACCGATGTGCGGGCAGCAAAGGTCGATGACATACGGTGGACAAAGAAACGAGAATGAGAATCATTATCGCATACAGAGCAGCCGTTTTTTCCACGGCAGATACCGATGCTCTAACGTCTGAGTCCATCCTGCTGGGTCAGCAGACCCTGTTATTACCAGCTATAACCAGAGCCCTCCCAGACCAACAGCATTGAAAATGCGGCCTGTCTCTGGCCAACAGAATGAAAGAGAATGCCTGGGGTATCGCTTAAGAGGTTGTTGCCTGCCTGATAGCGATCGCAGGTAAAGGTCGAGATCTGAATGTTTGTACTGGTGAGACATTGACTGATAAGGGCCGCCGCTAGGGCAGATTGGACCTGGTTTAACAGATGCAATCGTTACCGCAGCAAGAGAGATCGTCGAGAAAGAGCCCGGCCTGGCAGTATGCATCGAGGGCTGCAGGGTCAATACCGAGGCGCTGGGCGATCTCATTAGCGATGACGGCAAACCTCTGGCGGAACTTATAAATAAAACAAAAAATTAGGTCACCATGGCGCACGGAGGGACCACTCACAAAGAGACCTGGGGGGAGGGTGGATTCGTCATTTTCCGTGAGTGCTGCATAACCCTTGGACCAGTCAAACAGTGGCGAAATCTGTTTCAAACTGGTGTCGAAACCAGTGCAGAGAATCGGGGGATGGGCCGTCATCCACTTCTGGTATTCGCTGTAAACCGCGTAGCCACCGGGAATAGGTTCAACCTCTTCAATGAACGCGTTCCCACCAGCTTCAGGCGACCGGTGTTGTAGACAAATTTCAAACGCTGCAGAGTGTAGGGCGATAGGGAGATGCTGGGGTCGGGGTCGGGATTTACCCAAGCGTCACTGCGATCAAGCACGCTCACTTTCTTTCCCAGTGCTGTTAAATTGGCCGCTGCATCCATACCACTTTCGTAGCCGCCGATAATGATAAATTCATCTCCCTCTAAATCAGCCCATGTGCGAATCTGGCTGTTGTGGACACAGTGCTCTGCTCCTGGGAAAGGATTGAGCTTTGGATATTGATATTCTCCAGCGGCCCAGATCACAAACTGGGTGGATATTTCGCCACTGCTAGTGTGCAGGGTAAACCCTCTCTGGGGCAAGGGGGCAACACTTTGCACATCCACCTCGGTTTGAATCGGCAGCTCAAAGTGATCGGCAACCGTTTGCAGATAAATAGCGTACTGCTGGCCACTGATGTGTTCTTGTTGGAATGCGATCGCAGGCGAGGTTTTCAATGTGACCGCATTCAGATCGAGCAGCCCAAAGCCATGACTGGGAAATGACGGTGTAATCAAGCTCATCTCCTTAGGCCAGCGGCTAGTAGACAATTTTGGCTCAGCTCTCTATTATGAGAATGATAATCATTCTCATTTTAATGATTTTGGGTTCCTCCTCAGCCGTCCGACTTGACTTGCATTTCAAGTTAAAAAGGTGGCGGGAGAGAGCCTAGGTCCTCTATAGCTATTGCCCTATGCTAAGTATTGAAACTCTGAAACCTCAGCTTAAGAGTTCATTTCTCCAACGGCTTCAGAGTCCAGAGCGTCCAGTGATAATTTTTGATGGCGCAATGGGAACTAACCTCCAATCCCAAAACTTGACCGCCGAGGACTTTGGTGGAGCGGCATATGAAGGGTGTAATGAATACTTAGTCATCACTAAGCCAGACGCCGTGGCGAAGGTCCATCGTGATTTTCTTGCAGCGGGGGCAGATGTTGTTGAGACCGATAGCTTTGGCTCTAGCCCATTAGTCTTAGCAGAGTACGATTTAGCCGATCGAGCCTACGAACTCAGTAGAAATGCGGCAGAGTTAGCGCGCCGTTGTGCAGATGAGTTTACGACTCCTGAGAAGCCGAGATTTGTGGCAGGCTCCATCGGTCCAGGCACCAAGCTACCCACCCTCGGTCATGTTACCTATGATGAACTGAAAGAAAGCTTCATGGTGCAAGCAGAGGGTCTCTATGACGGGGGAGCCGATCTGTTCATTGTGGAAACCTGTCAAGATGTGCTGCAAATTAAGGCGGCATTGAGTGCCTTTGAGGCGGTGTTTGCGAAAAAAGGGGTACGCCTTCCATTGATGGTGTCCGTGACCATGGAAATCCAGGGAACCATGCTAGTGGGGACCGATATTTCTGGGGTGCTGGCCATTTTGGAACCATTTCCCATCAGTGTTTTAGGTCTAAATTGTGCGACGGGTCCCAATTTGATGACGTCCCACATTAAGTACCTCTCAGAAAATTCCCCGTTCCCCATTTCCTGCATTCCCAATGCGGGACTACCCGAAAATGTTGGCGGTCAGGCGGTTTATAAAATGCCCCCCGAAGACTATACAACTGCCATGACAGGGTTCATTGCGGAACATGGGGTTCAGATTGTTGGGGGGTGCTGTGGTACGCGCCCAGCCCATATTAAAGCATTAGCCGATGCGGTGGAACACACCCCACTCAAAGAGCGTGAAGTCCGACAAAACACGGTGGGGGAGGTTCGAGAGTCTCTCTCCTATACGCCAGCGGCAGCGTCCATTTATTCCGCCCAAACCTATCAGCAGGATAATTCTTTCTTGATCGTGGGTGAGCGACTCAATGCCAGTGGGTCGAAGAAAGTCCGCACCCTGTTGAATGAAGATGATTGGGATGGATCGTTAGCGATCGCAAAATCCCAGGTCAAGGAAGGCGCTCATATGCTGGACGTAAACGTGGATTACGTCGGGCGCGATGGCGAACGGGATATGCGAGAACTCGTATCGCGCCTGGTGAAGCATACGACGCTGCCCCTGATGCTCGACTCCACCGAGTGGACCAAAATGGAAGCGGGTCTCAAGGTCTCCGGGGGCAAATGTTTGCTCAATTCCACCAACTATGAAGATGGAGAAGAGCGATTCTTTAAAGTGCTGCAATTAGCGAAAGAATATGGCGCAGGTGTGGTCATCGGCTGTATCGATGAAGAGGGCATGGCTCGTACCGCCCAGAAAAAATTCGAGATTGCCCAACGGGCGTATCAGGATGCCCTCAAGTTTGGGCTTCCCCCCCATGAAATCTTCTTTGACACCTTAGCTCTACCCATTTCAACGGGGATTGAGGAGGATAGGGAAAATGCTAAAGCCACAATCGAGGCCATTGGCATGATTCGAGACAATCTGCCCGGTGTTCATTTTATGTTGGGTGTTTCTAATATTTCCTTTGGCTTGAGTCCAGCCGCTCGCATTACCTTAAATTCGATCTTCCTAAACGAAGCAATGAAGGCTGGGATGGATGGGGCGATTGTCTCGGCAGCCAAGATTTTACCGTTATCGAAGATTGACGAAGAACATCAACAGATCTGTCTCGATTTGATCTATGACAATCGCAGCTTTGACAGGGATATTTGCACCTACGATCCGTTGACGAAGCTGACGGAAATTTTTACAGGGGTGAGTACCAAGGATGCTAGGGCGGGGGCTTCTTTGGCCGATTTACCCATCGACCAACGCTTGAAGCAACATATTATTGATGGCGAGCGGATTGGATTGGATGAGGCGTTAAAGGTTGCGTTAGATGCGGACTATAAGGCCCTGGAGATTGTTAATACATTCTTGTTGGATGGGATGAAGGTTGTGGGCGAACTGTTTGGCTCGGGTCAAATGCAGTTGCCCTTTGTGTTGCAGTCAGCCGAAACCATGAAGTCTGCGGTGGCGTTCCTCGAACCCTACATGGAAAAAGTTGAAGGAGAGGATGAGGATCGCGGTAAAGGTAAATTCCTGATTGCCACCGTTAAAGGCGATGTCCATGACATTGGCAAGAATCTGGTGGATATCATCTTGACTAATAATGGCTACAAGGTGATCAATCTAGGTATTAAACAAGCCATTGAGGCCATCGTCGAAGCCTATGAGCAGCATCAGCCGGATTGTATTGCCATGAGTGGCTTGCTGGTGAAGTCCACCGCATTTATGAAAGAAAATCTCGCCGCATTTAATGCGAAAGAGATTACGGTCCCCGTGATTTTGGGCGGTGCGGCCCTCACACCCAAATTTGTCTATGGGGATTGTCAAGAGACTTACAACGGGCAGGTCATTTACGGCAAAGATGCGTTTGCTGATTTAACCTTTATGGATCGACTGATGCCTGCCAAGGAACAGCAGTGTTGGATCGATACCGAAGGCTTTTCAGGGGACTTTGCTCAGTTTAACCAAAAGGGACGCAAGGCGATTGAAGATTCAAATCGAGAGAGCAATGGTAATGGGAAGAAAGCCGATCAACCCACGGTCATTGATACCGAACGCTCAACAAATGTGGCCATTGATATTGAACGTCCTGCGCCGCCCTTCTGGGGGACAAAAATTCTTCAGAGTAGCGACCTGGATTTAGAAGAACTGTTCTGGTACATGGATTTGCAGGCCCTGATCGCGGGTCAATGGCAGTTCCGTAAACCAAAAGACCAATCTCGTGAGGAATATGATTGGTTTCTGGCATCGAAGGTTCACCCCATCTTGGAAGACTGGAAGCAAAAAATTCGCACTGAACCATGGTTGGAACCCACGCTAGTATATGGCTACTTCCCTTGTGTGGCGACGGGTAATTCCGTCCATGTTTATGAACCCAGTGTGATCGAGCAGGGTTTAACACCCGCAACCGCCACACCGTTTGTCACATGGACATTCCCCCGGCAAAAATCTGGGCGTCGGCTATGCATTGCGGATTTTATCCGCCCAATCGAACACAATGAATTTGATGTCTTGCCGATGCAGGCTGTCACGATGGGAGACATTGCCACCGAGAAAGCCCAGGAACTATATCGAGACAATAGCTACACTGATTATCTCTATTTCCATGGGATGGCGGTGCAGTTGGCGGAAGCCTTGGCGGAATGGAGTCAATGCCGGGATTCGGCGGGAATTGGGCTATGGGGAGTTAGAGCCAGATAATATTCGTGATGTATTAGCGCAACGGTATCAGGGTTCCCGGTATAGTTTTGGCTATCCCGCTTGTCCGGCGGTGATGGATCAGGTCCCACAGTTGGAGTTGTTGGGATGCGATCGCATTGGATTATCAATCGATGAAAGCGAACAGCTTTATCCAGAGCAATCGACCACTGCTTTTGTAAGCTACCATCCTGTTGCTAGATATTTTAGTGCTTAGAATGAGTGAAACAAACGATGGATCGAATTGGCATCAAGATTTTATAGCCAGTAACTTGCTGGTTATTGGCTATAACGCTTGGGCAGGTCATCTCAGTCAGAAGCGCGGCGCGATTATTTGTAGCACAAATTCTCCAACGGTAGGTGTTGGCGGAGAATCATTCAAAACCCATTTTGTTGGACGTTCTCGCCTTATGCCATTCTTGAATGCCTGGTTATCGGCTCCTGACACTGCGATTTTGCCCCATCACTTTATGATTGCTCACATCTTGGAAGCTGTCGATAATTACGATCCAACCACAGAGGTTATATTCTTGCTGGAGTCTTTCGAGCAAGCGACGTTCTTTTACTTGAAGAACTTACCTATTACACCACCTCAATGTTACGAGCAAGTACGTAAGACTTGGGATGAGTTCCAACCAGGCGTTAGTGCTTGGCAAGACGAACAACGTCCAAGAGTTGATCTCAATAATATTGCCTAGTGTAATCCTGACACCTTAACCAGATCAGTTCATATTAAATTGCTGGACTTCAATATACTAACGATTCCAGTATAATGAGAATGATTATTGTTATCATTTTTTTGATCCCTTATGGAGAAGCTGGGTACGTTTGATGTCCTTGTTGTGGGGGCAGGTGCAGCGGGGATCGGCATTGGTGTCGTCCTGAGCGAACTGGGGGTGGATTACTTTACCATCCTGGAGCGGCATCAGATTGGAGAATCCTTTCGGCGCTGGCCCGAGGAGATGCACTTTATCACCCCATCCTTTCCCAGTCATGGGTTTGGGAATCTCGATTTGAACGCGATCACCCGCAAGACCTCTCCTGCCGTTAGCTTTCGGCGAGAACATATGACGGGCACCCAATATGCTCGATATTTGGAGGCCGTTGCTGATTACTTCGATCTTCCAGTGTTCACCGATGTTGAAGTACAGGCTATTGAACCCTTACCCCAAGGCCAAGGATTTTTGGTTCACGTGCCCGATGGCATTATCAAAACTCAGTTCTTAATCTGGGCCGCCGGAGAATTTCAATATCCCAACTTAACTCCTTTTCCAGGTGCAGATTTATGTCTCCACAACTCTCAGGTTACATCCTGGACTCATTTAGATTCAGAGGGCGATGAATTTATCATCATCGGTGGTTATGAAAGTGGCATGGATGCGGCGTCCAACTTAGTTGACTTAAACAAACGAGTCAAAGTTTTAGATCGCACTGGCATTTGGACAAATCCCAATGCTGATCCCAGTGTTTCCTTATCGCCCTATACCCTTCAGCGGCTTGAGCATTGCCATTCTACTGGGCGTTTGGAACTGATTGGTGATGCCGCGATCAAAGAAGTGACCGCCGTTCCTGGTGGCTATGCTGTTTACAGTGAAAACAATAAGTGGATCACCCCCACCCAACCCATTCTCTGCACGGGATTTGAGGGCAGTTTGAAACACATTGCCCATTTATTTCACTGGTCTGAAGGCTATGCCAAATTAACCGAAAAGGACGAATCGACTCGGACTCCTGGATTATTCGTAGTGGGGCCTTCCGTGCGCCAGGAAAACCTCATCTTTTGCTTTATCTACAAGTTTCGCCAGCGTTTTGCCGTGGTTGCCGACGAGATTGCCCAACGCCTTGGCATTGACACGACACCTCTGGATAGTTACCGACAGGACGGAATGTTTCTGGATGATCTCTCCTGCTGCGACAACGACTGTATCTGCTAAGTTCATACCCTAGGTACTGGCGATGAAGGTTCAATGCTTATCAAAATGCAATAGTATGGCTTGCCTAGTAAATATAAATCTCACTGAGTTATTTTATGGGATTGAATGACTGTCACAATTTTCAGGATTTCCGAAAATTAGCAAAACGCCGACTGCCAGGACCAATTTTTAATTACATCGATGGAGCGGCTGATGATGAACAGACCTACCGGCGCAACACTGAGGCCTATGAAGACTGTGATCTTATTCCAAACGTGCTTGTCGGTGTAGAAGATGTGGATATGTCAGTTGAGGTGATGGGGCAAAAGCTAGACATGCCTATCTACTGTGCCCCGACAGCATTGCAACGCCTGTTTCATCACGAAGGAGAGCGGGCGGTTGCGGGCGCTGCAGCAACATATGGCACCATGTTTGGGGTATCTTCACTAGCGACAGTCACCGTTGAAGAAATTGCAAAGATTGCCAACACTCCGAAGATGTTTCAGTTCTACTTCCACAAAGACCGCGGACTGAATGATGCATTGCTTGAACGCGCACGAGCAGCGAACTTTAATGTGTTGGCATTAACTGTTGATACCATCACCGGTGGTAATCGTGAACGTGATTTGCGTACAGGATTTACGTCACCACCAAAATTAACGCTTGACTCCTTAATCAGTTTTGCGTCGCATCCAGCATGGGCTTGGAACTTTCTCACAAAAGAAAAGTTCGACATGCCTCATTTGTCTGGCCATGTCTCGGCGGGAACAAATTTAGCAGTCTCTGTTGGTGATTACTTCTCAACGATGCTAGACCAATCCATGAATTGGAAGGATGCTGAAAAACTCTGCGCACAGTGGAACGGGCAGTTTGCTCTGAAAGGGATTATGAGTGTAGAAGATGCTAAGCGTGCTGTTGATATTGGTTGTACAGGCATTATGGTTTCCAACCACGGTGGCCGTCAGCTTGATGGTTCGCGCAGTCCCTTTGATCAACTCGCAGAAATTTGTGATGCCGTTGGGGATAACGTTGATGTCATTTGCGAAGGGGGGATTCAACGCGGCACCCATGTGCTCAAGGCGCTGTCTGTTGGAGCCAAAGCTTGTTCAGGTGGGCGATTCTATCTTTATGCATTAGCTTCTGCTGGGAGAGCGGGAGTTGAGCGTGCTTTAGGTAATATGCGTACTGAGATTGAGCGTGATATGAAATTGATGGGAGTAACCAAACTCGATCAATTGAGTAGAGATCATATACGATTCCGCCCCTCACGATGAAACTGTGTAGAATTTCAGAGTGTGATAGTAAACCTTATACGACTCCGTGGAGAGTCTCTACAATGCAGTTTTTGTATTCCAGTTTTAGCTTAGGGCGGAATGTTTTTAGTATCTTTTTTTAGTTATTTGAGTTACATCGATTGACCTGAGCCGTCTGTAACAAAATTTGGTCAATCGCTTGGGTCAAAACCTGTCCTGATTGCCCAGGCTGATTGACTAGAATGCTGAAAGCAATCGTGCCGTAGTCTGCATTGTCTAGATATCCTGATAGTGCCCGCACCCCCCTTAAGGTACCGGTTTTGCCGTGAAGTTTGCCGTCCAGTCGGGTGTTCTGAAAACGATTTCGTAAAGTCCCGTTCACCCCGGCAGTCGATAGCGAATTGTAAAATGCCACTCCTTCACGATGGCGCTCCATGGCCTTCAGCAGCTCCATCAGCGTTGAGGGTGGAATGCGATTACTGCGGGGGGATAGCCCTGAACCATCTACCTGGATATAGGTCTCAGGTTGGAGCCCCAAGCTCAAGAGTTCCTGGTTTACCCTGCGTTGTCCACCAATATGGCGTAAGAGAGCATCTGCCTCGCTGTTGTTGCTGTGGCGATTAACTTCAATCAGTTGCTGGTGCAATGAAACCGGAATTTCAGAAACCCGATTGCTGACGAGATTGATGGCAGCAGCCGTTGTCAGTAGCTTGGTATTCGAAGCCGGAATCAGGGCGCGATCTCGATTGTGCTGATAGAGAACTGTTGGCTCAGCAATGGGTTCAACGACAATGCCCCACTGGGCTGTGTCAAAACGGGGATTCTCAATAATCTTGTCAATAGCTAATACCAGCCTATGGGAACAGAATTTGGATTCAACTCCACGCACCCGGTTTACGGCTTCTGCAGCAGCAATGGTGATTTGTATTAACTCATATCTAATGGCGACGTCAGGAGTGACCTGGATGGAGCGGCTTGACTGGGAGCGACTTGCCCCAATGTCGTCCCCAATACTGTGAATAGAGCAGCGACAGGAGTAATCGCTTTACAGACCTTTGTAAAGGAAACGAAGGAATTGAGTGAGGACAGTCCTAGTGTAAATTTTTCAAACTTTGACTGTCTTCTCTGCAATATGGGCATAGAATTTTCGAGAATGATAATCATTCTCATTTTAGTACGATATGGGAATTATTTATCTCAACTAGACTTTCTTCCGTTTTCTCCATACCCCTGACCAAACCAGGTGAGTTTATGGTTTTTCGAGTATTGAATCAAGCGTGTATGAAATGAAAAAGGTGGTACATGACTAGAAAAATTTTGATTAAGAATGCTCAGCTAGTCAATGAAGGTAAGGTTTTTTCATCTGATGTACGTATCTGTAATCAACGAATAGAAAAAATTTCTGAATCAATCACACCCTCTGAGAGTGAAGAGGTGGTTGATGCGTCTGGCTTTTATCTGTTGCCCGGCATGATTGACGATCAGGTGCATTTCCGTGAGCCTGGCCTCACGCATAAAGGGACTATTGCGAGCGAGTCTCGTGCTGCTGTAGCTGGTGGCATTACGAGTTTTATGGAAATGCCTAATGTAAACCCCTCCACAACAACTATTGAGGTCCTAGAGAATAAATATGAAATTGCTCGGGAACGTTCGATTGCCAACTATTCGTTTTATTTAGGTGCCACGGAAAATAATATTGAACAAATCAAACGCCTTGATCCAACTAAACATTGTGGCGTTAAAGTTTTCATGGGTGCTTCAACCGGTAACTTGTTGGTTGAAGATCCAACAGCACTCGAAGATATTTTCCGGGAGGCACCAACATTAATTGTCACGCACTGTGAAAGTGGTCCGGTGATCGCGAAAAACCTGGCCCGTATTGAAGAGTTAAATCGCCCTACCGTTATTACCGATCATCCAATTATTCGAGATGCTGAAGCGTGTTTCGCATCATCGTCCTTGGCGGTAGACTTAGCCAAGCGCCACGGCAGTCAATTACATGTTTTACACATTACCACCGCCAAAGAATTAACCTTATTTGAGCCAGGTCCGGTTGCTAATAAGTCCATTACCGCCGAAGCCTGCGTTCATCATCTGTGGTTTAGCGATCAGGATTATCCAGACCTTGGCAACCTGATTAAGTGTAATCCAGCCATTAAAGCAGCTAGCGATCGCGCCGCATTAATTCAAGCTTTGCACGAAGGTCGTATTGATATTATTGCCACCGATCATGCACCGCATACTTGGGAAGAAAAGCAGAGAGATTATTCAAAGGCTCCTGCCGGGTTGCCCTTAGTACAACATGCGTTACTGACTCTCTTTGATCAAGTCGCTAATAAACGCATATCTCTTGCCCAGCTAGTTGAAAAAACCGCTCATAATCCCGCTATTCGATATGGTGTAATTGATCGAGGTTACCTGCGTGAAGGGTATTTTGCTGATTTGGTGTTGGTCGATAGGGAAACACCTTTTACAGTGACCCCTGAGAATACCTTGTACCATTGCGGATGGTCTCCTTTTATGGGGTATAAATTTAGTTCCAGCATTGTGAGTACTTGGGTGAATGGACAACTAGTGTTTGATGGTCAAAAACTAATTGAGTATCCAGAAGTCTCGAAACGATTGGAATTTAAGGGATTGAGATAAGTTTTTTTGATAATGCGGCGTTCAAGCAAACAACGATCTAGACTGCCTATGTAAATACTTGAAAATTAAACTGTATGTTAGAAGTAACGACCATTGAACAAATAGCCCTCAATTATCTCTTCTCTAATCTGGAAGTATTTCCAGATTAGAGAAGAGATAATTGAGGTTGTAGGTGCAACCTGTTTTGATAATAACGAGTGTATGATTAACGTTAGTATTGTTGGCCTGGTCGGTGAATATTGGACTGTTTTCGTCGATAGCAACACGGAAGAAGGTTTACCAGGCTGCGAGTTTAATACAGATTGCCAAGACTTGAAAGAATCCCATCAATATTCCCATCTGCCTGACTATCTAAATCAGTTACTTGATCAACTGACTGCAGAAGAAGTTATTAAGAGGATGTTTTAAAAGGTAGAGCCAAGTATCAAATCATGCCAGTCTCCTCAACATCAAGCGAGTCATGGCAATGTAAATCATGGCTTCAGAGGATTCAGGCAAGCGCTCATAATCCTTACTCAAGCGCCGGTACCAGT
>JBCCHX010000098.1:0-21622 GCA_039028535.1 Cyanobacteria bacterium P01_B01_bin.77
GATGACCAACCTCAGGTCTCGAACCTTTCACCTGAACGGCTGAAGATACTGAAGTTTCTGGGCGCTCCCTGCCAGAAATATTATTTGATTTGCTGACCAACCTGCGGAATGTCTGTCTTTGGCCTCATCGGCAGTAGTAGAACTATATATTTCTGCAAGTTCTTTGAAGTCGTTATCTAATTTCCCAGGAATTGTTTTCCCATAGCCAATACCCCTTGCCTTATCAAAAATAGCCAAGATTTCCATAACTCTGCTCATATTCATTATTTTCGACTAACCCTTAGATTTAGTTTTTAACTTAGAAAGCAAAACAGAATGTCTCTTTAGCATCTACATTCCGGAATTTCAGCATCTACACTCCAGAAGTTATCAATAACTTGCTCCTTAATACCTTATTAGCGGTTAGTTGTACCAGGCGGTATTGCCCAACCGTTGCGTATAGTATACCCAGCTTTTTTCAATTGCTGTAGCTCTCTCCTATAGATTGTATAAGGGTATCGAGAACCAGGGTCACTTTTCAATGTTGCTTTTTTAACTGGACTTACAAGCCTCAATGGTCTTCTTGCATCAATCACACCTTGAAGCCATGCATCGTTGACTTCAGGAGTCCAACCTTGCCTTTGCCTAATATTAAGTCTATGAAATGTCTGTTCAGGAGCAACTTCCTTTATATCATCGAGACGCCCGATAACAGAGGTTCTGTTACTTGTTGCTGATTCCTGGTACCACTCCCAACCAATTATTGCATTATTGGGATATTCTTTGAAGTCTTGATGATATTTTTTATGAAATTCACCGTAAGAGTTGAGCAATCGTTTTGATGTGCCAATCTTGTTGGCTATAACTGATTCCCGTTGAAAAGAACGCCTGACGTTATTACGAGTACCGATTATTCCTAATCCAGACAAACCAGTTTGAATTAGGGCTCTCCAGGGAATTTCACTGCTACAGTTGTCTCGCCAGTTTCGATATGCCTGTACCCCCGATTCGCCTGTCTGATAAATACTGGCTCCCAGATTTGCTAATTGGGCACCACGAATACCATTCTTTGCCCGTTGATTGAACTTAACAAAATCAGTCCCACGCTTTAGTGATTGAGACCGATTGACAAAGGTTGCAACTTGACCAATTTTGTCTGCATTTCTAGCAGCGCTTACTCCTCCAGGAACTGGCAGCAATAATGCTCCCACATCAGCAGTAATCCCTACCCCATCAATTGCTGCATTTTTCCAGTCTCTTCTACGTATATTCACACCGAGTGAAACCACACCAACTCCCAAAGAGAGAAGATCCCATCCTGATTCAATATAATTCCCAGTAGGATCAACATAATTTGGAGAACTATTAAAGACGTATCGGTAGAGATTTGCATCCCCCGCATCAAACCCAATCGGATCTTCGCTGATAAAGCGTCCTACACTAGGGTCGTAATAGCGTGCCCTATAAAAATACTGCCCACTTTCCTGGTCAAGCTCTCGCCCCGTATATCCAAACCTAAAGTAAGTGATGGGATTACTTTGATTTGTAACCTGTCCAAAAGAATCGTATGTAATGTGATTAAGTACAGTACCCTGATTATCAATCACATCCCGCACACTACCTTGATGGTCCGTTAACGCCCAGCGAGTTTCCCCATCGGCAGTCTCTTCTGCTAATACCTGGTCTATCTTCGGTCCATGCAGATAACGATGAGTCTGGTTACCATCACCGTCAAAGACTAGAGCAATATGATCGTCGTCGTAAACAAAGCGTTCTTCTGTCGGCGCTATGGCACCCTCACCATCGGCATCCACTACCTTGGCAACGCGTCGGTTATAGGCATCATAGGTGTAGATAGCTTTCTTAATGACGATACCATCACTGCTGGTGGTCACAATTGTCGTCAGACGATTGCGATGATCCCAGATATAGTCAGTGACTTCACCTGTGGCAATGTCAATCCGGCGAGTGCGGTTACCTTCGTGATCGTACTCATAGTTGTAAGTACCATCGCTTAGCAAACGGTTATGATCTCCGGTCGTATCGCTTGTGCGATTACCGGTGGCATCGTAGCTGTAGGTTTCATTCTTTTGATAGCTGTAATCAGCCCCCGTCAGTTCATTGCGACTGTTATAGCTATAGTCACTAATGCCGTCCGGTGTAACTAGCTGAGTCAAATGGTTAGCTGCATCATAGCTAAAACCATAATCAGCAATGATATCGGTTCCCCGCTGGTGGGTTAGCTCTGTAATCCGTCCGGCTGCATCATAGTCATAGACTGTCTGAGCCACTAACTGAGTACCCGTCAAATCACCATAGCGTTTCACCCCAGTCATCTGACTGACCGCATCATAGGTCATGTCCACGCGCTTATTAGCCACGCCATTACCACTCTGAGTAATTTGGGTTACTCGATTCAGCAAGTCATAGGAAAAACTCTCCACCCCAGTCTGGATATCCTCAATCCTGTCAGTTACACGGAGCAAATTGTTGGCCGCATCGTAATCATAGTCAAAGACAACGCGGGGCACCTCTGGCGTATTATTGTTGTCAACCTGAATCAGCCGCCCAGCCAGGTCATAGTCATAGGTGTAGACCGCATTCGGATCACTGAGGGACTGAAGCTGACTGGCTGCATCATAGCCATAGGAAATGGTTCGGATAGGATTACTGTTATTATCCAACCACTGTTCTGCTTCCAGGCGATTCAGCGCATCGTAGGCAAAGGTTTGAGTACGTCCATTCCGGTCCACTCGCTCAATCAGATTACCCGCCGCATCATAGTTATATGATCGAGTAAGATTGATATCGTCTATCGCAATTGTTTCTGTCGCGAGCTGGTAAATATTGTTATATGTGTAGGTAGTGAAATTCCCTGACGCATCGGTGAGAGAGAGAATATTACCCTCATTATCATAAGTGGTGGTTGCCGTCTCCCCCAACGCATCAATGCTTTTCGTTTGGCGATACAGCATATCGTACTCATAGCGTGTCTGATGGCCCAACGCATCGGTCAATGCTGTGAGGTTCCCCACTTGGTCATAGTCATAGGTTGTATTATGGCCCAATGCATCTGTAGTTTGGGCCAGCCAATTGCGCCTGTCATAGTCATACCTGGTTGTGCGCCCTAACTTATCGGTAACCGCGACCACATTACCCACCTCGTCATAGTGGGTACGGGTGATGTTGCCATAGGCATCGGTCACCTGGGTCTGACGATTGAGATTGTCATAGCTGTAATTAACAACCCTGCCCAGCTCGCCCACCACCTGAGTCAGATTACCAACACCATCATACTCATAGCGGGTATTGTGGTTGAGCGGGTCCGTCACCTGAGTCAAGCGATTCAACGCATCGTAGCCATAGGTAGTCTCCCGATCCAGCTCATCAACAATAGACAGAACATTCCCAATTCCGTCATAGTCGTAGCGTATTTCTCCATCCAACGCATCGGTGGTCAGGGCCAACCGATTACGTTCATCGTAAATATAGCGCGTTTTGTTGCCTCGTTGGTCCATGGAAACTGCAATATTTCCAATCTCGTCATAGGTCATCTGGACCCGATTGCCCTCCGCATCCTCAATCTCAATCAATCGGTTAAGATGGTCATAGCGGTACCGCGTGATATGTCCATTGCGATCTCTCACCGCCACTAGATTATCCGCCGCATCATAATCATAGTCAGTAAAGCGACCAGTTGTATCTCGAATTGAGCTTAACCGTTGCCGCGCATCATAGAAATAGTTAGTGCGATTGCCCTCCGCATCCTCAATCATTGTGAGATTGTTATCCGCGTCATACTGGTAGGTAGTAATGCCCCCTTCCGTATCGGTTTCTGAGATTAACCGATTACGTGCATCATACTGATAGCTGGTGGTTTCTCTACGAGCATTAGTCATGGCCACCACATTACCTGCCTGGTCATAGGCATAATCAGTAGCCTGATCATCTGCATCCAACCGCTGGGTGAGACGATTCAAAGGATCATAGGTGAAGGAGGTGGTATTACCATTGGCATTGGTTGTCTCGATCAAATTACCCGCTGCATCGTAGCCAAATAAGATAATTGGGGCCTGTTGAGCGCCTGCCCCATCTGGGTCCGCATCCAACTGCCGGATGAGACGATTCATCACATTATACTCATAGGCAGTGACATTACCATTCTCATCGGTAAACTGGGTCAGATTACCTGCTGTATCATAGCTAAATAGCTGGGTCGCTTCGTTAGCAGTGCCCTTTGCCAGGGTGAGTTTTATCAGTCGTCCAAAGCTATCATAGTCATAGTCTTTCACTCGGCCTAAGTCGTCGGTTTCTAAATCTATCAGACCCGCATCGGTGTAAGTGTAGACAGTAACAATATCATCACTACCTCCGACTTCACCAATTACCTGGCGCATTTTGACGGTATTACCGTTGGTGCTATCTATTGTAAATAAGGTAGTACTACCTAGCTCATCTGTGACTGAGGTGAGTTGACTAAAGATATCGTCATAGGTAAACAGTTTTGCATTGATCAGGTTTCGTCGATCAAGTGTCGTTGCCAGTGTTTCTATCTCATCCCCAGGGTCTTCTAAAGAAATGCCCAACTGATTAAGAAGAATATAATTCCTCTGATCATCATTGAGAAGAACGTCAATGTCATCATCAGCATTGAACTTGCCCAAAAACACAGCATCAATACCAGCTGGTGTAGCGTAGTCTCGATATTGCTGACTATTTTGAAAATCAAATTGGCCCGTTTCATTGCCTAACAAAACAGATAGAATCGAGTTCGTATATCCTCCAGTAGAAAGAATCAGATCGGCGTAGCGATCATTATTAACATCGGCAATCTCTAAATTAGGTTCTTCATCACTGTTTCCAAACCGAGTAATTTCTTTTCTTTGCTGTTCACTAAAAACCCCATTCCCAGAACCAAGGAATGTTTGTAGATAATAGCGCTCATTGTAATATTGTCCATCACGATACGCCTCATCTCCATAGACAAAGGCAATATCCAAACTACCATCTCCATTTAGATCTGCCATCTTTATGCGAGATTTTTGCATAAGCGTTAATGCAGAGGAGCCAGGAGAAATTTGTTGAGCAAAGCTTTGACGAAACGACCCATTTCCATTTCCGAGTAATCCAACTAGAAAGATATCATCGCTAGCACTTTCTAGATCTCCCCGGCGCAGATACACTAGATCATCTAGCCCATCATCGTTAATGTCAGCAATTTGTGTAATAGACTGATCGGCAGATTGATAGTCATACAGGCTACCATGGGCAACAATTTCTGATGACGCTTGTTGAAAGCCATTATCTTCGGTGCCAAGCCAAACCGATAGACTAACTCCAGAATCATCATCTTGAACAAGATAAGAGAAATCAAGAATGCCATCTCCATTAAACTCTCCTACATTGAGATTGATCGGTTGGCCTATGATGTTCCAAGGTGTCTCGATAACTAAGGCTCTATTTTCATCACTGGCAATCGGGATAATCTGACTACGTCGAGTTTGATAGTCATAGGTTGATACCAGAATATCTAATGTCCCATCCTGATTAAAATCACCTGTAGCAACCCCTTGAACCGTGTCATCTAGTGCAAATTCAGTGGGTGTTGCAAATGTAGCGTTACCATTGCTATTCTGAAGAAAAATGGAGTTTGAGTAATCTACTGATAGTAGATCGTCAAAACCATCATTATTAAAGTCAGCAACAAGAAGTTCCTTACTTCCTGAAGTATCAAATGATTGAGCCTTTCTATCGAGAAGCGGTAATGTGAGCTCAAAGTCTCCATTTCTTTGGTTTATCAAAATTGAAATGAACCCATTTTCTGCATTGCTATTAGCAACAGCAATGTCAGCAAAGCCATCCTGATTAAAATCATCTAATGTCAGTGCTACTGGTTGTTCCCCAACTGCATAATTGATTGAATCAAGAAAAGAGCCATCTCCTCGATTTAGAAGTACTGATAGGCTATTGTCTGCTTCATTAGCCGTCAGTATGTCCAAAGAACCATCATTATTAATATCCTTTAATTGCAACGAATTAGGTGCTGCTGAGATATTATTATTCGACCGAAATGAGGCTCCATAGTCTCCAATACTGTAATCAGTGGCTACTGTAAATCCAGTGCCTGTATTGAGCAAAATAGATACTGTATCACTGCTCCCATTAGCGGTAACAATATCGAGCCGATCATCGCCATTAAGATCAGCGGCTTTCACCTGGTGAGGCTGCTGATCAAGTACATAATCATCTACACGAGATAAGGGTACTTCTATATCTCCGAAGAGAACAGTAACCGTTGAATTATTCCTTTGAATGGAAATAATATCGTCCAGTCCATCTGCATCTAAGTCTTCAGTGATAAAAGCATTCGCTTCATTCAGCGTTTCTGCTGCACCGAGCAGATTGTTTGTTATAGGAGAAGAAAAGTTTCGATCCCCATGATTTAGAAAGACCTCAATGCCGTTAATGTCATTAGCATCATCAATTTTAGTCTGCCTAACAATATCAACTTCACCGTCACCGTTGAAATCGGCAAGAGCCATATGACTAATGCCGTTACTTTCATTAGATGTTTTGAGGTAGGCTTGATTGGCTAAGGCTCGCTCTGGGTTACCAAAGATAATGGCTGGTTCATCATCCGTATTATAGAGAATATCCTTATATCCATCACTGTCTAGATCATAAACAATAATGGGTTCACCTCGCTGATCGTATGGATATTGATTTGATTCTTTAATGGATAATTGTTCAGCAAAGGTGCCGTCTCCATTCCCAAAAGCAATTAAAAAATATTCGCTTCCACTACCAACATCATTAGTGACAATGTCTTGATTACCATCTCCATCAAAATCATCAACGGCAATGGCTGTACCGCTATGAAATTGGTTATCAAAGCGAACAACATTTTCACCACTAAAGTTCCCTTGAGGATCACCAAAAAAGACAGATATGTATGAGGTTTCTGGCCCATAGCCATAGGTTGGCTGTGCATTAACGGATACTAAATCCAGATATCCATCATTATTCAAATCCTTGGCAATCAAATTTTGCGGTGCGACTCCAGAAAAATAGCCAGGATTATCGAATAATAGTAATCTAGTGACATTTGAATTAGGATTCTCTAACTCAACTAAGTCACTGGATGAATAGCCAGTTTCTGAGAGTTCATCCACCAAACGAATTAGGTTGCCACGCTCGTCATAGTCAAATGTGGTTTGTTGACCAAGCCCTGCTGTAAACGTTTCAACCAGGTTGTCAGTATTCCGTTGAATAGCATAGAGGGCTCCTGCTTGATCTCGTGCCGATACCGCCTGCCCTGCTGCATCTAATACGGTTGTTTTAACTTGTCCCCGTCCATCACTGTAGGTTACTTCTGAGCTATCCTCAGGCGCATCTGGTAATGCAGGTGCTGAGAGTGGATCGGTTGATGTCTCTTCAAATCGATAAAGCCCTTCTACCTGAGGAGGCTGGACTTTAATAATACGACCATCTTTACCAATCGCTTGTGTGGCACGACCAGCAAAGTCATAAATGGCCTTTTCCTGATATCCACGCTTATCAGTTTCACCTACCATATGCCCCTTGTCGTCATAAACAAACTGACGGCTAGTGCTATCGGGATCGGTAATGCCTGTTAAGTTGCCGCTGACATCATACTCTAGAAGTGTTTCACGCTTAGCTGGATCAATGATTTTAGAAATATGTCCGTTGGCATATTTAAACTGAGTGGAGAGACCAACTGGGTCAATAATCTCTGTTAGTTGCCCAGTAAAGTTATAAACATGCTGGGTTTGATTACCATTGCGATCCGTAATTGAGACCAAGCGATTGTTGCTATCGAAGGCATAGACTGTCTGTTCTTTTGTAATTCGCTGGAAGGTTCCATCTTCAAGCTTTCTCAGTGTCGAAAAATCACCAGGAGGAGATACATACCCACCTTCGTTTTCAAACACGATTTCCGAGCCGTTGCCATCTATAATTAAAATAGATCCATCACTGTTTTCAATTAGTTCCTGGACACCAGAGATTCCCCAACCGTTTCCTAGTTTACTGTGAGTACCATTAACGTGAACAATGGTATTGGTAAGAGTATTAGACCGTCCTGAAAATTGCCCATTAGCAAACGCATAGACACCCGCTTGGAGATCATATTCATATATGCCAGAAGTTAATTCCTTTAAGTCTGCTTGAAGTGCCGGTTTTGCTAAAAGATTTCCTTGCCCCGAAGATGGTACATCCCAAAAGTGTTCACCGCCTTCAAGCCCGTATTGTCCTCCTTCAAATCCCGGCACTTCATATTCAAAAGCACCTTGTTTAAAGGAAAGTTTAGAAATGAGTTTAAACTCACCAGTTGCAGGTCCTCTGCCAGAAATATTGAAGGGGATATCCACATTGTAGTGAATGATTGGACTTGGATCTGCTCGTAATGAATCGTATGTTAATGTGACACCTCTAGTAGCTCCTAGTGACTGATAAGACACCAAGTCATGGGTTTCAATAATTCCCCCAGACACAAGACTTACATTGGAAGTAAATGGTGCATTTTCTTCAGTTGCTCCGCAACGGTGGTCAGGGTTTCGTGGATCGTTTGAATCTAAACCGCCTAATGCCCCAGGTGCAAAGAAATGCCATGAACTATTGCGGATACCGCCTTCAATAGTCTCGATAGAGCTGCCATCATCTGAAACAACTCCCGTTCCCACCACTTCGAAATCACCAGTTGTGGGATTAATAGACCATAGCTCCATCTCCATCCCCACTGGCCATCCGGCTTGGTTTGGTAAGGTTAACTGAGCTGGTATCTCAAAGGCCATCTCTCCTGGCTGAATGGTAACCACTAAATCAGGGGAAAGCCCTTCAGGTAAGGCAGCGGGAGTTAAATCTGTGGGCACCTCAGAAATCGTAAGCTGTCCATCAAAAGAATTGCCTTCTCGGTCACTCAGAGCATTCGCTGCAACAAAGACTTCAGCCCCAAGCATGTTGTTAGTAACGGTGATATTGCCCTGGCTATCTGTAGTCTGCTCATTGTTAACAATATCCAGAGCAGGTAGGTAAATAGGCCGCTCAATAACATTGTTTACCCCAGCATAGAGATTATGGCCTAACACTAGGTCAATCTTCTCTGCGACATAGGGAAACTCTTCCCCAGCCGGACTCTCATACTCGGTGCCATAAAACTTGAGCGTATCCGCCGCACCCGCAGGACTAAAAGAGAGGTCATGGCCCATAAACTGACTCCAGGCCAGCATAAAGCCCGTGCTCCCTTGAGCATCCGGAATCGAGCCTGCTTGAGCAAACAGAACATTACTAATCTCACGGGTATTGGGTCGATTCTCTCCCGCCACTGAGCGAATACCATCCCCATATTCCTGGGTATAGTTCACCCCCATCAGGTCTCCCGGTATTCCCTGACCAGACTGACCATGGCCACTGCCATCAATCATCCCATACTCAGTCACCATCTCACTGGCTACCGTCCCAGCTGCTCCAGGTGCGGTGGGTGCTCCCTGGTCAGAAAACACATAGCTTGGCAAGGTGGTAATGCCCGTATTACGCTGAATCAGACTAGCCAGAGTCGTCCTCCGAATGTCATCCAGTTCCGTCTGGGTAAACTGTCCATTCTCGTACCAGAAGCGATCCCCATTTCTCAATCGCGCAAACTGGTCTGCAATGATGGTCTGGAACAGCTCACCCACCATGGCCCCTGATACATGGTCTTCCGCTAGCCCGCCGACAATGACGTCAATGTCATCGACAGTGCTGTACAGCTGCTCCAGTACTGCCTGTACTGTTGTATCACTTGTAATATCCGCAAAGCTAGTGACCGGAGCCAGTCCCATATCCACACGAGCTTGGTTGTAGTCCGGCAGCCCTACATCTCGACCGCGCTCAATATCCACGGCAGCCAGGTCAATGCCGCCTGCTCCTGGTGGTCCAAACAAGGTGTTGCGTAGCTCATCGATGGCCTTCGTATCAATCGCCTCAGCCGACTGAGCATAGAGACCCCGCAAAATGGCATCAATACCGTACTGATGAATAATCTCCGGGTTAAAGGTACTTTCTCTTAAGGACACCGATGGCAGAGCCTCCCCATTGTCATCGATCAACAGAAACTCACTAAAGCTTTGGGTATGACCCATACGGAAGGCTGCTGCTGAGAACAGATGACTAATGGTTGGATCAGCGGTCTCGTCATAGCCGGTATAGGTATCTAGGGCGTCACTGCCAATCAACAGTGGTAGATATTCACTGTAGGTAATATGCTGAATCTGAGCCGCCACCTGCTTTCTGGCCTGATTATAAATTTTATCCCCAGACAATTCAGGATTCGTCGCTTGAATTTCCGTAGCCAGCCGATTGTGTTCGCGCACAAAGACGGTATGCATGGCGGTGAGACCGATGTTCTCATTGGCCCGCACATCGCCTGTAGCAAAGAGCGCGGCTGGATCGTTCAGACTGCGATTGCTGTTAGGCAATGGCCCATCAGGAAAGAATTCCGTGTTGTTAAGGGGTAAGAGATTATTCTCCGAGACTTTAAGCTGACCGGTTCCATCTAGCGTCCGCAGCGCATTGGCGGTGTTTGTGTCATTGCCGTAGACCATACTGGCATTCATATAGGCACTGACCAGGTTGGGATGACGTAGAGGATTGCTGATGTCGGTGCCGGTGGTGCCATCAAAGGTGGTGCGGCGCAGGTCAATCACTTGGGTGCCCGTAAAGAACGGATCAAAGGCCTGGTCGCCAAAGGGCACGGTAATATCCAGCTCATCGGTGGGGAAGCTGGTGTCTGGAATGGTGAGAATAAAGGTGCCATCACTATCAGTGAGCGTCTGGAGTCGGCCCAGCTCAATGGGCAGATTGGCCAGGGGAGCGCCATTAGTATCGAGAACGCGACCGCTGATACGGGTGGTGGTGATGGGGTCGGGCACCACATTGAGGGTGACCGTCTGCTCAACCGATTCAGCACCATCGGAGGCGATTACCGTAAAGCTGTAGGTGCCAATGTCGTTGGGTGTGGGCTCAAAAGAAAGAATGCCAGAGCCATCCAAACGACCATTAGGCAAATCCGTATCGGTGCGTAGTGAATAAGTCACCCGGTCCCCATTGGGATCGACTGCATTTAGCGAAATCTCAACGCGCTGCCCCGGCATTACCTCAACCAGATCAATGGGGTCGAACACCGGAGCCTGGTTAGGGCCGCCCACCAGTACCTGAGGCATCAGGATGAGCTGTAGTTGCTCCAGGTTGCTGACGGTAATAGAGATCGCATCCGATAGCCCCCCAGCTGCCAGACCACCAGGACGAATAGCATGGTAGAGATTGGCGTAGGGATTGCCCTCACCGTCGTTACCTGACAACGTTGTCAGACTCACCCCGTCAGGCAAGGCATCAAACACTACCGCTGCCTGACGGCTGATAGAGGTTTCTCCCGTATTCCGCAATTGTAGATGAGCCGTATACTCCCCGGTCTCAGCATTAAAACGAGTCTGACTCAAGACCGGCTCAATAGTCTTGCTGACTGACAGATTCTCCAGGGCCAGCTCACCGCCTAGCTTGACTACCGTATCCGTTTCTTCAAATCGCAGCGCTTCACTACCCTTGGGGTCCAATGCATTAGTTAACTGGCTAATGTGAATTCGACTGCCCGTATCCCCATCCTGGTTGAGCAGTTGGAAGATCAGGGTGCCTTCAGTCTCTACATTCAGAGACGTGAGGTCAATCTCAACGAATTGACCATCGTAGGTCACCAGACCAGGCGTAAAGTCGGCGGTGTCGGCGGTTAAGGAGAACACTGGAGTGCCGGGTATACCATTTTCCAGCAGTGTTTGACTCGGATCATCGGTGGAGATCAGATATACCGCCAGAGTATCGCCGCTAGTTGCTGTCTCATCAGTGGTATCAAAGTCAGCATCCACAGCAAAGCGTAAAGTTCGACTACCTTCACTTTGACTTAAGGAGATCGGCATCTGGGCTTGGGTGATAAAGCTGCTACCCTCGGCTAAGAGAATCTCATCGCCTGTTGTTGCTGCCCAACTGATGGTATCGGTGGACCCAATTACAAAAGCACTCCCGTCTACTTCAAAGTTAATTACCTGTTCGGTAACATTGCCTGCCACATCGCTAAAGTGAACCGTAAGCTGATGAGCACCGTCCTCTAATGGCAGTGCTTGAAGTGACTGGTCTAGGATGTCCCTAACCTCCATATCCACTGCTATACCGTCATTTAGAGTAGTGCTCAGGATACCTGCTTCATCGGTACTACCCAGAAGATGCACCATACTGCTGTGGGTGCCATTGACTAAGGGACTTGTCAGCAACAATTCAGCTGCCGTGCGATCCAAGGTCATGCTCACTTCAACTGGAGTAGAGACATTGCCTAGCCTGTCTTCAGCAGTGACTGAAATACTGTATGTACCATCTACTAAGGGGCCACCAATCAAAAGTCTTAGTAAGGATTCATCCAGGGTAAAACTTCCATCTGACTGTACCTGATCCGTAATATCAAGGATGGCTTCACCGACACTGGCACTAACTTGAGTAACCTCACTTTGGCTGCTGACGGTACCTACCAGAACAGGTGTCTGAGTGATTCCATCGGTAGCATCCCAACCCGTATCTGTCTGAAGCGCCAGAGTAAGCGTAGGAGCAGCGTCATCAGTTTGTGCCTTATCCGGTGTCAGATGGCGAGCATCATCGCCTGGATTAATGTGCTGCAAATCAACTTTCTGATGGGTATCAGATTCTGTCGCGACAATATGAGAATCATCAATTAGCTCATGAACATCAATATGTCCTATCTTGTTCTCCGGAGTAAACTGCTCGTTGCCATTGAGTATGTTATTATCCAATGACTCTAATCCAGCAGCGGCTAAAAATCCTCCAAAGTCTGATTGACCCGTTAGCAGATCAACATTCCGATCAGAATAAGAACGAGAGGGAATTGAAAAATTAGAGGATAATTGTGATAAAGCGAAAGAGTTTTCATTACTCAACGGACTTTCTTCGCTGTTTAGATTTCTTGATAATAACAGTTCTCTAATGCCAAGTTCTATCCATTGACCTGAAGCGCCTACGCCATTGAACTGGCCAACAAACGGATTTAACAGGTGTGCAAGCCACTCTCCTGACCAAACTGGGATGCTATTACTCATCGGATCGTTAACAAACCCAGAATCAGATGATGCAGATAGGTTAGTCATAATAAAGATATTTACACCATAGATGGGAACCCACCGTATACGATGGGCAGCCACGAGAGAATAAGTGCTGGAAAGAAAGTTCTATTTGGACTCATTTTCATCATAAAGTTATATTCATCACTTTCTGATGAGCAAAAGTACGTAGATTTGGTTCGTCTGAAGCATCTTTTTAGGAGATTTATCAAACTCTCAAGCAATATTGTTTTATCTTGATGATTGAGCGGAGATGAGATTTTATGGACAGCATTTGATAGCTTAATTCTAAGCACTTATACAGTTTTCAGAATTTTTCAATCAACCAATGGTTGCTAAAAACCTGGGCATAATAAGCAAGTAAAACAGTGCTATTTAAATTATCTGGACGAATGCTAACAGCAGCAGGGCTTGATAATGTCATTCACGATATTCTCAGCACGGCTTGGGCCTATCCTGGATGTCCTGTCCTCACAGGTGACTATTGGCTCAATACCCAACAATTTGATCAGTCAACATTGGTGTTCCTCCTGGATGCTCAAGGAACAGAAGTGTCTCCATCTCTAGTATTTAGCGGTGTGGACTGGCTCAAGGTGAATAACTTACAGGCTCCCTTGGCCACCTTTCCTGATGTTGATGGCTATGTCGATTCTCAGGAGCTACTGCGGTGCTTCAATGTGTATATGTCCACCCTTAACGAATATCAACACTCTCAGGTGGACAGTCCCCTGATTCAACTCAATCTTACTCAAGAAAGTTGTTCTGTGCTGCCTGCCATTCCAGTAGACAACGAACAAGGAGAGCGCATTTATTATCTGATTGCCGATGGCAACCATAACTGGAAACGTGTTCCCCTCAAAGAGCTAGAGTCTTAAGCCACCAATGCTGAATGCTGAGAGAGCATATCCATCAGAGCGTGATAGGCAGGCTTAGGCTGGTACGCTTCATCAAATAGACCAGGGACTGCCTCACGCAGAACATGCTTGATATGTTTATCGTAGGGATTCCAAATCGTCATACTGGTGGCTCCCCCCGCTAGTGCCGCTTGAGCAATCTGCCGATAGGCTTGGGCATGAAGTTGATAGCCCATGGCTCTAGGGAGCAACTGAGCTTTTTGATGTAAGCCCACGGTAATCTCGCACAGGTGGACATTTATCCCCAGGGCTCTAAGATCTCGGATCGCCCCTTCGAGTCGCAAAGTACTAATGGCCAGGGAGCGCATCAAATCATGGTGGAGCTGCATTCCCACACCGTGGATCGGTATCCCGGCTGATTTGAGTTCTCTGACCATTTTGGCAATGGCTTTCCAACGCCCTACGGTGTGAACCCGGTAGTCAAGGTATAACAGCTCAGCATCGGGGTCGGCTTCATGTGCCCATTCAAAGCACTTAGGAATAAAATTATCGATCTTTTTCCAGACCGATGGTCGGGGCCGACCATGATCATTGATGGCTTCATTGACCACATCCCAGGTACCGACTTTGCCTCGATAGCGGCCTACCATCTCCATGATGAACTCTCGGAGCACTCGTTCTAGCTCAGAGCTATCCAGAGTCTTCATCCAGTCACTACAGGCTAGGTGCCAGCAGAGGGTATGTCCACGAACAGCCTGGTTGTTTGCCTCAGCAAAGGCCACCAGTCGGTCGGACTTATCAAAGTGCCAGTCGTCAGGGGTTGGGCGCACATTATGGATTTTGAAATCCCCCATAGACACCAGCAGATTGAAGTGTTGAGCGGCAATGGCCTCATACTCTGGGATATCAAGACAGCCAGCATTGATAGCACATCCCACTTGGAAGCCAATATCAGTTGCTAGAGAACGAAGTGTGGCCGTCATGAATTGCCTTATATCCTGTCTGGCTTTAGTAAGCCCAGATCAGGGATGGGATAACACTAGTAACGCTTCCTCAACGGCAAAGCAATGGAATAGGATTGTATGTATGAATAACTATTGGGTGTTATTGCCTACCATCTTTGGCAAGGGGTGATTCTGTTGCCAAAAGTAACATGAGGGCAGAATCAAGTCCTCAATAGGACGTATCAACCCATATGGATTGAGGTGATTGATGATGGCTGATACCAGCCTATTTACTTTCAAAAAACGAGCTTGGTAAGCTGATGCAGCTGCTCAATTTCTCACAAACAACTGACCAGCTGAGCCAAAGCCAGCTGGTCAAACTATACTAATTTTCATTAAATAGAGTGCTGAACGCCCTATTCTAAATCTGTCTAAAATATAGGACGTTAAAACCCAATTCACACAAGGGTTTCATCAGAAAGCTGGTGATCCGACTCGAACGGACGACCGGCTGATTGCAAAAGAAATGCTCAATGGCTAATTCTTTTGCCAGTAGGGCTTTTATCGTCAGTGAGAAGCGCTGTGCTAATTTTTGTACAAATTTTTCGTACAAAAATTTGTCAAGAATAAATGAGATGACCCTTAATCAGCTACTCTATCATCATAATGAGTGAGCCTCAGACATTTTGCGCTTCCAAGTCTAAAAACTATGTAAAGCAAAGGTTTTGAGTATTTTTTGACTCAGACTTCCCTAAAATCCACATGGACCTATTCTTGTACTGATTTGCCAAGACATCTTTCGTTACGAAGTGTGACTGGAGATACAACAGGGGCATCTACTTTGACTAAAGATAAATAAAAAATTAACTATAACGTTCTGTCCAGTTACATGCGTTGCCTCTGCGTTTTTTATCCCATGTCTAACGCCCTTTTTCAAAAACGTTTTGCCAGACCTCTTTCTGTCTCAGCCTTAGCTCTCGCGACGTTCTTTGGTGTTGTTGCCTGTCAGACACCACCAACCGAGCCTGTAGCTGGAGAGGCTGCTCCTGCCGAAGTTGACGCTGAAGTTGCGACGACTCCGGACTCTCTAACACCAGTCAAGTTTACCCTGTCCTGGTTGTTGCAGGGAGTGGATGCTCCTTTGATGTTAGCGATGGAGCGGGGCTATTTCGCAGAAGAAGGCTTAGAGGTTTCGTTTGAGCGGGGGTATGGTTCGGCGGGTACAGCTGGTACTATTGCTGCGGGTCAGTATGACATCGGGTACGGTGATATGTACTCGATGATCGAGTTTAATCAGGAAAACCCTGACGATAAGCTGATTGCTGTCGCCGTTGCTTTCAATAAGGCACCCTTTGCGCTGATTGCATTTAAAGACAGTGGCATTGACTCCGTCGAGGATATGATTGGCAAGAAGCTTGGGGCTCCTGTGGGAGATTCTCCCCGGCGGCTTTGGCCAGTTTTGGCAGAACAGGTTGGGGTAGATGCTGATGGTGTCGAGTGGGTTAGCATGGAGCCTAAGCTACGTCAGACATTTTTACTGCAGGGGAATGTTGACGCCATTAGTGGCTTTAGTTATTCGATGTTGCCCGCGATTGTGGGTGCCGGTAAAACCCTGGATGATTTGAATATCTTTTACTACACCGATAATGGCTTGGACCTCTATGGCAACGTCATCCTGGTCAAAGAGTCATTTGCAGAAGAAAATCCTGACGTGGTTAAGGGTTTTATCAAGGCTTACATCAAGGGTATGCAAGATGCCCTTAAGGATCCAGAGGCAGGGCTGGAGGGTGTCTTAGCGGTAGGTGATGAGCTAATGGACAAAGAGGCTGAAAAGCTGCGGTTACAAATTGCCCTGGATGGTTTGTTGGTGACTGATGAGGTGGAGAAGGATGGCCTGGGAGCAGCGGACCCAGCTCGTCTGGAGGCTACCATTGCCCAAACGGTGAAGGGATTTGGTCTGCCTGAAACACCTGCGCTTGAAGAAGTGTTTGACGCCAGTTATCTCCCTCCGTTGGAAGAGCGTAAGGTACCCCCTGCGTCTGAGCGAAAGTCGTTGTGATAATGGCAGGGTAATGCTACCAGCCTGCTGCCATGCTAGTCACACAGCACCCGGTATTTCGACAATTTTGGTACCCGGTTGTGCCCATAGAGTATTTACATGAGGGGCCTCAATCCTTTTGCTTGCTGGGTCAGTGCCTGGTGCTGTGGTTGGATAGCGTGGGTCAACCTGCTGCTGTTGAGGATCGGTGCTGTCATCGGTCTGCCCAACTATCCCAAGGCAAGGTACGGCAGGGGCAAATTCAATGTCCTTACCATGGCTGGTGTTTTGATGCAGCGGGTATCTGTGTTCAGGTGCCCCAATTGCTAGAACAAAAAATTCCCAACAGCTACCGGGTCAAAGCATTTCAATGCACCCAACGGTATGGCTATGTCTGGGTATGTTTAGACTCACCACTGGTCGATGTCCCGACTATTGCTGAAGCAGACGACCCTAATTTTCGCTATATTCCCGAATTCTACGAAGTCTGGCGCTGTGCAGGGCTGCGGCTGATGGAAAATTCGTTTGATAATGCCCATCCCCAGTTTGTCCACGAACAAACGTTTGGTCTGCAGCAAGCGCCTGTACCTCCCGCACCCGATAGCTTTACTGAGACTAACGATGGGTTCAAGATGACCTATCGGTTACCGGTAAAAAACAGCGCCATACAGAAGCGTAATCTGCAAATGACCGATGGAGAGACGGTGCGAATTAGCGAAGGAATCTGGTACATGCCCTTTTTGCGATCGCTAAAAATCACCTATCCCAACGGTCTAATCCACTTAATTTTTACAGCCGCCACCCCCATTGACGATCAATCGATTCAATTGGTGCAATTTTGCCTGCGAAATGATAGCGAAGCTGATGCAAAAGCCAGCGATATTATCGCCTTTGACCGGGCCGTCACCTTAGAAGATAAAGCTGTTTTAGAAGGAACAGAGTATGACGTGCCGCTGGATAGTCAGGCGGAACAACACATGGCCAGTGATAAGCCCGGTATTGTAATGCGGCATCGGCTGGCAGCCTTGATTAAGGAAAATAGGTAGGATGTGTGGGGCCGTAACGCATCGGGTTCTAACCATAGGCAATTATGGACATTCCTATTATTGACTTCACCCCATTTTTAGAGGATGAGCCTTCAGGTAAACAATCCGTAGCCCAGGAAATTTATCAGGCCTGTCACCAGGTTGGGTTTATGTACCTGATCAACCATGGAGTGCCTCAGCCAAAAATAGATCAAGCCTTTAAGCAGTCTGAACAGTTTTTTGGCTTACCCCTGGCTCAAAAACAAGAAATTGCGTGGTTAGCAGCAACCAGCAATCGAGGCTATATCGGTCTTGAGCGAGAGCGATTAGATGAATCTCAACCGGGTGATTTGAAAGAGGCCTTTAATATTGGTCGAGAGATTCTTGCAAATAAGCCAAGAACTGTAACACTGGCAGCCAACCAGTGGCCGGTTGGACAACATGAATTTAAGACAACCATCAGTGACTTTTTTGAAGTTTGTACAACAGCGGCTAACCAAGTGTTTCGGGCTTTTGCCATGGCATTGAAAATGCCTGAACCATTTATTGCTGACAAACATCAGTCCTGTAGCTACACCCTTCGATTACTGCATTATCCACCTCCGACCGTAGTGCCAAAACCGGGCCAAATGCGTGCGGGTGCCCATTCTGACTATGGCACTCTGACCCTGTTATTTCAGGATAATGTGGGGGGCTTAGAAGTACAGTTAGCTGATCAGACCTGGATTGCAGCTCCTTCTATTCCCAATGCGATTTTGATCAATACGGGTGATTTAACCCAGCGTTGGAGCAATGATGTATTTCGGTCTACTAAACATCGGGTGGGATTGCCTGTGGGAGATAAGGTGGGGTGCGATCGCTATTCCATCGCTTTCTTCTGTCAGCCCGATCCTGATACTGAAATTAGTTGTTTTCCCACATGTCAGAGTGAGCATAATCCTCCTCGCTATGCCCCTATCAAAGCAGGCGAATATTTGTTGAGTCGTCTTCAGGCAACCTATTAGGGAAACTTAGACGCCCGTTCAGGAGGATAAACCATTGGCCAGCTTCTGTAGCCTCCATTACAGCACACCGCTTTATTCCCACAGAGCATATAATTGACGACGATCTTCCTACATGTTTTCGAGCGAATGACGTACACGAGTCTTAGCAAAGGCAATGGTTGAGCATGTTTCCCGCACAGTGTCACCCCAGGTAACCACTCCGACTGCTTTAGAGTTTCGTGACGTAGGGCTAACGTACGATGTGCCTGGTTCGCCCATGCCGGTGATTGAGAACGTTTCCCTTAAGATTTCTCAAGCCGAATTTGTATCTGTGGTCGGCCCAAGCGGCTGTGGTAAAACCTCGTTGCTACGGATGATTTCGGGCCTGAATCCGGTTAAACAAGGAACCGTTTATTTCCATGGTGAACCCATTACTAAACCATTACAAAGTGTGGGTATCGCCTTTCAAAACCCGGTTTTGTTGCCCTGGCGCAATACCATTGATAATGTGTTGTTGCCGCTAGAGATTGTTTCTCCCCATAAAAAGAAACTAAAATCTCAAAAAGCTCGCTATATAGCTAGTGCCCAGGAGCTGTTATCGACGGTAGGGCTTAAAGAGTTTCAAACGTACTATCCTTGGCAGCTGTCCGGTGGGATGAAACAGCGGGCGTCATTGTGTCGCGCGTTAATTCACAATCCTGAAATTCTCTTATTAGATGAACCCTTTGGTGCCCTGGATGCGTTTACCCGTGAAGAAATGTGGGAAATGCTGCAACGGCTTTGGGTGCGATCGCAATGTACCAGTGTCTTAGTCACCCACGACCTACGGGAAGCCATTTTCCTGTCAGATACCGTCTATGTCATGGGACAACGCCCCAGCCAGATTGTCTATACCCTACCGGTGAATCTACCCCGACCGCGCACCCTAGATATGTGCTTCACCCCAGAGTTCCAACGCATGTATTCCGAACTCAGACAATACATCCAGCGTAATTAGGGAGGGGGCAGACTTATGACTTCGTTCATAGTGAATCGAGATATATCGGAGGGAAGCAAAACCGGTTGCTTGGGGTCCCTCCGAGTTCCCTTTCCGGAAGTAATACAGCTATGTAATTTAGGCAAACTGGGGTTTCCCCATGGTAGGGCCGGGAGGCCGCCCTAGAACCCAGCCTACTGAGTTGTCTTTAATTGCATAAATAGGGGTTACGGCGGGGTCGATTAATTACGGTGTCGCATTGTTGTTTGGCCCACCTTCAAAGAGAGCATGCGTTTCTTCAAAAGAACTTACTGATATTTTGTTTATTGTTTAATTTCTAAGGTCTCTGCAATGGTCGTAGTTAATAACTCTACTTCTCCAAAGTTCTCATTAGATAAGATGCTTACCTCAAAGCGCGCTGTCTATATTTTCCCCATCATTACCGCCATTGTTGTATTTGTTCTCTGGGAAGTGATTGTGCGGGTGTTTGGCATTGCTGAATTTGTTTTACCAGCACCATCGGCCATTTTTGCTGAAATTCCCCAATGGGGTGGACCCGTGCTCAAAAATGCCTGGACCACCTTGTTTACCACACTAGTCGGTTTTGTGATTGCGTTGGTCATTGGTGTCCTGATGGGGTTTGCCATTGGCTACTCAAAGCTGGCTAGTTTGACCCTATATCCGCTGTTGATTGGGTTTAATACGATTCCTAAGGTAGCCCTAGTACCCTTGATGTCCATTTGGTTTGGCATTGGTGCTGTGCCTGCAGTCATTACAGCCTTTTTGTTGGCGGTCTTTCCGATTGCGGTGAATGTGGCCAGTGGATTGGTGACGGTGGAGTCGGAAATGCAGGATGTGCTAGTGGCATTAGGAGCCAATCGGTTTGAGATTTTTCAAAAGGTGGGCTTGCCCCATACGATGCCCTACTTGTTTGCGTCACTAAAGGTGGCAATTTCTCAGGCGTTTATTGGGTCTGTGATCGCTGAGACGGTGGCATCTGATGGCGGCATTGGCTATGTGATTTTGTCGGCCAGCTCAAATTTTAATGTTTCCTTAGCTTTTTTGGCATTGCTGGCATTGGCGGTGATGGGGGTGGCGCTTTACAGCATTTTTGTGGTGCTGGAAAAACGGTTTGTCTATTGGGTTTAAGGGGTAACTATACTTGAAATTTTCCATATATCTGCCCGATATGGGGGGCTACATGGAAAGCTCGCAGTATAGTACGCCGATTTAGGTGGATAGACTGCAAAGTTGTAGTATGGTAGGCCGATAAGGCGAAATAGATTGAAAAAGTAAGATCTAATAAAGAGTTAGCTGCTAGAAATGATTTATGAGGCGATAATTTTCATAAGCTTTCTCATGATTACATGGAGCTATTCTTATCAGTCTTAGTTGTCCCCAGCAAAGTAGAGACTGAAAAAGTAGTTTTATGGCTACACTTGACAAGACAAGTTAGAAATTAATATGGGCAGAAAAAACAATAGAAAACGGAAAACCAGTAAAAAACATAGGCTCAATCGGCGTTTCAGGGAGTTAACCAAGCAACGTGGTCAATAGACTACCCAGCAAGGCTTTCCCTCTTTTTCTGGCATTATGCACAAATTCAACGAACCCCAAATATATCGGTAATTTTTCTTGAGAGATCCCTCGA
>JBCCHX010000099.1:0-21066 GCA_039028535.1 Cyanobacteria bacterium P01_B01_bin.77
CGGTGGTCTTCCTGACCACACTATGAGATGGCTATGTAGCTCAGCTGGTTAGAGCACAGCATTCATAATGCTGGGGTCGGTGGTTCAAGTCCACCCATAGCCACCATTTCTCCATTTTTTCTCCTTTTAAATCAAATACTTAATTTTTCGATATATTCGAAAAAACACTTGGTCTGTTATAAAGGTCGTATACATGACCTTTCGTAATCCTTCCTATATCACTAAGACGAAGCATGGTGTTTATTATTTTCAGGTCAGGATTCCAAAGTATTTTGCTGATCGAGTTGGGTTAAAGAATCCTCTAATCAGAAAGTCTCTGCGAACGAAAAATCGAAAGCTTGCTCTGTCACATGCATCTCGGATATGGTCGAGACTCTATTTGATCGTTTACGTTGGTGAGTTTGTGTCGGGAAAGAAAACTGGGAAGGAACAGCTCGCTGAGTTATTGGATCAAGAAGATGTTTTGGCGGACTACGCAGAACATTCCAGGACTATAAAAATAGCTTTACGAGTTACAGATGAGTACGGAGACATTCCGGATTGGGATGCAGATGGACGCGAGATATTCTTTGATTCTCTAAGTCATGAAGAAAGAGAAGCACTTGAATATGTTGCAAGAGAAGCGATTGATCTGAGTGAATATCGAGATGTGGCCAAGCCAGCAGTTCAAAATATTGACCCTAATTTCAATCCGAAAACCGCATATCTCAAGTCGGAGTTACTGTCAGTTCTGAAGGAAAATTTTCATGCTGACAAAATGAGAGAGAAGCCAAACACGGCTAAGAGTACAGTCAAGGAGAGATTAAACAGACTCACAATGTTCATCGACATTGTTGGGGACAAGCAATCGAAAAATCTCTGTCATGCTGATATTGATCGTTACAAGGAGCTGATACCCGATTTACCTAAGAATCGAAATAAGTCGAAGGACACCAAGGATCTTACTATTGAGGAAATGTGCAAACTGGAACTAGCGTTTGAGAGATATTTAGCACCAAAGACGATCAAGGACTACACACAGACTATTAGAAGTTATTTGAATTGGTGTGTTGAGAGGGAATTTATGGTGGACAATATTGCTCTGCCGATCAAAACTTTTTACGGAGACGCTGAATCGAATCCTTATCTCCCTTTCGACGAAACTCAACTGAAGCGGTTACTGCACAGCAAGGAATATCTAGAAGGAGTACACAAAAAACCTAGTCACTATTGGCTGCCGTTAATTGGTTTATTTTCTGGTGTGACCTGACCCCAAAAAGCGAGTCCAGTTTTAAAGTTAGACTTAACTTATAAACTAAGAGGTCATCATGCCCAGAAAGAACTATCCACCCGAGAAGATCATTCAGCTACTTCGGCTAATTGAGATTGCCATTCAGCAAGGTAAAACGGCAGAGTTAGCCAGTCGAGATCATGGCATCTCGGTCCAGAGTTACTACCGATGGCGTAAGCAATACGGTGGCATGGATACAAGCCAAGCCAAGAAACTCAAAGCGCTTGAGCAGGAGAATGCACGCCTGAAGAAGTTAGTCGCCGACTTGTCCCTGGATAAAGATATTCTGAATGAGGCTCTTAAGGGAAACTACTAAGCCCCGAACGCAAACGTCGTGGCGTACGCCACGTACAAAAAGTGCTCGGGGTCTCAGAGCGACGAGCGTGTTGGACATTGCGCCAGCCGCGCGCTACGCAGCGACGTCAACTTCGATTACGCACTGATGAGTCGGCATTGACGCAGGCGATCATCGACCTGGCGACCGAATATGGTCGATATGGGTATCGCCGGATTACCGCCTTGCTCAGACATCAAGGCTGGCATGTAAATCATAAACGTGTGCAGCGAATCTGGCGGCAGGAAGGTTTGAGAGTTCCTCAGAAACAGCCTAAGCGTGGTCGTCTATGGCTCAATGAGGGTTCATGTATACGGTTAAGGCCGGAGTACAGGAACCATGTTTGGTCGTATGACTTCGTTAAAGATCGCACTGACGATGGAAGGTCATTCCGGATGTTGACAGTGATCGATGAACATACTCATGAGTGCTTGGCCATCGATACGAAACGTAGATTAAACTCAGTCAACGTGCTCGACTGTCTGAATCGTTTATTCCTTGAGCACGGTGTGCCCGAACATATTCGCTCGGACAATGGTAGTGAGTTTACCGCGAAGGCCGTGCGTGAATGGCTGGCAGCCGCGAAGGTTAAAACCTTGTTTATTGAACCAGGCAGCCCTTGGGAGAACGGCTACAACGAAAGTTTCAATGGCAAGCTCCGGGATGAGCTACTTAATGGCGAAATCTTCTATACCCTCAAAGAAGCCCAGGTACTCATTGAACAATGGCGTGTTCACTACAATACGATCAGGCCGCATAGCTCGCTGAATTACCGACCACCAGTGCCACAAGCCATCAAATCACAGCCAAAACTGCCCAACTATATGAAAAAGACGAACAACCCTTTAGAATTAAATTATCAATCAAACCCTAACTGACGAACTGGACTCGTTGGTGGGGGCAGATCACCATATAGGGAAATCGGTACAACACGTATATGGCTAGTATTTGGTTTCTACCTACAAATGAAATGGAGTTCATCAATGCTAATACTCACAAGAAAGACTGATGAAACAGTAATTCTCACGCATCCGAATGGAGATCAAATTGACGTTATCGAGACAGCGGTTAATGGTTCCAGTGTTTCTTTAGGAATCGATGCCGATAAGGAAGTGGAGATAATGAGGGAAGAACTGCTATTCGAAGACTCGGAGTCTTAGATTTTGATCTGCAAGAAAGGTATCTGTTAGTATTTCTATGATGCTATATATTTCAGACTAGACGTCACTCTATGAACACCTTTAAAGCCTGCGTCGATTGTTACAGAATCGGAAATTCCACTATCTACCATATTACCGGCTTCGAGTTGACCGAGGAGTTTATGTCTATGCTGGAGGATGAAGCTGATGAGGCAGAAGGTTTAGATTCAGATTTAATCCATCAAGACTTTTCAACCGGGATGGCCAACCAACTTATAGTCGATGTGAGGGACTATAAGCATGAATCGTGGGAAGAGCCTCTAGACAAAAATCTCGATTATCGAAAATATGCTGATTTACCAGCTGAATCAAACGTCCGAGGTCATTTTCTCGTATATGAGCCAGATGAGAACTTCGATGACAATTTAAAACAAGTAAAGTGGTTGATTGAATCCTCAATTTTATCGTTGGCGCAAGTTTGGTTGGAGGATGAAGAGTCTCAAAAGCAAATTGAAAAAAAGTTTACCTGCGAAGCGATCCTTAACATGAAGTGATTGCTGGTTGAGCACTAAATGAAACTAGAACATATTAGTTTCGATTCGCTAAATGCGAAGCAAAAGGAGTTTTATAACTTTCAAAAAGTTGCTTCCATCCTTGCAGATTATGGATTCAACTGCATTTGGCTCTCTGATGACTGGAATGGTGCCGACTTTTTGGCGGATCACATATCTGGAGAAAAAACTCTTAGAGTTCAGCTCAAGGCGAGAATGGCAGTCGATAAGAAATACCTCTGCAAAAATATCACTATGGCCTTTCCGGTTAATGGGAATTGGTACCTGATTGATCACGATCTACTTGTAGAATTGATACGCAAGTATACGAAACGATTACAAAGCAGTTCATGGGAGCATCAGGGCAGTTTACATTCAAATAAACCCAGCAAGGTTTTGATAGATGCGATGAGCGAATTCATAATTGAATCAAATTGATTGAGGAGAAACTAATCTTCTCCGTCCACTTCGGTTGAATTTTTTATTCTGTCTAATTAGGGTCTGGAAGTTGCGGAGAAGTGTCTACTTTAGACTTAAAGTCGACGATAGAGCTGACCATAAACTTAGGGTTTACCCGCAGTTAACGATCAAGATCAGTGTAAAAACCCGCAGGTCTCATTCTGTAGTCCTAAAGAAAAGCTCTGATATAAAAAGTATCTGTATGTAATAGTATTATTCAACTATCATTAGACTTGACGAATTAATTGATAGCTTACCAGTAATCTATGTTGATCAACGATCATAGTCCGACATATCCCGAAAATGCTGATACTTCAGATGAATTAAAGATCGTTAAGTCTGTCAATAAAGAAATAACTGAAACCAGAATTGCATCGGATGCAAGAAGGATTCCACTTATCGAGGGTGAAGCTGACATTGTCATCACTTCACCACCATATTGGTTAAAGCGTGATTATGGTGTGGACGGCCAAATAGGGCTCGAGAAAGACCCGAATGACTATATTGATAACTTGGTTCAATGCATGAGGGAGTGGCGTAGAGTCCTTCCTAACTGGGGATCAGTATTCATCAATATTGGTGATACTTACCATAAGGGGGGCTTAGCTCAAATTCCTGGACGTTTGGAACATGCTGCCACGAATGATGGTTGGGTTTTAAGAAACAGGATAATTTGGGCAAAAACTTCTGGCATGCCTGATCCTGCTAAGGATCGACTGAAAAGTAGGCATGAGTTTATATTGCACTTTACTCAAAAAAGGAATGGATATTACTACGATCAATATGGATATTCATCTAAGTACGGAAATGGTACTGGGCCGAGTGATGTGTGGACAATTGGCTTAAAACCAAAGTCGAATAAGCATCTTGCTCCATTTCCCGAGGAACTGGTCGATCGAATTATTACTCTGGCTTGCCCGGAACAAGTGTGTTCGAAGTGCGGCACTCCGCGTACACGGATTATTGAAAGAACGTTAAACCTAGATGAAAGTCGTCCTCAAGCGAGACGTGCACTGGAATTGGCTCGAGAGGGCGGGTTAACGAAGGAGCATTTGTTAGCGGTTCAGGCAACTGGAATATCCGATGTCGGGAAGGCCACTAAGACTCAGACAGGTACTGGCAGAAATTCGGATCAGGTAAAGTTATTGGCCAAAGAAGCAAAAGCTGTACTAGGTGGGTATTTCAGAGAATTTACGTTTGCAAAAAAGAAGTCCGTGGGTTGGAGCAAATGTGCATGTAAGCGGAAATTTCGAAGGGGAGTGGTTTTGGATCCGTTTATGGGAACTGGTACGACATTGGCTGCCGCTACCGCTGCCAAACGCAGTTCCGTTGGTGTAGACTTGAGCTTGGAATTCGATCCAAGTATACAGTCTCATGGAACTAAAAAATGACAATCGGAACCTTACTAAATACTATTTTCGAGTCGATGCGGTTAAGCGCTCAATCGAAATTCTATCCCAAAGGCAAAGCCACGATCACTTTCCTGGCTACTTAGCTTTACTCTCCAAAAACAGGAATGGGAAAAATAATCGGATGCAAGTATCCGATATAGAAGAATTTTTCCACAAATATTTGACTGTAGAAGGTGCTCCGGACCAAAGACCGTATCTGCAACCTTTCCGATCTCGGGGCACCAAGGTAGTGCTACTTAATAGAAATCTACAAGGGTCATATGCTCCAAGTTCCATACGAGAAGGTAGTCCATTCTCGAAGGTAGTAGATTTAGTTACACAAGATTCAACGGGACGAAAACTCAACAAAGTTGAATATAGATTAGCTCCGGATCACTCAGATATTGCTCTTGCTGATTTGTTAAAGGGAGAGCGAGTACCAATAATTGCTTTAGCCGTTTTTCTGTTTCGAGACTACGGTGTTTATTTAGAAGAGCCGAGTAAAGCTGAGTTGGTAGAAGCTTTTAGCCTCGAATTTGATCTAGGCATTGATTCTGAAGTCTTTAAAACGCTTTTTTTTGATGATGGTGAAGAGTTTACAAACGATGAATTATTTTTTGACGGTCTCGAACTATGAGTGAATCGAGAATTACTACCGAAAAAGAGCGGAAATTGTCGTTGGAGGACCTCGGATTAGAGAATTTGATTTCCGATTCTAATGAGAATAATCGACGTGAACAAAAAGATGATGATTCGCTCCTCGATCCAAACGACTCACTCCTAATAGATACAAATTACGCCTTGAATTTAGGTTATTCAGGGATATTGCTTGTAGGATCACCAGGAACTGGCAAAAGTTGGTACGCTCAACAAATCGCAGTATCTATAACTGGCAACTGGTCTAATATCCGTTCTATTCAGTTTCATCCCAATTACCAATATGAGGACTTCGTTTTTGGTTATGTAGCCAATGAAGAAGGGGGGTTTAGGTTAGTAGAGAAGGTGTTTGCCCAGATTTGCAAAGAAGCATCGAAAAACGCTGATCAGAAATTTGCCCTAGTCATAGACGAATTTAGCCGATCCGATGTCGTAAGAGTTTTTGGAGAAGCGCTTACTTATATTGAATCTGATAAACGAGGGCAGGCGTTCGTAACTGCCTCTGGACAAGAGCTTTCAGTTCCTAAAAACTTGGTCATTATTGGTACTATGAATCATTGGGATAGGGGTATTGATGATATTGATATCGCATTGGAGCGAAGGTTTGCTCAATTGGACTTGAACCCAGACGCGGGTGTACTTCAGAAAATATTAATCGATGCGGGTTCAAATCCAGAATTTGTAGATCGCTTAATTTTGTTTTTCGAAGAATTACAAAAATCGTCGTTAGAGCAGACGAGGCTAGGTCATGGTTATTTCATACGATGTACCGATGTACTTAGTGCCGCAAATGTTTGGAGGTTCAGGATAAAACCTACATTAAAAAAAGCTTGTAGGTTTGATGAGGATCTCTTTAATCAAATTTCTGATTCGTGGGGCTCAATCGTGCTCGGATCAAAGTGAGTTCTATAATGGTTAAATCTCGCGGTATTGGGGTATACAATCTTTTGTCTCTTTTGCGAATTACACGTTTCTCGCTAGGAGTTTAAAATCGAAAAAAACAAAAGAGCCAGCATCAAGGTTGTAGAGCACCAAGAGACCGCACTTCCCGAGGAGATTTTTTTTAAAGATGGAAGATTTGACCTCTATGATGAGGTTGGCGATCTTGTTGATATCGTATATCGGAGGAAGGGAAAGGGTCTATTTTTGAAAGGCAAAGGATGGGTAGGTTCGATACCTCTCAATGATCAATTTTGCCTTGAAGTGGATACACGAGTGCCTATTTCAAATCTGGAAAGAATCCTGAGCGTAGCGCCGCGTAAATCCATAAAGAGTTTGTCAGGGTTCCAACGGACTTATTCTGGGACCTACGAAAAGCCGAGCAGCCTAATTGATATTATGACTGATCAGCTTCTGTTACGAATAGAAGAAATTTTTCAGTCTGGATTGATTAAACGATACCGTCGAGAGCGATATATAACTAATAATCCTTCTGGGAAAATAAAGCCATTTCATTCAGCTTTACTTTCGAGTAGAAAGCAAGTGCCAATTGCGGTTTGCGAGAAATTTGTTAAATCCTCAGATACACGATCAAATCAGGTTTTAAAGTTTGCGCTTTGTAAGCTGGTAAATTATTACGAAGACAGAGAAAAACTCGATCAGAGATCAAGAGAGCTTAAACGAAATATTGCTAGGTTTTCTGACTTGGGTGTTTCTACAATAAACAGTTGTTCCACCAATGAGATTGAATTGCTCATTGATGATGTGCCAAATCATAGATATGGATATGCGAACGCTTTGGGATTGGCTAGATTGATAAATATGGAGATGGGTATCAGAGTAAGGAGCTGGGGAAGATTTGCTGAGATGCCTTCAGTATTTATAGATATGGCGAATGTCTTTGAATCCTACGCTAGGGAGATCCTTCAACGAAATTTCAAAAATTATCCAGACTACTCTGTACTAGATGGAAACGTCAGTGGTCACCTCGGTTCTAAACAAAAGTTATTCTGCAGTTTCGCCTTAGAGGGTGCAGTTCCGCCTGCAACTCCTGACATTGTGATTCGTTCAAATTCTCAAGTTGAGTTAATTATTGATGTTAAATACAAACCTCCTAGAAGGGTTCCAGATAGGTCGGATATTAATCAGGTTATTTGTTATGGAGAGTCCTATAAATGTTCGAGAGTAATGATTTTGTACCCATCAAGCACGAACATGTCCCAAGAGGTAAAGTTGGTTGGAAGAATTGGGAGTATTGATGTTTTTACTGGGATTGTGAACCTCAATTCAAACAATTTGGTCATCAGTGAATCAGAGTTTAGCAGTGCAGTGTACAAATTATTAAAAACTTAAGTTAGCTCGCAAATATCCTATTTCTATATGCGATATGAAGAAAACCAGTCTCCAACTAAAATTTAAATCTAGCTTAAAAAAACACTGAAAGTTGAGGCGGCATTCAGAATTTAACTAATTGGTCTGTTACAGAGGTCGTATACATTTGATTTTGGCTTTATTCTAAGCCTATGAAATCAAAGAGTTACGATACTTCTGTGGCTATTCCACCCATAGCCACCATTAGATCAATGACTTACGCTTCTTTTCACTGATCCTAAGATCAGGCTTGTGCCAAATTTGTGCTAAAAACAGACACATTTCCGGCATGTTGCGCCAATTGATCGGCGCTTAGGTGAGCGTAGCGCCGAACCATCTCAACACTTTCCCACCCACCCAGTTCCTGTATTAAGTCGCGCAGCAGCGGTCAGACTCCGCGTGAATACGGTAGGTTTTGCTCCATGCAAGTCAGCACAATGTTGCAAGGAACACCATGCGATGATGAAAAGGCTTATCATTAAAAATGTTAAGGTGTAAGTGGTTGTATAAAAGAAATAAGATTATGTTGCTTCCGACCGGTCTCTTAAATAAGGGAATAAAAACCGCCAGAACGCTCGAATTGTCAAGAGCCTGAAGTAACATAGTGGTCATGTTGTCCCTAGAGCGGCCTAATTAAGGCGGATTGAAAATGGAGGAAGAAAAGCAATGAAGCAGCGTAAGAAAGGGAGCTGATGAAGTTAAACCTCACCGATGCAAAAATTTGATCGCTGTTCTGGAGAATCCTACTGATGTTAAAAATATTGGGACGGTGATTCGCAACGTAAATGCTCTTGTTGTTGAGAAAGCTAACATCGGTGGTCCTAGAAAATCGTTGCCTGATGGTTGGCAGGAAATGAGGGAGAAGAGGTCGTTGTCCAAGATATCCGCTTCTGTAATAAAGTGGAGCTTTGTAAAGAGGTTCGATAGCGCTGAAGATTGCTTAGAACATCTAGTAGAGAAAATAGATTTGTTTCTATGGACACCTCACCACACATTGAGGGTGAGGATAAAGTCGTACTCCATGAATGTGATTTTACAACTCATGGAAAGTTAGCCGTTTGGTTTTGTAGTGAATCCAAGGGTATCAGTGATTTAGCTGTAGAGCGAAGTGACCGTTGTATTAATATTTCAATGGACGGAATGATCGAAAGCTTGAATCTCGGAACTTCTACAGGGATCGTTTTGTATGAAGTAACCAAGCAACGCCGCGCATACCAAGAGAAATATAAGCGTGCGAACCGGAAATCTAGTTAATTATTATCCAATATGAACGGAGCCGATACACCATTAAAGAAAAGTAGAACCTATGGCGAGTGGCAACGTCGAAGAAATAGTGATAGTGACGGTCCCTTGCAAATTTTTTTCAGGCGTTTTGAGAACATCGTGGCTAATATTGGTTAAATTGGCGTCTCAAATTTTATTTCAATATTGCCCCTGAAACGGCGTGACACAATACAAGCGAACTTCGCCATATGATTTAATAATTCCAAAGGTATTCAACCATTACTCAACTATGCGCATGCCATGTTTTTAGCGAGATTCAAAATTATCCAGGTACGAAAGATGGTACTTATCTCAATTTTGTTATTGAATTTTGCTTCATGTTTCAAGTCAGAACTAAGTCAGACTCAATTATTGATGTCTGAGTTAGTTACTGCAAATCAGATAGAAAATGGATATCGCTATGCGATCGATTTTGAGGGCATCGATCAACCTATCTTGATCATGTCGAAACAACGAGGCATGGATGTAGTGTTAGTGGTCAAGGACTCAAATGGTGCGGAAGTCGCATCCGTGAATTTGGAAGAGCGAGTCCGAGGCGTAGAGTCAGTGATCATCTTTCCAAGTGATGATTCGAACTATTCGCTCGAACTCAAGCCGATCATGATTACCAATCATGGTTCGATTGAGCTTGTCGTTAAGCGCTTATCTCGTACAACGCACGCAGATCGACTTCGCATAGAAGCGGAGATGTTATTGTCTCAGGCGCTTCGTGTATCAGAAGCAAAAAAAATGAGCTACTGGAATGAACGAGTCGAAGAGGTCGAACGGGCAATTTCGATTTTTAGAATGCTTGATCTTCAGGAACGTCTGACCTCCGCGCTATTCATCCAAACCTACCTCACTTATGTCTATCTCGAAGATTGGGATAGATCAGAGGGCTTAGCTAGGGAGGTTGAGAAGCGCTTGGAAGAAGACAGTCAGCAGCTTGTGCGTGCTTCAATTCTTCGTTTACTGGCGAAGATACTAATTGAGACTTCAGAAGGTGTTGATTTAATAGAAATGGAAATTCGAATCCGACAAGCATACGATCTTTTGGATACCGTCATCGAAGTCCAAGGCCAGGCAGGCGCGGTCGCAGATGTGGCATGGTCAACAAATATTTGGGCGATCGCTAAATACACGCAGGGTGACCTTGAATCCGCTGAGCAAGGGCTAAACACTGCACAAAAGTTGGCATTGGATTCCAATGCGATGGCTTACTATCGCATCATACGTAATAACTATAATCGTATTACTGGAGCAAAAAATAATCGCAAAAGCATCGAAGATTTGAAAAACGAACTGTGGGAAATTCCTAGAGAGTCGGAGCCTTTAAGTGTTCGTCAGTTACTGATAACGCTTGGTGACCGATATATGGATCATGGGTTTTGGAGTGATGCCATTCAAACATTTTCAAGCGCAGCAGAAATACCGTCTTCACCATCTGAGAATATGCAGTTAAACGCTAAAATGGCGAGAGCTTATTTTGAGAGCGGGAATTTGACTCGTGCATCTATATATTTATCAGATTTTGCAGTCAAGGGAGTAATTAGTAATGAGGTTTCTTTGATCCAGAGTCTCATTCACATTAAGTCTGATATTGCGCTTGCTAACGGCGAGTTTTTTGAGGCATTAAGAATTTTAGATGCTGGCCTAAAGCGCCTGGTAACGCCCAGAGACAGAAGCTATACGCTTACGCTTAAAGCAAAAGTATATTTAGCTATGGGTGAAAGCGATATAGCCTCGATATTAGCCGATCAAGCCTTAGCTTCATTGAATAATCAATATGATCAGGACTGGTACCTTGATACCTTATTAGTCTCGGCTGAATCAAAGTTGCAGACTGGTAATAATTTTATAGAGGTAAGCCCCTTACTTGATCAGGTACAAGACATTTTGGCCGATCTCTACCATCCACTGGTTGAGTCCAGGCTCGAGTATTTGCGTTCTAGGTTAGAATTCTTAAAAGGAAATGGCACGGAGGCCCTTGTGCATTCCGCGAATGCGGTAGAACTCGTCCTTGAACAGCGCTTTGCAACAGGGAGCCTTGAATTGCGGAACGAGTTATTGGATAAACAGTCGGCAGTATTTGAACAACATGTTGAACTCATTTTGGCGACTGAAGGTGCTAATACAGCGCCTAAACTAGATTCCAGTCGGTTCGCTGAACACCTTATTTTGTTCGTTGATCGAATAAGAGCCAACAACCTAAGCGTCCAACAAGCGGATCTACACTCATCAGACAGTAACTCAGCATTGAAATTCCAACGTGATCAAATCAGCTTGCTGACACACGAAATCTCTGAGACTAATAAGTCAGACTCTGTTGTTTACAGACAAGTTGAAAACAAGCTGGAAAGTGCTCTGAGAAAGTATGACTTATTGGACCAACGCTACGTTGGTTCGAATGAACAAAGTATGCTGAAGCAAGACTTGAGTAAGGTACAGGAAAAGTTACCAAAAGGAGCGGTAATAATATCTTATTGGTTGAGGGGAAATACGCCGCTTGTGTGGGTAGTTAGTTCAAACAGCATACAAATGCACCCACTTGGTAAAGTTGATGAAATCACCCATACAGCTGAAACTCTACATAAAGAAATGTCGACACAAGGAGTAAATTACACCCCGACATTAAGAAATCTTCGTCGTTTAGTGGTGCCGGAATCTGTCATTGATGACTTCGAGTTTTTATACTTGATACCCGATGGAGCTTTGCACTATGTTCCTCCTGCTGCCTTATACCCGGGTACTTCTTCGATTAAAGTGGTGCCCTCTATCCGAAGTCTGATTGATGAGACATCGGTCACTCCACAAACCGCCAAGGGCATCGTGCTCTTTGGTGATCCTGAATATGTTGAGAGCAAGATGCGTTCGCTGCCTTTCTCCTTGGTGGAAATAGAAAGTATTGCAAGTATGGCAAAGAACGACGATAAAGAGGTGAACGTATTGAGTGGGGTCAATGCAACTCGGCGAGCGTTTCTCGCCAACGCTTCACGTTATGATTTTGTGCATGTTGCGGCTCATGGTATTTTTGATTTAGAGAAACCACTGGCCTCGGGAATTGCGTTCACAAGTAGCGAAGATCATGGAGAGGCGGTGAATCAGAGTTTCTTAACCTTGCATGATGTTCGAGGCCTGAGTTTGCCACGATCTCCGATTGTTGTGCTAAGTGCCTGTAGAACGGCGTTTGGCAGACATCCCAGTATGGAGGGATATGCAGGGTTTCCAAATGCGTTTCTCGCTGCTGGTGCTAGCGCGGTGCTGGTGTCTTTATGGGATGTGCCAGACAGAGCGACCGCAGTACTAATGGAACTTTTTTATGCGAATGTTATTGATTCAGCGATGGAGCCTGCTCGGGCATTAAGATTTGCCCAAAATACGATGAGAGAAAATCCTCGGTGGAGGCACTCTGTAAATTGGGCAGGCTGGATATTGGTTAGTCGGTCTTAATGCTAGCAACAGCAGCATCAACGTTCGAAACTAAATTGGAGTAATAGCATGAGTAAAAAAAAATATATTGTGATCACTACTTTTCTGAGTGCTGGGTTAAGCATGAACGCACTAGCATCGCCTGATGATTTTGTCGATACATTTACAATCAATGACGTTTGTGATGGACATATGCCATCACATTTTATCAGGGGGAAAACGTTCTCTCTTATTAAAGATCCCGCTGATCCGACAGGCGAAACCTTGATCTTTGAAGCGCCATTTGACTTTGGTGATAGCGCTTGGCGCAATGCAAAGTTCAAGTGGGTCAAAGGGCTACCTTGGGCTGGTAGCACTCTATGCCAGGACTTGCCAAATACTCATAATATGAACCCACACGATGCACAAGCTGTCCTGAAATTGCAGAGTAGATATCTGGAGGCAATATCGTTTACCACTGAACACTTACATGATCGATTAAAACTTGATAATGGTGGTTTGAAAGATGTTTACGTATATGTTCGCAGGAACGAAGAAGGTGAAGTAGAGGATTACATGATCAAGTTTACAAAAGTTAGCGGAACAATTCACAACGGGCGAATCCACTGATTGCAAAGGCGCATCGCTATGAGGGTTACACTTGCATCGGCACTAGTTATTTTCCTAGCTACCTCGGCCTACTATTTTCAGCAGATTAGCAACTTTGCGTCATTTGCCACTGAGCAAATAATACCGACCGATGATTACGCAGATTCAAAATTCATCGAAGATCTTGCGAAAAGTTGTAGGACGATAATAACGATCGGCGACCAGACTTCTACTTTTGAGGCAAGGCAAAACAACAGGGTTGTGGTCAAGGTCACGGATGACCCCACTCAATTTGAGCCATGGGGTACCGATCAAATAAAGGTCAACTCGGTACTCAACCACGTTGTTCTAGATCTACCGAAAAGACATCCAAACAAGGCATACAATAGAATTAAGCAGTTGGAGAATGTTGAGTGGGTGGATTCATATTGTGTATCGCTCGATAGGGCTTCCGATTCAGCAGCAGGAGAGGCAAAAAAATGTAAATTCGGGCCATCGACTCCTGGAGAGATGCTTGTGCAACCAGCCAGGAAAAATACGTCAACAAGACTACCTGAGTGCGATTGCAAAGAAAAAAGTAGTTGTTCTTGTACAGTGAGGGATGTGATAGGACTAAATTATATTTCACAGCCCTCGATCGTGAACAAACCACCTTTGGTGGCGGTATTGGACGAGGGAGTAAATCTGGAAAACACGTGTATTAAGCAAGCACTGGGAAACGTGAAAATAAACGATAATATAGTAAATAGTTGGAATTATTGTACACAATCGAGCCAAGTCACTGATTGGGGTCATGGAACGGCCATGGCTAAGATAATTGCTGGTGAATCCAGTAATCTCTCAGATTGTGGGCTACCGGGGGTCAGCCAAGGGGCAAGGTTTTTTTCAGCGCAGGTGTACGAGTCCGAAGAGATATTCGTAGACTTTCTTGTCATTGCGGATGCGATATCTGACGCAGTAGCATTTGGTGCAAAAGTTATTAACGCGAGCTTTATGTTTTGCAAACGATCTTCTAACGGCGATGAGAATCCTGAATGCGAAGAAAACAAGACAGGCCTGTTAGCAATTGAGGATGCGTTGAACCAGGCATCTGATAAGGCGGTTTTTGTTACCGGAGTTCAAGGGGCTGATGTGTCAACTGATAATCCAGTTTATCCAGCGGCCTTTGACCTTCCAAATGTGTTGGCAGTACAAGCGGCCTCGTGGAACCCTCAAAAAAAAATAATGACTACAGAGGTTGGGGGATGGCCTCTGCGGGTGGATATAGGTGTTCCCGAGACAATAAATGGGGCCACGCCAGGAGTCAGCAATGCAATTGCTATCATGTCAGGGAGCGTTGCCTTATTGCTGTCTCACGAACAATGTGCAGAATTAAAGCCCGCTCAAATAATTGAGATATTTAGAAGAGAAAGCGCTAACGAGAAATGGGTAGACAGGATTCGTAGATATACCAATAGGAGTACGGGATATTTAGATCTTCGATTTTTGCAAGATCGGGATTACATCAATGCACTCTGCTGGTTAGCGGCAAATAGCTAAGCTTCATATGAATATCTTTCTTGGTAATTATTCGTAGCAATACTCAAGACTCCCACCCTTATTGCATTCACAAAAAACCACAATTTTTGTCATTGCTGAAAGGTGATTCAATCCGGTGTTTGTAGAATCGAACACAGAATTTCAGTGCATTTCTTACTGAACTACAGCAAGTTATACGACGTCCAGTGGTCGGTTAGACAAATTTGTACTAACAGTATGTCGTCAGGGGTAAGTCCAAATAATAGCTCTGAAGGGTCAACCTGTCGCAAGGATGACGATCCCCCGTTAAAATGCTGGGGTCGGTGGTTCAAGTCCACCCATAGCCACTATGCTCTCACTACCAAGCACGTCGCTATAGCTGATTGTCTCGAGGGCATCTTAGATGCATGGGGCTGTGTCGTTACGAGATGCCAAATGCACGGCGCGTCGTATGTCGTTCATACTAAGTCCACCCATCACAACCATCACTAAATCAATAATAAAAAATCTTACATACCCGGATTTGCGCTGATAACATCTGTGCTAATAAACAGAGCGATATTAGACAGTTTTAATTAATGCCAACTTAAAGGGTTAGCACCCCTGGGAAGCCCTATTAATGAATGAAACCACCGCTGCCGAGGAGAGTGAAGCGCAGAGCGAAAATACCGGTTTTGGTTCCAAACCATACCGAACCTACGTGCTATCAGCACTAACATTCATCTACATATTAAATTTCGTTGACCGCGGTCTGCTCGCAGTCGTTGGTCCGGATCTTGTACCAGAGCTAGGTATTTCCGACACCCAATTCGGACTTCTTACCGGTTTCGGTTTTGCCCTTCTCTATACCATTGTGGGTATTCCTCTAGCTCGGTATGCCGATAGAGCTAACCGTGTTTGGATTATGACGGTCTGCGTTGCTTTATGGTCGTTAATGACGGCGCTCTGCGGGCTTGCAACGGAGGTCACCCTCGGTTCGCTCACTATCGGCGCGTTCTGGATTTTGTTGATGTGCCGCGTCGGTGTCGGTATTGGCGAAGCTGGTTGTACCCCACCGGCCAACTCTTTAATCGCGGACTACTACGCGCCACGAGACCGGTCTCAAGCGCTGGGCGTGTACGCCATGGGCGTCACACTGGGCACAATGTTCGCCAACCTGATTGGCGGCTGGGTAACCGATGCGTTCGACTGGCGAACCGCTTTTTTTGTGGTAGGTTTGCCGGGCATCCTGATCGCCATTGTTTTCAAATTGACGGTCAAAGAACCGCCGCGTGGTTACACCGATCCCACAAGAAGGGAGGTCAAAGATAGGGTTGAGCTGCGCGAGGCGATTCATGAAATAATGAGCAAGCCCGCTTTCTGGCTGATGACTGTTGGGGCAACGATCGCTGCTTTCTGTGGCTACGGAATATCCTCGTTCCAGTCTCTCTTTCTTGTTCGCACTCACGGAATCACCACCGGTGAGGCAGCCATCTGGATCAACACTCCAGTTGCGTTGTCGTCCGCCATCGGCACCTTCGCGACAGGCTGGCTGGCAACAAAACTTTATCAAAAGCACCCGGGTGCAATCGCTTGGGTGCCGGCCATTGGTTTAGCTTTGTCGATTCCATTTTATGTTTTTGCCTTTACTACGCAGAGTCTTTTATTTGCTGCCATCGGCCTGATCATTGGCGGCTTCGTGAAGTATGGCTATCTAGCAGCCCAATACACTATTGGCCAGGGTGTTGTGAGCATGCGTGTTCGTGCGATGGCAACCGCTGTGCTGCTGTTCGTCGTCAATCTGATCGGTTATGGATTTGGCCCTCTGTTTATCGGTGCGATCTCGGACCTGTTCTTTATCGGCGGAGTCGCCGAGCTGGGTGTGGCAGCGGAGGAACTATCCCGAAATCAGTGTCACCCCGCGGCGATAGGAGAGTTGAGTGAAAATCTGCAGAATGTTTGCGCTGCGGTCTACGCACAGAGTTTACAGTCAGCGATGGTCGTTGTATCGGCACTATACGCGGTCAGTTCGCTGTTCTTTCTTTTGACCTGGCCACGATTAGCGAAGGACATGGTAGACCGGAACTAAAACCCGCTCCTTGCCAGCAGTGATTCGGAGAACGAACTGAGAATAATGGATTTTAAAACGGTGAGCTGCCTCAGAAGTGTAAATGTCGCATCTGACCACACAAATGCTTGTAGGTATTATTCCGTAGTCCATGACGATTTAAGAGTGAGTGGGATATAATAGGAATCCAGGACATCCTCGAACAGGCCCACGTTCATACTCCCCTAAAATGAAGTTCTTATCTATCAGCTCCTTTGCAACACTGTTCGTATTGTTATGTTTTAGCACTGCAGCTAAGGCAACCCCTTCATTCATTAAGGACATTGACGATGGGAAAAGCACTATGCATCGCGAACTTTGCTCCACGCTTATTGAATTTGACGGCTTGTATTACTTTTGCGGTGATGCCGGGTCTTCCAAAAGTCTTTGGGTGACTGACGGCACAAGCCAAGGAACTGAAAAAATCGCAGATGGTGAACCTAGTTCGATGACAGTTTTGGGTGATCATCTTTATTATTTAAGAGACGGACGCAGATTAACCAAAACCGATGGCAGTGCTGGTGGCACATCGCATGTTTCCGCAACCTTCTTCAGAAACCTATATGGTGTTCTAAACGATAAGCTGCTCCTGAGCGCTTGGGATAGCACGCACGGTGAAGAGCTGTGGGTGTCCGACGGCACCGAGCATGGAACCCAGCTTCTATTAGATATAAACCCTGGTCGTTCTTCAGGGGTTGGCTCTTTTGTGTCTAATGAAACGCCTCTAATAAAAGACAACAGAGCATTTTTCATTGCAGACGATGGCACTACAGGAATCGAGTTATGGGTGACCACCGGTGTCACCAATGAAACCATTCAATTAATAGATGCAAACCCAGGATCGGGGGCATCCTTTATTCGCAATATAGACGATGCTCTGGGTGGTGTGGTATTCAGTGCAAACAACGAACTCTATATAACTGATGGAACACCAGCAGGTACATCACCCATAACGAATTTTGCAGCCTCAGGCACAACGCTCAGCACGTTCGACAGCTATTTTGCCTTGGACAATTCTCTCTACTTTTTCTCTGCTGCTCCGCCAGGAAGCAGCACGGACAGGTTGTGGGTTACCGATGGTAGTTTGGTTAATACACAGCAATTGAGTTCAATTGATGTGCCAAGTTCGGAGATAGAAAGCCCACAATTTCACACTCGAATTGGCAACAATGTGTATTTTGTTGCAAGAACCCGAACGGTAGGTCCTCCCACTAGCACCGTTTCCGAAGAACTTTGGGTCACCGATGGGTCATCCGCAGGGACAAAGCGCATCACCAATCGTGATTCCATTTTTCATTCCGATATCACACCATTAGGGGAAGCTAATGGCGAGTTATTGTTTCTGGCTGAATCGTTTGATGAAGGTGTCGCTCTATGGATGACCAACACCAGCCAAGGAGAGTATAGCCTGGTTAAGGACTTTGACCCGCTGGTGTTTGAGTTTGGTTCTTCAGGAAGCGAGTCCATGTATATGGGAGCTCGAGACGGCGTGCATTATTTTGTTTTGGATATCGAAACTGATCAAGCACGCAGTTTTTGGAAAACCGATGGCACGGCCTCTGGCACCGTCCTGGTGGGTAATTTCATCAACACCTCCACCATCGGAAATAACCCTAGCTTGTTCATATCACATTTTTCGGTGCTGCCTGATTCGGTGGTGTTTTCGGCGAGTGACCCTGTTATCGGGGGACTCTTTCGAATGTGGCAAGATGATGACTTCGGCGCCTGGGTGTTAGCGGAACTGTCACCATCTGCATCAATAGATACTACCGACGCGCAATTTTCTGAACCGGTGCGTTTAAATAGCGTTGAATATTTCCTTGCGCGTGGTGATTCCGGTTCACACACTTTTTCACTGTGGCGAACCAATGGAACCACAGCAGGAACCTCACGAGTAAAAAGGCTTTGTGGTGGAAATGATATATGCACTATTTCGCGTAGCGAAATCATTGCCACGAACACACATTTGTTCATTCTGATCGATGGTGAGTACCTCTGGGTTTCAGATGGTACTGAAGTTGGCACTCAAATGATCAAAACCGTTGGCAGCTATTTTCCTGTAACGCAACGTGCTCAAAAGCTTACTAACATGAACAATGAGGTCTACTTTTATGGCTATGATTCGTCTCATGGGCTAGAACTGTGGAAATCAGCCGGTACTCCGGAGACAACAGAACTTGTTAAAGATATATACCCAGGCGTTGTTTCTTCTGCGTTTACCAGCAGTGGTCAAGAGCTCCTGCAGTCCAGCAATTTTGCTGTCCACAATCAGGAGTTGTATTTCAGCGCAAATGATGGCGTAAATGGTGCTGAGCTATGGAAGTCCAATGGCAGTAATGTGGGCACCGAATTGGTATCAAATATCCGGCCTGCCGCAGGCCTGGGGAGTAAACCTTATGACATAAGCAGTGCCAACGGCACCATTTACTTTGCTGCTTACACCGATGACTTTGGTTACGAGTTATGGTCATCTGATGGAACAGCAGCTAACACACTCATGATAAAGGATATTGCCCCAGGAAATGGAGGTGATTCACTACCCTTGAACTCCTCTCCCGTCGGATTTTTCCCATTCAAAAACAAAGTGATATTTCGTGCTTTCACTGAACAAGAGGGTTACGAGATGTGGGTCACCGACGGAACCACCGCAGGAACCATGCAGATATCTGATATCTACGTTGGGTCTCGTTCCGCTTTCAATGTGCGCCAGGTAACCGACTCCCCAAGCTATCGTTTTGAGCTGAAAGACTTAGAGTTTCATCGTGACATCGTTGCGATAGCCGATTTGCTGTACTTCATTACTGACGATCATTTATTTTCCAGTGGCAGCACTGAGTTGTGGAAAACAGATGGCACTCCAGATGGAGAAAGCAGAGTGTTGAAAATTGATAACAGTGGCTTCAGATCTAAGGACATCAAAGACCTAACTTTTGCGCCGAATCAAGATGGATATCTGTTTTTTAGCGCCCCAAACCAAGACGAAGTAGAGACATTATGGCTAACCAATGGAACTGAAACAGGCAGTAGAATAGCGACCGCTGAGAATGAACCCTTGCTTGAAGACCCTTCAAGGCTTAGGTCATTTAACGGGGCACTCCTGTTTGATGCTACCGGTAATGTTAAGGGCAACGAGTTATGGAAGTTTACTCCAACCATAGCCCCTGGTGAGCAATGTCTGACTTCCAGTGAGTCAATATTGACCAACTTCGACAATGATGCGTTGAGCGATCTTTGTGATCCCGACGACGACAATGATGGAGTTCCAGATTTGATGGACTCAAATAGCTTAAATCAATTTATCTGCGCCGATGCAGACAATGATATGTGTGACGATTGTTCATCAGGAACGGTTAATGCATCCTTAGATGGGCCCGACAACGATTCAGATGGACTCTGTGATCTTGGAGATCTAAACGACGACACCGACAGCATTCCTGATTCAACAGACAATTGCCCTTTTATTGCCAATGAAGATCAAGCCGACCTCGACCAAGACATGATAGGCGATCTTTGTGATCCAGACGCTGATGGCGACCAAGTGGACAACACCCAGGACTCCAACGATTTCAATAATAACGTGTGCCTAGATTCCGACGCGGATATGTGCGATGACTGTACCTCTGGCTCGTTCAATCCTCTAGCCGATGGGTTCGACAATGATTCCGACGGCTTATGTGATATTGGTGATCCAAATGACGACACTGACAGTATTCTCGACTCGGTCGACAACTGCCCCTTTATAGCCAATGAAGATCAAGCTGACCTCGACCAAGACATGGTAGGCGATCTTTGTGATCCAGACGTTGATGGCGACCAAGTGGACAACACCCAGGACTCCAACGATTTCAACAATAACGTGTGCCTAGATTCCGACGCGGATATGTGCGATGACTGTACCTCTGGCTCGTTCAACCCTCTAGCCGACGGGCTCGACAATGATTCCGACGGCTTATGTGATATTGGTGATCCAGACGCTGATGGCGACCAAGTGGACAACACCCAGGACTCCAACGATTTCAATAATAACGTGTGCCTAGATTCCGACGCGGATATGTGCGATGACTGTACCTC
>JBCCHX010000100.1:0-19500 GCA_039028535.1 Cyanobacteria bacterium P01_B01_bin.77
ACGCCCGGCTGCTGAAACCTTGATCAAGGTGGGCGTCACCACTAGCTTAAAATGCTCGGCCAGATAGGGTTGCTCACTGACATCAATCACCTCCAACACTAAAGCAATGTCACTTGCTAGCATCTCAACATGCTGACGAATCTGACGAACTTGCTCAGTGGAACTTGGCCGCTTATCGATAAACAACAATAGCTTTAGCGGCACTTCAAGGGATGGCATAGATGAACGTTTGACTCCTGCTCAGCGATACGGAAGATCCAATGACTGGGTGCCTTGCTAGCCAGTTATTTCTTTAGACTATATCGTTCCAAGGTTGGATAACGGTCACAGCATCAAAGAATTATGCAGATTGCTGTGTCCTATCGACGCGTAATTTACTGTCTATGCCAGTTGTAAAACCCTCCCATGCGGAATCAAAAGATTTGAACATGTAGGAAATCATAATAACGAGCACGCTGGCCGATATGACTGTAATCGTTAAAGAGATATTAAAGGAAGGCTCCTAAACGAGGTCACAGGCAGACTTCTCACGTACAGTGAAAGATAGAGTTTGCTTATGATTGCATTAAGTCATCTGTTAGCGGTACTCAGTAAATCCAGTGAGGCGCGGTGGTATGGGAGTTCTAGCGATTATTCAACGTCACATTTGTCACCACAATATTCAGCAGCAAGCCATCAGTAACGTTCTCAGAACAGCCGCCTTGCTGATAGGCACCGCGACATTTTTCACGGCTCAGACAGCAGGTGCCTTCCCTCAACCCTCTACAGCTGATGATGCTCCGCTAATTCATCCTTTGCTGGCCCAAGCTGTTCCCGCTGTCTCAGAGAACCTGACAAATGGCGTTTACCTCTTTGGTGAACAACCTCTCCCCGATCAGCTGCAAACAGCGTACATGATATTTGAAGCTCGTGCTGGACAGGTTGTCGGTGCGTTTTATTCTCCCCATTCCTCCTTTGACTGCTTCCAAGGAAACGTACAAAATACTCACCTTTCCCTAGCAATTACTGAAACCTACTCCCAAGAAGAATATGACTATGACCTCAAACTTGAGGACACAGCCATCGCAGGTCAAGGGGGTAGTCAGTTTGCCATTGAAGGATTCCATCAAATTGATGCGGTCAGCGACAACGATTTGCGGATGCTAGATACCTGTCAGGCCCACTATAGCCAGACAATTTAGCCTGCTTGATAACTGCCGAATTCACACCCTGACTAAACTGCTCCCGATCCGTTTAATTAGCTACAGTTTCTGAGGTCTAGCTAATTTATTTTTTTAGTAGCATTAGCTAACTGTAGAAATCTGAACAAACAATGCCTTAGCTATTTACTAGGGCATTGTTTTATCTTGGTAGAATGAAAACTACTTATCTTCTCTGGTCGTAGGTGTGAACGCAGCAGAACAAGCCCGCAGCATCGAATACGCAAGTAAGATAGCCGCTACGGTCGGTGCCTTTAAAGGGCAACTACCTGACCTACGGTCAGATCTTAAACCCTGGGCTAATGACCCTGACACAAGAGAGCTGGTAGACCCCGACTCCATAGATATTGGCTTCCATTTTCCTGGTTTTAGTCGCTCATTTAATTGTCGTAGCTTACTAGTGCAGATTCGTCTGCATGAAATAAGCGATGGAGAAACCCCAGCAACCAACGCCGTTGCCAATATTGTGAAAGTTATCGGTGTAGATGTAGTGGGCTTTAACCATCTTGGTCAGCAGTGGCATCTTTCAACGATTAACAACTGGCAGTTTGAAGGGATAGCACCACCGCAAACACCTGCGGGTGAAAAAATTAAAGTCTGCTGTCGGCAAATTTTTCAGGTGTTTAACCCCAGCTCTGAAGCCTGAAGCATTGTGGGCAGTAGGATGGTTGAGTACATTGCAACTCAATTCAATGAAGACCGTTATCCCCGTCGAACTTCCTCAAGACCAATACGACATCACCATCGCTACTGACGGGTTGCAATATCTAGGTGCGTGGCTTGCGGCTACAGATAAGCGGGGCAAGGTGCTACTGGTTTCCAACCCGGTTATTTTTAAGCACTATGGTCAAACAGCACTAAATTCTTTAACAGAAGCAGGCTTCGATGTCTGTCAGTGTATTTTGCCTGCTGGCGAACGCTACAAAACCCTACGCTCCATCGAAAAAATCCACAATGTTGCGTTTGAAAATCGTTTAGAACGTAGCTCCACCATGGTGGCCCTGGGTGGTGGTGTGATTGGCGATATGACTGGCTTTGCCGCTGCCACATGGCTACGGGGTATCGCCGTTGTTCAGGTGCCCACATCATTATTAGCCATGGTCGATGCCTCCATGGGCGGTAAAACCGGGGTTAATCATCCCCAGGGTAAAAACTTGATTGGAGCCTTCCATCAGCCCAGTCTGGTGTTAATTGATCCCACTGTGCTGGCAACACTCCCCGGTCGTGAATTTCGGGCAGGTATGGCCGAAGTGATTAAGTACGGCATCATTTGGAACGAAGGTTTATTTGAGCAGCTAGAGCAAGCCAAGCGCCTTGATCAAATGCGCTATGTCAGTGAGGAATTACTGCACGATATCCTCAAGCATTCTTGCCAAGCCAAGGCCGATGTAGTTAGCCAAGACGAAAAAGAAGCCGGTCTGCGGGCCATCCTCAATTACGGCCATACTATTGGCCATGCAGTCGAAAGCCTAACCGGCTACAAATCAATCAATCACGGCGAAGCCGTAGGCATAGGTATGGTGGCAGCAGGTGCGATCGCAACCGCCCTCAACCACTGGCCCCAAACCGCCACCGACCGCCAGCTCACCTTGATCAAAAAAGCCAGTCTCCCCACCCAGCTCCCAGAAAACATCAATATCGACGACATCCTAGTCACCCTCCGCAGCGACAAAAAAGTCAAAGCCGGCAAAGTCCGCTTTATCCTCCCCAAACGCATCGGCGAAGCCTTCGTCACTGACGAAGTTACCGATGACGTCATTCGCAGCGTTTTGGAGAAGATGTTCTAAGTAATGGAAAAGGGGAAATGGGGCAGGGGCAATGGGCAATTGAATAAACCACAGAGCCTTTATCCCAGATAAACTAAGTCAAAAGTAAGCCCCGAAAGTACATTGCTCGTTTACGGTGCGTAGTGAATGCGGAGCAGCGTAATCCCCCAGCCATAACCCAGTGCAACCGCTGATCCCCCTAACCAGCCCCTATACTTTCGGGGGGCGTGGGGGAGTTAGGCCCCCACATTAGGAGGGTTTCAGGGAGGAAAGTCCTGAGCAACCCATTCCGCCACCAAACCAAACACCACAAGCCAAACACCAAAAAATCCCGTCCAGGGCAGCCACAAAAGCAGCCCCACCAAATCATTACCATGCAAACAAAACAACCCCTAACCAACCTCGAATTCCCCACCCGCACCGCCACCGTCACCCGCACCACCAAAGAAACCGACGTCACCGTCACCCTCAACATCGACGGCACCGGCCAGTGTAACACCAACACCGGCATCCCCTTCCTCGACCACATGCTCCACCAAATCGCCTCCCACGGCCTCTTTGACCTCGACATCCAAGCCACCGGCGACCTCGAAATCGACGACCACCACACCAACGAAGACGTCGGCATCACCCTCGGCATGGCCCTCCACCAGGCCCTCGGCAACCGTAAAGGCATCGTCCGTTTCGGCCACTTTGTCGCCCCCCTAGACGAATCCCTGATCCAAGTTTCCCTCGACTTCTCCGGCCGGCCCTACCTCGCCTACGGTCTTGACATCCCCACCCAGCGCGTCGGCACCTACGACACCCAGCTAGTGCGCGAATTCTTCATGGCCGTCGTCCACCATAGCCTGATGACCCTCCACATCCGCCAGCTCGACGGCATTAACTCCCACCACATTATCGAAGCTACCTTCAAAGCCTTTGCCCGCGCCATGCGCATGGCCACCGAAATTGATCCCCGCCGTGCCCATGCCATCCCCAGTTCTAAAGGCGTATTACAGGTCTAAGTGGCAGCTCCCCATAAGCATCAGTAGAATAAGTACAAAGATACTTAAGGGATAAGGATTTTAGATTTTATAAGATTCCAAAATTTTATTTGCAGAGGCGTTCCATGGAACGCCTGTACGTCTGGAGAATGCGAATGACAGCCATACTCCCCAACACCACAAACAAGACAATTGTTTATCCCACAGGAGATGGCACACCCGTAGCGGAAACCTACGACCACCTATATGCTCTCTTTATCACCTTGGAAGTGCTACGCCAGTACTTACGAGGGCAGCAGGCCACGGTCTTAGGTAATCAGTTTTTGTACTACGCCCAGGGGCTCCCCAACCTCAGAGTAGCCCCTGATGTCATGGTCATTTTTGATGTGGAACCCGGTGGTCGAGATAGCTATAAAGTCTGGGAGGAAGGCTCGGTTCCAGCCATAATTTTTGAAATGACGTCAAAAGGGACCCGTCAAAAAGATGAAGTCAGTAAGTACGAACTCTATGAAGCCATGGGAGTGCTGGAATACTGGCAATTTGACCCAAAAGCCGAATGGATTACCGAAGGTCTGCGAGGCTATCGTCTAGAAAACGAGACCTACGTGCCAATTACTGATGGCATCAGCCGAGTACTTGGGCTACGACTAACGGCAGCAGACAACCTGATTGAGTTTTATGACCTAAAAACCGAACAGAAGCTTCTAATTCCTGATGAACAGCGAGAACGAGCTGACCAAGAAGCCCAGCGAGCTGACCAAGCAGAAGCAGAACTACGGACATTGAAAGCCAAACTCAAAGCAAAAGGCATCGAATTAGACGATTAAGCCAACGGCAAGGCTAGCCATGTACCGCCATCCTGATGAATAGTCAGGGTAATAATTTGGTGTTCAATGGTCGGGACTGTATCTATTGCACCGGTATGGGTACCAGGATTTACCGTATAGGCAGGAAAACAGGCCCCACTTAGACTTAACCGCAGCGCCTGCCCCGCAGATAATCGAAAACAGGTGGGCTGGAGTGGCACCGTCACCGCAGCATTACTGACCTCAAAGATACGCCGATACCCTTGGGTTAGATTAAAAACACACCCATCTGGCTGTACGACCGATAGAACGGCACAGATATCGTAACTGGCCGCATCTGTCTGAATTAATAGGCTCACGACGACTTCACCAGCAACCGCCAACTCCTGCTCAAGCAGTGGTGTTGTATAGGTGAGGATATCGCTACGGCCATCTAGGGCTGTGCGATCGCAACTCCCCCCCGGCCAACTTGCATGCCCCCCCAACGCTGGCACTGGACGCCATGGATCATGCACCAGCACATCACACCCGCCCATTGATGTTCCAACCGAAGACACCACTAACTCCCCGTTATCCTCACGCATTCCCGCCAACCCAGAACTCTGCAAATAATAAGTCTGAGCCTGAGCCTTTGCAGGCCAATCCTCCAAATGTCGCCAGCCATGACTCCCCATTTCAAACAAATTGACCGCCCGCTGCTCTAAACAGCCTTTTCCTTTCAAAAAATAATCAAACCACTGCACCTGTAGCCGATCGATAGGATTCATCGCCCCAGGGCCAAAGTCCACCTCACCCACCTTGCGACTCCAGGGAATATGGGGCCAGGGCCCTACCCAAAAATGTTGGGGATATCGGCTGCGACCGGCCATCTCTTTAAATAGGCGAATATCCCCGGTCAGATAGGGGTCAAACCAGCCGCCCACATGGAGCATGGGCACATCGACCTCGGCTAAATCCGGCTTCAGAGCTTGCCAGTAGTCATCATCTTGAGGATGGGCAATCCAGTCGTGCCAGAACGAATCCGGTGCATACTGCTTTAGCAGCTCTGGATAGGCCGCAATAGCACCATTGAGGGGAAGACTGCGTGAAGCGGCACGCAAGGCATTAAAAGCAGTTTCATCCCCCTTTAACCGAGCTGTTTCTGCCGCCAGCTGAATCGCCCAGCCTAGCCCGGCCTGTAATCGCAGGGCACCATTTTCATAGGCCCAGTCGTGGTAGAGGTCATAGCCCACCATGGCGGGGGCCAAAGCTTTGAGGGCAGGGGGATTGGCCTGAGCCGCATAGAGCTGGGTCATGCCCTGGTAAGAAAACCCATACATACCCACCTGGCCATTGCTGTCAGGTAGCTGGGCCGCCCACTGGATACTGTCGTAGCCGTCATTGACTTCGTGGGCAAATAAGTTAAATTCACCTTCTGAGGTGCCGCGTCCGCGCACATCTTGCACCACGACAATGTAACCGTGGGCCGCATACCAAGTGGGATGGGCATAGACAACGGTGGATGCGATCGCACGTCCATAGGGCTGGCGCATCAGTAACACCGGCCATGGACCAGCAGCACCATCAGGAACATACACATCCGCATCTAAACGCACACCATCACGGGCTATTAGCGAATGTACCTGCTTGGGCTTAACCGGAAGAAAGTCAGATGGCATCAAACACCATGGGTACGGCCTAAAACCGCCATATCTTCCTCGTCTAATTCGGCAGGCACTCCCTGGCGGATGAGTTCAGCAAAGTCCTCATTAGGCACCATGACACTAAGTAAATAGAGGCGGGTTGAGCCAGTATTTTCAACAAAATGGATGCCATGGGAAGGCACTAAAATGCTATCCCCTGTCCGAATAGTTGAATTTTTACCATCACAGACAACGCGACCTTCCCCTTTGATCACATAAAACATTTCTGCGGCCACCTGATGGCGATGGGACGGTGTCCGTCCTCCTACATCAAAAATTTCCACACAGCAGGTCAAAGTAGCATGACCCAGAGTCGGATCCACCAAGAGCGCTAATCGATTTTTATCATCGGGAGTGATGCGAAATACCTGATAATCATGGGGAGATTTGAGTACAGGTAAAACGCAGCTTTTGGGCAGTTCACAAGCGGTTTCCATAGTTTAAGCAGTGGCAGCGCTCCTACAGCTTAAAAATCGCCCCCAATCCTAGGGCAGTCTTGAAATAATTTGTCATCTATGGATTACACCTTGTTGACACAGCGGTGACAATTTTCAACTAACTGCAATTTTCAGTGATATTTCAGTGACAGAAGGTGCACTTTTGGGACTATAGACGTCACAGCCATAGCCTCTATTTTTATAGTTTCTACATCCCTGTGGACAACTGTGGGAGCACAATATCCTCTGTAGGCTGATAAAATAAGCCATCACAATAATAGAGTCTGACTGCTGTCACTTTTTGGCTTGATAAATTATTACAGTTGCTTTGCTGTTTGTGATCATTTCCCCTTGGACATCTAGAAGGTCCAATTTAGCGGAACGCCTACACATGTCCGAATGAGCAGGGTACACTCTAGCTGAAACTAACTGTTCTAACTGTATTGAGAGACTTTGTTGCGTTTTGACATTCTTCGATCGTTGGTCACTTGCTAATGACGTCGGTAGGGCCTTAATGCCATGAATCCTAGATCTAACAACCACCCGATAGGACCTGTCAGATTAGGGCTGGTGTCATGGCACTATCAAATAAACCTCTGCGTCGTATCGGTGTAATGGTGAAGGCAGTTAATCCTATCGCAGATATTTTGGTGATCGATGATGATCCGATCATTCGGCGCATTCTTCAGCGCATGCTCCAAAGCCAGGGGTATCGTGTAGCCATTGCAGAAACCGCAGCTGATGGTTTAGACCAGGCATTGGCCATCACTCCGCCCGTGATTCTCTGTGACTGGCGTTTACCGGGCACCGTAGATGGGTTAGAAATTTGCCGTCGGCTAAAAGAGCATCCGGACTTATCCATGAGTTCGTTTCTGCTGATTACGGCCCATGCAGAAACCGCCAGCCGCGTAGAAGCCCTGGAGGCGGGAGCTGACGATCTACTGATGAAACCCATCGATATGGCGGAGCTAAAAGCTCGGGTAAAGTCAGGTATGCGGCTATGTCAGCTCACCCGTGATTTAAAAAAGCAAAAGCAATATCTGGAAAACGAGCTGGCCGAGGCAGCCTCCTATGTGCAGTCGCTCCTGCCTCGGGATACGGATAAACCCCCGGTCAAAATTCAAACTCGCTTCTTACCATCGCAGCAACTGGGTGGAGATTGCTTTGATTTCTACTGGTTAGACCCTGACTACCTGGTCATATATTTATTGGATGTTTCCGGCCATGGGTTAGGTGCGGCGTTACTATCGACATCTGTTTTGAATGTATTGCGATCGCAATCCCTTCCCGGCACTAACTTCTATCGTCCTGACAAGGTGCTAGAAAGCCTGAACAACATGTTCCAGATGACTGACCAAAACGAAAAGTATTTTACGATTTGGTACGGTGTCTACAATCGGGTCAATCGCCAGCTTATGTACGCCAGCGCGGGTCATCCTCCCGCTGTGCTACTTTCTCAGGCCGATGCCAGTGAAGCTGTTGAAGCGGCCTCTCAGCCAGCTAATGGGGCTGTAACCTCAGAAACCATGCTGTTGCGCACCCCCGGTATGCCCGTTGGCATGATGCCTGACACTACCTACACTTGGAAGCGCTGCTCAATTCCAGATAACAGCTATCTGTATATATTTAGCGACGGTGTCTACGAAGTGCCTGAAACACCAGCCGACGAAACGGGTGAAATTCTTGGGCTCGATAGCTTTATTGACCATATTGCCAAATGCCCCCGTCCTGGACAGCTTGACCAGTTGATTAGCCACGCCACCATGCCCAGCGTGGATGTCGGAGACGACCTGTCTCTGCTAGAAATTAACTTTGGATAAAAACGTGTAGGGGCGTTCCATGGAACGCCCCTACACGTTTTTATTAATTCTTGAAGTCTGTTGGACCTTGGTAACCCGATGCTGCTGCCAATGTAGCCAAGCTTTGAGTCCCCGGTAAAAACTCTCCATTCACTTCCCATGTTGGGAAGCCAGTGACCTCAGGTACAGACTGACACAGAGCTGTCTGAGAATTGGCTCCATCGTCAGCGCACTCGATATAGGGCATGTACTTTTTAGCCTCTTGGCCAAACAGCTGCTTTTGGTCAAAGCAGTGGGGACACCAGTAGGCACCATACATTTTTGCATCCACCTCTTTTAGGTGCTTAGCCAGGGCTACTTCGGCTTCTCCCGAGGTATTGGTAATGGCAGGTCCTGTATTGCCAGTACTGCTGGCGGTTGCAGCTGGGCCATTAATGCTAATGGAGTACATGCCAATGGTGGCAACCAGGGTGACCATACCCATGATGACACCGCGAAATGCTAATGCACCTGTATCCTCCCACTGTCGCCCCAAAAGCGTGAGTAGAAACATCAGCACCGTAAATGAGGCTGACGCAATGCAATAGAGACAGGCTGCCTTCAGCTCAGTTGCTAGCAGATACATTAAATAGCCACTAAAGACCATCATGCCAGTAGCGCCAATAAACAAGAGAGGCCATGTGGTCTCTTCTAGCTTTTGGCGCTGCTCGCGGTTGGCCTCACCATTAATCAATAGCGGCCCTAGGGATAACGCCACCATCGAGAGATAGGCCAGACAGCCAAATAGCGTGAGCGGAATTCCAAAAACGTCCGCATAGGCGCTGGTTAAAACCTGATCGCAGCCTTTGACTGGGCAGGCAGCGCTGTTTCCCATTAACTTGATTACCGTTAGATAAGCTGTGCCCAAGGCTCCAACGGTTGCGATTGCACCAATGGCCGGGCGCGACCAACGATAAATCCCACGATTTTCCTTACGGCGACGTCCCATAGGTTATAGATAACTCTAAGCTCATCAAGATCAACAAAAACAGAGCGGACCTAACAGGCTGCTCCCGACTGCATCTTATAAAAAAAATAGTGCCTGCGTCACATTAATTATACAGAATCTTAATTGTGACATAAGTGTGGGGACGTTACATGGAACGTCCCCACACTTAGGTCACAATTTAAGTCAGCATCGCATCCATAAATTGCCCCACCCGGTTCGGATCTACCGGCTGCTCAATCTGTCCCCCCCGTTTTAGAGAACTTGAAACAATCACCCCATCCGCCGACTGCAGCAGATCAGGAATATTGTCCACGGTGGCACCACTGCCCACCAAAACAGGCGTCTCGCCCGCAGCCGCTTTCGCATGGGTCAAATCCTGACGGGTGGGAGCCTGTCCTGTCGCCCCACCAGAAACGATCACAACATCGGCCAGCCCCCGATGGATCGTATCGGCCACAGCGTCCGCCATGGTTGATTCGGCGGCAGTCCCCAGGGGGACAGCGTGCTTGACCAGTACATCAGCAAAAATTTTGACATCAACGCCCAACTCTCGTCGATAGCGCATCAGCCCATGGGCATCCCCCTCAATCACCCCCTGATCCGTTGCCATAACGCCCGTTAGCACATTCACTCGAATAAATTCCGCTCCAGTGCAGGCCGCAATTGCCAACCCACTGTGGGCATCATTGCGCAATACATTAACCCCAATGGGGACCGTCACCAACTGCCGTAGGCGCGTAATCACGACGGTCATGGCACTGACCACAGCTGGGTCAACAGCCCCCTTTGTAAAGGGCGCATCAAAGAAATTTTCTACAATAATACCGTTGACGCCACCGGAGGCCAGAGCCACAGCCTCCTGAACGGCCCGGTCTACCACGGCTCTCAACGATCCCTGCCAGCGAGCCGATGCCGGTAAGGGAAGCAAATGAACAACTCCAATCACAGGAGTTGATGTTTTAAAAAGTACGCTTAACTCCACAAGACCTCAAAGGACGATTGTTTGCCATCGCTGATTTGCTGATTTATAGAATAAATCGCCAAATCAATTGCTCGCGCATAGGCGACCATAGCAAACGTTATCCCCTAGAGATACCTAGCCCTTAATTAGAGTAAAGATCGCAGAATTGTATAGTTATGTTATAATTTCCTCAACCAGGCAAAAACAATCGCTATCCGCCGGATATTAATTATCGCCTCCATGGGGCCATCCAATGTGGCCTTGGTAATTTGAAGATGGTAGGGTAGGGTGCTGAGTCATCCATGCGATCGCAACGCCTGCTCTGGAGACCAGCATTCCGTTTTTCCTAAGTAAGAATTTAATTTATGGTTCATAAGCCAACTATTGCTATTTCTCACCTAGGTTGTGAGAAAAATAGAGTAGATACAGAGCACATGTTAGGTCTCCTGGTACAGGCTGGATATCAGGTTGATGCTAACGAAGATCTTGCCGATTACGTTATTGTCAATACCTGTAGCTTTATTGAAGAAGCCCGTCAGGAATCAGTTCGCACATTGGTGGAGCTGGCCGAGGCTAGAAAGAAAGTTGTCATAACAGGCTGCTTGGCCCAGCACTTTCAATCAGAATTACTAGATGAGATCCCAGAAGCCGTCGCCTTGATTGGCACCGGAGATTACCATCGCATCGTTAACGTTATTGAGCGGGCCGAAGCGGGTGAGCGAGTCAAGGCCGTTTCGGCTGAACCCACATATATCGCTGACGAAACGGTGCCTCGTTACCGCACCACCAGCGAGGGCGTCGCCTACGTCCGTGTAGCCGAAGGCTGTAACTATCGCTGTGCATTTTGCATTATCCCTCATCTGCGGGGTAACCAGCGTTCACGCCCCATCGAATCCATTGTCGCTGAAGCACATCAGCTTGCTGCCGAAGGGGTACAAGAATTAGTGCTAATTTCCCAAATTACCACCAACTACGGCGTTGACTTCTATGGCAAACCTAAATTAGCAGAGCTTTTACGAGCCTTAGGCGATGTCGATGTGCCCTGGATTCGCATGCATTATGCCTATCCTACAGGTCTTACCCCGGCTGTCCTAGAAGCTATTTGCACTACGCCCAACATTCTGCCCTACTTAGATCTGCCTCTCCAGCATTCACATCCCGATATCCTACGGGCTATGAATCGTCCCTGGCAGGGGCGTGTCAACGATGACATCATCCAACGACTTAAGGCCAGCTTACCCAATGCGGTACTGCGCACCACATTTATCGTTGGCTTCCCTGGCGAAACCGACGCCCACTTTGAACATCTCAAAGCATTTGTTCAGCGTCATGAGTTTGACCATGTCGGTGTATTTACTTTTTCTGCTGAGGATGGTACCCCCGCTGCCACCTTACCTGACCAGGTTGATCCAGCCGTCATGCACCAACGTCGAGAAGAGCTAATGCTGACCCAGCAGGAAATTTCCTTTAGACGAAACCAGGCTCAAATAGGGCAAGTCGTAGATGTGCTGATCGAGCAAGAGAATCCAGGCCAAGGTGAATGCATTGGCCGCTCTGCCCGTTTTGCCCCAGATGTGGATGGTCTTGTCTATGTCAAAGGTTCGCCACCGCTGGCTCAGATAGTTCCTGTTCAGATTAATGGAGCTGATACCTACGATCTGTTTGGTGCCGTCTTGGCGGCCCAATACCCTGAAGCCAAAGCGCCTGTAAGCGTTGTTTTATAATCCCCCATCTACTCTAAGTGACCTTAAAAAAGGAGTCTAAATGACCTTGTCTTTTGCCGATCTCGGGTTGTCTGATCCCCAAGCCCAACACCTCGATGAACTTGGCTTTAAAGAGCCTACTCCCATCCAGGCTCAAGCCATTCCCCATATGCTTGCTGGCCACGATGTGGTGGGTCTAGCCCAGACTGGGACAGGCAAAACGGCTGCCTTTTCTCTGCCAATCTTGGAGCAGATAAATGTCAATAAGCGAGCTGTACAGGCCCTGGTACTCACCCCCACCCGTGAGCTTGCTATGCAGGTATGCCAAGCGGTTCAGGGATTGAAATGCCATTCCCAGATGCATGTATTGGCCGTTTACGGTGGTCAGTCCATCGAACGTCAGCTGAGTCAGCTACGCCGTGGCGTGCATATGGTAGTAGGTACACCAGGGCGGGTTTTAGATTTGCTCAATCGCGGTGCACTTAAGTTTGAGCAGCTCAGCTGGTTAGTTCTGGATGAAGCCGATGAAATGCTGAACATGGGCTTTATTCAAGATGTGGAAAATATCCTTAACCATGCCCCAGCAGACCGACAAACGGCCTTCTTCTCCGCCACCATGGAACCAGCAGTGAGAGAGCTGGCTGCTAAGTTTCTACAGTCTCCAGTTACCGTTAAGGTCAAGGCGCAGAACACAGCCCCTAAGCGCATCACGCAGCTTGCCTATGTGGTTCCCCCTGGCTGGAGCAAGCCCCGCGCCCTTATGCCAATTTTGGAAATGGAAGATCCAGAATCGGCTCTGATCTTTGTGCGCACCCGCCGGACAGCTGCTGAACTCACTCGCCAGCTACAGTTTGCCGGTCACAGTGTGGATGAATACCATGGCGATCTCAACCAGGCCCAGCGGGAAAGGCTACTGCTACGCTTTAAGCAGGGGCAAGTACGCTGGGTAGTTGCCACCGATATTGCTGCACGGGGTATTCATGTGGATAACCTCACCCATGTCATTAACTATGAGCTGCCCGACAACTTAGACAGCTATGTTCATCGAATTGGTCGCACTGGCCGTGCAGGTCAAGAGGGACGAGCCGTCTCTATTGTTCATCCCTTGGAAAAATATCAGGTCCGTCAAATTGAGCGTCACCTGAAGCAGGAGCTGACTTTCTGTAAGGTGCCGACCCGGGCTGCTATTGCCGCTCGTTCCTTGGAAAAGCTCCAAACTCAGGTCAAGGAAGCCGTTACTAGCGAACGTCTGGCCTCTTTCTTACCTATTGTGTCCCAGCTAACCGAAAACTACGACCCACATACGGTTGCTGCCGCAGCGTTGCAAATGGCCTATGACCAGACTCGCCCTGCTTGGATGCGTGGGGAAGATGACCAAGAGCAACCTTATATGGCAGCAGAAGAACCTCGCCGTCAGCGTAGTCGTCGGGCTCGTCGTCGTCGGATTCACACCCCTGCCTCATAGCATCCAAGCTAGTTCCCCAGTTAAACTCAGTAAACGTTGTACCCAATGCATATGGACCTCGCCTAAGATAGTCATAGCACCCGTTTGAGGAGGGTTTGCTGATTATGTTGGTGGTACTTTTAGACGATCAGGTGATCCCGTCGGACTCGGTCTGCTGTGGTTGCCTGATGGCCAATCATAGGGGACAACCCCGTTTACGGGATGGTAAGTTAGGTTGTGCTCAGCTCTTAGAATCCTCTGCAACACTGCCCCAGTATCAGTGTCAGATGGGATTTCGCTTGGCAAATATCAAATCATTTCAACCGTGTGAATATTAGTCAATGATTGGACTGCCTTTGCTGTAGCCCTGGTTTTTTTCATAGAAAACCATAAATCAGCTGATAAAAGCTGCGCTATGCTGAAAAAAGCTTGGAGCACGTTGGCAGCCTATATGGCTTAGGCCATCGTTGTTGGGCTTTTGATTTGACATATTCCTTTGCAAATAATCCTATGACCTGGCGCAGCACCCCTGAAACCTCTGACAAGATCCTTGGAAGCTTGCCCTATCTGTTGCCCCTGTTTGACGCTGTTATTGTCGGGGGTGCGCTTTTCAAGCTGATTGATAATTTTCCAGTATTTGCCCCCATAGGCGAAGTGCTGTTACTACTAATTACACCGGTGATGTTTGTTTATAGGCTTCTACCCTTTGGATTGGGGTCTATAGCTGTTTTCTTTGCCATTTTCTTTTTGGTAGTGCGCAATCCGAATATTAGCCACTTCATTCGATTCAATGCACTCCAGGCAATCCTGATAGGTTTTATTATTTCGATCGGCAGCCTGCTATTGAGCGTAGTGAGCTTACCTGGGCTGGAGCTAATTACCGATACCTTCTACAACGTGCTGTTGTTTGGTGGGATAGCTGCCGTTGGCTATTCTATATTTCGGTGCATCATGGGTGAATATCCAGAGATTCCTACCATTTCAGAGGCTGTACACATGCAGATTCGTTAGTGTTTGCTTGTTTGCGTTGGCCCGACGTCATACCTGTCAATTATTCTGGTATGATTATGGATCCTTGTTTGACAAGTTAATCTTGTCAGGCCCAAGTCCATAAGGAGCAGCATGCATTTTTACGAAACCATGTACATTCTACGGCCCGATATCAGCGATGAGGCCGTTGATAGCACTATTGGTAAATACCAGGGCATGATCACTGAGAATGGTGGCGAAGTGCTAGAAACTCAGCACCGTGGTAAGCGTCGTCTATCCTACGAAATCAATCGCTATCGTGAGGGGATTTATATTCAGATGAATTATCATGCGCCGGGGTCAACCATTGCCCCCATGGAGCGAGATATGCGTCTGAGTGAAGACATTATCCGCTACTTGACTCTAGTGGTAGACGAACCCCAGGAAGAATCTGAATCTGACGCGCCTTCCCAAGCACCGCTTGGGGCTTAATGGGTAAGCTGCTAGCTTAAGTTTTTCCATATTTGGGTTACTTGAAAATATAACGAAGGGCGTCGTGACTATCTGAGGGTGGTTACGACGTCTTTTTTAGTTCAATTACTAACCTATAGAATAAAAACCTTGCATTTTACAGAATTGGTGCTAAATTTGTGGGCACTTAGGTATTAGCTTTTAAAAAATCCCACAATCAATACAGCTTTAGAAGTCATTGAATTAGTACTGTAGGAGTGATCTCGTGGCCCAATTGACCAAGTTAAAAACGTCTGATGCTCAGGTAGAAGTAACTCGTCTGCAAGAAGAATTGCATATGAGAGATCAGCTAGTGCAACAGCTATCTCAAGAGCTCTTTCGCCTGGTAAAAGGAAATCAAGACTTTTTGCCGTCAACAGACGTTTCTGAGCGTCATCAGGCTGAGGTCAGAGCTCTGCGAGAACAGCTACAAGGTGTGGAGAAACAGGTGGCATTCTATCAGGAACAGATAGAAAGTCGCGATGAAGAAATCCATCAGATGCGTCAGACGGTTGAAGAGCTGACTGATCGTACCCGGATGTTGGAACAGGTTGTGCAAGAACTTCCTAAAATCTACAAGCAAAAGTTTTCTGAGCGAATGCTGATGGTGAAAAATCGTGTCGCTCACATTCAACAGGAAAACCGCCAGCTCAATGCTGAATTGCAAAATGTTAGCTATCGTTTGGCAGTGAGAACTCGCCGCACTCAGCACTGCCTCGATTTACCAACCTTCCCTCAATCAATGTTGGGTAATACGACAATGGCTAGCTTTTCAGAGGCTTAAGGTTCCGTTGGCTCTGCTGCTGCTTGAGCCTAGTGATTCACCTCTCTTACGGGAGAGGTTTTTTTGTGGGTGATGCCATATCGTTTGTGTCCCTGATTGCCCTTCAATTTTTCGTATAGAAGTAGAAGTACTTAAAACGTTTCAGATAAAAACCCTTGATTTCATGGTGCCGGGGCTGCCGAATGTAAGAAAAAATGAATAAAATAAAAGAAAGTTAAACCCGCCTCTATGCATACTGTCCCGCTGACGTTCGATTTTTTCTCCCTCGAAACGATTCAAGCATTGGCTCAAGATTATGGTTACTGGGCCATTTTTTTTGGCATTATGCTCGAGAATATGGGACTCCCTATACCAGGCGAAACCGTAACGCTAGTGGGTGGTTTTTTAGCCGGTAGCGAAGAACTTCTCTATCGTTGGGTCTTACTATGTGCGATCGCAGGTGCAGTCATTGGCGATAGCGTGGGCTACTGGATTGGATTTTATGGTGGCTGGCCCTTGCTGTTACGACTAGGGGCCCTTTTCCGTATCGAAGAAACTAAACTAAGCAATATCCGTCATCAGTTCAGCGAAAACGCAGACAAAGCGGTCATTTTTGGGCGATTTGTAGCCCTGCTACGCATTTTTGCCGGTCCGCTGGCCGGTATCGCTCAGATGCCCTATTGGAAATTCTTACTGTGCAATTTATTAGGAGCTAGCCTATGGGGCACAGCTATGGTCACCCTGGCATTTTTTGTTGGCCGGTTAATGCCTTTAGCTACACTGGTTAGCTGGGTGGCACAGTTTACAATTGCGGCCCTCATGATTGTTGTTCTTTGGATTACGGTACTGTGGTGGCTAGACCATCGTCATCATGCTCCTGCCTCCGACTAATCAGGCAATTTACGTAGTTCTATCCTCCTGCATTGACTTGTTTTGAGTGCATCTGCCGATGTTGTTGTCAGTGTACCAATGAAATAATTGGCACAGTTAGCACAAATGGGGCCAGGCAATGAGCGGCGTTGAATTAATTATTTTCGGGGCAGGTCCTGCCGTTGGAATGTTTATTTCTTTTATTTCTTGGCTATACAAAGGACATGCCAGCACTGATAGCCCGCAGTACAACCATGATTGGATTTAATGTCGCAGCTGATTTTGGTCACAGGTCCTGCCCGTTCTGGTAAAAGCGAATGGGCTGAACACTGGGCTCACCAAACTCAAAAAAATGTTGTCTACATTGCCACATCGGCAGTGCCATCTCAGGATATCGAGTGGCAGCAGCGTATTGCTCAGCATCGACAGCGTCGGCCTGCGAGCTGGCAAACGAAAGAGGTGCCTGTCAACCTGGCGCTCGCGATTCAATCAGCAGATATTAATAGCTGTCTATTAGTTGATTCCCTGGGAACCTGGTTAGCAAACCAGCTGGAGCAGGATGATACCTTGTGGCAGGCATGTCTTAATGAGTTGATGGCTGCCTTAGAATGTTCACCATGTGATGTAATTTTGGTGGCTGAAGAAACCGGCTGGGGGGTAGTGCCGGCCTATCCGCTAGGGCGTACATTTCGCGATCGTCTAGGGTATTTGGTGCGACGGATTGGTGCGATCGCAACCCAGGTATATCTAATTACCGGCGGTTATGCCCTCGATCTAAAGCATTTAGGGACACCTCTGCCCCCCCAAACCTAAAGAAATATCTAAAACATGTGGAGACGTCACATACCTTGACAATAGGTTAACGTCTCAGCCCTTAATAAAATCGAAGCGTTAGGATGAAGCTGTGGCAGTCGACGTGCTGTAGCAACCCTATTTCACAGTGCAAGGTGGTCCATGGCGTCTCAACAAGAAGTTCAGCATTATTTAGCCTATTGGTTTCAGTTAGGTAAATCCATCCATATTAAGAATGGACGTCTGACTCAGCGACCAATCCCTGTTTTGGAAGGTAATCAGTTTAGTCGCGCATTTAAAGACTGCTGGCAAACTATCATGGCCATCGGTGGGCGTGACTGCTATTTAGACGGCACTCAAGAAACTGTCGAACAGCTACTCTCTCCGCAGTGGGAAATTGCTGACTGTGCCCGCTGCAGTATTCCTGTCGCTATGCAAACGGTGATGCCTGTAGCTCAGCTCTGTGCCTGTGGTGATATCGACCATTGGCCCAATGACGAGCTGCCTGCCCCCCATATGCCCATTAATAACAATACTCACTTTAGTCGGCTGAAAACACGCCTAAATGATGATCGCAGGGATGATCTTCAGGCTGACTATGATGTTGACCATGATACGGATAATCAGAAAAGTCCGATCGTCAACAATCGTAACCATAACTAAAGAGTATCTCAGGACAAAGCATCTCAAGACAGAGGCTGACGCACTGCTCAGAGTTGTTGTGCGGCTGTTGTACATGACGTAAGATCTCTCGACTTAAACGATCCAGTCTGCAAGCTCTCACATGTCAATTATTAGCTTGATTCCTTTTCGACCGACAACGCGCACAGTATCCCCAGGCTTAAAACTCAAGTTTGTGGCGGATCTAGCAAACCAAAAAACACCATAAACCTGAATGCGCCACTCTCTATGCTCATGCACAACTTCGACAACTATACCCTCTGCAAATGATTGGTGAATATCTTTAAAGACCATCGAGACCACCTCTGACCAATGTTTAAAGAGCCTTAAATTTAAAGGACAGGCCAAGCTCAAGTTTCTTAGAGCCTGGCCTGTCGCATTCGTTGCAATCAAAACCCTATTCATGTTTGAACGTTAGCCTGACCTGAACACCTCCTATTTACAATCCAGAATTATTTAGGACGTCTTGCCTGCTAAACGACTGCGGATATCCTCAGCCTGATGCAAAGGAATCCTAGCTCGAATCAAACTTCCCGCATTGAGTTGTACAAGCAGTTCATGTTTTTGCTTTTTACTGGTGATGGTTACATCACTAAACCCATTAGAGGTTAGACATTGTAGCCACTTGAGCATAATGACAGTGACTCCCTCTGGCATCTCTAATGTTGAACCATCCGAGAACTCAATAACAATCACTTCATTTACTGTTGTAGGCCCTAGCTGTTGTTTCTCCATTACCCCAATACGTAAAGGTTATAAAAAGAGGCATTCGCAGAAACCCTCATAAGTCATTCTCAAACCTCACCTCAAAAAACATTGAGGCATGCAACACAAGACTGGTATGAGGGTATAGAAGCTTACCTCAAAGAGAGCTCACTCCTTACATCTAAAGATCGCATCTTAATGAGCAACCACGCTCAAACTGGCAGACACGAATAAATATGCTACTTAAATTACGCAACTAAAATTTACCATATTTTTATATAAGTATTGTTATTCTTTATAGGTTTTTATACTCATATACGCATTGTAAGTAATGCTTATCCTTAGCAAATTAGGGCATTATCCTATTAACTACCTAGAGAGGATAAGTGTGCATTTTTGTCAAAGCATACTAAAACAACGACTAATAATTGAAGTGATG
>JBCCHX010000101.1:0-18339 GCA_039028535.1 Cyanobacteria bacterium P01_B01_bin.77
ATCAAAAACCACCATGTTAAAAAATTTTCCAAAAAACCCGGGGGGGGCGTCCCTTGCACCCCCGCCACGATTTGATTGTTTCTGGTTTTACCGCCCTGGTAATGCAAACCATGCATCCCAGCTCATATCGCGTCCTGGAAATCCCACCGACTCGAAGGGCCAAGCATCGGCTAGCCACTTTTTGACACCGACAAATAGGCGCTCTTCTAAACCACTGGCCAGCTCACTTTGTCGTGCCCAAAGCAATGCATAAGCATCATAGCCCTGACGATCCGATGGATAAAAATACACGCAACCCAAACAACGAGATTCATCCAGACTCATCATGGTGTAAGCAAATGATGTCCGCCGCTGAAACTCTTTTTGGTGCCAGCCCAGATCGATTAAATCTTGTTCTAACGTTAGTCCATCAGGCCAGGTACTAGGCGGCGGGAAAATACCTTTGAGATGGTCTGCACTAGTAACAACAGCATCAAAATCTTTCACCAAATCATTGACCGTCAGCATACGCAAACGGTACTCATCAGTTTCAAACACAGATGGAACGTCAAAATCTTTCGGTACGAATGATAAGGAAGTAGTGCCCACGTTAAAATTTCTGCTACAGCGCTTTTAGAATTTGTCGCACAACCAAAACGGTGAGAAGTGCTGTTTCCTGAGCACCATTTTAGCTTTGCTGTCTAGCTCGTTGTTTAATCGTCTGAAAGTCGCGGTTGATCTCAACCCACAGGGATTTATTGAGCGGGTCAGTTTTGAGAGCTTTATCTAGATAAATGCGAGCTTTGCTTAACTGTCCCTGATTGATTAGCTCACGGCCCCAGCGCTGGTAGGTAATCGCCTGCCACTGGCGCACTTCTGGATCTTGGATAATGCGCTGAGCTAATCCTTCGACCAGTGCGATCGCACGGGGATATTTCTGCTGCTTGAGCAACATTTGTAGCTGCTCATAGGACGCCTGTTTTAACTTTTGCTCATGGGCCGATAGTCCCGGATTTGTCTGGACCGGACTGGGGGCTTCCTCCGCAGGCTCATCGCCGGGGGCATCCTTCTCCAGCTCTTCCGGTTCCTCAGGCTGAAAGACAGTCAGCAGCGCCTCATAGGCTTTAGTTACCTTAATAAAACGATCCTGCGCCTGTTGATCGTTTGGGTTCACATCTGGGTGATATTTACGCGCCAGCTTCCGGTAGGCTGCCTTAACATCGTCAAAAGACGCCCCTGTCCGTAACCCCAATGTTCGGTAATCGTCAGCTAACCCCATGGCACCCACAAAAACTGTCCCAGATTCTGCCATTAAAACGCAGAATCTGAGTAGCTAATACGCTGATTAAAGGTTCTCGTTAGTTAAATCCGTTCCTCAATCACCCGATCAATCAGGCCATAGGTCTTGGCCTCTTCCGCCGACATAAAATTATCGCGGTCCGTATCTTTTTCGATTTGCTCCAGGGTTTGCCCTGTGTGCTCCGACATCAAGCCATTTAAGCGATGCTTAATCTGCACAATGTGGTTGGCCTCAATCTCAATATCCGTAGCCTGACGGCGGCCAACACCGCCTAGAGGCTGGTGGATCATAATCCGTGAGTGAGGTAATGCCAAGCGTTTACCAGGGGTGCCTGCACACAGTAGAAATGACCCCATGGACGCTGCCAAACCAACGCAGATGGTGACCACCTCAGATTTGATGTAGCGCATCGTATCGTAGATGGCCATACCTGCTGTGACCGAACCACCGGGGGAGTTGATGTATAGAAAAATTGGTTTCGTCGGATCGTCAGAATCGAGATAAAGCATGTAGGCCACAATGGCATTGGCGATGCCATCAGTGACTTCTTCAGTCAGAAAGATAATGCGCTCTCGAAACAACCGTTCATAGATGCTGATCCACTGTTCGTAGGTGCTGCCGGGCAGACGATAGGGAACGCTGGGGATACCAATAGGCATGGATTTCTTAGGGTAAGGAGTTTACAAATAATTTATGGACACGCGTAGGTTGGGTTGAACATGTGAAACCCAACATCTAAGATTCGTTAAGGTGCTCTCAACCATTACGCCGGTTTCTCAATCACCCGGTCGATCAGGCCATACTCAATGGCTTCCTGGGGCGTCAGATAAAACATCCGCTCCATAGATTTATGGATAGCGTCTTCTGACTTACCGGTATTTTCACTCAGTAGCTTGGTAATCAAAGAGGTTTTGCCTAGAACTTCGTCAGCATTGAGTTCAATGTCAGTGGCTTGTCCTCGCGTACCACTGTAGGGATGCATCAGGGCAATGGACGAATTTGGCAGACTAGAGCGTTTACCTTTGGCTCCGCAGGATAGCAATACGGCAGCCATGCCAATGGCCTGTCCCATGCAGATAGTAATCACCTCTGACTTGATGTGACGCATGGTGTCATAGACCGCCAAACCCGCTGTTATGGACATCATGCCAGCTGAACCGTCGGCCATTCCTGCCATAACCGGATCGCCCAGGGAATTGACATACATATAGATGGGTTTGCCCGCATCCTCAGAATCCAGGTAAAGCAGGGCTGAGATCAGTGAATTAGCAACACCATCCGTCAAAGGCTGGTTTAAGAACAAGATCCGTTCTTGGCTCATGCGTGTGTAGATATTTACCCAGGCCCACTGACGGCTGCCGGGTAAATTGTAGGGCACGCGCATAGGACGTTCTACAGCCATAATTAACCAATACCTGCCGGGATTTGCTTAGGTAGGTCCTTGGTGCTCTCTAGGACCCGGTCAATCAGACCGTATTCCTTGGCTTCCTCAGGATTGAGATAGAACATCCGGTCAGTGTCTTTCTGCAGCTTTTCTGGGGTTTGCCCAGTGCAGTGGGACAAGATATCCAGGGTAGCTTCACGATTGGCCAGGACTTCCTTGGCTCGGATTTGAATATCGGTGGCCTGACCTTGGGCTCCGGTACGGGGCTGGTTAAGTACAATCGTGGCGTTGGGCAAACTGGCGCGGAAACCTTTAGTGCCCGAGGCCAAAATCATGGACGCTGTTCCCATGGCCTGACCAATGCAGATGGTGTGCACGGGGGGGCGAATGTAACGCATGGTGTCACAGATGGCGAAGGCCTCTGTCTCAAATCCGAGGGCATCGCCGGTATACCAGGATGTGCCAGTGGAGTTGATGTAGAAGTAAATCGGCTTGTCAGGATCGTCAAACTCTAAGTAGAGCAGCTGGGCAATGATCAGCCGGGTCACATCCATGCCCATTTGACGCTTATAGTCGTCGGACGATACCAGAGGCGTTCCCAAGTAAACAATCCGCTCTTTGAGGAGGAGCGATTGTAAATCGGGAGGTGGGGTGCGAAAAGCGGCATCCCCGCCATAGTAAGGAGCCTGTACGGCTTTGATATTAGAACTCATAGACCCAGTTAGCCCTCTGTGGTGTCAGCTGTTCACCTTGCAAACGTTTTTGGCCAGTAGCCTGAGATGTTCAGGGTATTGACGTCTACATAGTGTAGCTTGCTCTGAACCAGCTCGCAGGCCATGATTTTGGGGGATATCCGCCCATGGTGTCTGGGAAAAAAGTAGGTTAGAAAAACCTACCAGGCATAATAATTGCCATTGCTTTAAGGAATTGGATATTCCCTTTTGTAGCTCTTATCTGCATTCCCTATCTGGCTGCTGAGGAATGTGCTGGTCTGAGCTGTTGGTCTATGGACAGATTACGTCAGATATATGCAGCAAATTTGCCGATTATAGTGGGCGTTTTTAAGCAAATTGGGGCAGTGTTTTTAAGACAACTACTCTGTAGAACTAGATCAGCAGCGCCATTAGCAGGAAACTTAAATCTATGAAAGCTAACGTGCAGTGGTCCATTAGCGATCGCAACCTAGACACCCATCAAACCATTAGTCAACGACACTTGGCCATTGCTGTACAAGCTGCTAGTATTGAGCGCCCCCCGCTCAACCTATGTTTGATTCTGGACCAAAGCGGTTCCATGGCAGGAGCGCCCATCAAAACTGTTCGTACCGCCGCCAAAAAAATTATCGATAGTCTGTCCCCCCAGGACCGGATTTCCATTATTTCCTTTGACCATCAGGCTCAGCTGGTCGTCCCCAATCAGCAAGCCACCGATTCGACAGCGATCAAACAAGCGATTGATGGCATTCGAGCCGGTGGCGGCACAGCTATTGATGCAGGGCTAAAGCTAGGTATCTCAGAAGTGGCCAAGGGCAAAACAGGGACCGTATCCCAAATTTTTCTGCTGACCGATGGTGAAAATGAACATGGCGACAATCAGCTCTGTCTGCAGCTAGCCAAACTAGCTGTGAACTATAGCTTTACCGTTAGTACCCTGGGTTTTGGCGATCATTGGAACCAGGATGTCCTAGAGCAGCTGGCCGACGCTGGGAACGGCAGTCTTACCTATATTCAAAACCCCGATACGGCGATTCAAGAATTCAGCCGACTGTTTAGCCGAGTCCAGGCCGTTAGTTTAACTAATGCTTATCTCGTTCTGACGCTACAGCCGTCCGTCCGTCTTGCCGAACTCAAACCCATTGCCCAGGTTCTGCCTGAAACGATTGAACTCGATGTCCGACGGGAAGGCGAACAGGCCATTGTGCGTTTGGGAGACCTGATGACCACCACCCCTCGCGTTATTTTGGCGAATTTATATGTGGCTCAACTGCCATCAGGTGTTCACCCCATTGCTTACGCCCAGGTGCAGTATGATGACCCGACTCTTGGCAGTTCCCTTTCTACTGACAATGTTGTCATTGATGTCACCGCTCAGACAGCCTATCAGCCCCAGCCAGATCCCGAGGTGCAGCAATATACTCTGGCCTTAGCTAAATATCGTCAAACTCAAATCGCTGAAACTAAGCTTCAATCCGGCGATCGCACTGGCGCGATTACCATGCTGCAGTCTGCTACCCAAACTGCTATTCAAATGGGTGATCAAAATGCTGCTACCGTTTTGCAGGAAAACGTTACCCAGCTACAAACGGGGCAGGATCTATCGGAGCAGGCTAAGAAGAAAACACGCATTGCTTCTAAAACAATCTTGCAGTGAGGGCACTGCCCTCCAATGAAGCCCCAGCTAAAGACGGGCAATGGGCAGTTACGGTGCTCTATTGGAGCGCGAACGCCTAGCCATGTAGGATATGCGGTAAAAGCTAAAATTTGATTGCAGACAGTGGTGAGAGAAACCAGCCAGCAGGATGATCACAACACTCACCCTGTCGGTCTATAGTAGCTTTGTTAATTGAGTCGTATGCGCTTCATTAAAATTGCCATCACTTTGTTGGGTTGTCCGGTAGGTAGTGGCTTGCTCCAATCGTTAGGTTCGGCGTAGTTGAGTTTATGGAGTAACTGAATAGCTAGCCGGAGACGTTAGGGCTACCAAAGATGAGATGGCGCACATGGCCGTATTTGTAATTGGGTAAAGCATTTGAATGCGCAGACGGAACTGTGGATCCGTTAGAGTCCTGAGTGAATTCTTAAAACATGGTGTCTTGGTTCTCCGACTGACCATCTAGTTCTAAAGCATCTCGCAGATCGGACTGGGAAATGAGCCTTAGAAAAATACGAAAGAGGGCAATGACACCTCCTAGTGCAAATCCTGGAGCAACATATTCTGAAAATTCTGGTGAACGTAAGCCACGATAATTTCTTGCGAGAGGCACCGTTACTTGTAGAAATAGCATGGCTCCAAACCATGCGTAGAGTAAGGTCTGCTCCATCTGTAAGTAGCGCTTTGCGATGTTAACTGCGTTAGGGGTTCACAATATCCCCCAGCAGTTGCTCCCATGTAGTATCCGCAGGTAATGTGACCATAATGCCCTTTGTACGGTGTTGAGATTTATAGTTACGAGTGGCTTGTTTGAGACGGTCATGGTTTGCTCAAATACGTCATGTTTTCTAGCCCTTACCTGTTAGTGTAAAGCCTGCCCAGAAAAAGGGGTCGCTATAGAGGGGCTGATTTAACGAATCTGAATGGTCTTCTCGGGTAAATGCTGCGTAGGAATCTAGAGCATCGATGGTGCCAGTGCTGAGGCCAGGAGTGTGGCTGAGGTTGGTAAGCCAGGTGGCCAGCTCAACTTTCTTGACAGCTAAGACAATTGCTACTCTTCCTCCTCTGCACTAGCTAAAGCGGACATCAAAGGGCTTGTGCTCAGGTCAAACATTTCGTCCAAGGTTTCTTGTGCCTGAACCAGTTCACTGCTAGATAACCGTCCGGTGTCCGCATCATTAACCACCAGAGAACCCTGCTGACCAGCTCCCTTTTCAGTGGCCGTAACCGTAAGAATGCCGTTAATGTCAAAGTCAAAGGTGACTTCTACTTGAATTGCACCGGCAGGTTTAGCAGGTAAACCCTCCACCATAAAAGAACCCAGGGGAACGTTTTCTTTGGCAATAGCATTCTCTCCCTGAAATACCTCTACTTCGACTTTCTCTTGGCCGTCGCTAGCGGTGGAATAAATCTCAGACCGCGATGTGGGAATCACTGTATTTCGCGGAATAATCGTACTAAATATCCCCGGCATGGGCATACCCATACCCACATCCATCATGGCGGCAATGCCCAGGGAGTGGGGCACCACATCCACTAAAATCGACTCAATCTCTGCTCCAGACAAAACACCTGCCTGTACAGCAGCTCCCATAGCCACACACAGGTCCGGCTCAAAGCTGCTCAGGGGTACCCCTGGCAAATGGTTTTGCACCATTTTTTGCACCAGGGGAATTCGCGTAGAGCCCCCCACTAGCACAATGCGATTGAGGTTATCTCCGGTCATAGAGGCGTCGCTCAAAGCGCGATCGATGGCCTCCAAAGTCTCTTTGAGCATAGGCGTAATTAAGTGCTCAAAGTCTTCTCGGGCGACTTCTGTTTCCAGATGCAACGCTGTACTTCCCTGACTCACCAGAAACGGTTCTCGCACGGTGACAAACCCATGTTCGCTTAGCTCAATCTTGGCTGCTTCAGCGGCCCGCATTAGTCGAGCTTCAATCGCCGGATCGTTGGGTAAACTCTCACTATTGAGCTGTTGGAACTTATCAGTGAGATACCGCTGTAGCTGACGGTCAAAGTCATCTCCACCCAGACGATTATTGCCATGGCTGGCTAAAACTTCTGTCACATCACCGGTAATGTCCACAATGGATACGTCAAAGGTGCCACCCCCCAGGTCATATACCAATACGGTTTCTCCATCTTCGCTGCGATTATCGAAAACAAGGGCGGCAGCGGTAGGCTCATTTAAAATTTGTAGCACCTCCAGACCAGCAATCTCTCCGGCTTCTTTGGTGGCCTGTCGCTGGGCATCGGTAAAGTAGGCGGGCACCGTAATCACCGCCTGGGTCACGGGTTCTTCGAGTACTGTTTCCGCCTGCTGCTTCAGTGTGCGCAGAATTATGGCTGAAATGGCCTGGGGCGAATGGGTTTGATTCCCCAGGGTAGCTTCAAAATCTGTTCCCATTTGGCGCTTGATAGACTTAACGGTGCGCTCCGGGGCAGAGGCGTACTGCCGTAGGGCATAGGCCCCCACCAACAGTTTACCGTCGTTATCGAGACCCACGCAGGAAGGTAGCAGCAGTTCATCTTCCTCGTCCGGAATCACCCAGGGTTGACCCCCATCTAGGGTGGCTACAACAGAATTAGTAGTGCCGAGATCAATACCGATAATGGCCATGGCTTAGAAGAAATAACGATATCAATAGAGCAAGAATGAAAACAGAAATGCGACGATGGGATTTTGCTTTGTACCACCTCGGCGGCACCGCGACCAAACTGGTTAGTCAGCCTCCGTGACAGCTACTGAGTCAGACGCGTCTGCAACGATTACCTGGGCTTCTCTCAGTACCCGATCTTGCCAAGAATATCCCTTCAGGATTTCCTTGACTACCGTATTGGGGGCAGCTTCTGGACTTGCTTCGCGGCCCATGGCATTCATCTGTCTGGGGTCAAAGGGATGGCCCAGGGTTTTGATGGGGGTGACCGTCTGGCGTTCTAATATGTCTAAAAGCGATTGGCGGATAAGAGCAACGCCGTCGTAGGCGCTTTTGACCACGGCGTCGAGCTGGTCAGGCTGGCTCGCCTTAGATTCAGCAGTCCAGGGCAATAGCTTGCGCCACCAGGGCACATCGTTTTTTGCTGTCTCCTGACATTGCTGCTGCGCCTGCTGCCAATGGGTACAGGCCCGGTCTAGATCATCTAGAACTGGCAACAGCTCTAGAAAGATCTGGGATTGCTGCTTTTGTAGCTGACGCCGCTGGGCGATGCGATCGCGAGGAGACTGGGACATTGATAGTACAGTTAAGAATGTTAGAACGTAAGACGAACAAGGGTTTTCAGGTCAATCTGCACCTTAGCAGTAGCCTGCTCCCTCAACGTAGCCAAGGTTTTATCGTCAAAGCTGGCCTCCAAGGGTTTACGCTTAAAAAACTCTTCTACTGTTACCGTACTCCCCTGACGCACCGCATCATAGGCAGCTCGAATCTCCTTAAACTCTTTGGGGTGGGTATGGGCTGGAAACTCTTTTAGCTTGGCATGGTAAGCCCGCTTAATCTCTTTGGGGCTAGCATCTGGGGCAATGCCCAACTGTTCAAAAGGAGTACTCATAGTAAAGGCATAGAGGGGCTGAAAATGACACTAGACTCAAGCTCAAGATGTCTAGACTATTAGGCAAATTATGATTTCCGCCTAGAACGTTTGGATTTTTTAGTTTTCTTAGTTCCAGATAGTGGTCTAAAAAAGTCCTCCTCAAATCCTGGTGACTCGTCCTCAAACCCGCCAAATATAGGAGGTAAAGGAATTCCTTGACCAAAGGGACCACCAAAAGGACCGCCGGGCGGCATGGCCTCTCCCATTTCAGCCGCCATCGTTTCCATAATGATCTGCTCCAGTAATTCTGGTGGCACCTCATCTCCAAACTGAGCCTGGGCCATCTTGGTAATCATCTCCATCATGTCCTGCAGAGAAGGAGGGCCACCAGAAAGCCTCATCCCTGACATGGCCGAACGAGTCATTGCCTGCTCCTGCAGCCATTCCTCATCGCGATAGGCATCCAACGCATTCGTATCCTGGAGACGGCGGGCCAGGTCAAATCCACGCTCAAACAGCTCCTGATACTCAGGCCTGTCATAGGGATAAAGTGTTGCCTTTGCCAATAGCAACAGCGGATTTTGAGGCTCTTTTGCCAGAGCCTGATCTAACCATGGCAGCAGGATCGAAGTAGTGGTAAACCAACGCACCTTAAGCTGTAACTGAGCAATAGCCTGGCCTGGCTGGGCTGTAGAGTGCAGATATAAGTCAATGGGGGTAACTAGACGGTCAGATTTCTTTTCTTTCACGGCCAGATACACCAGATTTGCAATCCGGGCCTCAGTCTGCGAGTTCATCAGCTCAATCAGCTGAGCTTGATAACGGCTTTGCAAAGCGGCCAAACCCTTTTTGCGTTTGGCATAGAGAGCCATGACTAAACAAATGGCCTGGAGCACAGGCACCTGCTGCGCAGGGTTTAGGGGAGCAAGCAGCACCTCCCATTTGTCGGCAGCCTCAGTTTGATCAAAGGTGACTCGCTGATCCTTATTGGGGGTATCGGTAGCAGCATCTACAAAGATCTTGATGGCACGGGTGGGAAAATCATTGCGATCGCAATTACCCGTAGCATCTTGCAACATAAAGAACAGACGATAGGTAAAAATCTCCTGCCACCGAGGCATATCAGGTTCAGTATCCAGATCGCCAAATGCTTTGCCATACTGACGACGCACCTGTTTGAGGGTATCGGTATCACCGGTTGCTTGCAGACAGCTAATTAGCTGATCGTAGATGTTGACAAAACCAGAGCCGCCCTTGAGTGCCTGGGTCAGGAGGGGAATGGCCTGTTGATATTGCTTCCGCTGTGCGGCTAGTACTCCCTGGCGGCCAATCACAGATGGGGAATCAGGGGCCAGCTTTAGCGCTGACTTTAGGACCTGCTCTGCCCGGCCAATTTTTTTGAGATTGATTAAATGATCGCAGGTCCAGCAATGGAGATGGGCCAAAATAGATTGTCGCTGCGTTTCGGTCCAGGTGGTTTGTGCTTCTACCCACTGCATTAGCTTTTTGACAACACCGATAGCGGCTTGGTCAGCACCACTTTCAAACATCGCCTGGCGCAAATGGAGCGCAATTTGCGGGTCCTTTAAAGTAGAGGAGAGTAAACGAGACCAAAAGACTTCAGCATATTCAGGCTCCCCGAACCTCATGGCAGCGGCTCCGGCCAATGTCATGAGCGGATCGTGCAGCTCATGAAGTAGCGGAAACTCGGCTGCCGCCTCTTTTAAGGTATTGAGAAATAGATGGGCGGCATCATAGACTTCGTCATTGCCAATCATACGCAGGATCTCTAACACTAGCGTGGATTGCTTTTCTACTGGTGTCAGCCCTTCAAGGGGAACATGCTCGGAAAAATCGTGTTTAAAGGTATGAGCCAGCTGCACCAGTTTCAGGCGGATGATAGCCGGATGCTTGTCACGATTTGACGTACCCCTTGAAAAGGGTGAATAGTCAAATGATGGTTGGTTAAGGCCTAAGGACGGATCGGCCTCTGCCCATTGCCCCGCCTGCTGCTTTGCGTAAATCGTCCATGCAGTAGGCCAATCGCCTGGGGTGATACGATTCCCCATTTTTTTGAAGTGGGGCAAGGCCTCTTCGGGGGAGTGCTGATGTAGTTCAAGCACTCCCCGCGCCCAATGGAGTGGCGCAGCATAGAAGCGATTTTTTTTGGAGTCGATCACGGTGGCCAGGGTATCTAGCTGCTCGTTAAGAACTAGTAGTTTGAGATAGCAACTCCCTTGCTGCTTAGGCAATTGCTTAGTCTCAAAGGCAGTTTCTACAAGGTCTAAGGCCGCCTGGGGCTGATCCTGCTCAACCAAACATTTGGCCAACCAGTAGTAACAGTAACCGTCTCCTTTCTCCCCGACGGCCCCCAGCTCCATAGCTTGCCGCAGGGTTTTCTCGGCTTTGCGATATGCGCCTTGTTCGGCATCATCAATGCCCCAAGCTAGTAGAATATCGCCTTCGCTTAAGCGGATATCACCGGCCTGATTGCTTTTGCGCGCCTGCTTTAACTTTGTCAGTGCCTGCTGATAGAGACCCTGCTCATAGCATTGGTCAATTTGGTCACCCAATGACGGTTTCGAAAGGTTCGATAACTGTCTGAAAGACCGCTTAGAACTTCGTCTTCTCATGGGCGACCTCCTAAGACTGATGGATTTTATCAGCCTAGTAGATCACTCACTTACATAGAGGCTTCGTAAGCTCCTCTTAATTTTTTGTAATCAAGTTTTTTTAATGCCGAGGAATGAGGATTTAATTATGCCCTCCTTTTTGCCGTACAGGCGTTCCATGGCAACCTCTGCAGAAGCAATTTTTGGATCTTATAAAATCCTTCTTCTGATTCATGGGGTTTGCAAAGGCAATCTCCTCCCTTGACCTTGGCCTAAATTCTCTTTTGGGAGGCTAAAATAATGATGCAGATCACAGAACTGTGTAAGGTGGATCTCATCTTTTGTTGATACTTCCCCACCGTAACTTGCCTTGATTTGAATCATATTGTTCCTGGCAAGAGATCAGTTTAGAAATTGTCCCTGCCAACAAGGATAACCCTGACCTCTGAATAACGAAGTTACGGTATTTCAGCCTGTGCCGCTTTGAAGAATGGTCCTACTTTAGTATGGCTTCATGAACAGCTAGCTAGGGTCTATGTGTCGCCGCTGGGTGCTTTCTATCACTCTCTTCGGAGAGGTTTCTAAACTCTTCCACGTTGGTACAGACAGTTTATTGCCCTAAACGCACTAAGCTTTTCTGCCAATTATTTATACCAATAGGATAGGTAAACGTTCTCTTACCAGTAGGCTATCCAAATCATGGGTCAGTTACCGGACTCACAAACCCCATAATTGGGGTTTGGGGGCATCTTCGAGGATATTAACTCTCGAGTTTCTATCTTCATAGGTGTTTAAGTCTACCTGCTTGCACGTTTATTATTTCTAGAATCAGGTGTGTTATATCCGCAGCGGCACTTAGTTTCTTTTATCGTTGTCACCCTCAGGATGCACACACAATAATGGCTGCACATACAATGGGCCTACCATCAGGCCTGCTAGAAGATATTGATCTTATTATTCGTCAGGATGCGCGAGAACTGATTGAGCGTATTGAGCAGGGGCTGGCGTCTGAGCATCTATCCAAACCTGCCTATCGCGAGCTGGGTAAGTTGCTAGAGCAGATCCCTCATTTGGAACTTACTAATGACCACATGCTGATGCCGATGATGCAGTTGGCGGTTAGTTTATTGTTGCCGACAGCTGCAGCGCCTAAAGACAACCAGTCACCGGCAATGTCCATGGCAGAACGGGTGTCGCTGGCGCGGGATATTCGTAAACGGATTGCCCGCGAGATTCGGATCTATCGCAATCCGTTGGTCGCTGTTCTCAGTGCTGGGGGATCTCCCGCCGCCCAGTTAATTTCAGGTCTTACCTGGTTTACGATTACAATCACGTTGCTGATTGGCAGCACCACAGCAGCACGGATGTTTTTGTCAAACCAATATGAAATTGGCTATCAGCATGGTATTAACCAGACTCAGCCTAGCGATAAACCGGAACCGACAAAAGCGCCCGATAGTATAGTGGTAGAGGGTGAATCGTCAGGGGCCACTGTCATTGTCGAAGGAGAAAACCAAGGGTCTCAGATAGAACTGTTCTCATCCCAAGAGTGGCAGTATATTCAGCTAGTGCTGGCGGCGGGGGGCCTCGGTAGCATTGTCAGTGTGATGTTGCGATCGCGAAAACTTGAAAACCGCAATCGCTCTCAGTCGGTTATTCCCTTCTTTATCGGGTTCTTCAAACCGGTTGTGGGGACGGCCTTTAGTTTGCTGGCAGTGGCGCTTATTGAATCGGAAGTGGTGGTGGTGTCTGGGTTTAATCCCAGCGAGGCGGATGCCCAGTCAAAGTACTTGTACTTTGCGATCGCATTTATTGCTGGATTTAGCGAAGTGCTAGTCCCCGACTTCCTCGCCCGTACCGAAAAGTCCATGTCGTCTGGGGAGAGTAATAAAAAGGATGATCTCTCTTAGGTAGATGCGGATCATGTACAACGGCTCCGTAAAGAGGACTATGGGGCCGTTATGAGCGCTTTGTGCAAGCCGACATTTTTTGTCGGCTGTTTAGTTGTTCCTTATTGTTCTCCACTATTCCATGCTAAAGCCTACGATTCTTAGTTTGTTGTTATTGGGCACGATTCTCATAACCCAAGTCCAAGCGGCTCAGCGATATGGTGCCATTGCCATTTCTCGCTCCGGCGACTGGGGGATGGCTACCAACTATTTATCCGTCAGCAGTGCCGAACGAGAAGCCTTACGCAGCTGCGGCGACGTCAACTGTGCCATCCGAGTGTCATTTCGAGGCTGCGGTGCCGTAGCAGAATACAATCGCAGTCTGGCTTGGGGGGTGGCCTCGACGTTAGAGCGCGCCAGGGGACAAGCCCTGAATGTATTGAACGGTCAAGGGGCAGTTTTAGCAGAAGTCTGTAATCGCCGTGATTAAAGTAATCTCCTTTGTTCTATATCCGCCGTAACCAGATACTGATGCGCCCTGTTAGCCAAAAGAGATTGCCAATAAAGGCGAACAAAAAAGAGCTTATCAAGACACCCTTGGGGAAAATGACACCAAGGGTGTCTTGATAAGCCCAATCAGCTACTCATTTGCTTTGTCAGTGTTGATTCTTTAACCTGAAACCGACCGACCGGCATCGGTAAACTTTCTACCATCGCTGCTTTTTCTAGGGCCAACTTCGTTAGTTCTCGATCTGCATTCTTCGCTAGTTTTATATTTGAATTATTGCTGATTTTAGTTAACTTTTGAAACGGCGGCTCTGCTAGAGAACAAGATGTCCAGGCGGATTGAACGGGGACTCCAAACTGTGAACATTCTCCCCCACGACGACCAATCGGTGTATAAAATCGGCAAGCACCACATCGAGCAGCCGTAGTTTTTTTAATATCCATAAAAGAAATTTCTTCTTGCGAGACACAACTTTGTGAGACACAACTTTGCGAGAACAGTTCAAAGCCTTGAACATACTTATTGTGAATGAGTTCTTTTCGAAGTCTTCGCATTATCAAAATGTTAAAAGCTTGATACACCAGGCTTCGGAAGTTAATTTAGGTCAACGATCTTGATTAATGTTTTCTTTATATTTGATTTAAATAAGTCAATATTTTTTAGAGTGGCTGGGATCATTCTCTGGTGGGCGATCCCCAAAAAGAGGTTAGACAGGTTTTGCTGTTATTTATACGTAGAAAAGAATTGATTTTGGCGATTAAAATAAAACTTAAGTGTTAGTTTGATTTTCGATTTATTTCCAACTTTTTGCAATGCAGAGAGCGCACATTGTCCATCTAGAGAGTTCCCCTGGTGGACAAAAACACTGACATTCAGGACAGATTTTCTGGGATTTTTGTTGCGTTTTCTTGATTTTTGTCCACCGGGCGTAGGCATCTTCCGGAGTCGTGGCTTGTTCCTGTTTTAAGGATGTTTCTATATCGATGGCGTCATTAATGTCATCGCCAATATAGCTAGGGTGAGCTTTGACCCAATCAGTTGCGGGTTGTTGGCGACGAATGGGGCGGCTGTGCCATTGAGCGCTGGAAAAGCGAATGTCTTCCAGCGGTATTGCTAGCAGCCGATTGAGTTTGTGGAGAATGCGGCGACGCTCCAAAGTTAGGGTTTGGGTCCAAGAGGCATTGACGACAGTGACATAAAGGACATGACGCTGAATGCTGACAGGTTTTGTTTGGCGAGCCACGCTGTAGCCTACTGCTTTTGGCCAATATTCGCCCACCTGTCGAAACTGACGACGGGCTTGCCAGCCTGGATCAGTTTCTAAATCGGTCATCAGCGATCGCAACCCAGAAAATCCCATGACCACCTCCCTCTAAAGCAACACCACCCCAGCCTGCCCAGACGTTCCATAGAACGTCCTTCGACTAACGTGCTAACGTATGGTCTATCAGTGGTCCGCTTCTGTTTACCTCTGTCTGTTTGCTCCTGTTTATTCTAGCTATGTCCCATGGCATCTTCTCCAGATAATCCACCCGCTGTCATACCCCCTAGACCCGGTTCAGGCCCTGACATCGAGATTGCTCCGCAGCTAGAAAGTGTTCTGCGAAATCTTAACGTCAATCTTGAAGATGAGCTGATCCGCTATCGACGTCAACGCCATGGTCGAGTGCCGCCCCCACCCCCACCCCGTCGAGCGGCCCAGCGTCAAACTATTGATCTAATCTCTGTACCCGCCTCATCCTCCGGTGGAGCTGAGCCTAGGGCGGCTGGCAACCTCAACCAGTCACCGCCACCGGCACCGCCCAATCCTTTTCTCAACCAGACGCCAGCTCTCGATACGCCCTTTGAAGAACCTGTAGAGCTGCCAACAGACTCAGCTGATACGGAACCGCTGCTAGACCTTGCTGAGACTACCACGCAGATTGAGGATGAGCTGCCTGAGACCGCAGCAGGGGCAGCCTTGCCGATTCATGCCACCGATACGTCACCAGATGGATATTTAGAATCATCAGAAGAGTTGCTTAAAAGTATTGCTGAGGAGCAAACTGCTCCGGAAGATGTCCCCGAGCCTTACTCTCCCAACCGTAAAAGTAATATTTTGCTCAAGCTAGCAGGTATTGTTCTGGTGCTCCTGGCGGGCATTGGGGTAGGGTTTGCTGTCACCTATCCTGCTCAGCTTCAACGTTTGCGATCTCAGCTCTGGCCAACGGGTACCGAAGCACCTCCTACTAGTGAGGATGCCACCTCTCCTGAAGCATCTGAGCCAGCCGCTGCGACACCGGAAACGTCTACAGACGACTATAATCCTCCCGGCCCCGATCTCTCCACTCGAGAATTTGTAGAGCTGGATTTAGAGAGTCTCAGCACCCTAGAACTTGACAGTGCTACCGAAAGTAGCCCGTTACCTAATACCTCTCTGCCCAATAACCCAGCGCAATCGTCGCTGCCAGCTCCAGCCACAACGTCTGATCCAGCCGCAACGTCCGCTCCGGCAGGGCAGACTGCCCCGGCTGTTGCACCGACTAATCCAACAGCTAACTCACCAGCTACCACTCCGCAAACTCCAGCTAGTCCAGTCGCTCCTAGTGCTGGAACCGCCCCAGCAACCGTAGCTCCTGCTGCGACGACCGGGTCTAATTTCTATGTTGTTGCCAGCTATACCGGCGACGCCTCCTTAAACAAGGCTCGTACACTGGTGCCCGATGCCTTTGTGCGTAATTTTAAGACCGGTGCTCGCATTCAGCTAGCAGCCTTTGATAATCAAGCCCAAGCCGAGGACCAAGTGGCATTTTTAACTGAGCAGGGTGCCATCGTAGAACTTGTGGGTCCAACGAACGAATAGCCCCCTGCTATGCTAGGGGCAGCGATGCTCTGACGATCGCTCGTTAGTTCTACGCGACATAACACCGTCTATATCTGTCATACCTGTCAAACGATAAACCCCATGGGATTGTTAGACCGTTTTTTCCGGGTAGTACGCACTGGTTTCAATGATGCTGTAAATGGAGCTGATGATCCAGAGAAGCTACTAGAACAGGCAACTGCCGATATGCAGGAAAATTTGCTGCAGTTACGGCAGGCGGTGGCCGTTGCGATCGCAACCCAAAAACGTAGCGAACGTCAGTACGACCAAGCTTATACCCAGGCCCGCGAATTCTATAACCGCGCCCAAAGTGCTCTAGCCAAAGGCAATGAAACATTAGCCCGTGAAGCCCTCAACCGTCGTCAGAGCTATTTAGAAACAGCCCACTCTCTTGAAGGCCAGCTCCAGCAGCAAAAAGAAAGTGTGCAGCAGCTCAAAGCCAACATGCGCACCTTGGAGAGTAAAATTGCTCAGGCCCGCACCCAAAAAGACATGTATATCGCCCGCGCTCGCTCCGCCAAAGCCAGCCAGAAATTAAACGAAATGATGACTCAGGTCAATGGCGGCACCTTTAATCAAATCGAAGACAAAATTTTGACCATGGAGGCCGCTGCGGCCGCTGCGGCCGAAATCAATCAGCTTAGCCAAGACCCTTTAGAAAAAGAGTTCTCAGCCCTAGAGTCAGGCCACCCCGCAGAACAAAATCAGGTAGACATTGAGCTAGCCGCCATAAAAGCCCGGTTGCAACTACCTGAGGTTTAAAGAAGTTACGATAGTACATCGCTGCCGTTCAATTATCGACGCGATCAATAGACAATTACTCAGGCAACTCCATTTCATGCTGCCGACTATGGGACTGCTTATAAACCGGCAGCGTGAAATGAAATGTACTTCCCTGTTGGAGAACCGAATCTACCCAAATTTGACCATAATGTGCCCGAACAATCCGTAGGCATAGTGCTAGCCCCAATCCGTAACCATCCTGGGACTGATCGCGCTGTAGCCGAAAACTCTCCTCAAAAATGCGAGCCTGCTTGTCTGTCGGAATACCTGGCCCTGTATCTTGAATGCTAACCTGCACCTTTTGAGTGGTCCGATGTAACGCTGTCAGAATCACCTTTCCACCTATGGGCGTATACTTCACCGCATTATCCAAAAGGTTGACAATCACACGACGTACCTGATTAGTGTCAGCATGTACCTGGGGTAAATCCTGAGGAATATCTAACTCCAGCGTCTGCTCCTTGTCTTTTACCTTAGCGAGCATAGAATCCCTCACTTCTTGACAGAGTTCCTGTAGTCTCAACTCCTTTGGAAAAATATGCAGATCGACGCTGGGACCATGGGCTGCCTGCAAAATGTCCGTAATCATTCGATCGATGGAGCGAATCTGGGTCTTGGCATTGCTCAACAGCTGTACCGTTAGCTCAGGTCGAAATCGAGAGCGGCGCTCATTGTTAGGGTCGTACCCCATCTCTAAGGTCTCAATGGCAATCGACGCGGCCGTCAGCGGATTGCGTAAATCATGGGCCAGCATGGCAATGATGCGGTCTTTAAACTCCAGCTTCGCGTTTGCCTCAGCATTAAGCTGTTTGAGCCGAAAAATTTCATCCGATAGATGAATGATTTCCGTTGACTGAGCAATAGAGGTATCGTCTAAAAAACGGTCTTCGTGAGCATTGGGCTTATTAGTGACTTCTGCTTGCCACCGAGACCACCAATAATCGATCTGCGAAATAATATCGCTACCGGTCAGAGTTTGACGCCCGGCTGCTGAAACCTTGATCAAGGTGGGCGTCACCACTAGCTTAAAATGCTCGGCCAGATAGGGTTGCTCACTGACATCAATCACCTCCAACACTAAAGCAATGTCACTTGCTAGCATCTCAACATGCTGACGAAT
>JBCCHX010000102.1:0-18144 GCA_039028535.1 Cyanobacteria bacterium P01_B01_bin.77
ACCAGACCTCAACAAGATTGAAAAATTCTGGGCGCGCCTGAAACACTATCTTCGCAAAACCTTATCTCAGTTTGAGGCCCTCTGGGATGCCGTCGATAATGCCTTTAGAGAACTGTCCTGACATTCTATTCGACTGCTATATGTTTTAGTGAATAGCCCTCGATTAGCGTTTGGTTTTGAACCCGACATGGGTTGAAACCTCATGACTTGATTCTAAGTGAGCTCGTTATGCAATTAAGGACACTCCAGAAATCGGCATACGACAAATCGCTTAGGGAATAACCTAAGCGATTCTAATGACAGCACAAGCGTTTAACTGTTGCCCCTACCCTGCGATGCACATTCGTGCTCCAGGGTACTTTTTTGACTACGGTCAGGTGAAAGCGGAGAGATGCTTCTGATAATACCGATCTCTTAAAGGGTGGAAAGCGGTCTAGCCAGGTCTGATTAGACGAAGCTTTCTACCGCCTTCCGTTGCACCCATTCAGTGATTAATGGGTTCACCAGTTCGGGGGCTTCATCCTGGGGGCAGTGGCCCACTCCTTTGAGTGGTATGAATTGTTCGACGACTTTATACTGGCTGAGTTCCCGACCCAGCTCAATGGGTTCCCACGGATCCGCTTCGCCCCAGATCATCAGTACTGGACAGGTCAGCTGGGGGAGCAAATCTTCAGGCAGTGGTCCTTGGGAGTAGCTGATAAAGGCAACGAATACGTCCACCGCTGCCGGATCACGAGCAGGGGCTAGCAGCAGCTCAATCAGTTCGTCAGTCACTTCTGCTTTGCGGCCATAGGCCTGGCTCAAAACGTTCTTTAGAGTTCTAGGCTGCGCCAACCGAGAGAAGAAGAACTGCCCTATGGGCTTGTAGTTGAGAATAGCCTGAATCAAGGGAGTAGGTGCGTTGCGGTACCAGGGTAGGGTAGCGCGTTTGCGATCATGAAGCAGTCGCAGTGAGCAGTCCAGAACAACCAGACCTAGAACTTGTTCGGGTGCCATAGTGGCTGCTTGCATGGCTACAATGCAACCAATGGAGTTGCCGACGAGAAAAGCGGGTTCGCCGATAATTTCCTGGCAGAAATCGATGACTTGCTGGCCCCAGGTTTCAAAGGTGTAGGCGAGAGGGGCACCGGGGGCAGGTTTGGCAGACTGGCCATAGCCTATGAGGTCAATGGCATAGACGCAATGGTTGGTGCCGAGGTCGGGGATATTTTTGCGCCAGTGGTCGCTGTGGGCACCGAAGCCATGGATGAGGAGCAGCGGCGGTGTACCTTGGGTACCCGCGGTTTGGTAGCGGATGGAAAAGCCTTGCCAGGTCCAGAAGTGGGCTTGGGTAGACGGTGGGGTAGACATAGGTAATGGCAGGCCTATAGATAGATCAAATTTTATTCTTTTTTAGATTATTGCTTAATGTGTTGATTATGGCTTTTACCAGTATTCTTCAGAAGATAGAAAAAATGTTGTCAAGGCGATGTATGGTAATGAGATCGCACTATTATATGATGTCCAGTTACGCTATCTTGCCTAACTCTTATTAGTATTGTTGTCATTGAGGAAATCGAACGTTTACCTCTTATGGTCTCAAGTGTTTCCCTGGTTTAGTAATGATGTTCACTAAGCTTTCTCTTCAGTCGTTAGTACTGGCAGCAATGGTTGTTGGTAGTTAATGCGAGCACCATAACGTGCTTGATGATAAACCTGAGTAACAATCTCTTGTAAAGGAATAGCCAGTTGTTCTTCTGTGCTGAGTGGCAATGCAAAACTGGGGATTGTTTCTTGTAAGCCAAAGCTATATAAGTCAGCAGATGGGCGTTGTTCACGACGACTGATTAAAATACTACAAGAGGGATTTTTAATACTTCTCATTACAGGCATTGCCTTCCCACTTCGTAGACGAAGTTTCACTATCTGTTGTATCTGACGAGTTGGCTGTGAACACCAACGCATCTGGAATGCCTATCAGCAGACTTTCATCTCCTTCACTAAGATAGCTAAGGACCTCGACCTCGACGTAATACTGTGTTTGCTGAGGTTAGTTTCAATCGCATTGGCCAAGGCCATAATTAAACGATTATGGAACGAAGCCCAGTAGGTAGGTTGCTCGACAAAAGAATCCATGCCAGGAAACGGTGAAGACATGAGCATTCTTAGCTACATTGCTTCTATTGTACAGGGATCAAATTAGCAGGGGTTATCGTAGGGCTTCTACTGCTGTGGCTGGTCCTAAAATCGAAATATAGGAGTCGACAAAGCAGCGTTTGGCAGCGTCCTGGGCTTCTTCAATGGTCACAGCAGCGACATCAGCCTGAAACGTAGTGTCAAACTCCATGCCGAGCCCTAGAATCTCGTACCAGCCAAGTAGCTGAGCAATCTGTCCATTAGTCTGCTTGCCGAGCGCATATTGGCCTAGCATTTTGTTCTTGGCGACCTGTAATTCATGGGAAGTTAGGGGAATTTCGCAAAGGCGACGGAGTTCACTCTGCAGACCATCAAGGGCGACTGAGGTATTCTCAGGTGCGGTGCCGATATAGGACACAAACTGGGAAGGTCCTAGCCGCGTTGGGTAAAACGCTGACACATCGTAGGCAAGTCCTTGTTTTTCCCGCAGTTCTACAAATAAACGACTAGATAGACCATTTCCCAGGTGGGTGCTTAGTAGCTTTAGAGCGGCAAAGTCGGGATGCTTTACAGAGGCTGCGAGATAGCCCAGAATGACAAACGCCTGGTTGGTTTCCTGGGGCGTAACGATGCGGTAGGCGTGGGATTCGACAGCTGGCAAGTGAGCTTCGGGGGCTGGCTGGCTGGGTGCTTTCCAGTCGCCCAAAAGTTTATCTACTAGAGCAACGGCTCGCTCGGGATCAAGGCGACCAACAATAACCACTACCATATTGTCGGGGCGAAAATGATGGCGATGGGCGTCTAATAGATGATCACGCTGGATAGCCATGACGGTTTCTTCAGTGCCCATGCTGGAAAAACCGTAGGGATGAGTGCCGTACATGCCCTCGCGAAAATATTTGTAAGCCACACTAAAGGGCTGTTCTTGCATTGAACGCAGCCCTTGAATAGTGAGCTTGCGTTCTAGCTCAATTTCATTTTCTGGAAAGCTCGGTTCTCTGAGGACTTCGGTGGCGAGGGTAAAAATTTCTTCGAAATCAGCAGAGACGGTTTTCACACTGACTAGGCTGTAGTCTGAGGCACTATCGGCCCCTAGACTAGCGCCGACGTATTCTACTGCTTTGGCTATATCTAAGGAGCTGCGGTGAGCGGTACCTCTGGTGAGTAGGGAGGTGAGTAGACTAAAAATACCTGCGTCTTCTGGTGTTTCATGCCCTTGGCCAACGGGTAAAAACACACGGGCTGAGACGATATCAGCGGCTGGATTTTCGATGGCGATAACTTTAAGGCCGTTGTCCAAGTAGGTGGTGATGGAGTTTTGCTTTGGGGCAGTGGATACAGTCACAGGTGTTGTGGTTGAGAGTCAGTAGTGAGGGATCAGGAAGGGTGGGAAAAATCAGGTTATGCCGGGGTTAGGGCCAGGGTACCGCAATGTTGGGGCGATAGGTATTGCTGGGCTAGGGGGACGAGCTGCTCTGCGGAATAGGCACGTACGTAGTTAGGATAGGCTAAGGCTAATTCAGGAGTGGCCAGGGTTCCATAGTACCCGTATAATCCGGCCAGCTGACCTGGGGTTTCCATGGAAAACGCATAATCATTGCACAACACTCGTTGAGCTCGCTCTAGCTCTGCCGCTTCAATCGGTATGGTAGCTAGAGAGGCGATGCGATCGCAAATCACCTGCTCCACTTCTTTTAGATATTGAGGGGACAGCCAGGCAGACAAAACAAATAAACTACAGTCTTGCTGAACCGAAAAGCTACCCATAATTTCATCAACCCACTGACGATCTTCCCGGAGTTCTCTCACCAGCCGTGACATCCGTCCTTCGGCTAACACTGTTGCTAAAATATCCAAACCGCAGGCCGTGCCTAAGTCATCGATTCCAGGACCGAGCCAAGCCATCATCAAGCGACCATGCTCCAGTCGAGGCAGTGCCAATGTCTGCTGAGGATTTGTTAGCAGGCGAGGGGGTGAGATCAATCCTACTGGTGGACATGATTCTGGCTGGGCAAATGCCCGAAACGTTGTCTGTACCAGCTCTAACACCCGGTCGAGGGAGACGCCCCCTGTGATCACTACCTGCATATTGTCAGGCTGATAGTAGGTACGATGAAACTGACGCATTTCCTCTGGCGACAGCTCTTGCAAGCCATCAGGGGACCCTAAGACGGAACGTCCGTAAGGATGATTGCCATAGAGCATTTCTGACAGTGTCTGAAATCCGAGCCAGTCTGGGTCATCCCATGACTGATGAATCTCTTCAATCACTACATGACGTTCTCGCACAAATTCATCTGCTGGAATAGCTGCGTGGAGTAAAAGATCGGCAAGATAGGGCAGAGCATGGGCTAAATCATCGGCTGCCACCGTCATATAAAAGTGGGCATAATCATGGCTGGTTGCTGCATTAGTGAGTCCGCCTCGGCTCTCAATGGCAGCATCGAACATGCCCGGTAAAATTTGCTCAGTTCCCTTAAACACCATGTGTTCTAGAAAGTGAGCCATACCTGCCCAGGTATCGGGCTCACAGCGCGCTCCAGCCTTGATCCACACATCAACGACAACGACCGGTGTCGCTGCAATCTCTTGATGAATCACCGTTAATCCGTTATCGAGTTGAACGATGCTGGCAGGAAATGGAACGGTGGCCCTGCCAGTAGGGATGGAGGCAGAAACGTCGGAGGCTGAACTCAAGTTGCTGGATGCCTATTTGTTTAAAGCTTCTGTCCATGCTAACGCCCTAAGTTGTTTTCGGGAATACATATTTGGCGAAAGTCTTTAATCGTTCCCTAATATTTAATCAATCACTCAATAATCTAGCCAGCAACGAAAATATATCTGTTAACTTCAGTCTGAATTCAGGCGTGCTGTAGTTGTCTTAAAACAATGGGCTAGCTAATTTAACAGCTAGCCCATTGCCTTGGGAAATAAACATGAGTAAAAGTGCGACACAAGCATGAACTCTTTCTGGCGATAGGCATACACAACCTAAAAGAATCGTTGATTACTATCTGCCAGCTAGCCTCATTTCAGCATTTGTTCTCGGCGTCTTATAAAGTGTTGAACCGCTGCGAACAAAATATAGACCATGAGTAAGTAACTAATGGCAAGTACCAATATCAGAAAAGGGGTAAAGGAGTGGGTCATCGACGTAGCCAGGGTGAGGGGAGTAACAAAGACGTTTTGCATGCCAAAAAAAGCAGGCAGCAGGAACTGACAGCGCAAAGGCCAGATCAACCTAATCAGGAGGCTCAATAGTCAAAAAGCTTTAATACCAGAATTACCCAGCGCTGAATGTGTTGCAGTATCGCTCGTCACTCCGTACGCATTTGGAGGCGCGTACATGCACTGATAAATCTCTGCTTCAGATCCGTTAGGGATGTAACTATGGGACTCACCTAATAAACCAAGTCACACAGTTAACAACCCTATGGACAGCCGATTGTTGTAAGTATCAACTGCCTGAGCAGCTACAACACATTGGCGGATAACCTCAATATATTCATGTGACACTAGTGTCACGTGAATATGCTGATAAATGCTAACTATTGAGCTTTCTATTAAATTTTCCAATTCCTATCATTAGAATAACATAAGCATTTGTTATTTACATAGACCTAATTAAAAAAAAGAAATAGAAATATCTAATCAATACTAGCCAGATTGTGCTCTTTGTGTGATGCCCAATCTCAGAAGCTGTAAATAGTCTGATACAGGGGAGTTTCCAGATTTTCTAAAGGGATTTACGACACCAACTGAGCCGTTAGCTTAGAATGAATATGGATTACTTAAAGTTTCGTAATCAAGCCGTCTGAGCATTTCCTCCCATGACTTCAACAACATCGCTGTTTGCCCCCGTCGAAGCAGATCTCAGTCTGCTGACGGATAACCTTAAGCAGCTGGTCGGTGCTCGGCATCCTATTCTCTACGCCGCTGCAGAACATTTATTTGGGGCGGGTGGGAAGCGCATTCGACCAGCTATTGTGCTGCTGCTATCACGAGCGACGGTGATGGAAGCTGATATTCCAGCGCGGCACTTTCGTCTGGCCGAGATTACAGAGATGATTCATACCGCTAGTCTCGTTCATGATGATGTGGTGGATGAGTCGTCGCTGCGCCGTGGTGTGCCTACGGTCCACAGTAGCTTTAATAATCGAGTGGCGGTGCTAGCTGGAGATTTTTTGTTTGCTCAGTCGTCCTGGCATCTAGCTAACTTGGATAATCTGACCGTAGTAAAGCTGCTGTCCCGCGTGATCATGGATCTAGCTGAAGGTGAAATACAACAGGGGCTGAATCGATTTGATACCACGCTGTCTATTGATGCTTATCTGATGAAGAGCTACTACAAGACGGCATCGCTGATTGCTAATAGCTGTAAGTCGGTGGGGGTATTGAGCCAGACCTCAGATACGCTTGCGGAAGCCCTTTATCAATACGGTCGAAACTTGGGGCTGGCGTTTCAGATTGTCGATGACATTTTAGACTTCACTGGCTCTGAAGAGGTCCTCGGTAAACCAGCGGGCTCTGATTTGCTTAGTGGTAATTTAACAGCTCCGGTCCTCTATGCTATGGAGGAGACTCCCTATTTGACATCTTTGATTGAGCGTGAGTTTGCCCAGGATGGAGACTTTGACGAGGCGATAGCGTTGGTTAAGGCCAGCCGTGGCATTGATCGTTCGCGTGATTTGGCGGCTCAGCATATTGAACGGGCGGTGGACAACTTAATGGATTTGCCTCAATCAGAGCCAAAGCGAGCGTTGGAAGCTCTTTCGGGCTATGTGCTGAGTCGGTTGTATTAAGCTTCAAGGGTACTTGGATGACCACTCCTTACAAAGCCTAAGTTTCATAAGACTCAAGCTTGTAGTGCTTGGCGAACCACCGGCTTAATTTATGGGCTGTCTGTAGCTTGCTATCACTCTGTACTTTCGGATGAGAGCCACTTATATTAGGGCTGTCATCATGTGCTGGAAATAGTACCGGGGGAATGGTTCTGGGAGCAAGGGTTTGGAGGCAAGGATGAATAATCCATTGAGTCCAGTGGTCTGTCTGGGGGAAATTTTGGTGGATAGCTTTTGGGCGGGAGGGCAGCAAAAAAAGATGTCCCTGCCTGGCGGTGCACTAGCAAATGTGGCCTGTGGACTGACTAAATTGGGAACGTCGGCAGAATTTATTGGTGTGGTTGGTGTCGATGCCTGGGGGAAAGCGCTGGCAAGACTTTTGGCAGATTTACAGGTGGGGACTCGTGGGCTGCAGCAGCATCCGACTGCTCCCACCCGTGAAGTGTATGTGCTGACGGATGAGACAGGAGAGCGATCTTTTGCTGGGTTTTCGCTGCCTGATCCGGCGGGGTTTGCGGATGCTCATTTGATTTGCGATCGCATTGATGCCCATCTATTTAAAGGTGCTAAATACCTTGTGCTTGGCACCCTAGGGTTGGCCTATCCAGAAACCCGAGAGTCCATGCTCCAGGCGGTGGAGTGGATTCAAGAGCAGAATGGTCGAGTGGTCCTGGATGTCAATTGGCGACCCATGTTTTGGGAAAATCCGGCCCATGCCATGGGGCCGATCAAAGATTTGCTCAAACATGCTGCGTTTCTCAAGTTATCTGATATGGAAGCTCGGTGGCTGTTGGATACTACAGATCCAGTTGCGATCTCAGCCCAATATTCCCATTTAGAAGGGGTGTTAGTGACGGCTGGTGCGGCGGGCTGTCGCTATTGTTTGGGGGGCCACAGTGGCCAAGTGCCTGGTTTTGATGTGGATGTGGAAGATACGACTGGGGCTGGCGATGCGTTTGTGGCCGGTTTTCTACATCAGCTGTGTACCCGTGGGCGCAGCTGTCTCCTGGATGCTGATTGTGCCCATGAGATAGTGCGCTATGCCACTGCTGTGGGGGCTTTGACTACGACTCGCTCAGGTGCGATCGCAGGGCAGCCCACCCCCCGAGAGGTGGATGCCTTTTTGTTTTTGAGAAAATAATTATTTTTGTGGAGACATTCCATGGAGCGTTTTCACAAAAATAAATTTGAAAAATTAATGGCTAAAGAAATCGAACGGAAATTTTTGTTGAACAATGATGGTTGGCGTGACCTGGCGGCAGGGCAGTACTACTGCCAGGGCTATATCCCCACCCAGGGTGACCAAACGGTGCGGGTGCGAATTGTGGGCGAGCAGGGATATCTCACCATCAAGGGACTAACGATGGGTATCAGCCGGTCTGAATTTGAGTATGCAATTCCGCTGACAGATGCGCAGGTTATGCTGAGTGAGCTGTGTCAGCGGCCTCTGATTGAGAAGAACCGTTACCGTATACCCAGGGGAAATCTAGTCTGGGAAGTGGATGAGTTTTTAGGCGAGAATCAGGGCTTGATCTTAGCTGAAGTGGAACTCACCCATGAGTCGCAATCAGTTGAGCTACCTACCTGGATTGGTGAAGAAGTAACCGGAGATCCTCGGTATTACAATTCAAATTTGGTGAGAAATCCGTTTAAGGATTGGGGGGTGAGACCTTAATACGACCCTTTGAAAATTCTTTCGGCTTGGTTTCTTGCGAGACGATTTTCCCCAGGCATATAGGCTGTGGGCTGGGTGCTGCCGTTGTTTAGGGGTTTACTAGGATCGCTAAATGGAGCGACAAAGGCATGGCGATCAGAGTCGTAGGCGAGGATACTGCCGTCATCGATGTGGTAAATCCAGCCGTGCAGCGATAGGTTTCCTCTGTGGAGCATGGAGCGAACGGCTGGGTAGGTGCGCAGATTCTCGATTTGGGTAAGGACGTTCTCGGCCACCAGCATGTCTAGCTTGTCAGATTTGTCTAAATCATGGTAATTGTCCTCTACCAGCTGCCGGGTGGCTTCAGTATGAATCAGCCAGTTGTAAACCAAGGGCATTTTAGTTTCTAGTTGGCCAATTTGCAGCAGCCCTTTCATGGCACCGCAGCTGGAGTGACCGCAAACAATAATGTGGTTAACGTTTAGAGACTTGACGGCATATTCAATAGTGGCTCCTTCGCCCCCGTTGGTAGCGCCAAATGGGGGCACAATATTGCCTGCGTTACGAATGACAAACAGCTCACCCAGTTCTGCTTGGGTAATGAGTTCTGGTTGCACCCGTGAGTCGGAACAGGTGATGAAAAGCGCGTTGGGGCTTTGACCTTTGGCCAAATTGGCCATCAATGTTTTGTGGGAAGGAACGTAGGTATCCTGAAACTGGCGCAGACCGCGCATTAATTTTTTCATCGTCGTTTGTCCTTAGTTCCTGTTCCGAGTGGGTGGGTATTTTGACAGCCCTTTAATTCTTATCCCATATCTTTAGAGTGCTGAGTGCAAAGTTTTACTTATCGGTACTATTTAGGGATAGAAAATTATTGGGTTTCAGCGTCTTAATGGGTGATCTGATTGTGTGGTTAGGACCCAGCAGAATTTTTGCATCCGTGTCTGAGCAATGGCTCCATTCATCGCTATGATCCGTAGGGCTGATTGTTGCGATCGCTACTATGACCAATTTGCCTAGGATTAAGGCGATATATACCGATGGTGCTTGTTCAGGCAACCCAGGACCGGGAGGCTGGGGGACTGTGATTTATTTCGCGGACGGTGGGGTGCACGAGCTGGGAGGATACGTAGCCGGAACGACGAATAATCGCATGGAGATGCAGGCCGCGATCTCAGCTCTAGAATTTCTTCAGCAGCACGACTATGACGATGACATTGAACTCAATACCGATAGCAAATATTTAATTCAGGGCATCACCCAGTGGATGCGCGGCTGGAAGCGCAAAGGCTGGAAAACATCAGCTGGAAAAGCTGTATTAAACAAAGATCTGTGGCTGACGCTGGATGAGCTAAATCAAAAACTGAAAACCGAGCAAAGCGTTGAGATCGGTTGGCAATACGTTAAAGGTCACGCAGGCAATGCGGGCAACGAGCGCTGCGATGAAATTGCCCGTGCGTTTTCTCAAAAGCGCGCCATCAGCTTAAAAAAGTCGGTTGATGGCAGTGCTGCTGCTACTAAACCTGAGTCCGCTGCCCTTAGAAAGCCTACGGTAAAGCCAAACGCTAAAAAAACAGTCAGCCAACAAACAGAAATTTCCTTACCTACTGTAGATCCTAATCTAAGCGACATGTCCGACACTCGAATCAACCGCGTTAGCAATATGCTGAAACTGTTGCAAACGGCTGATGAGCTAGCTAAACAAGGTTATCTGATCACCACATCGGAGTTAGTGGTTCTAACGGGGGTATCTGCCAGTGAGCTGGTCAAGCGAGTGGATGATTGGACCTGGCGCAACTGGACGGTTTCTTGTGTCAGTAGCGACTCCGATCCTGAAAAGTTTTGGCAGCTAGAGAGAATTGAAGGCTAGAGGGTTGAAACCGTCGATGTATTTTTGGTAGTGGGTAATTAGCAAAGCCGGTTGCGTGGGGTTCCCTTCGAGTTCCCCACACCCCCTGACTAGGTCGGACCGCCGCCCTAGAACCTTGCGGAAGAATGGCCATGATATCCCTAATAGCAGATTTGGGTGGTCGGCGGGGTGGTTTAGAATTTTGCGCGCTGCGACAAAATTCTAAACCCATCAGTTATCTAGCTTGTCGGTAAACAAAGTTGTTTGTGACCGTGTAGCTCCGTGTAGCTTATCGAGCCTAATTTTTTAACAAGTCCTAAGCGTACCTTGAGCGTAGTCGACAGGTACGTAACCAAAAAGGGGCTCCCCCGAAGAGGAACCCCTTTTCATCAAACTAAGCCTTATAACTTAGTCGTCACTAAAACCCTTAGCCGTTGATTGCAGGAGCAGTCAGTGCAACAGGATTTTCAGCGCCGGAAGCTAAGTCGAGAGGGAAGTTGTGAGCGTTACGCTCGTGCATAACTTCCATACCCAGGTTGGCACGGTTGATCACGTCAGCCCAAGTGCTGACAACACGACCCTGAGAATCCAAAATGGACTGGTTAAAGTTAAACCCGTTCAAGTTGAATGCCATGGTGCTAATGCCCAGTGCAGTGAACCAAATGCAAACCACCGGCCAAGCGCCTAAGAAGAAGTGCAAAGAACGGCTGTTGTTAAAGGATGCGTACTGGAAGATCAGACGACCGAAGTAGCCATGAGCTGCAACGATGTTGTAAGTCTCTTCTTCTTGACCAAACTTGTAACCGTAGTTCTGGGACTCAACTTCAGTGGTCTCACGAACCAAGGAAGAAGTAACCAATGAACCGTGCATTGCGGAGAACAAGGAACCGCCGAAAACGCCAGCCACACCAAGCATGTGGAAGGGGTGCATCAGGATGTTGTGCTCAGCTTGGAAGACAAGCATGAAGTTGAACGTACCGGAAATACCCAGAGGCATACCATCAGAGAAAGAACCCTGACCGATGGGGTAGATCAAGAATACTGCAGTTGCAGATGCCAAAGGAGCGGAGTAAGCAACACAGATCCAAGGACGCATACCCAAGCGGTAGCTCAATTCCCACTGACGACCCATATAGCAGAAGCAGCCAATGAGGAAGTGGAAAATGATCAGCTGGTAAGGGCCACCGTTGTACAACCACTCATCTAGAGAAGCTGCTTCCCAGATGGGGTAGAAGTGAAGACCGATAGCGTTGGAAGAAGGAATTACTGCACCGGAGATAATGTTGTTGCCCAGTAGTAGAGAACCAGCAACAGGCTCACGGATACCGTCGATGTCGACGGGAGGAGCAGCGATGAATGCGATGATGAAGCAAGCAGTGGCAGCCAGCAGTGTGGGGATCATGAGCACACCGAACCAACCAACATAAATGCGGTTGTCAGTGCTGGTGATCCAGTTGCAAAACTTATCCCACATGCTCACCCGATCACGGGATTGCAAAGTAGAAGTCATAGTGATGAATGAAGTTATAAACACGAGTTGCCATTGTGAAGACAAACAGAGATAGCTCGAAAGCTACTCCGCTGCAAATTAAAGTGAATGGCAGCTCGTTCATACATAAGATTAGTAAATATGCTTAGTGGTTTGTAGGGGTAAGATACGAAACTTGCAACATTGATACATTTCTACGTAAATAATGAGTGAATACTCACTGCTTTAGCCAGGAGGCCAACTGAGCGAACGTCCCCCCAGCAGGTGCATGTGTAGATGAAAGACAGTTTGTCCGCCATCTTCGTCGGTATTGATCACTACACGGTAGCCCTTGGCCAAACCTTCTTTTTGAGCGATTTCCTTAACAGTCAGCAACATATGGCCAAGTAGTGCTTTGTCTTCAGTCTCGGCTTCGGACAGCTTGGGGATAGGTTTTTTAGGGATAATCAAAATATGGGTGGGAGCCTGGGGAGTTATATCGCGAAATGCCAGGCATAGATCATCTTCATGGACGATGTTTGCAGGTATTTCTTTGCGAATGATTTTGCTAAAAATCGTATCTTTGCTCATAGTGCAGAGTTGGGACAACGCTCTGCATTGTAATCGTTGGTGAGCCGCCAATCAGTCTGAGGGTGTGGATTCGTAAGCGGCGACTAATTCTTCCCCAAGTTCTGTTTGAGGGAACTGAACCTGGCTATAAAGCCAGGTGGCGATCAGCTTTGGGCAGTTTTTTTGGGACCAGCGCACGGCTAAGTAGTGAAAGGCTGGTTTAGTTAACCGAGCGATCCATTTCATCAGTCGGTTGAGCCGACGGGGCTTAACCCGGTAGTTAATCAGGTTATTGGAGCCGATATCGTAGAGGCGGTCGATGACCAGCTGTAATGTTGCTTCCTCCCGCTTAAACATATTTTCTAATAGGAGTTCCACATCCTTCATGTGCTCATCTGCTAGCTGCTTTTCACGGATGGTGATGGCAACATCAGAGGAGTTGGAAGTCATCAGCATGGTGGTTCTCTTAATAGATTGAATAGATATATAAAAAGTGATGTAGCTTGACCCATTGCATGGACTGGTTACAGATGGGGGCTTAGTTTTTATAGAACTCTATCTATATGCAGATACCATACTCTGCTGTGGAAAGCTGTGATCCAGATGGTGGTTTTTCCGATTGAGGGTTTGTTAGCAGCCTGTGTTACTGACGGGCAAAGTTTTTTAGGTTCGATCGCGGTCACTCTTCTCAAAACTGGGGCACTCTACAAAAATTGGTATGATTCCAACATGCTGACGAGAATCTGGAGTGCTGCTTTAATTGGATTGATGCCCTAAAAGTCGGTGTGGAAGTGGATTTTGCCGGCGGACTACCTGGTGTGGTGATGAATTTTCTCAATAGCCTTGATAAACGTGAGCTCTTAAAGATTGACGGTGTCGGGATGCGTTAGTCTGACTGACCTTATGCAGTGAATTTGTGCGATGTCAACGGGCAGGCCCAGGTACGAAGATCGTTAGAAAGCCCAGTAGCCAGCGTCCATACTCTTAACCTATCTTGAGCCAAATACCCCAAAAACTATTAAGGCAAATATTTTGCTCCATAGACGTATCTGCAGAGAAAGGTATGTCATACTGCTGCTAATAGTTATTTTTGGAAGTATTCTGTGGCTTCCTCTTCAAATCAAGAGCAAAAGCACGAGCTGGACGATTATATGAGGCGGCGAGGGAAGCTAACTTCGTTTCCTAGAAAGGTTGCGCCCCCCGGTAGAAGCCCCTCCTTTAGCTCAGACACAAAAAAGATAAAGGATATTTCGGCATTTATAGAAACTACTGGCTCTCAAATTGAGAATTGCCAGAAGACGGCGCGCGAATTAAGATACGACACTCGCAATATGCTTGCTGAGCTTGCTGAGGTGATAGAAGAACTATGAGCTGGATGCAAGATTTAGCAGCCTTTGCCAAGCAGCTTCTAACCTTAGAAAATCGAGTCAAGGTCAATGCCGAAGAGATTAAAGCATTACGCGAAGATTTGAAGTCACTCACAGCCTTTACTCAGAAAGTAGCTTATGCTGTCAAGCGGAATGAGGCACGGCGTAAAGATCAGCAGGACATCTTAGTCAGAGACTTGAAGATTGAGCTGCTAGAGCTAGAGCGCCATCTTACCGGACGGGAAGTAGCCTTGCATCTTGTTGAAGGAGGTCGGAAAAGGTTGCCTGAGGAAAGAATCGAAGAACAAGGTTAATACTGTCTCCGATACTTCTCTCAAAAAAATATTTCTGCACTTTCATTGCAACGGTGAAGGCCCAGAGCGTTGGTATCGTAAGCGCCGCTTAGTCATGAGAAAAGTTGATATTCAGCTAAGGCCTGATATCTCCACCAAAGTCATTGATTCTGAGAAGGGGCATGATTCAGTAAGTATTATCAAGCCTTAGTTACTCCTAAAAGTAGATGGGGCTTTGTTCTTAAGCCGATTTTTTAGGCATATCTATAAATCACTGTCAGAAAATCTGCTTTGCTGCACAATGACCTCACAGCCATCTTGGGAGCAAGTTATTTTAACTAAGCCTGTGTAGTCAAGGGAAATCGCTGTGAGAGCCGTAGCAGTGATTGAAAGTATTGCGGTTAAAAGAATGCTTTTCATGGAGCCATCTGTGTAATGGTTAGATGAGTCCAGGATATTGGGCAACTACATGGATAGCTGTACCGCTAACTGTGCCAATTTTATCTCGCAACGCCTTAGGAATTCCGACTGGTGAATCACATGCAGTCACTGTAATTGAAGCGCAGTTCATGCCTATGCTTTGTCACTCTACTAATTGAGCATTCAGAATTAGTAGGATTTTAGTTAACCTTCCCAGGACTGGGCACTCTACAAAAATCTGTAGGAGTCCAACATGCTGGCGAGAATTTGGAGTGCTTCTTTAATTGGTATTGATGCCTTAAAAGTCGGTGTAGAAGTGGATCTCTCCGGCGGACTACCTGGTGTGGTGGTTGTTGGGCTGCCCGATACAGCGGTGCAAGAGTCGCGGGAGCGGGTGAAAGCTGCGCTCAAAAATGCCGGGTTTCCGTTCCCGATGCGCAAGGTGGTCGTAAACCTCACCCCAGCGGATGTGCGCAAAGAAGGGCCAATTTACGACTTGCCCATTGCGGTTGGCATATTAGCAGCGGCGGATCTCATCAGTCAGGACAGTTTAGATAACTATCTGCTCTTAGGCGAACTGTCTTTAGACGGTAGCCTGCGGCCAGTGGCAGGGGTGATGGCCATGGCAGCGGCGGCTCCTCAGCTAGGCGTGACAGGACTGATTGTGCCAGCGGACAATGCTCAAGAAGCGGCGGTGGTGCCAGACCTATCGGTCTATGGCTTTAAGACCATTACCGAAGTGGTGGAGTTTCTCAATAGTCCTGGTGACCTTAAGCCATTAACGATTGATGGTCGGGATGCCTTGAGTCAGGCACAGCCCCATGCGGTGGATTTGCGGGATGTCAAAGGGCAGGCCCAAGCCCGACGGGCGCTAGAAATTGCAGCGGCGGGTGGCCATAACCTCGTTTTATCTTTAGCCAGTCCCCTCAAATTGTTGCTTTTCAATAGCTTTTCTTTATAGACATATCTATGTAGATATACTGGAAAGCCAGTTGTTGACTGTATTTACAATGCTTGGATGTGGATCAAGCGATATTAACAATGAAGACCAGTAAAGTCCTACTCCGGACAGTACGCCGGTACAGGCAAAAATGTAAGGCGCTAGCGTGTCTGATTGCCTGAGTGCAGACAGAGGCATTAGGCAAAATAAGACGATAATGCCGACAATAAAGGCTTTGCTAACCCAAATAAATGCCCTAAGAGCAAATATCAAAAAAGATTCTATGCCATGTATGGCTTTTTCAATGCTGCTTGTTATGCCAGGATAGTCTTCATTGATAACCGCACCAATTGCCTCCGGCCACTCTTGGACATTTATGATGAACTCTTTTATTTTTTCTTCCTTGGATAAACTTTCTCTTTCTTGGTCAATATCTTGATTGAGAGTGGGCTCTAATTCTGATTCTTTTTGAGCTTCGCTAATAGGCTTTTCAATAACTGGAGCTTCTATATGTATAAATACTGGCTTGGGAGTAGTTAATTCTCTTATCGGCTGGTATGTCGGAGATAAATCAGGAATATCGGTTATTAAAATAGTAAATACTGCGCAAAGTAAAGCAAGTAAAGGGTAAAAGTATGGGGCTGTATTTTTATTGAACTTCTCTTCAAGAGCCCCGAAGTCAATTCTGTTGACAGCTACCCCACCTATCACTGCTATTAGAGCGGTTATGACCACTAACAATGCGCTAAAGATCAATACGGCTATGTGCGCCAGCAAACTCATTTGGATCAATCAACTAATCGTGGCTTGCTCGTAATTTGGGATACCTGGTTTTCTCAGAAAGCAACTCTTCTGTATTGGGACAACACGAGTAAAATTTAGCACAAAAGTCTAAGCGGTTGCTGATGCTCGTTTTTACTTTGTAGACATGCCTGTAAGATTCGTTGCCTAACTCTTCTATCTTTACCCCAATGCAACGGCTCAAGGTTCAATGTAGCCAGTACCGTGCATTTCGCCCATAAATCCTCCGCCTCACCCGCTCAGTAACCGTCCAAGGCCAGGTAATCGCAGCAATAACGAGCGTCACCCATTCCCACCATTTGCGGGTGCGTTTTTGTGGCTTTGGTTTGGTCATGGCGGCATCCTGCTAGCTATGCTTAGGATGCCCACAAAAACATGAATCTTTTTTATGGCAAAGTTAATGCTCAACTTGACTCGCAAAGCTTTCACTTCATATACATGTCTATAACGTGATTCTTGAGCTAGCATTGACGGAGCAGTCAGTATGTAATCTCCTAAGATTCTGATATCTAGTAGCGAGGAAAGCGCAATGGCAAAGTCTATTGGCGAAAGCATGAATGACAATTTCAAGGAAAGTGCTGCCATCATAAACAAGTCATGCAATCTTCCTGAAGATCATGAGTTGGGCAATACTGCAGCATTCGGCGTGACTGCTACTGGTGGCTTTAGCGGGGCATTTGCTGGTATGACTGCTGGAACAGCCCTGGGACCTCCTGGAATGGTCATTGGCTGGATGGTGGGTTCCGCGATAGGGCTTATAACAGCCAATGGAGCAGCCAATAAAATTATGAAAGGTGGCAAATAGCGTGGACTATTCACCCAGCGTTGCTGGCCATCGTAGTATTACAGTGACTCAAGGGATAATACAAGATAGGTAGGAGCCCTTTTTCTGAAGTACTTAGTTGATATCCCAATGGGTCTAGTTGGATCTATTTTTTGCTGGTCAATGTTCTAAGTGTGAGGTGCTGATGGGACAGCCGGTGAATGGGCGTTGGGCATGTCGGTGTGGGTGAATATTTCCTTCAGCTCAATATAGCTCCTGAAGCTTCTAATGGGTAAAACCCTAAGGGTGTTGAAAATCTTAGGTATTAAGGTGTCCGGCTAACAGACTTTTATCGCCTGCAACGCCCATCAGTTATGCGCTTAAGGGTGTCCGTTTGGGCTTTGATTACTCACAACTGCTCAGAATGCATTAGGTTCTGAAGTTGGACGGGCAGCCCAAATCTCAGCGTATAATTCATAAAATGCTTGCTGTACAAAGCTTTTAGGGTGGCCGAAATCTTAGATATTGGGATGATCGGCTGGGGAGCTTTTATCCCCTGAAATGGTTGCCCGTTATATGGTTGAGGGTGATCGGTTCAACTGTCTTCAAAAATCTGCTTTTTCACATTACTTGCTCTCCGAGAAGTTTCGAAGGTTTTATAGCCAAAAAATAAGATCAGGGCTATCAGGATACACAGCAAGGTTATAGAGGAGTCTGTTTTGACGTTATCTGTGCTTGTAAGCCAGTTCACAATAATTCCAGACGCCCCACCACCAAATAGCCCTAGCATGAGGAAATTATGTCCTTCGTGAGAGCGATATTCGTCTAACCTGTCTAGTAAATCTGCACGTACGAGCCTGAGATTCAAGTCCTTGGGTACGATTACGTTATTTCCTAGGTCAATAGCTTGTTCTCTAGCTTCTTTTAGGTCCTCAACGATATTCTCAATATCCTCACGCTGCAGGATATTCCCGCTTTGAGATTTTAGTTCTGAGATGTCGGCATCAAGCTTTTGTACAGTTTTCTGAAGCCGATTAGCTAAAGCATCAGCTTCCATTTTCTG
>JBCCHX010000103.1:0-17898 GCA_039028535.1 Cyanobacteria bacterium P01_B01_bin.77
GCACGACTGAGGCTGCTAGTGTAGGCTTTAGGCATGGCTCATGCAGGGCTAGAGATTTACGTAAACTTCAGCCTATACTGTGTGAGCTTTTTTACCCTTTTGAACCCTTTTCATACAGCCTCTAACCTTCCAAGTCGTGTAAGTATCCAATCAACCATGCACGCAAAATATTCCTAATAAACAGTAATAAAATTACTACTCCCTTGAGATCCCAAGTCAGATTTAGCGTACTCTAGTCAGTATGCATACTCGCAGGCGTGGCAACTGATATAAAGCTTTAAATATGCCTGATAGGATGCTCTCGATGCTCTCTTGTAGTATAGTTCTTTCTTATAGCATAGTTACCCATCATCCATGGACGTGAGTTAGCTGATTTATGCGCCCCACCAGCAGAAGGCACATTCTTACGGAGCAAATAAACGCCTACGAAACTCGGCTTCAGTGCCTGATGGAGGATTACAAGAGTTTACAGGTTCAGCTTGCCTCAGAAACCAATTCAGCGACACAGAATGCTCTCAATCGTCAGATTTTGAAGCTTGAAAATAAAGTAGAGGAAACGCAAAGGAAGCTCGATGAGCTGGCAGAAAAAATCCAGCAATTTGATCACAAAACTCGTACGCAACAATACTCTAAAAGGTATCCTCAACCAAACCCAAGAGGCAAAGTCCCTTTACCGCGTCCGCCTTTAACTCAATCAAGTATAACAATCGAGTTTGGAGGACTCAGAAAATACTTACCTTTTGTAGCCTTCACGGTTATTACACTATTACTTTGGTCTATTCTTGCCAATCACGGTGGCTCTTTGCATTCTCAGCTTAGTCGAAACCCTGACGAATACAAAAGTCGGCTTACACTATATGGACTACTAGGCGGCACCACTAATGGAATTTTATTATTTTTAGCAACTAGTCTTCGAAATTCTTCGCAAAAGTTACTGGCTAGCACTAGCCTGCTCAGAGCATTAATTTATTGTGGCTCAGGTGCCTTAGTGGGCAGTGTAGCTTGGCACATTACCGAATCAAACGTCCAGAGCAAAGGTAATCCAGCGTATTACGGCGATGGTGCATGGCCAGGGGCTATAGTTTGCATAGTGATCAGCATAGTCCTTTCAAGCTACTGCTTTTATGTTCAGTCAAAAGAAAGGGACAAAAGAAAATTTAATAGATAGTGTGTAGAGACAAGTTGCTCTTAGCAGGCTCATTTGACACATACACTCATTCCCATGCATACGTTTCTCATTTTTTTCAAAGCTTGAGCTGATAAAGCGTTCGTCCTGTTTGGAGTGCCAATTGATCGAGTCTGATCCAGACTAACAGGGCACACCAATGTGGTTCTGGCAAGCCGACACTGACAGGACTCCAATCCCGTGGTCTGTTTTCCCTCTCGGCGCAACTGCTCAATCGCCAACGGTAGCTACACGCTTTTTGTGTCGACGCTTGAGTCAATCGTTGGTGACGATATAGTCCGTGCGACGGGTAGAGCCTCAACTCGGAACAGTCTTACCTTGTGGTCTTTGGGAAGTCCTCTGAGCTTGATGAGTTTGCTAATTGTTTGTTCAGTCTCACTCCTACTTTGCGTAAGTTCTAATTTATTTTATTTTATTTTATTTTATCTCCCTTACTATTTATCTATGGTTTAATACACGTAAGAAATGGTGGAAGTTACGCATATGTGAGTTGATGACATATAGCTTATGTGTATTATGGTTAATACAAATGCGATTCATGCACTATATACGTACTTCAATCAATCACTTTAAATAATACTTGGTAATAAATTTGTGGAGCTCAGTTGGTTCGAGGTCTTCATTTTTTTCGTTTATTGGTAGTGGCAGCCCTGGTTCATGCGTTGTCCACATCGACAGATATGATGAATCGCATTCGATTATGGGTGGTTGTAGCATAGGTATTTTGTTCAAGAAACATTGATCCTAGGGGTGAAACTTAAGTTATGGCGTTATTTTTACGGTTCAAACAGATTCGCTTCGCAACTGCTTTGTCAATACTTGCTTTTTGTAGTAAATCTCCGGTTCTTGCTCAGACTTCGTTAAGTAATGAAAAATTGACTCAGCTTGCAGAGCCTGCTGTGGTTCGTGTTCTTGATGGTTGTGTTGGAACTTACCGCTTTTACAATCCTGACTGGGAAGGTGAGCAAACCTTCTTTACGGATGAAGTTTATAACATAAGTATGGGATCAGGTTTTTTTGTTCATCCTAATGGATATATCGCCACAAATGCGCATGTAGTCGATAATACGGAAGACGCCCACAAGTCCTGCAAGGAAGAGCTGTTTCAGCAGTTTCTGCGTAGGTTGGAAAGTAGATTTGGGTTTGAAGAGGGGGCCTATTCAAATAATGAAGAGTCTAGGGCGTTCATTGAAAAATTTTCCACGTTAGACAACTATGAAGCTGTTAATGAAGTTATTTTGCCTGGCGGCAAGCGTTTTGACTTTGAAATCAAGTCATTCGGTACTCCAATAGATGAGGATGCGCAAGTTCGAGGCAAGGATGTTGCTGTTATTAAAATTGAAGTGCAGCAGGCTCCTACCTTGGTCTTGTCTGATACATCTTTACCCAAAGCTGCTTCTAGTGTTCTGATATTGGGTTATCCATCTGAAGCAGAGGTCGATTTTTTGGATGATGAGTCATCTCTGCAAATGTCTACCATTGCCGGTAGCGTGTCTGCAATTAAATCGACTGATGATGGTGTTAAGGTGATACAGATATCAGCTTCTGTATCTGCTGGCATTTCAGGTGGTCCCGTCATGGACAGCTCTGGTGAGGTAGTTGGACTGATCTCTTTTGGAAATCAAGACGAAGCAGGTAGGGGTAGTATTCCCAACGCAGTTACTACATCCACTTTAAATGAGTTTATTGGAGCTTCAGATGGGATTGAAAATCAGTCGAGTGAAGTAGATTCTCTATATCGAGAAGGGCTCAACTATTTTTGGGCAGGTGATTATTCAAGAGCACGAGATTCCTTTACAAACGTTAAGGCCTTATTTGAATATCATTCCGAAGTTGATGATCTTATTGATGAATCAAATTTAGCTCTTTTTGATGATAGTGACAATCTAGATCAAAGTGAAGGAATGTTTTCATTGCCACCATTGTTGTGGGCGTTAATTGGAGGAGGTGCGGCCTTAGGAGTTGCTGGCCTCGGCATAGTTTTAGGCAGGAGTCAATTTTCTCGGGATTCTGAAGTGCAGGCTGACTCGTCTTCGCAAGTTTATGCACCCCAAGAACCTACAACAGCTCATACATCTCCGACCACTGTGTTTAAGCGAGAAAGCCAATCAACTAGAAACAATGGTCGTGCCAATGACATGGCAGGCAATATTTCGTCAGCATCACTTGAGTTAGAGTACCGAGGTAGAATACATCGACTAAGTCTTTCTAGCGATCACCATAAGTTAGGTCGAGATGCATCTTGGGCAGATTTGGAGATTCCTAACGGTTGGGGTGTGATGTCTGGGAGACACGCAACTCTACAAAGAGAAGGCGACAACTATCGCATCTTTGATGGCGACGGTGAAGGTAATACCAGTAGCAATGGCCTCAAAGACCCGAATGGTGAATTAGTTGATACATCTGTAGGGTATCTGTTAGAACATGGCACAAGGTTAACTGTTGGCAGCTTGGCTAATGAGCAAGTCACTATTACTTTCTTTAACCCTGCCGCTGTTCAGCCCAAGTACACGCCAACTCGTTTAATTCAATAATGCTGCTTTCAATGTTCAACCTTACTTAATACTTTGGGAATTATTGTTATCGTTTTAATTTCCGAAACCAGATAGTTTCAGTGGTTTGGGGAGAGTTTTTCGATAATAAACTAATTTCTAAAGTATTTAGGATCAGGCAACTAACTTAGATATCATTCAATGTTTCTAGGATCTCTTTTTGACGTATTACGGCAACCGACTCAGGTTGTTACCGGACTGGGTCGGACTGGGCTCAAACAGGGTGCGTTATTGAGAGAGCGATACAGAGTCGTTCAGATTCTAAGTCAGGCAGGTGGCTGGGGTGAAACCTATGTCGCCAGAGACCTAGACATACCTGGTGTTCCACGATGTGTCATAAAGTTACTTAAACCCGCCACCAAGGAACCTGCATCTTTAGAAATTGCCGAGGAACTGTTTCAGCGAGAAGCCGAGACATTAAAAGAATTAGGCAAACATCCACAAATTCCAGGACTGCTTGCCTATTTCCAGCTAAATGGAAATTTTTATTTAGTTCAAGAGTTTGTAGATGGCTTCCCTATTGGAAGTGAGCTGATTCCATCCCTCCAATGGTCTGACAGCAAAGTGGTCACATTATTGTTAGAAGTCCTGAGTATTTTGACTTTTGTCCACAGTCGAGACGTCATTCACAGAGATATTAAACCAAATAATCTAATGCGACGCCGCCATGATGGCAGGATTGTCTTGATTGATTTTGGTGCAGTCAAAAAAGTCAGCGACTTAAGCAGTATCGCCCCATCTCAAGTAGACCCACTTACTGTATCCATTGGTACAAGCGGATACATGCCTACAGAACAGTACGCTGGTCGACCTCGCGTAAATAGTGATATCTATGCGCTTGGCATAGTTTGCATCCAGGCACTAACAGGCATAGAACCGAGAGAACTACAAACGGATAGAGATGATGAAATTATTTGGCAAGAACACACTCAAGCCAGTCAGCCCCTGATTAATATAATCAGTAAAATGATTTGCTCTCAAGCTCGCAATCGCTATCAAACAGCTGAGGAAGTTTTACAAGATATTGAAGAGCACTTTCCAGAAAAAGTCGCACACCATAGCTCAATCAATCAAGAAAAAATATCTGAATCCGTTGATGATATATTTCGAGAAGAAGACAATCGAATTATAAGGAAATATTCCCGGAAAACATCACTCAATCGTCTTACCTTAGGTATGGGTCTTTTAGTACTATTTGCTTCCCTGAGTGTAATAGGAACAACCCGATTAAGAATATTAGGCCAAGGTCTTATATCAGGCTACTTTTATGAATACACTGAACTGTATGCTCATCTTGAGTTTAAACGGTGGGAGATAGCCGATCAAAAAACATTTGATTTAATCCTCAAACTTACCGGAGAAAAATCGAAAGGACAAGGAAGACTGGCTCTCCAGGAATGGCAACAAGTTCTTCAAGATCCAGGCTATTGCAAACATATGCAGGCTATAGATCGACTTTGGGCACTTGCCAGTAGGGAACAGCTAGGATTTAAAGCTCAAAATCAAGTTTTTTTAATATCTGAACATAATCTTCTAATCTTTTACAAACGTGTTCTATGGTTAGACAAAGATTTAACAGAGTGGTTAGTCCATTGGAAATATGACAAGGGTTTAACAAGCTACGTAGAGAAACCAAACTTTAGAAGTCCTACTTCTATAAAAGGTCACCTACCTGCATTAATGGAATGGGAAATTGACGTCAAGAATGGTCAGACTGAGCCGGAAGAGCGAAGATTTCAAATGTTTGATTCGTGTGAAATAATATAGATTCAAAATATTTTTATACATCTAATTAACTTCATTATTATCTCATCAAAAAATCTGTTATATTTGGCGTACTGGTTCGAAGTGTTTATCTGCTCTTATCTTAAGAAGATCGAGCATGTGTTATCAGAACATGAGCGCTTGGCTGATATGAAAATTTTTGTTCAGTTAGCCTTTTCCTTTACTAGTCCGTTCTTACAACCTCAGGTTCTACTGTTTGAATCTTCTTAGGGCAAATCGTCAAGATAAAGTCATATCAGGACTTTCTAATTGTATATTTCGGAGCATTAAGTATGAGGTTCTCATTTAAGAGGCTTGTGCCTGTTTCTTTAGTTTGTACTAGCATTGTACTCACGGGTTTATGCATATCAGATAAAGTATCTGCACAACAAATAAATGAGTCTGAGAACACTGACAAGTTAGAGACATCAAGTGAGTCAGACGACAATGTGACTAATGAGTCTGACCAAGAAGAAGAGCCAAACTCAGTGTCTTCTCCAAACAATGTTGAAGCGGATGCAACACCAGATACTACTACTGAGGTCAACTCTTCTCCAGACTTTAGTAGCTTGCGTGATTTTTTGGACGTTGGCAATTGGGAAGCTGCGGATCAGGAGACATTTAGGATTTTGTTGTCTGTCGTTGGTCCAGATTCAACCAGTCAAGGTCGCTTTGATCTTGATGAGTGGAGAGATTTCATAGGCAATGACGAGAGTTGTACCATTGTTCGAAATCTTGATGCTTACTGGAGTATTGCAAGTAATGGTCAGCTTGGATTTAGTGCCCAAAGACGGGTGTTTCAGTCCTCCTCTCAAAGCTTTCTTAGTTTTTACAAACAGATTAAATGGTTGACAGAGCGTGCAGATGAATGGCTAGTCTCTTGGCAATATACAGACGATGGAGAGGCTGAATACATTCAGAGACCTGACTTTATAAATGCTTCTTCTATCGAAGGCCACCTTCCTGGGTTGATGGAATGGGAAGTCGCAAGTGGAGAAGAACAAGCCCAAGATCGTAGATTTGAGATGATTGATTTCTGCGATTTGTAGCGTGATGGGCTCATAGATCGGTAGCTACGATACATGATTAGACTTGAAGTAGAAATATGAAAACCTTATTACTATTTTCAGCCACCTTGCTGTCTTCCTTACATCTATCATCAGGGCTAGCAAAGGCGTCTTCACCTGATCTCTCAGTTCCAGAAAATAAACGCTTGCTTAAGAACCAAGGTGAGCTAAATCTGTCAGCAAATAGCATAGAGATTCAGACTCAAAGCAGTCTATACACAGTAAAGCCAGCGTTCTCCTCCTCCAAACCAACTGCCCCGAGTGTTGCTCCTGCACCTAAAGCTTTGGGCGTACCAGCAGAGAATACTGTAGGTCCCAGACCCGGAGCAGTCTTACCTACTGCAGCCCCTGAAACAAACGCTGAGCCATTTGGAGTAGGCCCCAGACCAGGCAGCAAACTTTCACCAGAGGTAGTTGATGATTCAAGTAGTGATGCTGTAGAAAGCAGCGAGTCATCACCAACAACATCTTCAAGTATTGAAGATATTACAGAGCCAGAATCTGGAGTATCCATTAGGCCTGGAGGTGATTTGACAGTTCTGGTAAGCGAAACCAGAGAAGATATAGCAGAACCTAATAATGTTGGCCCGCGACCTGGAAGTCCTGAAATGCTAGCTCAGGCTGGTGAAAGTGATGATACGTCCATAGATGATGTAACTGAGGTGCCTCCGGCAACAGCTGAAACTAGCCAACCTCCTGAAAATTTTAATCGGCCAGTTCCAGTTAGGGAATCTACTGCTAACTTACCGACTTCAATCGCAAGCAATATAACAACCTCCCCAGCTACGTTTGTACCGGAAACTTTACAAATTACTCCAGATGAAGACATTACTTTGTTGGATTTAGAAAAACTCGCCTATAAGCTTGAGCTAGAGGATGTTGATTTTCTATGTCAAACCAAGAATGGTGTACCAGCGACCGTAGCCAAGCTTAAAGACGAAGATGAACTTCTAGTAGTGCTTTGGAATTCTAAATTTTTCACTGAATCTGGCTATGATCCAGAGATACGTTGCGAACAGGTATCAGCACGTTTTGATGAGTTTTTACAAGCAGGGTCATCAGCGTACATTACAAAAGGAGAGCTCAATAATCAACCTGTCATTTGCTTTACCAATAGTGAAAAAGGCGACTGTGGAGAAGGCATTCCTCTTCACAATGGTCTTTTATTTACGCTCAAGCCTAACGAAGATAGCCAGAAAAAGCTTGAGCAGCTAGTGTCTATATTGAAATCACCAGAGGTTTCTGATGAACAAGAGCCTCTGAAGGAATAGCAAGGGCTTGTTAAAAAATAAACTCATGGTTCTACTCATTGCAGCCTTGATTCTTCAATAGGACTGCCAGACTCAAACCGTAAAGTCATTTTTTAACAGCTCCCAAGGGTTGTAGGCAATGTTTTATTAAAACTTTCACTGTCTTTCAAATTCTTGTTGTGTTTTCCTTTCCTCATATTGGGGTAACCCTCTATTATCGTAGTATGGCATCCGAACATTCTATATTCATATCCTACCGGCGAAACGATAGCAGCGATATTGTTGGTCGAATTTATGACAAATTAGTTGATCACTATGGGCAAAAATCCGTCTTTAAAGATGTTGACTCTATTCCTTACGGTGTAGACTATCGAGAACATATCCGTCATTGGGTCAATCGCTGTCAGGTTATGCTCGTAATCATTGGACCAGATTGGTTAGAAACCAAGGGTCAAGATGAACAAAGGCGACTGGACAATCCAGAGGATTGGGTTAGGTTAGAGATAGAAATGGCTTTGGCGCGCGGTATACCTATCGTTCCTTTACTAATTAACAATGCTAGTCTCCCTAGTTCGGGTGCTCTCCCGACCTCCTTACAGCAGCTTGCTTATCAAAACAATGCGAAAGCAAGAAATGACCCAGATTTTCATCATGACTTAGCAAGGTTGGTCCAAGACTTGGACCACAAGATAGGCTTTAAAGCTGAACAAAATGTCTCGACTAATTCCTCCCTTCAAGGGAAGAGTATTAACAACCCAAAAAGGGTTAATAGATTTGCCGTCTTTAAAGCTAACGAACTTGAGAAACGACTCTCAGCCTTATTTGAAGACTATGAGGCTCTTTCCAAGCAAATACGCTATAGCAATAATGACGTGGAGAAAGGCAAATTAAGTCGGCAAAAATCTGCCTTAGAGCAGGAAATTGAAGAAGTGCAAACTGAACTCGATGCTCTTGAGAAATAAAGGTTGTTTGCTCTCATACGCTGTCTGACGAGGTAAAAACGATCATTAGGGGATGCTGTTGAAGTTCATTCTTCATACTTAGCAAGGATTTCATTGTATTGAGACTTGCTTAAGTGCACGAAAAAGTGGCTAAAATGCTCAAAACCCGTGCACTTACTCAGGGAAATGTACCGACAATCATCACCTGGCCAGCTATCCTTCCAAGATTTTTATCTGCCGTTTGGGGGCAAATTATCGTCGGAGAACCGTTGGGTCAAACTGGCCGAGATGATTCCATGGGAGGAGTTCGAATCGACCTATGCTAGCCAGTTTAGCGAGGATATGGGAGCACCTGCCAAAGGCTTTCGGATGGCGTTGGGCGCATTGATTATCAAAGAAAAATTGGGTGTCAGTGACCGAGAAACGATCGACCAGATACGAGAGAACCCCTATCTGCAATATTTTCTGGGGCGTCATGAGTACAGTGACAAGGCCCCGTTTGATGCGTCCATGCTGGTCCATTTTCGCAAACGGATTGGGTTGGACCTAGTGATAGCGGTCAATGAGTCCGTGGTCCCATCAGACATGGACACCGCTCCACCCTCATCGCAGGAGCGTACATCCAGTGATGAGGACTCAGACCCACCCGAACCGCCATCCAGTGGCAATCAAGGTCAATTGATCGTGGATGCCAGTTGTGCGCCTGCCGATATTCACTATCCGACTGACCTTGATTTACTCAACCAAGCGAGAGAGCAGAGTGAAGGCATCATCGATGAGTTGTATCAACAGGTGGCGGGATGTCTTCCAAAGAAACCTCGAACGTATCGACAAACTGCTCGCAGAGACTATCTCAGGATTGTGAAACGACGAAAGAAGCCACGCCAGTTGATTCGTAAGGGACTCCGACAACAGCTCAACTATGTGCACCGAAACCTGGGCCACATCGACCGGTTAATCGAGGCAGGTGCAACGCTGGCGGCGCTGAATCCACGGGAGTATAAGACCCTGGTGGTGATTTATGAGGTGTATCGCCAACAACAGCACATGTATCAACACAAGCAACGGCGGATTGATGACCGCATTGTGAGTATTGCACAGCCCCATGTACGCCCTATTGTGCGCGGTAAAGCGGGGACTCCCGTGGAATTTGGTGCCAAATTCGCTATTAGTTGTGTGGCAGGCTATGTGTTCCTCGACCGTCTCAGTTGGGATAACTTCAATGAATCCGAAGACTTGATACCTCAGATAGAACGCTTTCGCACCCGAACCGGACACTATCCGGATTCAGTCCATGCTGACCAGATTTATCGGACACGCGATAACTTGAGGTGGTGTAAACAGCATGGCATCCGGCTGAGTGGTCCGCCCTTAGGCCGACCGTCACTCGATGAAACTCAACAAGCCTTCCTCCGACAACAGGCCCGAGACGATGAGAGTGTTCGAGTCACTGTCGAAGGTAAGTTTGGTCAGGCCAAACGACGGTTTGGTCTAGGGCGGGTCATGGCCAAACTTGCCCAAACTGCCGAAACTATGATTGCCATCACCTGTTTGGTGATGAACTTGGAGAAACGGCTACGCCGTTTGATTGTCGTATTGTTGATGGGATTGATACGTTCACTACGCGGCTATCAGGCAGATGTGAGTCCCTTGGCAGAAACGTTAAGCGATGATTGGCTGAAAACTCTCGACTATCAGCAAGGCAATACTGACCACGTCTGGGCTGCCGGATAACTGCTGAGATTTTTATTGAGTTTTTCAGCAAACCCTAGCTATTGGCCGCTAAGTCTTTGATGTCAGTGGTTACTTATTCTGCGATCGTAACTCCCCCAATCTCAACCTAAGGGGCTGACCCAAAAATGAAATACCCGTAGATCGAGTTTCGACTCCGCTCAACTCTCAAAGCTGGACAGTTGAGCGAAGTCGAAACCAGATTACTCGGGTACATTATTTAGCCGCAAATCCCTAAACTCTATCCCTGGGCAACTTAGACCTGTCTAATACAGACAGGTCTGGGCCAATGATGGCGATTACCCGCACCGAGATCGCAACCGTCAACGTCTCCCTAACCCTCGACACAGGCTAACCATTACCGCTAGCCTGTCCTGGATAGCCAGCTATCAGATGGCGAGTATTGGGTACTGGCGATGACTGTAGCGTTGCTAATGTTGTATATCTGGCTGACCGGTTTTGTAGGGTTGAGAGTCACCGGCTGTTAGCGAGTAAAGATTGAGAACATCTTATAAATCCGAGATGACAGGTCTACCAATCGTTAAGCTAGTCCTTGAGTTAGAACTGGCTCAATCATCTTCTTAATTCTATGGTTATGACTCAGCGCTTTCGTTTGTCTCTGGTAATTCCGACATTGATTACTTTGAGTACGGTCTTTTCCGTGCCGACAGCAATCGCACAGCAAAGAATAGATTGCGATAGTAATGAAATTTTTAGCGTTGCAGCCTGCCCAGGCGATAGCTTAGATGCTGAAGAGCAAAAACTGTTCAATCTCATCAATGACTATCGCCTCCAAAATGGATTACCTGCAATTCCTTTGTCTCCCTCTCTTTCCCTGGTCGCTAACCGTCATGTGAGGGATATGGCTGAAAATATAAATGGATTAACCCATAACTGGAGTGATTGCCCATCAAACACCTGGTCTTGTATGTGGGAGGCTCCTCAACGGTTAGGAACGCCATATCCAGGCAACGGCTATGAGAATGCTTATAGAAGTTCACTTCAAGCCTCTGCTGCTTCTGCTCTCAGAAGTTGGCGCTCGGACAAACCTCACAGGGAGGTGATTCTGAATCAAGGTATATGGGATGAACCTTGGAATGCGATGGGAGTAGGAATTTATGAAGGCTATGCTGTGATGTGGGTTGGCCGAGAAGTGGATCCAGCTACTCCAGGTTCTCGCTGAGGTTACCAATGAGGCTTTGCGATCGCAACTCCGCCTTTGCACAATGGTTGCTCTATGAACGGTGGACGCATTGAGCCAGAGATTGTGGCAGTGATAGGAAATCAAAATACTGAACGTATCACTGATATTCGACGGGCGTGGCGGGCTAATAGACAAACGCAGCAGCTAGAAGCATTTTCTACAGAAGGAATGGCTTGCACCAATCCTGGCTGGGGCCTATAGCTTCGTTGTTGTGGATGTTCACCCAAGACGACCTGAGTGCCAACACCAAGCACCAACAAACAACAGCTTCATCAGCGGCGCAGTTAATCAAACATCGCGCCGCCGCTACTGTGTGACGAAATACAGCTGTGACAGAAGAGAAACAAGTATCCTTCCGCCCTTCGCCTTTGCCGTTAGTTCACCCTTACCCGTCGAGTCAAAATCGCCATCACCTCATTGGGGCGACCGGTGGGCAGCGGTCGGCTCCAGTCGTTGGGCTCAGCGTAGTTGAGCTTAAACAAGGTAGCGATGGTGTTTTGAACACTGGTTAGGGTGCCGAGCAGGGTAATGCGCACCTCTTCGTACTCATACTCCGGCAGGCTGCCATCGTTGGCAGGGGGTTCTGTGGGTGCACCAGCACCCTGTGTGGGATCGATCAACATAGCTCTGATCTCCTTCAGATATGGGTTAGGAAACCAGAGCCCAATCATAGCCACCCCGCAGTTGTATGCAATCCGGGGTGGCAACAGGTACCATAAACCTGCGCTCCCAGGCTGCTCATTCAGCCAGAGGGTGTAGCCGCCGGTCAGGTGTTCCAGCACCTGCCGGTGGTGCTAATTATGAGCTCTGTAGTTGGGCCAGCGAGGGCCGTAGAGTTCAGAGTATACAGAAGAGATCTGCCTAGTCAAGGGGGGAGATGTATTGTGCTGTCTGGTTGGGTGCTGTGAAAAACGGCGATTGAGAGGGGTGCGATCTCACTGTTAATGCTGCGTCCAAGCGACCTCGTCGTGATTCGGTAGAAAAATTTCAGTCTCAGTTATTGTTATGCCGCTAAGTCTTTATTGGGAATACAACTGACAAGTTGACTGTTCGTATTGAAAACTTATCAGTTGTAGTAAAACTCTCAATGAGAGAATACTTTAAGATTGTTGATAAAATATTGGTCAGACAATCAAATGAGTACAGATTCAAGCCAGAGATTAGAATACCTTTACAAGGAATATGTACGGCTCAGTGATAAAGCTGAAGACTTTATCAAAAGTACGTATGACGATTTCAAAATGTTTGGCGCTGTAAGCGCAATTATAGTTATTTGGAAACCTATTTCTGAATTAATTGCACCGACAAACTCCAAGGTTGATTCCAGTTTGATTTTGTTCTTAGGTTTTTTAAGTTTGCTTACAGTTCTAGGAATCATTGCATTACTAAATTTACTCAAGCAATCTTACACGTGGTATTTTGTCCACAACTTGCAAGCTTATGAAACAGAAATAAGAAAAGCGTTGGATGAGGCGGAAGGATCACAGATTTTCAATTTTAATATAGCAAAAGAAGAGAAGCGTTTTGTTACGGCAGTATATCGTTTGTCATTAAGATCACTCGTAATGTCTTTTGCTTTTGCTGTTATTGCCATACCATCTGTCATTCTGTTTTATTCAAATATTCTGTATGCAATTATCTATTTACTAATATCGTTACTCGGGTTTTTGATTATCTATCTACAAACTTTTAGAAGAATGCTCAAACAGTATTCTGATACCAGATATTTGTAAATCAATAAAATCTTTGGCAAACCGTACACCAAGCTTACTAGTGCAGCATTTGAATGCTTTACAGCCTAATAAGTTGATGGAGTCGATCTCTGAAAATTTTGCATTACTAGCTAGTCTGGATTGCCTGTCTCGACTCATCTCAATCTTTAATCTGAGATTGCCTAGTTGTAAGGCTGGCAGCCACTCAAGGCGAATCTCCACCTAGGTGCCTAGTTGTCGCCGTGAGCAGCGATTCAAGGCCTTCTAGAACTTGCGATCTCAACCACCTCAACCACCCGAAACCGCAGCCCGTAAGGCTACTACACCACGCCCAGTATCAAGCACTCACAGCGTCTCAAACAAAGGGGATATCTTTTACAAAGGGTGCTTTGCTGGAACTCCCACCTGTCTGGGAAACTCTTTATCAGTTTTCTCGATTTTTTTGACATACAGGCAATGTCTAGCTCCCTGAGTCAGAGGTGTTTCCCAGGGACAAATGGCGACTAGTTCACCTCCCAAGGTGTCTAAAGCTCCCATAAATAGTGCTTCTTCCTCATCGGTCCACTGACCGCGAAATATGACGGCAAAGCCGCTTTTTTTCAGCAGCGGTAGTGCATACTCTGCACAGGTAGAGGCTGGGCCAACCGCTCGCACCATGGCCAGGTCGTACTGAGCACGATGGTTGGGGTCTCGTCCCACGGTTTCTGCTCTCTCCACCAGACAGTTAGTATTGGCCAAGCTTAACTGCTCGCATAGGGTTTCTAGAAAGGCCATCTTTTTACGGGTGGAGTCGAGCAGGGTGACCTGCCATTGGGGGCGTGCGATCGCAACCGGCACTCCTGGAAAGCCAGCTCCCGTTCCAATATCAATCACCCGCTTCACCGTCGGCAGCCACTCCGGTTTCTGGGGCTCATACCAGGGAGCCAAACCACTGAGCGAATCCCACAGATGCTTTTCCCAAAACCCTTCAGGTGCCGTAATCCGCGTCAGATTCACCTGACGATTGCCCGCCAATACTCTCTGATATAAACGATTAAACAACGCCTGCTGCTCGTCCGATGGCTGCCACTGCAGTGTCTCCTGCCAAATCTCACCGTTGATGGGTAATGGCTCAGTGATGGTTTCTGTCATTCCTTAATTTTCCGTGTCCTTTGGATGTTCTGGTGGGTTTTCCAGACCGCACCTTAGCCTACGCCACCGGAGCCATTTCCAAAGGCGTTGTGATCAGCTCTCCATGCTGTAACGTCCAGCAGTAATCTGCCAAATGAGCCAAATCACTGGCATCGTGAGACACCACCAGCAAGCTCCAGTCTTTTTTTAGATCCACCAGCAGATTGATCAGCTGCTGCTTCATGGACCAGTCCAACCCAGCCGTTGGCTCATCTAGCAATAGTAGATAGGGTTTGCGAATCAGCTGTACCGCCAGCGCCAGTCGACGTTGTTGGCCACCACTCAGTGCATGGGGAGCCGTTTGTAAAGAAATCATCCCCAACCCCACCGAATCCAGTGTTTTCGTTACCTGCTCGGAGCCTAACTCTGGATGACCCAGGCGTAACTCTTCCAAAACCGTGTGACCACAAAAATGACGTTCTGGGAACTGAAATACAAGACCAGCCAGCTGTTGTAGCGTTTCCGGCTCTAGTTCCTGGTCGCGCCAATGCATAGTCCCTCTAGATGGAGCCACTAACCCCGCCAAAATTTCTAGCAGCGTGCTCTTACCTGAACCACTGGGTCCCACAATCAGGCCCATCTTTTTGGGCTCTAACGTAAACGAAATATGATTGAGAATTGGAGCTACACTAGCCGCCGGATGGTAAGAAACACGATCAAGGGTAAGCATTAAGGGGCACAAGAAGGTCCAATTCACACTATAGCCAATGATTTGTTCAGGCAGTGCGCCTCTGTCAAAGCAAAGACCTTGCTATGCTAAATAAGCCTTGTCCACACCTAGAACGGAAGTGTTTCTTTAGAAGCAGCTACAGGTTCTAACTCGGATGTGGTTTGGCCGGAATCACAACCCCTAAACTATGGAAATTCGCTTTCGCGAGTGCGACTTCTTTAATCTGTGGATTTGGTTAGAGCTAGAGAATGTAGCTTCTACCATGGAGCAGCAGTACATCGAAGAAATTTTTGATTCGTGGTTTTTCCTCGGCAAGCTGGGTGGTTTTAATGCCGAGAACCTGCAGGTGCAGGATGGTGGCCATGAAATCAGCTATATGAACTACGACCATGATGTTGCTGACGGCAGCCTGATGGCCGTTATGCACAACATGTCTGAGGTGCAGTTTCAGGGGAGCTGGGCACGCTGCTGGTTTGACCTGGGCACCACCGATGCCATCGCCCTAGACGTACTGGTCAACACCCTTAAGCAGTTCAGCAAAGACTACATCGTGATCAAGCGTGTGTACATCGGTGGCGAAAATGAAGACTGGCCAATCCCGCGTGACCAGCACGCCGACTTTGTCAATGCGATGCATTAAAGCAGACTGCTCATAATCATTCTTGGGCCAAAGAAATCAATAAGACCCATAATCTTCAAAGCAACTGATAGAGGACTGAGCGGAGTCGTTCGCGAAGCGTCTCCTTCGGAGTTAGTCCGGCTCAATTGGAATCTATGTTGCTCATTGCCCCTTGGGAAGTTTCTCAGTGAGGCTCAAGACTTTCCCAGAGTGCTTTAAGAATCCTGATAGATTTTGACTGCATAATAGCAGTGCCCCCTCAGAGAGCACATCTATCATGGATTATGAAGCGCAGCGTCAGGCTAGTCTCGACTCATCAACATTTGCTCAGCTAGATATCTGGCTAACCAAGCGAATCCGCGAACTGAGTATAGACGCCCTAGCATCTAAGGCCTTTACCTGCACAGCCTGTGGTGAGGTGGACGGTGACTATTTAGTGGATTACGAAGGCAAAACATTCCGTTTTGATACCGCTACCACCTATACCTTTCTAGAATTTATCCTGGCAAAACAACCAACTGCCGTTGGCTAAGGCCGTCCTTAGGTCGGGACTTCTCCATCAAACCGTTGGCGTTTTTCAAACTCAAACGGACCGGCAATTGAACCCCACAGTAGTTCATCGGTCTCTGGGTCGCGGCCACGGTCGTAGCTGACAAGTTTATCGTCAGTGATCTCAAATTCGTTGTCTAGGTAACTGGTTTTTCCCTTACGGACAACGATGCAGTTTTTTCCTGGCACCACCTTGCCAATAAAGCTGTGGCCAGTCCAGCGCACGGTCATATCACACCCCGGCATTTTCTCAAGTTGGTCTGCCGTTAATGTCGCTAGTTTTTCTGGATCGCGGGCTGCGCCAATCACAGCCTCTGGCTCTGTAAATGAATAGTTCTCAAGCAGAATATGATCTTCTTGGGGCAAAAAGTGCAGCACCCGTACCCGGTATGGCTGGTTCAGCATGTAATCATACGCTTGCTCTAAATACAAACTGCTTCCTGACAAAAAGCCCGCTGGCAAAGGCCGCATACACACCCGAATATGAGCAAAGAAGGGTGGATTCTCAATTGCTTGCTCTTGGTTGCTAAAATCAGCAGCCATCCACTTTAGCAAGGTAGAAACATCAGTAGCGTGGGACATAACGAATAGAAACTAGCGGTACAGGGCTCAACTAGAGAGCGGGCGTAACTTAGCCATTTATCATAAGTAGGATAAAACCCTTTCGAGAGCAATCTTATGGAGCTTCGCTCAGTTTTCCATACATTTTTTGACCATTGCGTTGGCAGTTGGTCTACAGAGCGTACTTACCACTATCTCACTCAAAATGAAGTAGAGCGGTCCCATACTGACTTTCAAGTGGCGCCATTGACACCTGAGTTAAAGGCAAAAGTGCTTTCAGATAATGCCTATGGGGATGTCAAGGAGTTAACAGCGCTGCCTGGGTTTCATCTGGCCTTTAATACGGTGTCTGAAAAGGGTGAAAAAGTCGCCCAGTCCTTGAATTTATTATTTGTTGTGAACCATGAAGAGGGGCATACGCTAGAGGGAGATTATTTACGCGATCGCGCTTACGAAGAATCGCGCCCAATTATTTCCCGCTTTCGGTTTGATGGCCATACCAACGAGCTGATGATGACCACCAACTATACGCGTGTGGTATCCGTAGACTCCATCACTCTGATTAATCCTGAAACTAGGATTCGACGTATTCTCAACTATCTACGTCCGCCCGCAGGTCAACCTCTTGAAAAACTGGGGCTAGTCGGGTTTGGTGTAGAGCAAAAAGTTACCTAACCACCGATTGCCTGCGGAATAGGGCCAATTTAACCTGTATTGATTTCTATAAACGTTACGCCCAATAATCCCATCCCCAGGGAAAGTTAGGGTAACCCTTAGATATAGATTACTGTCGCTACGGAGAGCGTACCAGTGGGTTTATTTGACAAAGTTCGGGCTGAATTTATCGACATTATCGAATGGCTCGATCCGTCGCAAGATACCATTGCCTATCGCTTTGAGCGGTTTCAAAACGAAATCAAAA
>JBCCHX010000104.1:0-17586 GCA_039028535.1 Cyanobacteria bacterium P01_B01_bin.77
GGCTGTCCACTAAAGGGACAATTCGGCTGTGAGCCCCTATATCTAGAGCTTTCAGCGATCTTCAACCCCTTTAGTGGGTTTTGACTCTGTTAGCCCTGACACTTTGAGTGCAGGGCGGGTTGGCGCTTCCCCACCAGGTGCAAGATGTGAGCTAACCTACCGGCATTTCCTAACCTACCTACCCCGGCGTTTTAACTCCTGTAATCCTGCATGCAAGCTATCCACATCCACCGGCTGTCCCCCGTACCGCCAGCCCACATAGCGCTCAATCATCTGACGCACCAAGTTTCCATGACGAAAGTCAGACCGTCGCTGCAATCCTGCTGCATATTCCAGCGGAGTTTGGCTGGCCTGTTTGCCATAGCCCTGCTGGTTTAGCACCCATAGCATTTGCTGATAAATTTGCTCTGCTGGCGCCAGGCGACCCAGTCTAAGTGAACGCTGCCACCGCCGCCAGCCTTGCAAACACAGCCAGCCCACAAAGCCTAACCCGGTTAACCCCACGGTCCACCAGATGACACTTAGCCAACCCTGACCGTTCAAGCGTGATAACCCTCGCAGCAGCAGCCCGATGAGTAATACCAGCATCTGAAAACCGCGCTGGACAAACTGGGTAACGGGAGCTGGTAGAGCGCCTTCAAGCAACTGCCACAGCTGGCGCAAAATACTAAAGGGATGATTGCCCTCGTCCTCGGGAGAGAACAGCGAACTATTGGGTATAGGGTTGAAGTAAAACCACCCCTGGTCTGGAAAATAAACTTCGGTTTGGGCGTAGGCATCGGTGTTACGCACAATATAAAACCCAGTAAAGGGGTTAAACTGCCCCGGTCCAAACCCGGTTGCTAACCGGGCAGGAATACCGATGGAGCGGAGCATAACGGTTAGTACCGTGGAGAACTGATCGCGCTGTCCTCCTTTGTACTTAAACAAAAAGGCACTGACTAAATCTTCCCCATCTTCAAAATGGGCCAGGTCCGTTTCAATGGTGTAGTTATCCCGCAGGACCTGGGACAAAAAAGTGGCTTTTTCATAGGGGGTGTTGACTGGGACCTCAGCGGTAGCCAACCATCGTTCGGTCTCGGTACGGATGCGATCGCGAATCTCATCGGGTACCTGTAGATAATGCAGTCGAATAGGTTCGGTGTAGTCTGTCCCGCTTTGGTTAAGCCGTTCAGGATTGCGTATGGGGACCTTAGAAACGACCGTGTAGGTGAGACCTTCCACCAAGAGTCCCGGCGGACGCAACGCCCCTTCCGCATCCATGGCCAGCTCATCAGCGGGGAAATATAACGATTCTGGTGCGTAGAGTACCGGCACCAGGTTCTGAAAGTCCTGCACCATGGTGTAGGTTTGGACCACCTCTTGGGTGGCGCCCAAGGGCCTCAAAGGCGGTAAAAATCGATAGGATGACCGGGAGCGATTAAGGGTTACCAGGTTATTCCCCCGTGAAACCTCCCACCCTTGGCCGGTGTAGCTGTCAAAGGCCATCACTCGCCAAAAGCCAGCACGTTGCGATCTCACCCGCATCACCACCTGGGGTTCTAGCTCACCCCTAAGATTTTGGTTGATCCGTTGATTAAACCCGTAATAAAAATCGGTACTAATGCGGCCTGGTCCTGTTTCTGGGCTACCCTCAGCCCCGTCAGTGCTATTTTCCTCGGTCTCACTGTTGTTGCCTCGGCTGACATAGCCCGGATTAAAGATTTGCCGGTCTGATGTATCCCCGGTCATATCAACGCCGCCGCTAACGGGGAACGTTTGCAGCTGATAGCCTGGCAACCTTGGCATGGCCATAAAAATCACCAAACCCAGGGTGAGTACAATTGCCACAATCCCGCCTAGCTGCTTTAGGGGGATTGTGGCCATCTGTCGCCAGTGCAACAGCCCTAACCGAGAGCGATAATCCAGCACCAGTACCGGTAGTGCCAGCATTAAAAACAGCAACAAAAATGGCCCAAATATCAGAGTTTGGCTGATGGTGGCGGCCACACCCACCAAAACCAAGCCAATCATCATGGAGTAACCTAAATCTTTACGGCGCGGCAGGTCAAAACTGTGGAGTACCTGTAAGTGAATTAACAACTCCGCCAGGACAATCCGCGTGTCCCCAGGTACCTGCAACATACGTCCTAAAAAAAACGCCAGGGCGACTAACATACCCAGGGCGATTGAAAATTTAGCTGCGATATTACGACGACGACGGCTGCGCCAGCTCCAGTAGGCACCCGCAGCACTGAGAGGGATCGCCACCAAATTCCACAGTGACGTATCGGTAACGCCCAAGGCCGCCACACTCAGACTACCAATTCCCACCGCCACCAGACATTGCACCAAAATCCTTAGGGGAATAGAGTCTTCAGACACAGATGGCGGCAGAGCTGATAGCTGCTGCCGCCATTTAGTGACTAGGCTAGGAGGATTGGATTTAGAAATAGGAGAAACCATACTAGGCAGAGCCATGAACAAACAGGCGTGTTCTTATCCTAGCTGGCTTAACTCTCCGCTGACTCTAGCACCATGACTGAAAACCGTAGGGGGCGCTGACAATCATCATCTAAAGAAACTTCTAAAGAATAGGCATGGCCAATGACTGGTGTTGATTGCGCCAGCGTTAGCACGCCTGCCTCAGGACGAGAGGATTGACTATCAGCATCAACACCCACTAATTGGATGCTGCCTCCGGTGGGCATAGTGGCATTGATAATCAGCACGGTCCCTGCATAGTTCACGTCTACGTGAACTACACCTTCGGGGGTTACCCAGTCGCGACTGATAGTGGGCTCTTCGGCCGATACCGTTAAGGCTAGGGCCGACATGATCTCTATCGATGCCAGCATGGTCAGAGCGATTTGCTGTTCTGGAGTGGCTTGCTCGTAGCCCCCTGCCAGGTTCTCCACCTCTTGCAGAGTTGCCTCTGCTAGGGCTGAGTCCGATCGATACGCCGGGGTAAGGACAATATTGGCAATGGGCTCTAGAGCATCTAGTGAATCCGGGAACAGGGATTCAACAATTTGTACTAACTTAACGCCCTGCTTTTGTGTGGACTGTGCCATGCTCTGGCAGCGGTCTAACAAACGATGCAGAACGGTCTCAGGCAATTTGCTTGAGATGCTAAAACGGAGTGGGTTTTCAAGCCATAGCCGACTCATGGGTTGAGCATAGGTGGGCATGGGTATCTCAGTTGGATACTCCCGTACCTCCGCTTCCCACGGAAACAGCGGTGGGCGATTGGCATACTCCGTTTGGAATCGGTTTTTTAAAAGTGTGTGGAAACGATCTTGCACAGTGGTTTTATCTCCGAAGTTAAACGACTGACCCGTTTCAAATAAAAAGTCAAATGATACAGCGTCAGCTCCGACTTCAGATGCACAGACTGCTGATGGGTTGGATCCTGTCAAAGGGGTAGGCTCATTTCCTGATATAGGGGATGCCGAGCGGTCAAAAGTTAAGAACTCTAGCAATAAGCGTTTCAAATTTTCTGACTCACTATTCATGATTAGATGTCCCTGATCCGGATGATAAAACCGAGAGTGTAAAAAAATTAGCTCGGCTGGATGCACAAAAAAACAACCCGCTGGTAGATTGTCAGCCTATGGATAGATTACGCAATTCCCAGGCTTGTTCAAGCAATTTAGACCAATGCTTTCTAATTTGAGTCAGGCTGAGGCCAAGCGCTTGGGATATATCGGCATCTGAAAGCCCCTGCTGTTTGAGCTGGAGTAGCTTGGTTTGGCTTTGATCCATTTTTTCCTGTAGGTGATCCCACTGTTGAGGGGTGAGGCCTAAGTTTTTTTCTAACTCTATACCTAGCCACTCATGGACTAGCTCCCAATGGTGGGTGAGGGCAAATCGGAGTAAATGATATTTGAAGCGTTGTTGTAGGTAGTCTCGCTCACGGGATGTCAGCCCCAGCAGCTCTTCGATTTCGCTAGCTGGCAGATCCATCAACCGCAAACTAAAGTAGTCGGCGCAGTCTCCTTGCTTCTTTTCCTTGAGGTAGTCCATCAGTTCAGCCACCACCCGTTCCCTGAGGCTATCTTCCGGTGGGGTGTCTGACTGGAGCAAAATTTCTTCCCGTAGCCGTTGGATGGGGGCATTTTTCCATCCCTGTTCATTGTCATTGGCGGCTTCGGTGGCCTGCTCAATATCTACAGTGGTTTCGGGGGGTTGTTGCTTGGAAAATGTTTGCGCTCGCAGAATAATCAGTTGCTGACTTCGGCCTCGACGTAGGGGAATGCGGCGTTTACCGTAGCGTTCGGTAAACGCCATGTATTCTGCCAGCTCTAGGGCGGTGCGGGGCTGATACTCAGCGGCCATTTGGTTTTCCCGACGAAAGGCGTTAATGGCTTCGCTGTAAAAGTTTTGTAGAAAATCCTCAATTAGGGAAAGGCGGGCCTGATAGCCGGTTTGGGCGTAAGGGATCGAAATATAACGATAGATAATGGCACTGAGAGTACTGTGCAGCTCGATTCGGCCCCGTTCGGAGCTAAGTTTGTAATAGCGAATGCACTGATCCACTCGATGGTGAGCGAGGTTAAATGCCCAACTTTTTACATCCCCAGAATCTTGAATGCGTTGGCTTTCTGTACAAATACGAAGCGATTCGCTACAGATGCGATCGGCCACGGCCTGACAGCTTCTTTCGGAGGTTCTGGTCGCTTGCTTGAGCAACTGCAAAACGTCTGTATTCAGTGCTTCTACAAGTGTTGTAGATGTTTCCTCAAGCATTAGCAGGGTGGTCATTTAGAGCTTTGCATGTCCCAGGCAATACCTCACCTGAGCATAGACAGTTTTCCGCACGTTCTAACAAAAGTCAGTAATTTTCACGAAACTATCAAAAAAGTCGGATGGATATTGAAAAACAAATTCAAATTTTGATTGAGGATGCTCCGGATCAGACAACTGGGCAGGCAATTTCATTGATAGCACCCCTGCTTAAGGAAATTGCAGGTCAGCTGCCGCAGCAGCTATACTATGTGGTCCAATCCCTGGGACAGGGATGGGTGATGACCACCCTCCGTGGTCGGCAAGATCCTAAGGCAACCAAAACGGTGGTCTATGCTTATCCGTCTTTAGAGTCAGCGGCGTTAGGGGTTGCGGATAATCCCCAGATGATGGCGCTGCCCCATCCGAGTACGCATTTACTGTTTCAGCTGCTGTCGCTCAAGCGGTTGGACAGTCTTATTTTTATGCAGGAAAAGGGTAAGGGCCAGGGGGTAGAAGTGCCTAGAACTATGTTAGAGCAGGTTATGCGATCGCAACTCCAGCAGCTACAAGAGCAGCCGACTCCCCCTCCTGATATTGCCTAGGTTGGGGAATGGAGAATGGGAGGTTAATCATGTTGCCCTATTCTCTATCGTACAGGCGTTCCATGGAACGCTTCTGCGCAGGCTTCCCGCGTTATCCGATGGCGATACTCAAACATATCCGTTAGCCGCTGCAGTACAAACTCGCCAATGATGGGTTCGCTGACCCATTCCATCGGCAGCGTAAATGTAATGTCATCAGTTAGCTGTGTCTGTTCGCCATCGGGCTCAAACCGATGGCGATGGGCCCAGGCATCTAGCGGTCCACTTTCCTGGATATCGGTAAAGAGCCGATTAGGCTCATACTCATCGGTATGACGGGCGATCCAGGTAACTGGAATGGGACCTAGCCACAGCCGAAATTCACTGACAGCCCCCGGACCCAGTCCCCCTTCACGGCGAACTGCCTCAACCGGCTGCCAGGGTGGGGTGAGTAGCTTGAGAATATCTGGACGTTCGTGAAAGCGCCAGACAGCTTCGGGCGGAGCGGCAATGAGGCTAGTGTGTTGAAACTTGGTCATATTGTGGTCACATTAGAACAAAAAGTATCGCTGGGCCATGGGTAGCTCGTCCGCAGGTTCACAGGTGAGCAGCTGTCCATCGGCTCGCACTTCGTAGGTTTCCGGATCCACTTCCATGGTGGGCTGATAGTCATTGAGCTTCATATCAGCCTTGCTCAGCTGGCGGCAGCCGCTCACTGCTACCGCCGGGGTCTGTAAGCCAATCTGACTGGCAATATCTGCAGCAGCAGCGGCCTGGGAAACAAAGGTCAGCGATGTGCTGGCAATGGCTCCGCCAAAGGCTCCAAACATGGGTCGCATGTGGATCGGCTGCGGTGTAGGAATACTGGCATTGGGGTCTCCCATCTGTGCCCAGGCAATGGCCCCACCCTTAATCACAAGCTCGGGCTTCACACCAAAAAAGGCAGGCTTCCATAGACAGATATCTGCCAGCTTACCTGCTTCTAAAGACCCCACCTCATGACCGATACCGTGGGTAATAGCAGGGTTAATGGTGTACTTAGCCACGTAGCGCTTGGCGCGATGGTTATCGTTACGCTCAGAATCTTCTGTCAGAGCACCGCGCTGTACTTTCATTTTGTGGGCCGTCTGCCAGGTGCGGATCACCACTTCGCCCACCCGGCCCATGGCCTGGGAGTCAGAGGCGATCATACTAAAGGCTCCCAGATCATGCAAAATATCTTCCGCAGCGATGGTCTCCCGGCGGATGCGCGACTCGGCAAAAGCCACATCCTCAGGAATGCTAGGACTGAGGTGGTGGCACACCATCAACATATCCAAATGTTCATCCAGGGTGTTGCGAGTGTAAGGCCGGGTAGGATTGGTGGATGACGGTAGCACATTGGTTTCCCCGCACACTTTGATGATGTCCGGTGCGTGGCCGCCGCCTGCCCCTTCGGTGTGGTAGGTGTGAATCACTCGGTTCTTGAAGGCGGCAATAGTATTCTCCACAAACCCAGCTTCGTTGAGGGTATCGGTGTGGATCGCCACCTGCACATCAAAGTCATCGGCCACACCTAAACAGGTATCGATCGCCCCCGGTGTGGTGCCCCAGTCTTCATGGAGCTTTAGCCCCATGGCACCAGCTTGTACCTGCTCTACCAGTCCCCCAGGCTGGGCGCTGTTGCCCTTACCCATAAAGCCCAGATTCATTGGGAAGGCATCCGCCGCCTGCAGCATGCGATAAATATTCCAGGCTCCAGGCGTACATGTGGTCGCGTTGGTGCCAGTGGCGGGGCCAGTTCCCCCGCCGATCATGGTGGTAACGCCGCTGGCAATGGCGGTCTCAATCTGCTGTGGACAAATAAAGTGGATGTGAGAATCAATGCCCCCAGCGGTGACGATCATCCCCTCCCCTGCAACAGCTTCGGTGGCAGGGCCAATAATGATATCGACGTTGTCTTGAATGTAAGGATTGCCTGCCTTACCGATCTTGGCGATACGACCATCTTTAATACCGATGTCTGCTTTGACAATGCCCCACCAGTCCAAAATTAGCGCGTTGGTAATCACCATATCCACCGCACCGTCCGCTCGGGTAATGGGAGACTGTCCCATACCATCACGAATCACTTTACCCCCACCAAATTTGACCTCGTCTCCGTAGGTGGTAAAGTCTCGCTCTACTTCAATTACTAAAGCTGTGTCCGCCAGTCGTACCCGGTCTCCCACCGTGGGGCCATAGGTTTCAGCATAGGCGCGGCGATCCATCCGGTAGCTCATCGAAGTCTCCTGGGTATGGGGGCAAAAACAAGACCACTGGATAGCTTACGCTAGCTACGGAATACGGATGGATATATCGCGAACATTTTTAACCTTCTAGCCGGCACAGGCTTCTCGACTCGGCAGAATCAGAACGTCTCCTTCGATGTCCTTCCACTGGAGCCAGCCCTCTTCTTCACTGGCACCCGCTAAAGGTTCACAGCCATTGGCGGGCCGGGTAATGCGCACGCGAATCCAGTTGTCTTTAACTTCTAGGGGTTCGATCAGGCTACTGTTGGCGCTAATTAGGCTGAGGACATTGCGACCCCGTTCGGGCTGAGCCCGTAAGACTTGGGTATCATTCTCACCCCGTAGGGCAACTATCTCAGCATCAGCTAGCTGTTCTTCCCAAGAAGAATACGATAGCTCTAGCCCGCGATCGTCTAACTGCTCGCTATGAATCCAGGCGCTACCACCATCGGTGTACTGTATCTGCAACCAGCCATCGTCACGGGCGGTCAAGATGGGAAACGCCAGCAGCGTTGGGTTCACACTCACCATGGTAAAGCTGGCATCCCGACCAATGGCAAATGGCTGCTGGCCGTTGGGAATAAGCCAGCCCTGCCAAATCCAACCCCAGTGATCACCACCGGGTTGGCTATAGAGGGGCAGCTCGACCTCTGATAGCCAACTGGCCTGGAGGCGGTCGGAACGTCGTGGGGCCAGATAGCCTACACCTATGGACAGATTGGTATTAGCTAGATCCACGATGCCTTCCAGGTTGGGGGTAATCGCCTCTGGCAAAGCTTCCGAACCATTGCCAGACACCTGCCCTACTGCTGGCAGATTCCCCAGCAGTAACGCCCCCTGTAGACAGGCGATCGCAGCAAAATGGTGTAGTCGTAGCATAGTGAATGTGAATGTGAATGTTAGTGTAAATGTTCTAATTTAAGAACACGTTTAATCGTCGCAATAGATGCATGGGGTCGCTCCAGGTTTAGTAAACCTGCTGTTTTTGTCTATTTCATCCTCTATTCTATCTATGAGAGACAGAAAACATTGGCTGAACAAGGAGATACTTCCTGATTCGCACAGCTTGTCCCCCTATCAGACCTTCTCAATCTTTCGTAGCCTTGTCATTCGGCAAAGTGCTGATTTTTGAGGTGGCCTACAGGAAGCCTTCTATAAGCTGGTTAAAGCCGTAGACCTGACGTGCTCCAGCCAAGGCAACCAGTGTTACAGAGCGCTCGTCCCCCGGTTCAAATCTTACCGCTGTCCCGGCTGGAATATCCAGCCGCATCCCCTTACTCTGGTCCCGGTCAAACTGAAGGGCCTCATTGACTTCATAAAAGTGAAAATGAGAGCCTACCTGAATCGGGCGATCGCCCCTGTTGGCCACGATCAACGTAGCGGTGGCTCGACCGGCATTAAGTTCAATGTCGCCGTCGGCTGGCAGCAGTTCCCCTGGAATCACCTTCGACATAGAAGTATCAGGCATTATCGCAAACCTCCAAGCTGACTAATTAAATCTTGCTGCATCTGATCCAGCTGCTTTTTCACCGTGTCCAAAGCGGCGGTTAGCTCTTGACTCGGAGACTGAGTCTGTTTGCTCAAGTCGGTCAGTCCCATATAGTGGGCTACTTTTAAAGCTAGCTCTACTGGCACCTTAAAGTCTGGCAGAACTCCGCTGCCTTCCCAATTCTCTCCGGTAATGGAGTTAAGGACCTGTCCTGTTGGCAAAAACATCCAAAAGTGATTATGGAGCCGCTGTCCTGAACCTGGGTTGGCTTTACCCGCTGTTGTTTCCCCGATCAGTGTGGCCCGCTTGAGCTGTTTCAGGGTATAGGCAAATTCCTCGGCGGCGGTGGCGGTCTCGGGACCCGTCAGCACATACACAGGCCGGTCTAGGTAGCGCGGTCCCCCCACATGGGGTACCGTCCAACTTTGCTGGATACGCTGTTCGGCTGGCCAACTCACATCGTTCAGATGCACAGCTGGATAGGCGGGAAGTAGGTAGCTACACAGCAGCGCCACCATGGCTGGTGAGCCTCCTCGGTTGTATCGCAGGTCAATGATTAATCCTTCGGTGTGAGCCACACAGGTCATTGCAGCTGCCAGGGTGGCACCGGCAAACTCGGGAGGTTCAAATCCGTAAAGCTGCAGAAATCCTAGATTTCCTCCCAGGCGTTCTACCCGATTGATATCAAAGTTGCGGCGCTGGCTTTGTTGCTGCTGATAGGTGAGTTCCTCGGCTGTAGGCGGTGTATCAGCGCTTAAATTTGGCAGCGGTGTGGGGCTAAAGTAGACGCGGACGCTGCGATCGCACATCAGCGTTTGCAATTGATTGGTCAGGGTTTCCGCCAGCTGATGCCCGCTGACAATATCACCATAGCCCTCTGCCTCCAGCCGCCTTCTAATATCGGCTTGAGCCTTAGCCGCTGCTTCTGGAAACGCATAGCGATCCAGGGCTTTAGCAACTGCTTCTAAGACCTCAGTACGACTAGAGTGGTCCAGGTCAATATCCCGAAGATTGTCTCCTATCTCACCCATTATAGAACCATCAACCTACTGAATTGGATTGTGCACGGTAACTAGCTTAGTCCCATCCGGGAACGTCGCTTCTACTTGCACCTCATGGATCATCTCGGCAATGCCATCCATGACGTCGTCTGGGCTCAGCAACGTGGTCCCATAGCTCATCAGCTCAGCGACGGTGCGCCCATCTCTGGCACCTTCTAGAATAGCGGCAGAGATATAGGCAACGGCTTCTGGGTGGTTGAGTTTGAGGCCTCGATCTTTACGGCGTTCTGCCACTAAAGCAGCGGTAAAAATCAGCAGCTTGTCTTTTTCTTGGGGCGTAAGTTGCATAGGAGGCAAAGAGAACTGACTGTAAGAGATATTAAACCAGATAGATCTGGCTTCTAGACGCCCCAAACTCTGGGTATATAGGCTTTTTGACCCAATACCTCAGTACGTAGGTAGTGCCAAATATTTACAAAGTATTGCTTGGCCTTCTGGCTAGAGGGGCCACGATAGCGGGCTACCAGTCCCTGTTCTAACTGGGTGAGGCCCATGTCACCGGTTTCCCATTGGTTGTTGAGCTGGTTTCTGAGCTGGCTGAGGTGTTCGGCTGAAATCGACTGTCCCAGAAGCAAAAATGTCCCCACCACGGGATATCCGGCTAACCCGTTCTGGCTGTTGAGGACCTCGGAGCCACCGGCTAGCTGCTGTCGGTCGATCCATAGGGGCTTTCCCTGTTGCCAAATTTCAGTTTGCGATCGCCACTGCCCTGCCCTGAGGGTTTCCCCCCGCGCACTGCGCCCAAAACGAGTAATATCCCAGCCGAGCCAAACGCCGCCAGGAGCCAGCTCCACCCTCACCGATTGCTGAAACCGACCGCCATCAAACAAAATTAGCTCCTGAGGTAGCCATTCCATATAGGCTCCAGGAGCCACCGTCAGCTGAATTGTCTGCTTGGCCCAGTCCCTTTGGCTGCGATAGACCTTGTGGGCTGCTGCCGTGGTCACTAAAATCTGCGTATCTGGATCGGCTGTGATCGCCATCTGCAAACGATCCCCACCCACCATGCCCCCGGCTGTATGAACGATTACGCTCTGGCAGTTTTCTGGAGCCGATGCTGGGTAGAACGGTCGCTGGATACGTAGGGGAGCGGTGCTGTAGCTTTTGGTTGGTAATGTTTTTCCGTTAACCGTGCCAAAGCAAAGGGCCAGAGTACCTTGCCAGTGGCTCTGTTGGTTTTTTGGAGAGACCTGCTCCGATGGTATCGTATCTATTGTTTTCATAGTCTTTTTTATCGGCTATTCGCGACTCACCGCGCCTCCTGACAAAAACGTTCAACACATCGAACAAAGAGTTCCACCCCTGTACCCAAGACTGTTTCATCAAAGTCAAATCGAGGATGATGATGGGGATAGGCCAGATTTAAATCGGGATTCGCCGACCCTAAAAAGAAATAACAACCCGGCTTCTCTTGCAAAAAGAATGACATGTCTTCTCCGCCCATGGTCTGACATTCAGGGACCACCCCGGCTGGAGTTTCAATCACGGAACTCGCGACAGAGCGCACCAACTCAGCAATGGCAGCATCGTTAATCACAGGCGGATAGAGGCGATGGTAGTCAAACTGGTAGCTGGCCCCGTGAGCCTGACAAATACCAGCAATAATGGCCTCCATGCGCTCTGGTAACATGTCTCGGTACTCAGGGTTAAAGTAGCGTACGGTCCCCCCCAGGCGAGCGCTATTGGCAATCACATTAACGGCTGTACCGGCCTGAAACTCGCCGACTGTCACCACAGCAGAGTCGATCGGGCTGACGTTACGAGCCACAATGGTTTGCAGTGCATTCACCACCTGTGCCCCGACCACAATGGAGTCAACGGTCTGATGGGGAAGTGCCCCATGCCCGCCCCGCCCTTGAATGGTGCAGTGAAAATATTCGGTAGCGGCCATGAGGGGACCACTGCGAACGCCGACTGTGCCCAGGGGAAGATTATTCCAAATGTGTAGACCAATGATGGCGTCGACCTCTGGCTGGCTGAGCACACCGGCTTCAATCATTGGCTTAGCACCGCCGGGACCTTCTTCCGCTGGCTGGAAGATGATTTTGACGGTACCTGCAAAACTATGGCCATGCTGAGCCAGATAGTGGGCAGTTCCCAGGGCAATGGTGACGTGGCCATCGTGACCGCAGGCATGCATTTTGCCGTCATGCTGCGACCGGTAGGGGACCTGGTTGAGTTCTTGGATGGGTAAGGCATCCATATCGGCCCGGATAGCTAGTACCGGGCCAGGGCGATGGCCTGATATGGTGGCGACAATGCCGGTTTGAGCGATGCCAGTTTGGTGATCAATGCCCCACTCTGTCAGCTTTTGAGCGATAAATTTGGCCGTTAGAGTTTCTTCAAATCCCAACTCTGGACGCTGGTGTAACTGCCGCCGCCACTTTACTAACTGAGTTTGCAGCGTTTGAATCTGCGATCGCACCCGAGGCGGTACGTTAGAGATTCGTGTATTGGTAGGCAACGTAGAAACCATAGGACCTTAGCAGACGGAGATATAGCTAAGTATATAAACCTTACCCATGTCCTAGGCTAAGTAGCCCTGACTAAACTACCCTGACTAAGCGACCCAAAATGCGGTGGGCATTATAGCTTCTAACGCCAGCTCGCGAGCGGCTGAGCTGAGCTGAGCTAAATTTGTGGGGTCACTCAAGTAGGGCAGCACACCCAATACTGGGATGCGGGTGAGGTTGCTGATTAGATCCGGTGGGGTGAGCTGGGTAAGCTGGTCTTGGGCCTCCGGAGCTGTGCAGTTGAGGATGATCCCCTGGAGCTGCAACCGGTGCTGACGGGCTAGGGCTACGTTAGCAACAGCAGCTGCGATCGCACCCAGCCTCACTGGCACCACTAACACCACCGGCAGCCGCCAATCCGCAGCCAGATCCGCCACTGTCATTTCATCCGTCACTGGTGAACCCAGCCCCCCCAGCCCCTCCACCAATACCCAGTCACACTGCTGTTTGAGAGTCGTGTACCGCTGCCAAGCAGGAGCCAGATCCACTGTTGTATTTTCCAGTGCCGCTGCGATCGGGGGTGCCAGCGGTGCGTCAAAAAAGACTGGATTTAGCTCTTCTAAGGATTGCTCCAACTCAAACAACTGTTGCCATAGTTCTCGATCTCCTATTCCCGCCTGTATAGGCTTCAAAATCCCTAACTGTCGAGCCCCGCAATACGCCTGCCAATAGGCCATCAGGGCACAGGTCAAAACCGTCTTTCCACACTCCGTATCCGTCGCCGCAATTAATAGTCCACTCGCCATTCAGATATCTCCAAGCCAATGCCCCTTCCCTTATGGAGAGATGTTCCATGGAACATCTCTCCATAAGAACGTCTGTATAATCCTACGGACTCGCTGTCCCCTGACCAACAACCTGAACATCCAATGTAAATTCCGCTGCACTGGCCGATTGCACATCAATTATATAGTCTCCCCCTAGCGGCAGATAGCTGTTCCAGTACAACACCCCTTCAGCATCCGCAATTTGTTCTCCCCCCGGAAATGCCACATCAAAGGTGACCGGGCCATTGGCTTGGGTGATCTTCACTGTGACAATTTGGCCCTGTTGGGCATTAACCAAATAGCGCTGCACCCGACCTGGCCCCACCGAGTTAGCCAACAACGTTCCCGTTGCCCCCTCAGGGAATTGCACTCGCTGACTAGAAACCTGTTCTTGCGGTGGTGGTACATCCTCTGGTTCCTCAGGCACATCATCTCCTGTTGTGCCATTGTCCGTACCAGTTCCATCGTCGTTATCAGTGTCATCATCCGGAGGATTGTCGCCACTGTCGTCGTTCTCATCTGGCCCATCTGGCGCTGCCTCTTCTAGGCCCAGTGTCAGCCCATAGGTACTTTGTTCCGTGCCACGAGCTGTTCGAACTTGGACTGTATAGCGACCATCCTCAGGCAGTTCCCCCTGCCAATCCGATACCCGCCGACCGCCACGTAGCTCCTGCCCGTCCGCATCAAGCACTGACAGTACAACGCCATCACCCGTCAGAGCCGTTTGTAGTGTTTGTCCTGCTTTACCCTCAAACTCATAGTTAACAGTGTCACCTTTTTTAATACCGCCCTCTACAGTTTTTTGATCACCAACCGCTAACTCCAAGGGGGATGTATAGTTAGTCGGCCCCTCAGGCTCTAATGGCTTGGGCTCTGGGGTGCCAGCCTGGTTAGGCTGAGTTTCTAATTCCTCTGGCGCAGGCAGCGGCTGAATTACATTGTTCTGGCTTGGAGGATCTGGTTTCAAGACATAGTTAACGGTCGCCCAGCCGCCAAAGCCAGCTAAGGCCGTTGCTCCCAAAAACATGGCTGCCAAAGCCAGTGGATTATCCATTCCCCCCTGACCTTTGGGAGATGTCACAACTTGAGTTCTACTAGCATTAGTAGTCTTAGCGTTGGTAGCGGCAGAGCGGGCACCTCCCATGTCCGTTTTTTCCGCCTGGGTCGCGGTGGGAATACTCCCAACCGCGACGGTACGTATTTCAGAAATAGACTGCTGCTGCGGTTTGGCGGTTGGCCGTCGTGTCGGACTTTGGGGTGCTCCGGTCGAGACAGCACGGGTGCTACCGCCCTGCTGCAGTGCCTGAGCAATCTCGCTGACTGACTGGTAGCGATCGCTTGGTCGATAGCTCAAAGCTTTGTTCAGCACAGCCGCTAACTGATCGCTGACTTGTGTAAACGGCTGCCAGTTCCAGCTTAGCGTAGTGTCATCAAACAGCTCGTGGGGTTCTTTGCCAGTCATCAACACGAGGACTGTTACCGCCAGTGCATAGAGGTCACTGCTAGGATAAGCCCGCCCTGACTGTATCTGTTCACTGGGTGCATATCCGGCCTTCCCCACCGTTGTTGCTTGTGTTGTCGTTACGTCTGTCTGCAACCGAGTAACGACCTCTTTGACCACACCAAAGTCAATGAGCACCGGTCGTTGGTCGCTCCGTCTCAAAATAATATTCTCTGGGCTAATATCGCGATGGATAATACCTTTTGCATGAATATGAGCTAAAACAGGCAACAGCTGTCCTAGAAAAGCACGTATTTCAGTTTCCGAGAAAGCTTGTCCTGGACGCTGCAGCAGGATCTCTCGATAGGTTAGCCCCTCTATATAATCTTGTACCAAAAATAGGCGCTGATCTTGCTCAAAGGTGGCACGAAACTGAGGAATCTGAGGATGACTAATCTGGTATAAAATTTCAGCCTCTCGTTGAAATAGCTGAGCGGCTTTACTAGAAAAGCGATCGCCGCCGCCTACAGGCATAAATTCCTTAATGACGCACTGCTCTTCAAAGCGCCCTTGGTCTTTAGTCAAGTAGGTTCGCCCAAAACCGCCCTGCCCCAGCAACTGGACAATCCGGTATCGATTTTGCAAAAGAGCACCGACGGCAAGAGCAGGTTGCATAGCAAACGTCCAAACAGGGCGACATCAACAGACAAACAATCTGAGCACAGTCTGAGCTTTGATACCCCAGACAAGCTATACCACTCTAACCCAATGATCCATGAATGCTGCATCGTTTCAAAGTCTGTTACTGAATGCGAAATTGGCCAGCCAGGACATAGGGCTCAACATATTCAAATTACTTGCTTAGCAGGAGATTACGTTCAATAGCCCATTATTTCGGGAACGATGTAGTCCAAGAACCCACTTTTTAGCAGTATCCCAATGCACTACGGTGTTACCTCAGCTGAAGCAAATAATCAGCCTCAACCTACTGGTCCCCGTCCTGTATGTTCGCTGGATGGAATACCACCCTTAGTACGGGAGCAGCGGCGTGTAAGAGCGCTAGAGCAGTTGAAATTGATCAGTTCAACACCAATTCCTATATTTGAAGAAGCTGCCCAGAGTGTTTCTCGATTATTAGCAGTACCTATCTGTCTAGTCAGTGTGTTCGAAAAACAAAACCAAATTTTTAAGGCCACCATGGGCTTATCAAGCCTAGGACTGATGAATCAGCTGGCTGCTACCCGTGAACTCCCTAAGACCGAATCCTTTGGCATTCAAGTCATCGATAGTGGCCAATCGCTGATGCTATCGGATGTAACTCAACATCCAGCCTTTAGTCAAAGCATTTTAGTACAAAAATACGGTGTGCAAGCCTATTTAGGTGTGCCGTTGATGACCTCCGAACGGTGTTGTATTGGTACCCTGGAAGTAATGGATATCATGCCACGTCAATATACACAGCAAGATCTGGCTCTACTAGAGCTCAATGCTCGATGGGCTATGAGTGAATACGAAAAGCAATGCTGGTTACAAGACGGAACCATCCAACCAACAACGCTTGATAAAGACCTGATGACTGCCCCGGAAGAGAAACTTCAAGGCAGAATCGATACTCTGCGTATGAGTTTGATCTCCCAGCTCACCCAAGATTTACGTAATCCACTGACGGCCATTACCGGTATGGCTGGAATGTTGAGTCGCAAAATCTATGGTCCATTGACCGAAAAACAACAGGAATATGCAAATGTTGTATTGAACAGTAGTCAAAATCTCCTGTCGTTAACTAATGAGATTATGGAGCTAGGCATTCTTGAGCATCAACCTCATGAGTTATTTCTCTCGCCTGTAGACATTGAAATGCTTGCTCAGCAAAGTTTGCAGCCTGTAGAATCTAGCTATAGACAAAAAGATTTAGACTTTAACCTGAGCGTAGAGCCTGGCTCACGCATTTGGGTTCTAGATAAACGCATTATCAAGCAGCTCCTTTACAATCTGACCCTGAGCATTGCCAAAGCTTCTGCTGAAGGGAGTACTCTTCGCCTCCATATCTCACGTCGAGATGATTGTTTGACCTTGGCAATATGGGTCTCGAACCCATGGCTAGGAGAAGATCTACCCCAGACGGTGATTAATTGGGGGCGTCAAAATAACATACTGCCCCCCATGCCTCCTGTAGATACTGCCGCCTATGGGTTTGAGGGCATAGAGAATGGGCAGACGCCCATCTCTATCAAGTCAGCAAACGAGTCTGATGCCATCGACATACGGCAGGAGTTAGGTCTTCTTCTGAGTCAACGACTAACAGACATCCATGGTGGTGACATCAGCATCCAGGGGTCTCAAAATCATGGATATCGTTATGTCGTGAGTTTGCCTCCCTTTGATGTGGGGTAATGATAATGGTCACCTTTCAGTGAAATCATACTAATCTGTTTAGCTCGAGGACAAAAACGCCTTGAATGAGTTCCTGTACTTAAACATAAGACATACAGAGTCTTTACGTAAAATATTAATCGAAACTTATGAAAACGGGGTGAGAGTGATATCTTGTCTCGTTTTTTGGGATCTTTCTGAGGAAAACCCAAAAGTCTTCTCTCTATTGATAAACGGCAGCCAGGTTGTCAACTTTGGTTAATATAAGAACATTTTTATTGATATGAAAGATAGGGATTTTGATGCGTGAAAGCACATAGAACCTAAAGTTTAAAATCAGTATTAGAGCGTAGTTGAAAATCTTTTAAAAAAGGGTATTAATTA
>JBCCHX010000105.1:0-17201 GCA_039028535.1 Cyanobacteria bacterium P01_B01_bin.77
CCCACAATTTTCTCTCCGGACACCGAGCAAAAATGGTCGGACAATGTCCGATGTCTGGCCGTTATTTCGTGCTCTGCATAATGGACCCAGTCCAGCACTCGCCTTCAGCCTCGCTAAATGTGACATGCACAACTCGGCCTTCAGCCTCGCACGCGCGACTCACGTCATGCGTGACTTGCCTCGAGTGCAGCGCCATGTCACCAAGGTGACGTTCGGCCGATAAAAAGCGCACAGACGCACAACTTTGTTTTATAAGTATAGATTGACAAGAAAGTAGTGGCACGGGCTGCAAAAGAGTGCTTAACACCACGGTATGGCAGAACTTAATAAATTCAGACAACAATGGTTCCAAGTCCGTTATTTACTACGTGCATGAACCTCAGAGTAGTAACAAACGGACTTGGAACCATTGTTGTCTGAATTTAAGTATAGATTGATGCAGAGTACCTTAGCTGCTGCAGAATTGTTCTCATGTCATTCACGGTTGTGCAAAAAATAATGTTTGAGGCACTAGTATTTGCGGGAACTCTTTGGACTCAAGAAGCTTAATTTGCTCTCTGTCAATGTTATATAATTTTCTGTAACCTGACTTGTATTCTGTGCACTCCTTTGTTTTCCTTCCTACTGAACATGACATAGCGTTGAAGTGCAGCGGAGATGGCGGAAGGATCTTCTAGTGCTCAGAGCATTCAGCGGATATTTGGTAAGTGAATCGCTCGCTGTGAGGTGTTCTTCCTTTCATTGGTCTCTGATTAAATTGATATTGAATCAACTAATGTGCGATTGCCGACCACTACATTATAAGACTGTATCAGATGATACATTGTTCAATCATCAGTCACTGTTCTCTCTTGCAATGCAGTGCCCCTACAGCTCTCCACTCTCTTCCAGACGAGGGAACACTTTCTCACACACTCTCTCTCAGTGTCTTTTAGTCGTAGACTCAACATGGTTACTCTATCAAATCACCGATGAGGTCATGCGGTTTCTTCCAAGTTCTTTCTTTGCAAGGCTCACACTGGCTGCACACTGCATGATGTCATCTGAAATCACTGATGACGTCTTAAACAGGTCAACCAGGTGCAAAATCATAGTCTGCTTATCGAAAAAGACTTCTCAAGGTTAACGTTGCTCGATACTATATTATTCAAGCATTACAAACATTTGCTGATTTAGAGAGTAAAGGCCATGACACCATCATTAACAAATTTTCTATTAAGCCTTGCAGCTGGCGCTTTCGTCGTAGTTATCCCTGCAACTGTTGCTATTGTCTTTATCAGTCAGCGGGACAAAATTCGTCGCTAACCTCTATTGGCAAATGGTCTAGCTTGGACTGAGGTTTGCGGCTTTCTATTTTTGGAAGTCTTGCCAATGCGTGCAGCTAGTTCATATGGGTATGGCTAAGGTCAGTTTTTCAGCCAGTGTTTTAAAAGAGACCAGATTTTACTAAAAGGAGTGTGGCTATACAGCCGTACTCCTTTTTATTTGATTAGCTAGAACTAACCTGGCAAAAGACAAAACCAATGCCGCCCGCTAGGATAGAATTGGTGGCTATGGTTATCTAAGGTAGGCAAAACATCTGTCACCCTCATGTCACAGGGCCACCATAATACGAGGAAGCGATTGTGAATTTTGGTACTCCGGTCCCGCTGCTAGTTGGATTAATACTGATTCTAGGTGCGGTTGGGCTTTTCTTTCTAGATAAGCTTAAGCCAGGCTATGAACGTAGCTCTGACAAGGTGTATTCCATCTTGCTCCTAATATCTGGGGTATTTCTATTAGCGCACCTAAACATGGAGCTGCTGGCTTCTTTTCAGCAGGTCATGCTGGTGGGTATGTTGACGACTTTGATTATTAATGACATCACCAAGCGAGAGTCCAATCGCAATAGTCGTCCTGCAGAGCGTGATGCTCCCCCAAGGCGCTACGACGAGCGCCCGCGGCGAGTGTATCGAGCTGAGTTAGATGACTGGGATGCCCCCGGACCAAGACAGCCTCGTATTCCCAGCAATCGAGGTGCTCAGCGCAGTGATGGGTATGGCGAGCGATATGATTCTCGTCCCTTAGAGCCTCGCCCCCCTTACGAAGACCGGCGACCGCCAGCACGCCTACAGCCGGGTGGCCGTCCCGATGAGCGGTTTGACAACTATTCTGACAATCGTTCTGTACCTGGTCGGCCAAATGATCGCCCCAATAATCGGCCCAGCGGTCCTTCAAATAGTTTCTATACCAATCCTCGTTATGACAGTGGTGCAGCAGCGCCTCCCAATGGTCGCCCTCAGCAGCGCCCACCTCAGCGTCCTGTAGATGCGCCTGTTCCAGCGGGGAACGGTGCTGGTCACAGTTTAGGAGGGGGTGGACCTCAACCATCGAAGGATTCTGATCCTCACTCTGAGCGTCCTCCACTCAATGTGCGACCTCGACCGACGGACTCGACAGAAAGCAGCTATACAGATTTTCGACCTGCATCCACCGCTTCTGGGGATTCAGATTCCTATCCTGAGCCGCCGCCACCACAACCACCAGCTAACTATTAGTCTTTGACAGTAGATGGCTAACTACCATCGCCCATTGTTAGTCCGACAATCGTCGGCTGTGCGATGTTCTGCCTCACTTCAAAGCGCTCATAAGATAAAACATTCAAAAGTAAATAGCACTTCACCAATGGCTAGAAAGAAACCTACCCAAGCCCATATCACCAAGCTTATCTCTAAAAGTCAGTCCGAATTCCTCAGGGCTCGTACTAAAAAGCAGACAGAGTACTATATGGGGGCTAAATTACTAGAAGTAGGTGTCAACCCTGATAAGGCTATTTACCGTTGGCAGATCGTAGATAAGGGAATGAAGGAAGAATGGACTTATAGCGCCTACTGGGGCGATAGCCGAGAGACTATAGAAGCAGAAGAAGGAAACGTGGGGTAGGACGACGACTGAGCAACTACGGCGCAAAGCTTCCTGGATAGGCCTTGGCTACTAGCGACAAATACTCTTCTAGTAGAGTACTTCCTCTGTTTGCCGTAACAGTCGACCGTCAATCGGCTGATTGAGTAACACCATAGTGGTAGTTTCATTTTCCGCAAAACCTACTCGTTTGTAGAACTTTTTCTGATTTGTAGTCATCAGATAAGTACGCTCTACATGGCTCATGTGGGGATGGCTTAGAATGGTTTCTACTAACTTACGACCTAGTCCAGCGCCCTGGAAATCATCATGGATAACTACATCCCAAATGGTGGCGCGATAAACGCCGTCAGATGTAGCTCGGGCAAAGCCAATGAGTATTTCTCCATGCCAGGCTGTTACCACGGGACAGCTATAGCTAATAGCTTTGGCTAAGTCCTCAAACCGTCGGTCTACTGCCCAAAATGCCGCCTGGTTAAAGAGGGCTCTAAGTTTTTCTAAGTCCTGTAGGTTAAGAGTTTCGGTATAACGGAATTGAACCGGCCGACAATCCATAGAAGTTGAAATGACGAGAGAACAACGTAGCTAGAGAGAGGTAATTAACGATAGGCCTGGTTTTACCATACACAGCCTGACCAAGGGCAACTATCAAATTCCTTGATGCTAAACATCAAATGATTAGTATCAAGCACTACAGAATCAACCTACCAGGGACTGCCTATCAGGGTAAAGGCAGCCCAGTAAAAGGGATGGCTCAAGACCAGGCGGGTTTCATTTGCCAGGACAGGGGGCATCGTCAGGCTGCCGCCTGTCCATGTAAGCTCGCCAGCGTCTACGGTGATATCTCCTCGGATCATCGCTAGCTGTGCCTGACGCAGGGCTTCTGCTCGCAGGGTACTGTCCCGTAGATGGGCGTAAAATTCGGTCATTAGTCCAGCAGTACCAACATCATCTACCCGCCAAAGGCTGGCCATGGCTGTTTTCACACCTGCTTGTACGGCTAAACCAGCAAACCCTAGCTCTGCCTCTCGACTTCCCAAGGCGGTACGGCAGGCACTGAGTACCAGTAAATCTACGGGCGGGTCGTTGAGGCTGAGGTTAGGCAGTTGGTTTAGGGTTACGCGCTGATCCCAAAATTGAATATAGGAGTTACTTGGATCACCAGCTCGAAACTCTCCATGGGTTGCTAGATGTAGAATACCGTAGTCACCGCGCTGTCGATTGGCCAGAACTCTTTCAGGGGTAAAGGATTCATTTAGGAAGAACTGTCCTGGCCAGAGGGTATCGGCGATGGTTTTGAGTTCTAGAGGGACGGCAGGTAGATCTGGCTGATCGAAAAAGGTGGAGGCTCCCACCGCTAAGACTTCTGCAGATCTAACGTCGCTGTAGTCAATATTGGTTAAACCCACACTAGGCATGATCCCGAGGCTATAGCGCTCAATCAGAAAAGAGTCTCCATTGTGCAGGGCTGCCAATGGTAGAGCGCGCAAACCGCTGGGCAACACAAAAGCTAAGTGATTGATACCTTGCTTGCGCAAGAGGTCTTCTAACGGTTCAATTAGTGAGCTGTGGAGCCGTTTTGCCGGGCGCAAATAGCGACGACCTAGGGCGGGGCTGATGACTCCTCGGTGTAGTTGGGCAACGTCGGTTTGAATATCAGCTTGAGTGATGTCCACCAGAAGACGATGGGGTGGTTCGTCTGAAGTGACTAGGACCAGTTCTAACAGGTTGTTTTCTGAGCTGATTTCAAGCACTTGTTTGGCTTGGGACCGAGTGTCAGGGACGAAGTTGATGTATATGATGCCTGGGATGTATCCGGTTTCGACGGTTACCTGATTTAGTTTTTGCTGTACTTCTGGCAGGGGCAAATTGCGCTCGGCACGCACACCTAAGTACTGGGAATATTCCTGAGAAATAAGTCGTTCTCTGGCGGCTAGTTCGTCAGAGGTGATTTCGGCATCGTCCAAGATCTCAAAAAAGACATCCTCATCCTCAAATTCTTCTTCCTCGTCATCAAACTCATCTTCATCCTCAAATTCTTCTTCCTCGTCATCAAACTCATCTTCATCCTCAAATTCCTCATCGCCCAACTCGCTGTCATCACTGCTATCGTCTTCTCCATCACTATTCTCAGAACTATCGCCGTCCTCGATACCATTACCGGCTAGCTCACTATCAGTTTCAGCTCCTTCATCGCTGTCTTCAAAATCGAGAACCTCATCACCGAAGGAATCGTCCAAGCTGTTTTCATTGTCCATGTCACCATCTGAGAAATCCTCATCGTTAAGGTCATCGTTGCAACCATCGACACAGTCAGCGAGGCTGGCCCCCATGGTCAAAATGCTAACGGAGCCTTGGGAAAAACTACCTGAGAATGATTGGATGGGGGTGATTGTGGTGTCGGCTGCGATCTCACCCACAGTTCCATTCCTGCTGGCATTTCCCACCACAAAGGAGGTCTCTCCATTCCCTCCATGGCGAATGCGAATACTGTTGGGCGCTAACAAACTTTGCCCCGCTGCGTTGCTCCCTGTTACCCGCAAAAAATTGGTGGTTGTGATGTCAATGCCTGTCTGGGTCTCGATGTAGTTGACCTCAATGTCCCCCACTGCATTGATGCGTACATCGTTGTCCACTAGGGGCGCTGCTGACTGGATGGCTAACTCAGTTGGATTACTGATTCGGCCATCCAAGGTTAATAGACTGCTATCTGTGACCAGATTGTCCCCTAGAGCCACACCAATACCTGTGTTGCTCACCCCGTTGATGGAAATCTGCCCAGTGCCCCCGGTGTCAATTTCAATGTCGTCCTCTATTAAAACACCGGGACTGTTGCTATGACGTCCCGTCAGGGTGACATCGCCGCCATTGGTCTGAATGCTACTTCCGTCAAGGAGGGAAACCCCTGCGGCTGAGGTTAGTTGCTCTCCATTGCCATCTACTGTTAAATTGCCGCCTGCTGTGTTGATTGCGCCATTAATGGTGACCACACCATTGCCTTGACGATTGGTGTCGGCTAGGAATTGAAGATTGAGGGGAGTGGCGGTAGCTGCGGGTGCGATCTCACCCGCAATCACAATATTACCTGCCGCCAAGAGTTCTAAAGTTGCCCCTGGACTAGCCGTATAGTTCAGCGGGTCAATCAGAGTGATATTGCCACTCTCAGTGCCACCGCTACCCGTTGAAACAATTACACTCCCGTTAGATAGCGCCTCACTCAGTAGGCCAACATCTAAAACAGAAACAGATCCTGTGGCTGTAAACGGACTGGCTGTGGGCAGATTCTCATTATTGCCACCGTTATCGCGAATTTCAATATCAAACGGATCTAATAACCACAGACCAGGGTTTCCCAGGGCCGCTGACACATCCGGTCCTTGAGTTACCTCTAAAAAGCCCCGACTGCTGGTTTCCACAAATCCACCATCACCGCCCTGGTCTCCACCCCGAGCCGATACAGTGCCATAAATGCGGCTGCTCTCTTCCGACCAGACGATAATATTGCCGCCCGTGCCCTGCCCTGCCGCATCGGCAGTCACCGTCACCGTTGGAGCTACATATACAGCCCGCGCATTGGGTAATGGGCCTGTACCTTCCTGATTGCCCCCCACCCAAATATCGCCGCCGCCAGACGCTAGCACCCGACCGCCTAGCAGACCCACCTGCTCACCCAGGAGCTGTATTGCCTCACCGACTACCTCGCCACTGGAGAGTGTCGTCCCAATCGCAACATCAATATCCGCCCCCGCCAGCTGAAGGCTGCCATCCTGATTGACAACAAGCCCAGTCGCCGACGACACTGATGGCTCTGTGAGTAGAGCGGCCAAATTTAATGGCTCAACCTCACTGGTCAGCCGCTGTGGAGCTATCTCATAAGCCAGCACTGACCCCACAGCACTGAGACGAACATAGTGCCCCTCAGGCACCGCCGCTAGAGTCACAGCCCCGCCCGAACTAACAAGATTTCCCCCATTCACCACGCGGCTGCCTACTAGAGACAGAGTTGCTCCTGGAACAACCTCTAAGTTCCCGCTGTTGACCAATGCTCCACCAGCATTAGCCCAGAAATCTAACCCCGTGGGCTCCTCCACCAGCGAGGCATAGTCTACCGAGCCAAGGGCCGGAAACGTTCCATCCTCAAACAAAACTCCATCTGCAGTCGTCGCCAGAAAGTCCCCTGGTAAAGCCAGCGTCGCCTCTTGCCCAAAAATAATTCCAGCCGGGTTGAGTAGAAACAGATCAGCATTGCTGCCCACAAGCTGCAGCTGGCCATTAATTAAAGATGCCTCACCGCCGCTCACACGTCCGAGCACATTGGCCACACCTGCTGGCACTAAAAAACTAGCTTGCTCAGACTGATCCAGATTAAACCTGTCAAACCCATGAAATAGGTTCAGTCCATCTGCAGATTGATGGCCACCGGTAATGCTATAGCTAGTCGCATTTTGCTCAACCTGAGTGCCATCTGTAGGCACAATGGACGGCTGTGCCATCACGGGTAAGCCCAGGCTCAGCCCTAGCCCCCCTAAACCTGCCCACCAGCCAACGTTGCATCCAATTTTGTAGGGGTCTGGGAGAGGAAAACTCAACGTTTTAACTTGGATATGATTTAACCAGCCGCGCATCTTTAGTCCTCACCCCAGAGCCACCTGTCCTAGCTTGCCATAGTGCTTCGGGAGATTGATCTTGATCCCACCACATCTACACACTAGAAAACAGCATTATTTTCGAGTGAGGTAAACCGTCCCTAAGGATAGGTTTTAGGCTTAGCATATCTAGATAAGATAGTTATCGGGGTATAGTACCTCCACACTCGCCGTTTACTGCCCAGACATGCTGAAACGACTTTTAGGCGATCCAAACGCCCGTAAGCTCAAGCGCTATCAACCTGACGTCAAAGAGATTGCCCTCCTAGAAGAGGAGATTAAGGCCCTCTCCGATGATGACCTGCGAGCGAAAACCGCTGAGTTTAAGCATCGCCTTGAAGAGGGAGAAGATCTTGACGATCTGCTCACCGAGGCGTTTGCCGTCGTCCGCGAAGCGGGCATGCGGGTTTTGGGCATGCGTCACTATGATGTGCAGCTAATCGGTGGCATGGTGCTCCACGATGGCCAGATAGCCGAGATGAAAACCGGTGAAGGTAAAACCCTGGTAGCTACACTACCCGCCTATCTCAACGCCCTTTCCGGCAAAGGGGTGCACGTTGTGACCGTCAATGACTACCTGGCACGTCGTGATGCGGAATGGATGGGTCAGGTCCACCGCTTCCTAGGCTTATCAGTGGGACTGATTCAGCAGGGTATGAGCCCCTCAGAGCGACGCAAAAACTATGCTTGTGACATCACCTACGGCACCAACAGCGAATTTGGGTTTGACTACCTCAGGGATAATATGGCCTCCTCCATTGAGGAAGTGGTCCAACGCCCATTTAACTTTTGCATCATTGACGAAGTAGACTCCATCCTTGTGGATGAAGCCCGGACACCGCTGATTATTTCAGGACAGGTCGACCGTCCCCAAGAAAAATATGTGCAAGCCGCCGATCTCGCTCGTCAGCTGAAGCCTGAGACAGACTACGAAGTCGATGAAAAGGCCCGCAATGTTCTACTCACAGACGAAGGGTTTGAACAGGCAGAAAACCTCTTGGGTGTGAACGATCTATTTGATCCAAAGGATCCCTGGGCGCATTTTGTATTTAATGCGGTTAAAGCCAAAGAACTCTTTGTCAAAGACGTCAACTACATTGTCCGTAACGATGAAGTAGTGATCGTTGATGAATTTACTGGTCGAGTCATGCCAGGTCGTCGCTGGAGCGATGGGTTGCACCAGGCGATTGAAGCTAAAGAACATGTGGACATCCAACCAGAAACCCAAACCCTGGCTTCGATTACCTATCAAAATTTCTTTTTGCTCTACGACAAGCTCTCGGGCATGACTGGCACAGCCAAAACCGAAGAGGCTGAGTTTGAAAAGATCTACGATATTGAAGTCACCATCATTCCGACTAACCGCCCCATTGCCCGAAATGACGTATCGGATGTCGTATACAAAACCGAAAGTGCTAAGTGGAATGCCATTGCCAAAGAATGCGCAGAGATGCATGAGTCGGGGCGCCCTGTCCTTGTCGGTACTACCAGTGTCGAGAAGTCAGAGCTGCTATCGGGGCTATTACACCAACTGGACGTAGAGCACAATTTGCTTAACGCTAAGCCAGAAAATGTAGAGCGGGAATCAGAAATTGTTGCCCAGGCAGGCCGTGGCGGCGCTGTGACCATTGCCACCAATATGGCCGGTCGCGGAACAGACATTATTCTCGGGGGTAATGCCGACTATATGGCTCGTCTAAAAATGCGGGAATATTTGATGCCCAAAGTGGTGCGGCCTGAGGATGAGCAGGGTTTTGGCGTGGCCAAGGTAGCGGCGGCTGGCGGTGGTAAAACTTCAGCTAAAGGATTCCAGAGCAACGGCAAAAAGAAGAAAACTTGGAAAGCCTCGCCAGAAATCTTTCCCACCGAGCTGTCGGGGGAAACTGAAAAGGTTCTCAAAGATGCCGTGGCCTTTGCCGTTAAAACTTATGGTCCACAAAGCCTGTCAGAACTAGAAGCTGAGGACAAAATCGCCACAGCAGCTGAGAAAGCCCCCACTGAAGACAAAGCTATTCAAAAACTGCGGGAAGTATACAAGCTGATTTTGGCTGAGTATGAAACCTTTACCGATGCTGAGCATGACAAGGTGATTGAGCTAGGTGGTCTGCACGTGATTGGGACAGAGCGCCACGAGTCTCGCCGGGTGGATAATCAGCTGCGGGGTCGAGCAGGACGTCAGGGTGACCCCGGTTCTACTCGATTTTTCTTGAGTTTGGAAGATAACCTGCTGCGGATCTTTGGCGGTGATCGTGTTGCTGGTCTGATGAATGCCTTCCGTGTAGAAGAAGATATGCCCATCGAGTCTGGCATGCTCACCCGTTCCTTGGAAGGGGCGCAGAAAAAGGTGGAAACCTATTACTACGACATTCGTAAGCAGGTGTTTGAATACGACGAGGTAATGAACAACCAGCGTCGAGCTATCTATGCCGAGCGTCGCCGCGTCTTAGAAGGAGATAAGCTCAAGGAGCTGGTGATCGGCTATGGTGAGCAGACCATGGACGACATTGTCGAAGCCTATATCAATCCTGAACTACCGTCAGAAGAATGGGATCTCGACAATATTGTTGGCAAGGTCAAAGAGTTTATCTATCTGCTGGAAGACCTCACCCCTGACCAGTTAGATAACCTCTCCATGGGAGAGATTAAAACCTTCTTGCGGGAGCAGGTACACATTGCCTATGACATGAAGGAAGGCCAGGTGGACAAGATGAAGCCAGGTTTGATGCGTGAAGCCGAGCGCTTCTTTATTTTGCAACAGGTGGATACCCTCTGGCGGGAGCATCTGCAGCAGATGGATGCGCTGCGGGAAACCGTTGGTCTACGCGGCTACGGTCAAAAGGATCCGCTGATTGAGTATAAGAGCGAAGGCTATGAAGTCTTTTTGGACATGATGACCGGCATTCGACGTAATGTGGTGTATACCATGTTCCAGTTCCAGCCGCAGCAGCCTCCGCAGGCAGCCCCCGCCGATGGTCCTATTGATGTAGAGGTGGTGTAGATTAGGCCGGACACCCGAGTCTCTTTAGCAACATAACTTAAGGCATACAAGGGTTATTGAGGGAGATAGAGCTATAAAGGGTGGGGTCACTTGAGAATCATGCCCCATGGTTTTTGTTGCTTTATTATCTGAACCACCTGTATTACCTTTGGTTATTGATATGGCCGCGTCTCCTGTCGTGTCCGAGGCTGTTGGTCCTATAAAAATTGACTCGGGTATAGCAATAGCCCAGGCAGTTATCCCAGCTGGGCAAACAAGTGTAGACATTAGCAATGACCAGATCACCATTGACGGGGGAGAACAAGCCGGGGCTAACCTGTTTTATGGATTTGAGCAGTTCAATGTACCCGCGGATGCTACGGCTGACTTTCAAGCAAATCCAACGGTACAGAGGGTGGTTGGTCGTGTCACAGGGGGAGATAGCTCTAACATTGACGGTCTGTTGACCGTAACTGGGGCACCTGCCGATCTGTTTTTGATCAATCCAGCTGGCATCGTATTTGGTTCCGATGCTCGTTTAGATTTGCCCGCCACATTTACCGCGACAACAGCCCATGGGCTTAGCTTTGGCGATCGTTGGTTTAGGGCTACCGGGGAAAATTCAATCCAGGAGCTGAGCGGAGTTCCCAGTGGACTAGCCTTTGCGGAATCCTCGGGGGCGATTGTAAACCTGGCCGATCTATCGGTGGATGGTGGTTTGACGTTGGCTGCAGGCACTGTGGTTGACCTAGGCTCATTGCGTTCAGAAAACGGACCTGTCCAGGTTTTGAGCCCAGAATCGGGGACGTTTGCCCTCAAAAACGGTCTGTTACGGCTGGATCTAGCACCAGCAAATTTGCCTGCAGAGTTACTGGGCAAACCGGTTCCCCTGGCAGCCTTATTAACTGGAGGCACTGCTGAGCAGGCGGCGGCTATTACCGTTGATGCTCAGGGAAATGTGTCCCTGGCGGATCGGCCCGTTGCTGCTGGGGATAGTGTCATTAGTCAAATAACAGGGCAGTCAGCTCTGGTGGCGGCAGGAAATCATCTGTATCTACCCAGCAGTGACCTTAGTACGACCGAGTCGCTGACGCTGGTTGGAGAACGGGTCTATGCCACTGATACTGAGGCACAGCCTTTAGTCTTAAACGCTGGAGAGGGGCTAACTATCCAAGGGCGTGAGGGCATTGACGTTCTGGCACTTTACAACGATCAAACCGCTATTACTGGTGGTGACATTGCGCTGGTTAGCGATCGCAACATTTCCTTAGATGCCCACATCAGCAGCCAGGGCGATGTCAGCTTTACCACCCGCGACGGACAGTCTGCCGACTTTATTAGCCTCTACGACCCAATCATTAGTGCCAGTGGCAATGTCTCATTTGGCAGCTACGAAGGTCCGGCCCTAAAAGTTGAAGCAACCGGCAGTATTACCGCCAACGGCGATATTACGATTACGGGACCAGATACCACCCTGTCGCTGTTTCGCAATTGGGAAAGTGTGGGTGAAGTGTTGTTGGAAACCTCTCAGTTTGGTAGCGGTCCTAACCCGGTACCCGCTCAGATTGTCCTTAATTCAGAGACAAACACGGTGAGCCAGGCCGAATTAGAAACATTTTTAGGGCTGGCTCCAGGTAGTTTGGATGGTTTAGGTAGCGGCAACGCCGTCAATGGGGTCGGGGTGAGCACCAATTTTACAGCTCAGGCCGGAGATACCGTCTCCTTTGATTGGAACTTTGTCACTCGAGAGTTAGGTAACTTTACCCCTGATAATGATTTCGCTGTTGTAGTGTTATCTGGAATACCCTCAGTTATAGTCGATACAGGTTTTCCAGATGGTAGCAGTTCTGGTTTAACTAGCAGTCCAGAGAATTTTGATAATTTTAATTTCTTTTTTTCGGGAAATGAATTTGGCAGCGGACCAGAATCTTTTTCTACCGTTATCCCTGCTGATGGGACCTACACACTGGGTATCGGCTTGATTAATGAGGCTGATGCCTTTACCCAATCGTTATTATTGGTGGATAATGTAGTACCTGAGCCCGTTTTAATTTCAGACGAGTCTCTCCTGGCTACTAGCCGAGCACTGATTTTGCGAGCGGGAGAACCTGTTTTGCAGAATTCTGCCAATGTGCCACAGTTGAATATACCCACTCTGAACACTGATTTTGTGACAGCAGGTATGGGCACTGACCCACCTAGTTTGACGGTCAATGGCAATATTGTTACTGCAAGCAATATTTTTTCAGAAGCGGGTGGTCCGATTATTTTGACAGCGCCAGGGGCTGTTACTGTGAATGGAGACATCAGTGCTGTATCAGAGGAGAGAAGTGGCGATATCATCATTCAAGGTGGAGAGATTTCTACTGGACATCTAGATGCGCTGAACGCGTTTACTGAGACGAGTTCAGTCAGCCTGCGTGCTACAACTGGCGACATTATTGTTAACACCATTGCGGCAGGAAGCGGTGGGGTTGATATTGAGGCCGCTGGTTTGTTCCAAGCTACCGATACATTTCTAGCATCACCCAGAATCACCCTCGATCCAGGAGAAGACGATGCTTTAATTGCCTTTTTGCAAGAGGCTGATCCTGATGGCTACAGTCAGCTGGATCTCACTCAGCAAGTAACTTTTGTGATTCCTACTAGCATTGCCACGAGGCCTAATGGAGAGGGTGGTCGGATTCGGATTCGTCACGGTGGCGGCGGCAACACGGTTAGCGATGCGGACTATGACATTCAAGGGACAGGGACCGTCACTTCCACCCCATTTTTTGTAGGTCCAAATGCTGAAGGTGTGACCATTACCGTCGATGAGACTTTTGGAACTCAGCGGGTTGAAGGATTTGTCCCCTTGTTTGCACCGAGTGAGTTTCCTACAGACGCCAGTGGAACTAGCGGAACCATTGCCCAACTGACAGGGGATGGCAGCTTAGCGACGGCCTTTTTAGATGAACCGTTTTTACCGGAGGACCCGACGGATCCATCTGGACCTCAGCCGCCAGGCCCCCAGCCGCCGGGACCTCAGCCGCCACCCACCGATCCAGACTTCTCTACAGCTGATACGGATAATTTGGAAGAGGAGACCGAGGAAGAAACGGTGGCCACTGATGGCAGTTCAGATAATCTCCTGGCGCTGCGAGGAGAGGCTGAAGAGTGTGATGCGGATGAAATTACTCAAGAAGATGGTGTAACCAGGCTGTCGGGAGATTGTTTGGAGGCCAATGAGCCGCCAGGGCCACAGAGCGCGGTCCCTTCTAATTTGTCGCTGGACGATTTATCAAATACCTTGCCAGAGGCAAAGAGCGTACATCAACAGCTAACTGAACCGTCAGGTGTGTTAGCAGAAGAGAATTTGAGTATGGATTCTTCAGATAGTGAACCAGAGCTTGCATTTATAGATAGCGCGAGCCTATGAACCGTTGGCTAACAAGAGACTGGCGACGATGGTTCAAGCACTCGGCAAGGTTACTTCTGGGACTATTGCTGGCTGTGTTGCTAAGCGTCCACAGTGGGGCGAGCTGGGCACAAAGTCCAGCTGAGCTGTTTGCCCAGGGGCGACAGCAGTATGGTGAGCATGACTACGAAGCTGCGATCGCAACCTGGCAAAGGACATTAGACCTCTACCATCGCCCCGAAGACCAAGCCGCCACCCTCAATGCCCTGGCCGCGGCCCACCTGGCCCTGGGTCAAAATCGCGCCGCCGTTGCCTGGGCCGGCCGCGCCCTAGATACTGCCCAGCAAATCGACGAACCAGCCATGGCCGCTCGACTCCAGGCCCAGGCCCTGGGAAATCAGGGCATTGCCCAGCGAGGGGTGGGGCAGTATTTAGATGCGATTGCCACCTACCAGCAGGCCCTGACCCTGATGCAGTCTCAGGGCAATCAGCTAGGTGAGTCGCGGGTATTGGGTCTTCTGGGTAATGCCTATGAATCCCTGGGGGATTTTGATCAGGCGGTTGAATTTCATCGGCGTAGTTTAGCGATCGCAAAATCCATACAAAATCCCATGCAGGAGAGCGCTGCACTCAACAATTTGGGGGCCACCCAGGCCACCGAAGGCAACTATGCAGACGCGATTGAGCTGTACCAACAAAGTTTAGCCCTGGCCAGAACCCTCAATAACAACCTGCGCATCGGCTATGCCCTCAACAACTTGGGCACGGCTTATCACGCCCAAAAGCAGCTGGATCAGGCCATTGAGTACTACAACCAGAGCCTCACCCTGGCTGAAACTGTCGGTAACATCGGTTTGGAAATCGATGCCCTCAGCGGGTTAGGGCTGGCCTATGAAGATCGCGATGACTATGAGCGGGCCATTAGCCTACATGCTCGCAGCGTTGATCTCTCCAGCGAGATTGACGACCCTCGTCGCCAGGGACGTACCCTCAATAATCTGGGTCATGCCCGGTTTGGTGCAGGTCAGCTGGACCAGGCCGAAGCCATTCTCCGCTCCGCTATTGATACTCTAGAACAGCTGCGCCCCACCCAGGACCAGTACAATATCTCGCTGTTTGACACCCATGTGCTTACCTACAATCTGCTACAACAGATTTTAGTCGCCCAGGACAAACCCGAAGCCGCCCTAGAAATTGCAGAACGGGGGCGCGCCCAGGCCTTTGTTGAACTCCTGGCTCAGCGCTCAACCAAAATTCCCAATACTAAAATCTCCTTTACAGACATCCAAGCCATCGCCCGAGACCAGCAGGCCACATTGGTGGAATATACCCTGGTGCCCGATGCTAGTTTTAAGGTGCAGGGCAAACAGCGGGGTACGGCAGAAAGTCTCTATATCTGGGTGGTGCAGCCTAGTGGAGAGGTTATATTTCGGCAGGTTGACCTCAAAGAAAATAATGTTTCGATTGCAGAGCTGGTGAAGACTAGTCGCGATCGCAGCGGTATACGCGGTACTAATCGACAAAATACTCGCCTACGCTCCGCTATCCGTCCTGGTGATCGGGTCCGGAGAGAAGGTGAACCGCTGGACTGGGCTCCCTATGAGGTTATCGCCATCGACCCAAGGGCCGGTACCGTTACCCTAAGCCACCCTGACTTTGTGCTGCCCAATCCGGTTGTCTCCCTTAGTGACGTCTATAAAGCCACCACGTCAGCTTTTGCCCCCTTACTACGCCAGCACTGGCGAGAGTTATACCAGCTTTTAATCGCCCCCATCGCTGATCTACTCCCTAGCGATACCAGTACCCGTATTATCTTTATTCCCCAAGAACAACTTTTTCTAGTCCCGTTTCCCGCCCTGCAAGCCGCAGATGACAGCTATCTGATTGAGCATCACACCATTGTGACAGCTCCAGCTATTCAAGTGTTGCAACAGACTCAGTCCGCAGCCACACCATTCTCTCAGACCGACGCCATGTTAATTGTGGGCGATCCATCCCCCATGCCTGCTAACCTACAGCCGTTACCCCACGCCCGCACTGAAGCCAAAAGCATTGCCGAGCTGTTAAATACCAAGGCCCTCATTGGTCACCAGGCAACTGAGTTAGACATTAAGCAAGCCCTATCCTCCGCCCGTTTGATTCACCTGGCTACCCATGGATTTTTTAACGAAACCAATCCGTTAGAAGGCTCCTTAGCCCTGGCTCCAGTTTCCGGTGACACCCCTGATACTACAGGCGATGGTTTTCTAACCGCCGCAGAGATTTTAGAGAGTCAGCTCAAGGCCGATTTGGTAGTGCTAAGCGCCTGCGATACCGGTCGCGGTCGTATTACCGGAGATGGTGTGGTGGGCCTATCGCGCTCATTTTTAGCTGCAGGAGCCCCCAGTGTCATGGTGTCCCTGTGGCAAGTGCCCGATGAAGCCACCTCGGCCCTGATGTTAAATTTCTACCAGCAGCTTTTAGCAGGAAAAGACAAGGCACAAGCACTGCGCCAGGCAATGCTATCGATGCTGGATGCCTATCCCGAGCCCCTCAACTGGGCCGCATTTACCCTGGTGGGTGGTTAGGACTATCCATCATTTTCTTCCAAATACAGATTCACATCCTCCAGAATGCGGGTTAGCTCCGCCTCGGTAGTCAGCCGTATGCGGTCGTCACGCACCGTAACCAGGAGCTTGGCCGCAAATGGACTGGGCCAGATATTAGGATTACAGAAAATTTCCAAAAATACATCCCCCGTATGGCGATACTCCGTTGGCTTTACCGGTTGGGGTCTACCAGCACCTACTGGAGCAACAGACTTAGTCTTAAGGGTTTGGATTAGGTTTGCCAAGGAGCCTTTTAGTTCTTGAGCTGCTGCCACAGAAAAACTAAACTGAACCGAACCTTGAACCAGATTAAGGGTAAGGGAGGAAGCCATAGAAACCATGGGTGGGAGTGCTTGCCAATCCTACCGCCACCGCTTGGCTAGAAACGTCACCGTTATAAAGTTTTAGGGTCCACACTGCCGTCAAGTAAGTTTTTGCAACTTTTGTTGCACCCGGCTACTGCTAGCTAACCCCGGTCGATACGCTGGTGGGGGTATCGGAGGTATCGATCGAGCTATTTGCATCTTTTGTATCTAGTAGGAGACATCATATGGTTGTGACCTGTGTCCATATATTTGTAAAGCCAGAGCATGTGGATGATTTTATTACAGCCACAAAGGCAAACCATGCCGGGTCTGTCCAAGAACCGACTAATATCCGATTTGATTTTTTGCAGGACCCGGATAATGCCA
>JBCCHX010000106.1:0-16995 GCA_039028535.1 Cyanobacteria bacterium P01_B01_bin.77
ATATACCGCCAGAAATTTTGCGGAAGTTAAAGACACCAAAAGCAATTCTTGAATACTATTTCCAAAATCTTGAAAAGCAGGACAGACGAGAATTTAAACAAATAAAATCTTCTGTAAAACGACTCAATGAGGTGAAAGTTCTATTGGTTGGCGAGGCTAAAGTTGGCAAAACATCTTTGGTCAAACAGCTAGTTGATAAAACTTTTAATCCGAATGAACGCAAAACTGAGGGTATTGATATTAGATCATGTTTTATATCTGTAAAGAACGAGAAAGTTAAACTTAACCTATGGGATTTTGGTGGTCAAGAGATTATGCACGCCACCCATCAATTCTTTCTAACCAAACGAAGCTTATATCTATTAGTGCTGGATGCTCGTAGAGATGAAACAGGTAATCGGCTTGAGTATTGGCTAAAAATCATTGAAAGCTTTAGTGATAACTCTCCAGTGATTGTAGTAGGCAATCAAGTAGATCAACATCCCCTCGATATTGATCGTCGCGGTCTAAAAAAGAAGTATCCAAACATCAAAGCTTTTGTTGAAACTTCTTGTAAAGAATGTCAAGGATTCTCAACTCTTATAAGAAGAATTAAAACTCAGGTCAGCAATTTAGAACACGTATTTGATCAGATTCCACGGCCTTGGATTATAATCAAAAAAAAGTTGGAAAAACTGGATAAAGATTATATTTCCTACAATTCATATGCTCGTTTGTGTGCTGCTCAAAAAATTACCAATGGTCGCCATCAAAAGGTATTAATTGGCTTTTTGCATGATTTAGGTATTGTTCTAAACTTTCAAGACGATCCTCGTCTTCAGCACGATAATATTCTAAATCCAGAATGGGTAACCACTGCAGTTTATAAAATACTCAATGATCATGCTTTGATGATTGACCATCGAGGCATATTAGAACGTCAAATGCTTAATCGTATTCTTGATCAAAGTGATTATCCAATCGATAAGCATTCTTTTATCCTTGATATAATGCAAAAATTTGAACTTTGTTTTCTTCTTGAAGGTTATTCAGGTGAAAGATATCTATTGCCCGATTTACTTACTAAGGAAGAGCCTGAAACTGGTGATTGGAGTAAGGCACTATCAGTACGTCATCAGTATAATGTACTGCCTGGTAGTATTATTTCTCGATTCATTGTAAGAATGAATCAACTTGTTTCTAAGCGTACTTATTGGCGGAATGGTGTTGTTTTGAGAAAAGGTGACAATAAGGCATTAGTTAAGGCTGATAGGGAAGAGCGCATAATATCTATTTTTGTTATTGGAAATCCAGGTACACGTCGTCATCTTATAGAAAGTATTCGTGATCAGTTAGATTATATTCATGACACTATTCCTAGTATTCAAGTGAACGAGCAAATATCATTGCCTGAGCAACCTGATATATGGATAGATTACAGGCATTTATTGACTCTTGAATCAATGGGAGAGCAAGAGTGGATTCCTACAGGCTACGATCAGAAAGTTAATATAAAAGCTTTATTGAGAGGGATTGAAACGGAAGTAGAACATCAAGCTTTTCCTGAAGTGGCTGCTAGTGATGGGAAAAAAATCCGTACTTCACAAAGTTCAGGAATGATAGTACGTACTAAAAGATTAGGGCAGTCTCAAAATCCTTGGAGTTCTGGCTTCTTTTACCTATTTTCTTTATCAGTAATAGCTACTGTGTTTGCTGCTGTAAGTCACTTTGTAGCCTGGTATATATTGCCAGTGGTAATTGTTGGAACTCTGCTAGCAATCGGGATAGTAGGCGCATTGCAACTGCGTCAAGATAATCGTTTTAGTGAAGAGAATTTTTTAATATTGCTTATTGAAGCATACAAGCAGCTGCCTTTTCTTCCTAGATATCAATCAGAAAGAGATTCTGAAGAGTGATTCTGAACGGCGTATCTATCGGTTGGGGGTTAGCTGAGGAAGTGCTAAAGAATGATCAGCGAAAAAACTGCTAAATTAAAGCGATGATTGGTCCATACCAAGCGCGATAGTAGGAGATGATTGAAGCCCTGTTCACTCCAGCGCATGCCAATACCCCTAAATCGTTGCTGAATAAGCTACCGACAGGCGCTTTCAACGACTCCGCTGCCCAGTAGGAACCCCTGTTTTCTAAACTGCCGGTAGCTGTGATTAAACCAGTGACATGGCTATTGTAGGTCGCGAGCATGAAGCATGGGTAATGAACCGATATCGGACGATACTGCGGAAGTCTCGGCACCATCCGCCCCACCTCCATCAGCAAACGACAAGAAGCAATATTCTGCTGCTCAGTTAAAACAGTGTTTTGACCAGCTGAGTAAATGTCGGGACGCCACTGAGCGACAGTGCAAACTTTTACAGAAGGCAGCCGAGTGGGATATTCCCCATGAAACATTTGCTGCGATGTTTCAAAACTATCGCCAAGAGAAGTCGTGGCATGGACAGGTTACCCATTGGTGGAAAAGGTTACCTGAGATCGCTGGGTCAGTCAGCATCATTCTAGGATTAATCCTCTTTATTCTTGAAGCTGACAGTCGAAAACAACGGGCAAACGATCAGTCTTGGAGCATCGTGATTGCAGCGCAGCGAGCGCAAAGTGGCTCCAAAGACGGTGATTCATCCCACCTAGGACGAATCGCTGCTCTAGAATCACTCAATAAAGGCTGCAGGGAAAAAAAAGCGGCTGAAGATCGCAGCTGGATGCAAAATTATTTGCTGCCGTGGCACTGGGGCTTTTGGAAATCGAAGTGTGCTACCTTGCGAGGACTGTGGCTAGAAGGGGTGCATTTACCGGCGATAGAGCTACCTTCGGCAACACTGCGTAATACCAACTTTAGAAAGGCCGGGCTATGGTCAGCTAACTTCGCTAATGCAGATCTCTCAGACGCTACCCTGGAATCGGCTCAGCTCAATGAGGCTATTCTCACAGAAACTAACCTGACTGGAGCAGACCTCTCAAACGCTACCCTGGAATCGGCTCAGCTCAATAAGGCTATTCTAGAAGAAACTAACCTGACCAATGTTGACTTAGCTGTAGCCGATTTGAGTCGCGTCATTTTGACTAGGGCTGATTTGACTGCAGCCGATTTAAGCCAGACTAATTTGGTCAACGCTGATTTGACAGGAGCAATCTTGACGGAAGCAACGTTGAGCGATGCTAATTTAGCATCGGCAATCTTGTTAGGAACGGACTTACGTGGCACGAAAAACCTCTCCCCAGAGCAGTTGCAAGGTGAGCAGCCACCTTATATCTGTCATCTGCGGTTACCTCAAGGGCTTGAAATTGACCCAGATCGGGACTGTGGCCTCCTACCCGAAGTCTTATCAGAACGTTACCCAGGCGTGTTTGACGATATTACTAAAGCAGAAAAGGCGGTGGCAAACTATGGTCAGTGACCGTGGGAGTGAGGCTAAATCATCATATGTTAGTCATCCCAGTCGTGCTTATAATCTGAGTCCAGCTCTAGCTTGCTATTGAGCTGTAGCAGCATGTATTTTACTGATTTTTGGGAACTCTTTGAAGGAATTACAAAGGTTAGTGGGTGGTATACGATCGTTCAGTTTGACTGAGTATCATTTTTAACATTAGAGCTATGACAACAGTGGGGCTCACAGATGCCTTGATGCGGTGGATTGTTTGCGATGTTATTTAACTCTCAAATTTTTATCTGTCTTTTTCTGCCAGTTACACTTATTGTCTATTTTGTATTATCAACCTTTCGCCTAAATACCCTCAGCAAAGGCTGGCTGCTGGCTACGTCGCTTTTGTTTTACGGATACTGGAGCCTGCTGCACCTGTATTTGCTAATCGGGTCAGTCTTGATTAATTTCTTGATAGGGAGTGCGATCGCAAAAATCAAACATCATCGTTCTCAAGCCAAGCTGTTATTAGTAATAGGTATTACCATCAACCTGCTACTCATTGCATACTACAAATATGCGGACTTCTTTATTCAATCCGTAAATTCTTTGAGTCAAGGTAGTCTTGACCTTCTCAATATTGCCCTACCCCTGGCGATTTCGTTTTATACCTTTACTCAAATTGCCTATTTGGTCGATGTTTACAGAGAAGATATTCCAGTCTACAACCTGCTTGATTACAGCCTGTTTGTCACCTTTTTCCCACAGTTAATTGCAGGCCCCATCCTACGTCACGATGAAATGATTCCTGAACTAGGTCGTCAGGAAAAGTTTTCTGAGCGGTCGTTTGCGTTGGGTATGAGTCTTTTTACCCTGGGTTTGGCAAAAAAGATGCTGATTGCCGATCGGTTATCCCCATGGGTAGCTGAAGTATTTACCCACGCTGACGCAGTCAGTTTTGTAGAAGCCTGGTTTGGAGCGCTCAGCTATACATTACAACTCTATTTTGACTTTTCGGGCTACTCAGATATGGCCGTTGGTCTAGGCTGGCTGTTTAATATTAATTTGCCAATAAATTTTAATTCTCCCTACAAAGCCGTTTCGATTGCTGATTTTTGGCGACGGTGGCACATTACGCTCTCTAACTTTTTGAGAGATTATCTCTATATTCCCCTGGGGGGAAACCGTAAAGGAGCCTTACGACAGCAGGGTAATTTAGTCTTAACCATGCTGCTAGGAGGACTATGGCATGGTGCCGGCTGGACGTTTGTGCTGTGGGGCGGCCTCCACGGTTTGTATCTTGCCATTAACCACCAATGGCGTAAATCAGGCATCAAGTTACCAGGCTGGTTAGGATGGTTGTTGACGTTTATGGCTGTAGTGCTGGGTTGGGTGCTGTTTCGCGCCAGTAGCTTAACAGAGGGTGTCGTCTTGCTCAAAACTCTCATGGGGGGCAACGGTGTGGTTTTACCTGGCAACCTGGCTCCGATTCTTTCCTGGCTATCTCCGTTGGGGATTGATTTTGTTGGTACATCTGCTTCAACAGCTCTGCCCCATTTGTCTGGGACATCTTCTCAACAGCTGGCAACCAATCTTGGCACCATTGTTATGTTGCTGGCAGGGGTGGTATGGCTGCCCAATGCAAAAACAATCGTTGAAAAGTATCTCCCCAGCCCGATTGCTGCCGCTGTGCTGGGATTACTGCTGACATATTGTCTCTTTATGATGAGTCAACCGTCTGAGTTTCTTTATTTTCAGTTTTAATGCTGTGTGCTCTTTCCTAAAAATTCATGTCATCTTATTCATCATTTAATGCGACTTTTCTAAAACTATTTTTAGGTAGTTCCCTGGTGTTGGGTTTATTCAATGTATTAGCTGACCCGTTTGCTGTGATGGGAATGCCCAGGGTTAAGGCGTGGAACTATACAAAACCTGACCTGGGTAACCACATCAGGCTTTATAAAGCTGTTGACCTGGCTAAGCAAGATATCAAAACGCTGATCATTGGTGCTTCACGAGTCGAGGAGGGCATTGACCCCAATCAGGATAATTTAGCCGCCTATCAACCGGCTTATAACATGGCGATGGCTGGAGCAACGCTGTATGAACAGAGTCGGTATTTGGAGCATGCGATCGCAACCCAACCCAACCTAGAAACCGTTTTCTTAGGGATTGATCTGTGGTTGTTATATAGTGAGCTACCAGCGTTTAGACCTGGGTTTGACGAAAATCGCATTGGGCGTCACGGGTTAAGCATTGAGGAATGGCTAAAAACTAACTTTTCATTTGCGACGACGGAGAGTAGCTTCAACATAGTGCAAACAAATCGTAAAAATCCCCAGGGAGAGAGAAACTACAGCCCAAGTGGTTTAAGAACGAACGCCAATGCCGATGTGCCATTTACCCACTGGCTAAAGTTTGTGGTCAATCGCAATGCAGAATCACTTTCAGAAGAAGCGTTTGCCAATCTCCAAACAATGTTAGATCTCTGTACGCATCACAATATTGAATTGATTGTGTTTACCACACCGGCCCATGCTAGCCATATGGAAGCGTTGCACATTAGCGGCAATGGTCATCTGATTGAAAAAATTAAACGTCGCCTTGCATCTATGACGTCGTTTTATGATTTTTATGGCTATAGTTCCTTGACTTACGGACCGTTAGAAGAAACTGAGATTTATCGCGATAGTTCACATTTTCAACTGTCTGTCGGTGAGCTAATGGTGGAAAGAATGCTAGAGAACACGCAGGCTAATATGCCAGATGAGTTTGGCCTGTGGGTGACCACGGCAACCGTTGAAGAGCGGCTGCTCCAACAGAGGGAGGCTCGTAGCGCCTGGCTGCTAGATAACCCAGACATTGTTGAAGCAGTAACGGCCATGAGAGATAAAGAGAAACTTTAACAGTCACAGCTAGCCTGAGATTACTAGCGCCCATGTTATCCACTGTCCCTACAACGAGCCCGAGTTATCCGGCTTAACAATTAACATTCCCATGACCTCGGCCTTGTGATTGGAGTCTGCTGTTGTCAACACAATATTCAATTCGCCATCGCTCAAATCAGTTGGATAAGGTCCAAATCGAGACCAGCTCCGATAAGGTAAATTTCCCATTTCAATTTCAACCACCTCACCTTCAATTTCCACACTCATGCTGCGCTGGGAACCTCGCTGGTTTTCCATAAACCAGAAATAAATCTCATACTCCGCACCATACATAATTTGGTCAATATTCAACTGTCCTGTTTTCGCAATGCTGCTACTGAGCAGTAGTTGAGTATTTTCATCAGGGGTCGGCTGGGGTTGGAGATCGGTGGTCAGCGATTCCACATCCCGCAGCATCATGCCATTGGCCTTAGAGTCTGCCTGGGATGTCCAACGATAGCCGTCAATCTCAAAGCCACCCTTACCGTTAAAATTCACCCCTCGCACCAAGGCACCTTTGATGGGGGCAAGATCCAGCGGTGCCGGTGTTCCAGTACAGGCTGAGAGTAGGGCGGTGGCTATGAACAATAAGGCTAGTCGCATGACTGAACTTGGCAATCAGGTCTTGTAGCATAAGGGTATCGGGACTCATTGCTGGCTGAAGTTAGCCCACTCAAAAATTTACGATATTACCTGCCGCTCTAGCCAGCCACGCATTTTGCCAGGGTTAAGCAGTCCATAGGGATCTACCTCAGCTTTGAAGTTGACCTGGGTTTCATTGATCTCCTTACGGCCACCATCTTCCAAAATGTAGGTGTGGGGATTGGCAATAAAGGCTCCCTGAGTTTCGTGATAGCGGATGATTTCATTGAGCCTCTCTTCAGTGCTATAACGCACCAGCTGGAGTGCGGCCGGACAGACCTGTCCATGCACCCGAAAAAATTCTAGGTGCATAAGGACCTCATCACCAAAGTGCTGATACAGGTGTTCCACTAGTTTAAGGTCCGTATCGTAGGGGAATAGGGTTTGTAGATATGTCAGGCTGGGATCCGCATTTCTAGCATGCAAGGTGGTGTGGTTCCATGTAAACTCTGCCAGGGCCGCTCCTTTTTTGGCTTCTTCAGCAGTTTTTTGATAGGTGACTGCGCCACCAAATTGTTTAACAAGCTCACCAAATGGCTCTAGAGATGACTCTGCAACCATCACCAGTGCAGCGGTCTTGCCCTCAGGTAACGAGGCTTTCAGGGCACCAAAATAGCTGGGGATGGGCCAGGCATGAATACTGATCAGCTTTTTAATAATGCCGTCTGCTTCGCCTAGGGTATAGCCAAAGCGGGTCGCATCCATAAAGTCATCAAAGGTGACAATGGCCTCGGCCCATGGGTAGGCTGGCCCCAGGGGAATTTCTAACTCAGTAATGATGCCGTTGGTGCCATAGGCATGATTTACTTTTTGCACATCATCGCCGCGTAGCTCTAGAATTCGGGGCTCGTCTTCCATGGTGACGATGCGAACCGCGCTCAGGTTACCGCGATCGGCCAGTTGGCCATAGGTGATTGAGCCAATGCCGCCACTACCGCCCCCAATAAACCCTCCAATGGTAGCGGTGCGATAGGTGGAGGGTGCCATGCGAATTTCCCACCCCTGTTGACGAGTGATTTTATCGATGGCGGCTAGCTTTGCCCCGGCTTCTACACAGGCTTGCCCCGGTTTTACCCATTTCACCCGGTTAAGGTTGCTCAGGTCCATAATCAATCCACCCGCCAGGGGAATGCACTGGCCGTAGTTACCGGTACCGGCTCCCCTCACTGTCAGTGGGGTCTTGGTGGCAACACAGGCCTTGGCGGCCTGCAGCACTTCAGCTTCCGTAGTAGGCCTGACCACCAGGTCAGCGACTTTGCCCTCTAACTTGGCTCTAAGGACGGGGCTGAAGTAATAGTAGTCTTTGGAGAGCTTAGCAACTTGGTTGGGGTCTTGGATCAGGTCAAGATTATTAAGGAGGGGCAGGATGATTGAGGGCATAGCAGGGCTTAGGAACAGGAAAGCTAGGAGTAGTGTGACAAGAATTCCTGGGAGGATCAAGGTAGATGCTGTCGCTCATTTCTTACATGACAAAATAAAACAGCGGCGTTCACGCCGCTGCTTCAAACGCTGTATGAATTGTAATGCTACGCCACACTAATGTTTTGAGGCAACGTACTTAAGACAATGCACTCAATGCAATGCCGTCAGTGCCGTACAGGACAACAAACCAGCTATCAGATAAAACACGCTAACTACCTGAATTTCGGACCAGCCGGATAGCTCAAAATGGTGATGTAAAGGAGCCATTTTAAACAGGCGTTTGCCTTTACCGTCAGCACCTTTTGTCGCCTTGTAGTAGCTAACCTGCATAATTACAGACAGGGCTTCAGCGACAAACAGCAGTGTAATAATAAATAGAGCAAACAGGTGACCACTAAGGATGCCAACCGCTGCTAACGCACCACCTAGGGCAAGGGACCCGGTATCACCCATAAATACTCGAGCTGGGTTACGGTTGTGGTTCAGAAAACCGACACAGGCACCGCTCATAGCAGCGCAGAAAACCATTAGCTCTGGGTAGTCCGGTGCAATTAAGGCACCGAGCCCAAGGAGTGCGATCGCACCTGTACCCCCCATCAACCCATCCACACCATCAGTGAGATTAGTCGCATTGCTCTCAGCCACCATCGTAAATCCCGCAAGGGGCCAGAACAGCAATCCCAAGGGCAAAACAATGCCAAGGGGAAGGGCAAGTTCCGTAATCTCAGCGGGCTGACTAGCCATGGCCCAAGCACAGAAAGCAATGGCGAACCCAATCTGTAGCGCTAGCTTCATCTTGGGAGAAATGCCCTTATTGGAGCGGCGCTTGAGCACCTGCCAGTCATCAATCCAACCAATAAAACCGTAGGCCAGGGTCAATGCACAGACCGCTAACGTATTGGCTGAACCACCCGAGGCCAGCATTGCTACCAACAAAGCCACTGGAACAAAAAATATGCCTCCCATCGTAGGAGTTCCAGCTTTTTTTAAATGGGCCTGAGGACCTTCCTCTCGAATGAACTGTCCTGCTTTGAGGCGCTTTAATGCGGGCACTACAACATAGCCTAGCAACGCTGACCCCACAGCTGATAGTAGAAATGGCATTAACAGGCTGGACTGGATCAGCCAGTCACGACCTACCCATATATCTAAACCAGCCGCTAAACATGACAAGGTACCCATTAAAAGTACCGAAAGGCCTGTACCCGTTAGGGCTGTTGCCCTAGAGGTAAAGAATTTAGCATCCACAACTCACGTCCTTCACACACCACACACTTCAAGTATTTAGCCCTGCTTTCCGTACAGAATTGTCCGTAGATCAGGATGACAGGCCTAAAACAAAAACCTCACTGCCTAGATTCTCTAGTGAATTCTGCTGAAAGTCTAGGAACTTAGGCTACAAAATTCGTAAGTATAAAAACTTAAGCCTAACTTTACCGGCGGCGAAACAATCCCCTAGTCGGCATTGTCATCGCTGTCATCATCGTCGCTATCATCCGTATCATCGAAGCTAGCATCCTCATTTCCCATTAGATCTGAGATTTCTTCGCTATCGGCTTCGTCTGGAACCGGATCTACAGGTTCCCGAGGAATCAGGCGTCCTGACCGTTCTAACCAACGCAAAATCGATGAATCACCGCGTTCGGGAATGATTGCAGCGTGCTGCTTGCGAGGAATTTGCTGTACGGAGGGATTGTACTTAGTCATACGCGTTTGTGGTTGAGACGGGACTTAGGTGAAAAATGGCACCTACTCAAGCAGATATCAAGCTGACAACAGCCGTACCGTTGAAAACAATCTATCTACTCTTTCCTACATACAGAGTAAGGAACTCTGCATCAAAATATACAAGACTTCAGAACTCATCACGAATGCTGATGGCCTGGAGCTGGATGTTAAGCATTTTTTACCATGCCATGCCAATAAAGTATGAAAGTATGCTGATGTCAAGGCCTTGATAATAATAATTTGCTCATTCTTGAAATAGGTACTATCAGGTTTGGACTCTGTTTGCTGAAATCACATCTGCCATCATCCATACCCATGCTTGAAAAAACTGACCTATTAGATGCGATCGCACCCACTAACCGAGGGTTACTGATCACCCCTGAGCAAAAAACAGACATCCTTTCTAAAATTACCCAGCTTGAGGGGTGTAACCCCACACCTAATCCCCTGGCTGCAACCGAGCGACTCAATGGCAATTGGCAGCTACTCTATACCACCAGTGCTGAGCTCTTGGGCATTGACCGGTTTCCTCTCTTAGCACTGGGCAGCATTTATCAATGTGTTCGCATCGAGCAGCAGCGGATTTATAACTTGGCGGAAATCAAGTCTGTAATTGGTGGCTTAGTTTCTGTCACTGCTACGTTCGAAGCGGTTTCGGACCGACGAGTCAATGTGCGGTTTGACCGCGCTATCTTTGGCTTGCAATCCACCTTGGGGTATCAAAACCCCAGCCAGTTTATTGACGTCATGCAGCAGACCGACCAGTTCAATCTACTCAAGGGCATCGACTTTACCATTAGCTCGAATCGTGACCCGGGTTGGCTGGAGATTACTTATTTAGATGACACCATGCGGATTGGGCGAGGCAATCAAGGTAGCGTATTTGTCCTAAGGAAGGTGTAATGGCTCTGCCCATGCTATCCCTATCTCAGGCCCATCTCACCTTGCTTGAGACCTGCCCACGACGGTTTCAGTATATCTTTGACCAATCCTTGGCGGTACCGCCAAAGCCAGAAGAGCAAGAGGCTGCCCTGTGGGGGAGACAGTTTCATCTGCTGATGCAGCAACAGGCTTTGGGACTGCCCATGGAGTTGATGGCAACGGCTAATGAAGATATGGCTACAAAGATGGAGGCTTTGCGGCAGCGAGCGCCCCATCTATTTCAATCCGACCCTAACGAATGTCTGCGCCAAAGTGAGCATCAACGTACCCTGGCATTTAACGGGTATGTGTTTACAGTGATTTATGACCTGGTGGTTTTGAGGCCAGATGCAGGGATAATCGTGGATTGGAAAACCTATCTCAAGCCACCGCTCAAGCAATCTTTAGCCCGTGATTGGCAAACCCGCCTCTATTTATATGTATTAGCAGAAACAACGGAGCTTGCCCCTGAGCAACTGATCATGGCCTATTGGTTTGTGAGACATCGGGATGAGCAGGGGCATGATTTACCCCCCAGTGACTATCGCTTTACCTACAGTCTGCAGCAGCACGATCAAACCAGGACGGATCTATTACGCCTGACGGATCATTTGTCCGAGTTATGTCAGGGGAGAGACTTTCCGCAAACTAATTACCGCGATCGCTGCGATCGCTGTCCGTTTCAGATTCGCTGTCAGCGTTTGACTCAGACCGTTTTACCTGTTGACTTGGACACCATTGCAGAAATCGTTCTGGAGTAAAATCCTAAGCAAATTTCATTGAGTTTGATAAATCTAATTTAACAATCACATTAAATAAAATCTATCGAAAAACTGGACCTTTGGTACCCGCCTTAACTAAACTAAAAAATGTAAATAGATTTTAATAAATTGTTCCTAAGTTTGAACGCGCTCGCGAGAATGGTTGTCTAAATTTCTCTGCAAGTTTGTTATCGGGTCTGGAAGACTATCGTCTGGTAATCTGCTGTTACATCCCTCTGGGCTTGGTGTTTGAATCCCACTGTTTCTGTTTGAAACCCCTCTTATGGCTGAGATTTATTTGCAATCGGGATGGCTGATCCCGCTATATCCGTTGCTGGGTATCTTGTTGACGCTTCCCTGGATGAAGCTGCGTCGTACAGGGCCTCGACCGGCCGGGTACATCAGCCTTCTGACAACACTGGTGGCTTTGGTGCATACGGTGTTGTGTTTACAAGCTGTTTGGGGTGGTTCTTCCATAGGTGGTTGGTCCATAGACTGGATACAGGTGGCCGACCTCTCCATTTCGCTACAGTTTCAGCTGTCTAAACTGAATTTAGCAGCGGTGATGCTGGTGACAGGGCTAAATCTTTTGGCGCAGGTTTATGCCATCGGTTATCTGGAAATGGATTGGAGCTGGGCCCGGCTATATGCTCTGCTGGCTTTGTTTGAGGCAGGTATGACGGCGTTGTTGCTCTGCGACTCGTTGTTCTTCAGCTACATGATGTTGGAGATTTTGACCCTGGGTACTTATCTCATTATTGGTTTTTGGTTCAATCAGCCACGGGTAGTGACAGGGGCACGGGATGCCTTTTTGACCAAGCGGGTGGGGGATTTAATCCTGCTGATGGGGGTGATTGCGCTGTATCCCCTGGCGGGTACTTGGAACTATGGAGAACTGGCGGAGTGGGCCAGCACTAAGCCGATTAGCGGTACCACTGCCACTCTGGTGGGTTTGGCACTGTTGGCGGGGCCTATTAGTAAGTGTGCGCAGTTTCCACTGCATTTATGGCTGGACTCTGCCATGGAAGGACCGCTGCCGACGACCATTTTGCGGAATTCTGTGGTGATTCCGGTGGGGGCTTGGGTATTGATTAAGCTGACGCCGGTGTTTGCATTGTCTCCGGTTGTAGACACTGTTGCAGTGGTTATTGGTACGGTGTCAGCCATTGGGGCGGCGTTGATTTCCATTGCTCAGGTGGATATGAAGCGGGTGCTGTCCTATTTGACCAGTGCTTTTATGGGGTTGATTTTTGTTGCGGTGGGGACGTCCCAGGTTGGTATCGCATTCTTCCTGTTGATGAACTTTGCGGTTGCGATCGCGGCCCTGATTGCTAGCAGTGGTTCCGTCATCCTCAACTGTGTGACCCAAGACCTGACGCAGTTGGGCGGTCTCTGGTCTCGTCGTCCAATTACGGGACTTTCCTTTATTTTTGGAGCTTTAGGCCTATTGGGCTTGCCACCATTTGGTGGGTTTTGGTCCATGCGCTTTTTGGAAACCAGTCTCTGGTATGAGAGGCAAATTATTCCCTTTGTTATTGTGCTGGTAATTAATGGTCTCTGCTCCCTGAGTCTGGTGCGTATGTTCTGTCTCATGTTTTTGGGTCAGTCCAAACCGATGAGCAGTCGTGCGCCGGAGCCTATTTGGACGGTGGTGATTCCCATGGTGGCAATGGCCGCTTTAACCCTGCATGTACCCATCGTCTTAGAAACATTGAAACTATTACCCCTGACACAAACAGCCATTGGCGACGTAGGCTTGTTGATCATTGTGTCTAGTGTTGTCGGTTTGGGGCTAGGAATTTCCCTATACGGTATTCCGCGAGAAAAGATACCAGCGGACTCTTTACCTGGGTGGTTAGTCAACCTGATGGCCGATGACTTTTATACCACTGGCCTGTATCAGAACCTCTTTATTTTGCCAGTGGCAGTCACTGCCACAGTCTTTAACTGGCTAGAACGCTACGTGATTGACGGTGTTGTCAACCTGGTGGGTGTGGCATCTTTGTTGAGTGGCGAGACTCTCAAATATAGCAATGTGGGACGGTCTCAGGTTTACGTTCTCACGATTGCAGTGTGTGTAGCTCTGCTGGGGCTACTCATGAGTTGGAGCTATTTCCCTAACCTTGGTTAGATGTCGACCTTGAGATCTTCAAGACCTTGAGTGTCTAATTTGCTGTTGTCAAAGCCTTGAATTCCCTATAACTGATCAAAAGCCATGATGTTGACTCTACTTATAGGTTTGCCCCTTCTGGGAGCATTGGCTGTACTTATCTTCCCTGCCGCTAAAGCAAAGCTGGTGGCTCTTTGGGGGGCAGGCATTCCTCTGCTATGGAACGTTTGGTTATTTAGCCAATTTGATATTTCCAACAGCCACTTCCAGTGGGGAGAGTCTGCTGCTTGGTTGTCGGTGCTTGGTCTTGACTATGAGCTAGGCATAGACGGATTGGGGCTGCTGATGGTGGGGCTGAATACGTTTCTCACCTGGATTGCTATTTATAGTGCCAGACCTGATGTAGAACGTCCTCGTCTGTTCTATATCTTGATGCTGATGACCAGCAGTGTCATTTCAGGAGCATTTTTAGCCCAGAATTTTCTGCTGTTCTTTCTCTTTTATGAGGCTTGCTTGATTCCCCTATATTTGCTGATCAATATCTGGGGTGGTGAAAGACGCAGCTATGCAGCCACTAAATTTTTGATCTACACCGCTATCTCCGGTGCTTTGATCTTGGTGGGTGGATTTGGTTTGCTTTGGTTGGGCGGGGCTGAGGACTTTAGCTATGCGGCTCTGGCAGAGACAAGTTTGCCGCCAGAAAAACAGGTACTGCTGCTGATTCCTTTGGCTATCGGGTTTGGCATTAAGGTGCCTATGGTGCCGCTACACACCTGGCTGCCTGATACCTATGTGGCCGCATCGACACCTGTGGCAATTATGCTGGGTGGTGTGCTGGCTAAGCTAGGCACCTATGGCTTGTTGCGGTTTGGTTTTAGTCTGCTGCCTGACGGGTGGGCTGTGATTGCCCCATGGATTGCCATATGGGCTGCCCTGACCATTATTTACTGTGCCTTTTTGGCGATTGTACAGCGGGATATTAAACGTATGGTGGCCTATAGCTCTGTGAGTCACATGGGCTACATATTGCTGGGTAGTGCTGCAGGTACTGATTTGAGTCTGTCGGGGTGTATTTCTCAAATGGTCGCCCATGGTTTGGTCTTGGCTATATTGTTTAATCTGGTGGGTGTCATTGAAGCTAAGGTGGGTAGCCGTGAGCTAGATCAGCTTAATGGTTTGATGAACCCAATCCGCGGTTTGCCATTTGTCAGTGCCACATTGTTATTGGGTGCCATGTCCAGTGCAGGCATTCCAGGGTTGGTAAGTTTTCCGGCTGAGTTTGCCATCTTCCAAGGGAGTTACAGTGTGTTTCACTGGCAGGCACTGATGGGGGTGGTCGGTACGGGGCTAACTGCAGTGTATTTTGTGATTCTGTTAAATCGCACTTGCTTTGGAAGATTAGATAATCAACGGGCCTATTTTCCTAAGGTTTCATTGAATGAGAAGGCTCCGGCGTTGATCCTGGTGATTGTGATCATTGCTTTGGGAGTTCAGCCCAATTGGCTGTTCCGTTGGAGTGAGGCGAGGGAGGTTAAGGCGATTGAGATTGTGTCTGGTGGTGCCCAGACGGTGACGCTGGAGGATATTGGTAGTTTGTTGTTGGGCAGGGCGGATGCGTCTCCAGGTTTGGTTTCAGCTGCGAGGGTGTCTTTGGCGGACGCGCCGACAATTTTGGATTGATGGGGATATTCGGGTTGGAAAGTTGGATTGCGTGAGTTGTTTCAGTCGATATTCGTGGGTTGTCGGTGTTGAACCCAACCTACAGGATTGTCTTTCTTTGGGGTAAGGATTATGTCTACAACAATTGCTGCGTCGTTGCCGCCATCCACCCATCCCCATGCTGATGTGATTCATCGGCTGGAGGCAGGTGGTTCTATGCTGCCGGATACGCCGGAAAACCTGATGCAGATTATCGGGATTTATAAGGCCTATGCAGTGCCGATGGACTTCTACTGGCGGGATTTGTTGTACATCGCTGAGCAGGTGTTCCTGGAACCACTGCCATTTTTTAAATACTTTATTTCCAAGGAGTATTTAGATCGCCACAATGTATACGCTGGAGACAAGTCGCCGTTAAGAATCTGGCGTGGTCGGGGAGAAGCTCATCCCGAACTGATGGATTTTATTGACAAAGGAGCGTGGAATCGTAAGTTGCCCCGACTGTTGCATCATCTGGGTCATGACCGCGTCAACATGGAGTTTGCCGAAGCCTGTATGCGGGCGATGTTCTGGCATGAGGATATCAATCCTAAATTTAATGCCTATCTCTACAGTGATGACTATAAAGCAGCGGCAGATAAGGCCATTAAGGCTTACTTCAAAGGTAACGTGGTTATGTCGGGGCTATATAAGCTGTTCCCTGAGATGTTCCTGGAGCAAGTGCGACAAAGGTCTTACTATGCCAACCTGGGTTTGTTTTGGGAGGTGATGGCTCCGGTATTCTTTGAGATGTCGGATATCTACGATGAGGGTGGCTTTAAAGGAGTCCCCGATGCCATGGAGTTTTTGGTGAATGGTATTTTTGCGGTAGCGGGGCGTCCTATCTATCATCATGTTTATATCGGTGGTGAGTGCTTTGAGATTATTCCTAAGTCAGCAGGAATGACGTGGCTTTATGAAGCCGCCTTGCCCTATGTAGAGGCGGTCTTTTACCGCACCACACCCTTCCGAGGGACTAAATCCTACGATGCCCAGGTGAATCAGGTTCCTCGTGAGCAGTCAGACTTTCACTATGGCATTCTCTATGCGGATGTTTTTCCGGTAGGCAGTGCAGGCATTCCCCCCACACTGCTGATGCACGATATGCTGCGCTTTTTGCCCACATATTTGGAAGAATATTACCAGCAGCACTGCCGGGGTGAAGATGACCAGCTGATTCAATTGGGGATTACATTTCAGCGTTCAATGTACAACGTGACGTCGGCGGTCATCCAGGCTTTGCGGGCAGCGCTTTATTATCCGTTGGACGATCCAAACCCGGAGCATCGCTTGGAAAATCGTCGATTTTTTGAAGGACAGATGGATCGATTGATGCGCTCAGAAGCTCGACTGCGGGATATTCAGACTGAGAATTACCGCTAAGAATTGGCCAGTTGTAGGCGCGTTCTAGAGAACGCGCCTACAACGGCGAT
>JBCCHX010000107.1:0-15898 GCA_039028535.1 Cyanobacteria bacterium P01_B01_bin.77
ATTGCCATGACTCGCTTGATGTTGAGGAGACTGGCATGATTTGATACTTGGCTCTACCTTTTAAAACATCCTCTTATAAGGTTTTACCCAGATTTCATCTGAAAAAATGATAGTTAGCCAGCGCGGAAGCTGAGGCGGATTGGCCAGTGATAACTGAGATTATTATTTAAATATAAATTTTTATACGCCTGAAAGATATTTAAGGAATATTATTCTGTAGTATAAATTTTACAGGCACTTTGACTAATTGCCTATTTTTACTAGTAGAGAAGCTGGCGCCATTGGATATTCGTTTGCACTTTCAACAAGATCTTAATAAGTAGAGGTTTCCCTATGTTTCTTGGGCCAGATAGTGATTTCTGACTCTTGTTCAGCATTATTTTTTGATAACAATGTCCAGCGCTAATTCAATGTAGTAATCTCACACGATTCCATTTTGCTTTTAGCAATAGAGCCTTATCAAGATAGTTGATAAACAAGCTATAGCAATTTCGCGTCCACTGAGGTGTGGCCAAAAGCTTAGAGTAATTGATATTCAATTACTCTCTATCTCTCAGGTAATCTGAGAACGCTGTAAAGATTTCAGCTAAGTTTCAAGTTAAAGAGAGTCTGATCCAGTAGGCGTTAGGTTATTCGAAGGATATGGGTAAGCATGAGCTATCTTAATATAAACGGAAGTGACCAGATTGCAGACAGTTTTGGGCATCAAATTTCTAATGATTTTGAATTTCTTGGTAGTCATTCTGTATTAGCTAAGCCACCTCTAGAAAATTCTAATGGTAAAGGTATCATAGGCTCAGTCAATCTAACAGACGAGTTTGTAGTTGAGCAGATAAAGGAATTTGAAGCCCAGTTAGGGCTTAGCAAATCTGCCCGAGTTACTATGGATGGCGGGAGTCTGCCTGTTAGCAACGTCGAGGTCTTAAATGCTCCATTTTCTCTGTCAGCGCCGTTTTCAACAAATGTACTGAAGAACAGTCTTGAGAAGAATTCAGCTCAAGGGAGTGCTCTTGAAGAAGATGTTGTTACAGGTTTTGTCGGAGTTAATGCAACGAGTCCTTTAGGAGACTCGCTGTTAAATGCAAGTCAAATTGGCGATGTACTTTCTGAATTCTTAGGTTCTGTTGATAACAGTTTTACTGGAATTGCAGCTGAGATTAATGTACCCCTTGTAGGGAAAATTATTGATGATATAAGTACAGGTAGTCTTGATTTCAGTAATCTTGGTGATACTCTTGTACAGAAGTTAACTGAAGATGGTGTCGCAATTTCGGCAAATGCAATCACCCAAAAAATTAGTACCATTCCTGGGTTGAGTGCTTCTGTATTATCTGAGAGTCAGGAACAAGTAAATTTCTCGCTTGATTTTCAAGAATTTATAACAAGAGATTTTCCTCTATTCCCTCAAGGATTGGGCCTCTCTAATATCTTTCAAGTTCCGGATGAGCTCAGTACGACCGTAACATTAGGTGTATCTTATAGCTTTAATAATCTAGAATTTGGCGTTAGTTCAAGTGGCGCTTTTGTTGACAAGTCAGATGCGACACTTGATATTGGGATTAATTTAGATTTACCAGATTCAGGTATAGATGACCTAAAGCTTGGTCTCTTAAATGTTGATCTTAGAGAGCCTGCAAATGGAAATGATTTTGAGCTAGATATTAGTGTGAATTTAGAGGATTTCAGTTACGAATTTCTTTACAGTAAGCTTAATACTGTTGACCTATTCGAGTTTGATGTTGGTATACCTGATGGATTGACTAATGTTCCAGGTATCGGAGATATAAAATTTGAGTTTCCGGAGATCTCTGGAGGTATTCAATTAGACTTCAATGCCTTAGGAGATAATGCCGATCTTGATTCTGGTTATCCATTTAAGATCTCTGACATCACCTTAGATATAGGAAGCCTCAATAATTTTATTGGTCCGTTTCTGAATCCGGTTCATGAACTTATTCAACCCTTGCGAGAGGTTGCTGATATTCTCTATGCTCCTGTCCCGATTCTAAATGATCTTGCATCTGAGATTCCAGAGATTCTTAATGCGATAGACAGAGGAGGGAATATTAATGGCAACGTGGAAATATCTCTCCGTGATATTTTAGCGATTGCAGCAGAAATAGAAAAAATCGATGTAAATTTTGAATTCTTTGATCAGGGATTACAAGTTATTGGTCTGCTAGATGATCTTCAAATTAGTAATGGTCTTCTTAATCTTGGGGACTTGAATTATTATCAAGGTGTTTTTAGCGAACAACAAAACCAGTCAGTAGGCTCTGTTATTGATTCAGACTTACCTGAAGGTTTTAATAGTTCATTATTAGAAGATCCCGTAAGCTCAGTTTTTGGTTTACTTCTTAGCAATGGTCCGCTTGATTTAATTACTTATTCAACGCCCCAGTTTGAGTTTGAAGGGACTGTGGATCAGATAATCCCTATCCTGGGACCACTTGGGGTTTCTGTAGGTGGTCGTTTTGATGTTGAAGCCCAGTTTAGTTTTGGATTTGATACTAATGGTTTAGATACGGGTTTTCTAGAAGATGGATTTTATATTGCTGATGTAGTAAACGGCGAGGATGTTAGAGAAGTTCAATTTCTCATTGGGCCGAGAGTAGGTCCTGGCCTTGAGTTTGGTGCAGCTTCACTCTCAGTTTTTGCGGGTTATGGTGGTGGTATAAGCCTTGATTTTAATGATGATGACGGGAAGTTAAGATTATCTGAACTTGGTGATCGCGTTGCATCTAGACCGTTTGAACTATTTGACGTTCCTATCGATTTAGAAGCCGGATTTGGTGGGCAATTTAGTCTTGCAGGAATTACTCTCTTTAGACCGGAGATAAATGGCAATATACAGATTGCTGAGATATCGGGCTCCGAAATACAAAATACTGCTGACCAACTACTTAGTGCTGGAAATAAGGCTGCCGATTTTATCAGTGACATATATCAGATATTTGCTACTGGAGATGGATTTACTCAAACATTAGACTTTGCTAGATATTTATTTAGTGAGACTTCAGCAGGATTTGAAGATATAGGAAAAATACTTGCTAATGCCGTAAACATATCTACTGAAGATATAACTAGAATATTGTGGGAACTAGGTTTGCGCGATATTAACGAAATTGCGAGGATTCTGATTGATAGTGCAGGTCGTGCACTAGAAGATGTTGCTGATGCTTTTGTTCAGGCAAATGATATTCTCAATCAAGGTGTACGTGATCTTGCACAAGTATTTGAAGGATTTGCTGTAGACGCAACAGATTTAGCTAATGCATTAGCTGGTGGCGCTGGTTTTATTGGTGAAGAGATTGCAGATGTATTTAATGATTTTCTTGGTTTTGACGCTACTACCATTGCCAATGCATTGTGGGGGAACGGTATTGATTTAAATGGGGACTTACCTGGATTAGGTGGTCCACGAGAACTGACTAGAATCCTAAATGATGAGATTCCTGACCTCTCTGCTGATGATTTTGGTAAAGCACTCTTCAATGGTGCAGGATTCACAGTTGAGACGATTGCAGATGCTTTGGATGATGGTCTTGGTAAGAGTGCGACATTCATTGCCGATGCACTGTGGACACCGGGTATTGACTTGAACGGAGCACTTGCTGGATTAGGGAATGATCGAGATTTAGGTCGGCTATTGAATGTCGAAATTCCTAACCTTTCAGCTGATGACTTTGGTCGAGCGTTGTTTAATGGTGCTGACCGCACTGCTGAGAGAATTGCTGACATTCTGGATGATGGTCTTGGTAAGAGTGCGACCTTCATTGCCGACGCACTGTGGGATAGTGGCGTTGACTTAAATGGAGCACTTGCTGGATTGGGGAATTCTCGGAATTTAGCCAGTCTTCTGAACGCAGAGATTCCTAGCATTTCTGCTGATGATTTTGGTCGAGCTTTGTTTAGAGGAGCTGGTCTCTCATCTAGTGTTATCGCTGACGCTCTTGATGACGGACTTGGTAAGAGTGCGACCTTCATTGCCGACGCACTGTGGGATAGTGGTGTTGACTTAAATGGAACCCTAGCCGGTTTGGGTAATAACGTAGATATTACTCGAATTCTAAGGAATGAAGGGATTAGTACTGAGCGTATTACTGACGGTTTATCATTTATTGGATTCTCTCCTTCCCTCATTTCTTCCAGCTTTTCGAGAATTGGAATTAATATTTCAGTCGGCTCGGTAAACAGCTATCTTGGAGGTGCAATTAATACTATTGCAAGCAATGTGAGTAGTGTTGGACGAGATATAACTAATTTCTTCGGTCTTTAGATGCTCCAGTTCAAGGAACAACTTCACATAGGTCAATTAGTCTTGTCCATATCCTGCCAGTCTCTACAATTTCCTTATAAGCTTCTCATCCGAATTCATTAAACCCGATTAAAAATAGACAATCCCATAGGGGCACAAGCCAGCTTAGCTTACTCCTATACTTTGTAACCCCTGGGCGTAATTATGCGACCCTGATGCAAAAACGTGCGGGAATTGCCAATGAGCACCACGGTGAGCATATCGATAGTCGTCACATCCACCTCCTCCAATGTGAGACAGCGGACTGATTCTCCATCACGGTAGAGAGAACGTGCGATCGCAACCGGCGTCTCCCCCGAACGATGCCGCCGCAAAATCTCCAATGCAATCTCAATTCCCCGAGTACGAGTCTTCGAACGCGGATTATACAACGCCACCACAAAGTCTCCCTGGGCCGCTGCCTCCAAACGTCTTTCAATCACCTCCCACGGCACCAACAAATCAGACAGGGAAATAGCACAAAAATCATGCATCAAGGGAGCCCCGACCCGTGCCGCCACCGCCTGTAGTGCCGTAATCCCTGGAAATGCTGAAACACCGGGTGTTTTACCATCCCAGCCTTGCTGCACCAGGCATTCCATCACCAGTCCCCCCATGCCATAAATGCCACAGTCGCCAGAGGACACCATACCGACCGTTAATCCCCGCTGTGCTATGGTAACGGCCCGCTCCGCCCGCTGTACTTCCTGGGTGATTTTGCTAGTCTCAATTACCTGATTGGGATGAAACAGGGGCCGCAACAGGTCTAGATACAGGCCATAGCCAATGACGACATCACAGTCCAGGAGGGCTGCACGGGCGGCTGCAGTGAGCTGGGCTAGGTCACCAGGCCCCGACCCGATCAGGTATAGGTGACCGGGTTGGGGATTGTACTCTTGGCTAGCACGGGCAACAGCAATAGTGCAAGAACCTTGGTCACCCTTAAAGACTTGTTTTGTAATCACTAACGCCTGACTTTGGGATGCCAGTAGCGCAGCGGCTTCTGCGACAGACGGTGTGCCCACGGCCTGGGCAACGACATCGGATGGGTTAGGAACCGATGGTTCTGCTAGTTGTGCAGCGCTGAAAAATCGGAGCGGCCATTGATACTGCTCTGCCAAAGCTTGAAAGGCGACTTCATCCTGTTTAAGGTCAATGGAGGCGATACCGGCAATAGATTGCCAGGCCAGGTTGTGGTCTCGTAACACTTGTCGAATACTTGCCTCGATTAAATCTGCTGACGTCCCCCGTTCACAGCCCAACCCAACCCACAGCGTCCGAGGATGCCAGCGCACCTCTGGGATCTGCTCTTCTGAATTTTGAGTAGGAGGCAGCTGATCTGAAATCCACAATTGTGGATAACCCTTTAGGTCCGAGTCCGCAGTTGCTTGCTCCAAAAAACAAAAAGGAGACTCCTCAGACAACATCTGTCGCCACAAAGACTCACCACAGGTTTGGTGTACTAAGATCGGCTGTCGCTGCGCCAGGGCAGACGCTACCTCTGTCCAAGCGCCCTCTCCCCGTTGCCAACTGTAGGGCTCACCCAACAGATCTAGAGCCGGTAGCTGTTGCCCTTCAGATGCTGACGTAATCACCGGTTCCGCTCCTAGTAGGGCAGCACATCGTCGAGTCAGGGCATCGGCTCCCCCCTGGTGTCCCCCGCTAACACTAACGACAAATTTGCCCGTGTCATCAATAGCCACCACCCCTGGATCCTGATGTTTGTTGTTGAGCAGCGGTGCAATCAATCGCACCACTGCTCCAACCGGCAAGAAAAATACTAGCTGTGTCGCTCGGCCCCAGCAGTCTGACACCACAGGCGCGACAGACCCGCTGTATTTATGGATATTAGCGCCATGGATATCAGGGTTAGCCGAGGTGTTTGTTAGAGTATCTTCCCGAGTCCATAATTCCAGGGGCTGTAGACCGTCCCACAGTTGTAGACTGTGATGACAGCCTGCCAAGGTAGGAGCAATAATCAAAATCTTAGAGTCAGGTCTTGGAGAAGACTTAGAAGCGATAGTCATAGCGGCGCACAATCAAAATTGAAAAATAAGGTGGTTTGTAGTCAGCCAGGTTCACCAGGGTGGGATACTGTTTCTCCTCCGGTAAACCCACGCGTTCCACCAGACTGGCGTGTTCTAGAAGGTCTGTTTCTTTTAGTGTGTGCCACACCTGACCAAACACTGATGACACTTTCATCAGTACAACAACTTCGGCCCATTCCAAGGCACGGGTCAGTTCAGACACATCATACAGGGCAGGTAGAATAGCAATTTTCTCCGCCCCCAATGATAGAGGCCTATTGAGAGCCGCCATTGCCGCCAGGGGAGAACACACTCCAGGTATGGTGGTGATTTCCACAACAGGAGCCAGACGATGCACCGACTGGGCCACATAGCTAAAGGTGCTGTATAGGCTGGCATCTCCCTCAGTAATAAACGCCACATTCTGCCCCTGAGCCAACAGAGGCACCAATTTCTCTCCCGCTAACCTCCAGGCCTGCTGCAGCTGAACCGGATCGCGTACAAAGGGCAGGTCCAGGGGCAAAATTGTTTGCTCAGGCCGTAAATGAGACTTGACAATGTTATAGGCCATACCAGGCTGTCCCTGCCGGTTCTGGGGACAGGCCACCACATCGACGGTCTGTAAAATCCGTAGCCCCTTTAGGGTGAGCCATTCGCTATCTCCTGGACCAACACTAACACCCCACAATCTGCCCCAGACAGAGGAATTTGTCAGTAAATCATCGTATACCATTGCTTTCTCCCTGAGCCGAGACTGAATCGGGTTGAGGTGATCGTCGCGAGGCTTGTAACAAAATTACAGGATTTAAAGGAACAAAACGGGTGGCCTCTGCCAGGGTGGCTGAGCGGGCAATATTGACCTGCAATAGCTGCACAACCCAGCCTTTATTTTGCAGCTGTTGCTTGGCCAGCATACAGGTTTCGAGGGTGGCAAAGTTAGCAACAATGACTCCATTGGGTCGGATGCGATCGCAACACACATCCAAAATCTCTGGCATCGCCTTACCACCCCCACCAATCACGATCCGATCAGGGTCTGGCAAGGACTCAAGCGCCGCTGGAGCCATACCTCGGATAGGAGAAATGTGGGATGTACTAAAGCGACGGCAGTTTTTCTCAATCAGGGTGAGCCCTGCTGCAGTCTTCTCAATGGCGTAGATCCGAGAATCAGGTATTAAACGAGCAATCTCAATTGAGATAGAGCCGGTACCAGCCCCCACATCCCACACTGTAATATTTGGCTGTAATCGCATTAAAGAAAGGGACAATGCCCGCACTTCCTGCTTGGTGATCAACCCTGGCTGATCGGGGAAGGTATGAAAGTCTTTATCGGCAATGCCAAAGAGGGGCTGGGGCAGTTCTGGTGTCAGGGGCTGTACTTCTAGCACAACAACATTAGGGCTCGGAAACGAATGGTCTATGGCATCTTCTATGGAGACTGACTGGATAGTCTCCTCAGCGGCTCCAAGCTGGCTACATACGGTCATACGGTACTGCACAGGTGGGCGGATATCTTGAATCAGTCGGGCAATTGCTCCAGGGGTATGGATAAAATCAGTTAGAACTGCTAGGGGAGATTTTCCTTGTTTAAGGGCTTGCTCCAGGTGATCGGGCTGGCGACCGTGGACGCTGACAATGGTGGCTGACTGCCAGGGAATTCCCAGACGGTTAAAGGCTAGCTGAATGGAGCTTACCTGAGGATAGAATCGGAGACATTGCTGGTCGAAGCGTTCTATAAGGAGGCGACCTAAACCATAAAATAGAGGATCGCCACTGGCCAGGACCACAACAGATTGCCTTTGCAAAACATCCGCTATCTGATCAATCCAAGCAACAATATCGCCATCTAAAGGCAATTGACAAGCTGGATAACCAGCTACAGTTTGTAAATGAACTTTGCTGCCTGCAATCACCTCAGCTTTTTCCAGACAAGTCAGGGCATCAGGGCTAAGACTCTGGAGTCCATTTAACCCTAAACCAACAACATGCAGTAAGTTTTGAGAACAAGATTGCTTCACACTTATAAGCTATTAACAAAAAGGAGATAGCCTGATTAATCGACCCTGCTGTAACCTAACAACACCTGCATTGTTGCTACAAGCGAGCAACCTGTTGGGGGGGTGGGAGTCTAGCCTCCCACGAATAGGAGAGTAAACCCCAGTTTGCCTAACAGAGATGGCTTAGATAGTTCCCAATGAGAAAAGCCCTGAGCAGCCCTTCTTGCTATTAGCCAACCTCATCAACCAAGATATCTTGAGTTGTCAGCTAATGGAAAACCCGGCTGCGTGGGGTCCCTCCGAGTTCCCCAAACCCCCTGGGCAGGGCCGGGACGCCGCCCTACAACCCAACGTATTGGGGTATCCCATATTGCATAGGTAGGGGTTACGGCGGGGACGATTATATAGCTCTCGAACTGTCACTTTCAAAAAACTTAAGACAGAGAAATCAATTATTAAATCCATATTTTAGGGCACCTGCCAGGCTCGCTCATGATAATCCTCCTCTTTAGGATAGAGGTCAGGAATGCCGTGATATAAGGCTTGTCCTTCAGGGTGCTCATGGTTATGCCCGTGATCGTGATTTTGCTCGTGATGATGTCCGTGGTTGTGATCGTGATGGTGGTGCCCATGGCCCTGAGCGCTGACCGCCTGACGAAATTTGCAGGTGTAGCAGTTCATGGAGACCTGACCAGCTTGGGCTTCTTGCTCGCGATCGCGAATTAACTCAAACAAAATTGGATCAGCACCAATCACCGATAGGCTTTGCATCTCTATTTCAGGATGCGCCGCCTGCGCTTGATCAACAATGGTTTGAATCCGCTTAGCCAGCACCCCAGTAAACAACAGGTGAGGAATTACAATAATTCGCTCTGGCTGCCATGCCCGCGCTCGCTCAAAACCTCGCTCCATACGCGGGTGAGTAATGCCTGTAAAGCAAACCTCCAGGTCTCGGTAGCCACTGCCTTCCCACAGCATCCGCGCCAGTTTATACACATCTCCATTCGCATCTGGATCCGACGCTCCTCGCCCCACAAACACCAACACCGTTTTCTCACGAGGTACTTTACTCTCTTTGTCCGCCTGCTCCAAACGCTTTTGCCATAGGTCCAACCACCGCAGAGAGACCCCAAAATGGCGACCATAATTCAGTTTGAGCTGGGGATGATGCCGAACGGCTCGATCTAGTTCATTGGTCACATCAAACTTGCTATGGCGGGCCGCAAACAGGAGTACTGGCAGCACGGTTAACTCGTGATAGCCTTGCTCAACACAGCTATCAATACCTGCCTGGATCAAGGGATCCGTTAGCTCCAAAAAGCAGGGTACTACTGGGCGGCCAGGATCATAAGTCTGAAACTGATGGGCAAAATCAAGAAATGCCTGACGCCCATTCGCATCACGAGTTCCATGGCCCAAAAGTAAAAGAGGGTTAGATTGACTCATGTCGTTATCATGGCCTCTGGGCAATCCAGAGAGATAGAGGTCAGTGGTTAACGTTAACACTTGTTGGCATCGAAGAAACATGAAATCTCCCCATTGGCAAGCTGATTTGCCCTGTGACCAATCTTATTTTTTGGCAAACCATAAACTCTCACCAGCTTTCAGGATCAAATACTCCATAGTGAGGTGTCATATTAAGAGAAATGTTATGTAACTAAAGACCCTTTAACGTTTCCAAATAGTTTTTACAGAATGCCGATTCCAACGCTTGTCATTGCTGGGACCCACAGTGGTGTGGGCAAGACATCTATTTCCATTGGTTTAATGCGGGCTCTTACGAATCAGGGTCTGCAAGTCCAGCCTTTCAAGGTGGGACCGGATTTTATTGATCCCAGTCACCATCAACAGGCGACGGGGCGAGTATCCCATAACTTGGATGGGTGGATGCTGAATCAGGCTCAAAATCGTCAAATTTTTGATCAGGCTTGTCAGGGAGCCGATCTAGCCATCGTTGAAGGGGTCATGGGTCTGTTTGATGGATATGGTGCCGAGTCTGAGGCAGGAAGTACAGCTGAAATGGCTAAGTGGCTGGGGGCATCGGTCCTGCTTGTGATTAATGCGCGCTCCCTGGCCCGCAGTGCGGCAGCCCTGATTGCTGGCTACAGCAACTTTGACCCAGACTTAACGGTGGCGGGGGTTATTTGCAACCAAATTGGCAGTACGTCACATCTTGAGCGCATTTGTTCGGCGGTGAGCCAAACTGTCCAGGTGCCTATTTTGGGTGGTATCCCTCGAACTGAGCCGGTGAAGATTCCTGAACGTCATCTAGGACTATGGCGGGCAACCGAAGATGAATTAGCTGAGACTGGCTATCTGGACGTTCTAGCTAAACTGGTAACCGATAATCTAGATTTGGAAGACTTAATAAATATTGCAAAATCGGGCTCAGGCCAACCCGTCGCGATCGCTGATCCGAATCCGAGAATAGATAGTCACCAATATTTGCAAAACTTCCCTAAGGCTCGTATCGGTATTGCTCAGGATCAGGCATTTTGTTTTTACTATGCGGTTAACCTATCACTTTTAGAACAAGCAGGCGCAGACCTGATTTCGTTTTCTCCTTTAAAGGATACGTTACCTGAAAACTTAGATGGTCTCTATATTGGTGGTGGGTATCCTGAGCTCCATGCAGAACAACTGGCCGAGAATAAGGAGATACGGGATGCGATCGCAAACTTCTGTCAATCAGGGCGTCCGGTCTATGCAGAATGTGGTGGCCTCATGTATCTCTCCCAGGGATTGTTGGCACACGAGACCTATCCCTTTGTCGGTATTCTCCCCTTTTGGACAAAAAAGGGGGATCGCGTCAAGCTGGGCTATCGCCAGGTAGAAATGGTCGGTTCCTACAAGGGCTTTCAGAACCAGGGGAAAATTCGCGGTCATCGGTTTCACTATTCCGACATTGCCGATGCCGAAGGCAATCTGCTGGAAATCACCCCAACGTTCCTTGAGCGAAGTCGCAAGGGACAATTACAGTTTAATTACAAACTACAAGGCTGGAATCATCATCAAACCTGGGAAGGATATCAGGTCCATAATGTCCTAGCCAGCTACGTCCATCTGCACTTTGGCAGTAATCCCACCTTTGCCCAACAGTTTGTTCAATGCTGTAGACCGTAATCTCTAGAATTAGAGACTAGATCACCACAAGATCTACGCCACCGCCATAGCCTGAGCAATAGCCTCCCTATCTAGATCAGAGCCAATTACCACCAACCGTGTCTGGCGCGCTTCATCCATTTGCCAGGCCCGATCATAAAAGTGATCAAACCGTTGTCCTACACCCTGCAAAACCAGTCGCATTCTTTTATTTGGAACAGATACAAACCCTTTAATACGATAAATCTCTTGCTGCTGTACCAACGATTGTAAACGTTTCACCAAAACAGATGGCTCAAATGTCTCATCTAGTTGAACATAAACTGACTCTAGATGATCGTCATGCTCGTGCTCTTCCTCATGATCGTGATGGCTATGACGACTATCGAGATCATCTTCAACCGCTGCATTGAAGCCCAGCAAAATGTCTGGATTAATCTCACCCTGATGACAGGGAACGATCTTAACGCCAGTGGGTGCTTGCTGCTGCAGCCATTGTTGTACCCGCTGACTGCTATCTTCTGAGATCACATCGGTCTTAGTCAGCAATACCATATCGGCACAGGCGAGCTGATCCTCAAACAGCTCCTCAATCGGAGTCTCATGATCTAACGAATCATCGGCTTGCCTTTGAGCTTCTAGCGCATCTACATCACCTACAATCTGGCCGTTCGCTAAGGCATCGCCATCTACCACTGTCACCACACCATCTACAGTGGCTCCCGTGCGAATTTCAGGCCAGCGAAACGCCTGCACCAGTGGCTTTGGCAGAGCTAATCCTGATGTTTCAATGACAATACAATCAATGTCCTCCCGCCGTTTTAGCAGTGTTTGCATAGTGGGCAAAAACTCCTCTTGAACGGTGCAGCATAGACAGCCGTTAGCCAACTCCAGAATGTTGGTGTCAGGAGTCTCATCCTCATCGCAGACTTGACAAGATTTAAGGATTTCACCGTCAATGCCAACTTCGCCAAACTCATTAACAATGACAGCAATGCGTCGTCCCTGGTTGTTTTGCAACAGATGACGAACCAGCGTAGTTTTACCCGATCCTAGAAAACCGGTGACTACGGTAACGGGAATTTTATGCATGATCTTCTTTAGATTTGTTCTTATGGTGAGCTTATGGATTTAAGCTGGAAAAATCGACTCCATCATCAGTGTGAGTGCGAATGTACCACCCATACGAAAAATGATGAAACCAGCAAAACGTAAAGCTAAACTCAAAGTATCTGATAATTCTCTGAACAGATGGCTACCCATTCGATAAGTTGCTGCTGCGATCGCAAATAACGCAAGCTTGAGTGTGCCACCCCTATAACCTTGAAACGCTTCAAGGCCAAAAAATATGCTTCCATCTGTACCTCGCAGATTCATTAAACAGCAGGTTAATCATTGGCGGGCATTCTGACTTAGAGGCATAAAACCTCATTCACAGCTGCGGGACAGCGGCAGACTTTCACTGCACTTTCCCCGTTTCCTCTCGCGGCTGCTCTCCGCGAGAACCGATGACAAAGTAAGTTCAATCTATCATCATTCGCATTCGCTGTGAACATCAAAATAATGACTATGAATTGGATAGACCAACAACTTTAGCAATCGCGGGCAAGGAATTTACGCTTAGCCTCTGACATCTTATCTTTCGTGTTAGCTCACTTACCGCCAAACTCATTCGTCAGCATCAGCCATAGACTATGACAGGATTGCTACGTCAAAGCGTGCTCCTGCTAGCAGGAGCAGTGCAACCTGAGCCATCCGGATCAATCAACGGACTCCAGGTGCCCTCGATATCCTGTAATCACCTGACTCCCATCTTTAAACACATGAACCTCGATTTGGTCGCTAGCCCATGTAATCCGGTTTGAAAGCGCAGGATTAAATACCCGTACCCGCTGATTGCGTGACGACACCGGGGATGTGGGCTCATGAATTGCCAATGATTCAACGTAGGGACCATCGATTAAGATATCAAGTTGGTCTAGCAGATCCTGGGCACCCTGGGGAGCATTATTAGCCTGCAATTCCGTCAGGGTAAATCCACTAAACGACATTACATTGAGTCCTTTAGCTTTGACCCGTCGAGCCACCTCCGCTAAGGCAGCCGCCTGCCAAAAAGGTTCTCCCCCCGAGAAGGTCACCCCTTCATTGTCAGGATCGCTGAGAATACGTCTGACTAAATCATCAATCGAAACTAGCTGATTGTTCTCAAAAGACCAGGAATCTGGATTAAAACAACCCGGACATTGGCGTAAACAGCCTTGTACCCACACCACCGCCCGACGTCCTGGGCCATTCACCTCAGAACGGTTGACATATCCCATAATATTGAGATGGTTTGGGGGAATGTTGCTAGGTCTTTCAGACGGTGGCATGGTAAATCTCCTAATAAATAGGAATATAAAGATTATTTCAGAAACGGACTAACATGGGCCGGAATTTTGACAACTTTTTTGGCAAGCCCGAGGGTTTGTAAGAGCCAAATCGCCCACCAGGTAACGTCAATTTCCCACCATTGCCACCCGGCACGAGCAACATTTGGATAGGCATGGTGGTTGTTATGCCACCCCTCCCCATAGGTCAAAATAGCTGCCCACCAAAGATTGCGAGAATTGTCCTGGGTGGCAAACGTGCGATAGCCCCACAGGTGGGTAACCGAATTGATAAACCAGGTGCTATGCCAAAGCAACACTGCTCGGAGAAAGATCCCATAAATGACAAAAGACCAGCCCCCTAATCCATAAAGTAATAAACCTAACGGCAGTTGTAACAGTAGGAAATAACGGTTCAACCATTGATAAACTGGATCTCTCGCTAAATCTGGCGCATAACGACTGTATTGTTCACAGTCAAAAAACTTTGCTTCAGGGTATATCATCCATAACATATGGCTCCACCAAAATCCGCGTTTAGCAGAGTAGGGGTCATCCTCTTCATCTTCTGTATGGGCATGGTGCAGCCGATGACCAGCCACCCAAAATATCGGTCCCCCCTGCAGTGCTAAGGCTCCCAGCAGGGCAATCATATATTCTAACCACTTGGGAACTTGAAAACTACGATGACTGAGGAGCCGATGGTAGCCTAAACAGATACCAATGCTACCAAACAACCAATGGAGCAATAGAGTCACAGCCAAAGCCTGCCATGAAAAGCACCAAAGAGCCAATAGTGCCAGCAGATGGACTAGCGTAAAAAAGATAACGGTTGTCCAGCTGAGGACAGGTGGCTGTTTTAATTGTTTTTGAACTGAATTTGTTATCATATGGATGCTCACGCGCTAAGCTTCTTAGAGTTTTTGTTATCTGACAACCTGCCAACTGTATTTGACAGATTGCCAGACGTTTAGCAGGTTGCGTCGCACATCGTTCACCGCTGACGTTATGCTGCAATATCTGCCGTCGTCAGGGCCACCGGATAGGCATCGCCAGCGGCCAAATCGAGGGGAAAGTTATGGGCATTGCGCTCATGAATCACTTCAATGCCTAAATTGGCACGATTGAGCACATCGGCCCATGTATTAATCACTCGGCCCTCGCTATCTAAAATCGACTGGTTAAAGTTAAAACCATTGAGGTTAAAAGCCATGGTACTAATACCAAGGGCCGCAAACCAAATACCGACAACGGGCCAGGCCGCTAGCAAAAAGTGCAACGAGCGGCTGTTGTTGAAAGAGGCATATTGAAAGATAAGGCGTCCAAAATAGCCATGAGCTGCCACCAGGTTATAGGTTTCTTCTTCTTGACCAAATCGATAGCCCGCATTTAATGACTCCACTTCAGTGGTTTCTCTCACTAGAGACGAGGTCACTAATGACCCATGCATTGCTGAGAATAAGGCTCCACCAAAGACACCGATGACCCCAAGCATATGGAAAGGATGCATGAGAACATTGTGCTCTGCTGAGAACACAATCATAAAGTTAAACGTGCCGGAAATCCCTAGCATGAGACCATCGGAGAAGCTACCCTGACCAATGGGGTAAACCAGCAATACTGAGGTCGCTGCAGCCACAGGCGCAGAATAGGCAACGGCAATCCAAGGTCTCATGCCTAACCGGTAACTCAGCTCCCACTGACGGCCCATGTAGGCATAGATAGCAATCAGGAAGTGAAAGATGATCATCTGATAGGGGCCACCGTTATATAGCCATTCATCTAAGCTAGCCGCTGCCCACAGGGGATAAAAATGAAGTCCGATGGCATTAGAAGACGGAACAACTGTGGCTGTGATGATGTTGTTGCCAAAGAGCAGCGAACCGCTGATTGGCTCACGAATACCATCCATGTCCACGGGTGGCGCGGCAACCATAGCTAGGACAAAAACAACCGTAGTAACTAAGAGGCTGTATGAAAAGGGTTCAAAAGGGTAAAAAAGCTCACACAGTATAGGCTGAAGTTTACGTAAATCTCTAGCCCTGCATGAGCCATGCCTAAAGCCTACACTAGCAGCCTCAGTCGTGCCCAATTTGAACTCATAGA
>JBCCHX010000108.1:0-15763 GCA_039028535.1 Cyanobacteria bacterium P01_B01_bin.77
GCCTTGCTTTGAGGGATTTCAATTAACGGCTTTTCTGTCTAAGAAATTGCCGTTGATTCCATCAATATAGGTGTGAGGAATAGTAAATAATGGCTAACCTTTGGAAAGCTGCAGTGGCTAGTCCACTCGTTCTAAGTGCGGTTTTTTCTAGCTCAAATTTTTCTGCAGAAGCTGCAGAAACTGTCAGCGTTGATGCCTTAAGTAGCTCTGATTCAATTCAGTTGGCTCAGGTTACTAGCGTTTCTGAACTCTCTGATGTGTTGCCTTCTGACTGGGCTTACACTGCGCTACAGCGCCTGGTAGAGGAGTATGGCTGCCTTGAGGGGTACCCCGATCGTTCATACCGTGGCAATCGCGCCATGACTCGTTACGAGTTTGCTGCTGGTTTGAATGCTTGCTTGGATGTGATTGTTCAACTCATCAGTCCTGGCGATACTGACCTGGATACTATTCGTCGTCTGCAGGAAGAGTTCGCTGCTGAACTCGCAACTATTCGTGGTCGCGTTGATACTTTAGAAGCTGATGTAGCCGAGCTAGAAGCTAATCAGTTTTCTACGACTACTAAACTGAAAGGGCAGTTAGACGCTCACCTTGTAGTTCCTTTTGAGGGGCCTGGCGACTTAGATGAACCTACATTCCAGTATCGTACTCGTTTGAATTTGGATACTAGCTTCACTGGTGAGGACCGTTTGCGTACTCGTCTTCAGTTTGGTGATGCTAATAATGCTCTGAGTGGCGCTCCTGGTGGATTTGCTGCAGCTGGTTCTGGTGGTTTCGTCGATGATGTCAGGATTGACGACGTATACTACAGCTTTCCCATCGGTAGCCGTGTTTCCGCTATCATTGCCGCTAACAGCATTGTTTCAGATGATTTTGTAACTAGCACGATCGTGCCTTTCGATGGTCCTTCCGTTGCTGATTACGGCGGTCCTATGTTCTATGATCAGCTAGGCCTTGGTGGACAGTCCTTTGCTGCTGGTTTCAACATTGCTCTGACTGACAGTTTAATCCTAGACGCCGGTTATGCAACCAGTCGAGGGCAGGATGCAGACAAGGGTATCTTTGACGAGTATGAGTACCTTGTTCAGTTGAACTACTTGAGCGACGGGCTTATCGATGCTGCTGTCACCTACATGGATGGTGAAAGTGGCGACGGTAACGGCGCTGACGGCATCATTGCTGGTTTGCTAAGCCTTGACTTTGGCGGTTTCCAGATTGCTGGTTATTACGCTGATCAAGATGGTGATGAGAGTTGGCAGGCTGGTGTAGCTGTATCCGACTTACTAGGTACTGGTAACGCTGCTGGGATCTATTACGTTGAAGACTTCGGCGATAACGAAACTGCAGAAGCTTACTACTCTATGAAGATTAATAAGTACTGGACTCTGACTCCCGCTGTCATCTACGGCGAATTTGATGCTACTGGTGATGAGTCTTGGTATGGTGCAGTCCGTTCCAGATTCAACTTCTAAGACATTCTCTTAGATGCTGTGCATGGGCTCTAGTGATGCATTAGAGCCCATGCTTGATTTCAATCACGCCTTTAGAAACACACACAGATGATTACCTTCTGCATGGAGATGTAAGTGAATCTCCGTTTGCTCTCTATGCAGAACTTCATACTTTAGACGCTTCTGCATTCCAAAAGCTTCCTCTGAAAATTTGCCTATTCAAGATAGGTCAGCAAATTAACTGTCACAATTCAGGGAAAAATCTAACTGACATACAAGAAAATACGCTGTGATGCAAGCTTGAGCCAAGTTTGCTTAATTAGCCAATTTGGGCTGATTAAGTTAACTGATTTTTACTGGTTCTTCCCTAAAGGATCTGCTAGCATTGCATCTAGAAGTGAATTTAATGTACTTTAATACGTAATTTCACTTCTTTAATGTGTGTAATAGTCTGGGTTTTTCAGAAGTTTCGCTGGATTTCAACCTAGTTTCTAAGGTGTGAGGAGAATTAAATAATGTCTAATCTTTGGAAAGCCTTACTGGCTAGCCCTATTGTTGTAGGGTCTGTCCTGTCCAGTACTGGTATCGCTGCAGAGACTGCTGAAACTGTAAGCGTTGATGCTCTAAGTAGTGCTGATTCTGTTCAGCTGGCTCAGGTTACTAGTGTTTCTGAGCTATCTGATGTACTTCCTTCTGACTGGGCTTACACTGCACTGCAGCGTCTAGTAGAGGAGTATGGTTGCCTTGAGGGTTATCCCGATCGTTCCTACCGTGGCAATCGCGCCATGACTCGTTATGAGTTTGCTGCTGGTTTGAACGCTTGTTTGGATGTAATTGTTCAGTTAATCAATCCTGGCGATACTGATCTGGACACTATTCGTCGTCTGCAGGAAGAGTTTGCTGCTGAGCTAGCCACTCTTCGTGGTCGCGTTGACACGCTAGAGGCTGACGTAGCTGAACTAGAGGCTAACCAGTTCTCTACAACTACTAAGTTGAAGGGGCAGTTAGATGCTCACCTGATAGTTCCTTTTGAGGCCGATATTGATACCGATCTAGATGGCGATGAAGAGGACGAAGTTACGTTTGAATATCGGGCTCGTCTGAACTTCGACACCAGTTTCACGGGTGAAGACCGTTTGCGGATTCGCTTCCAGGCTGGTGACAACGATAATTCTGTTAGTGGAGTTCCTGGGGGCTTGGCTAGTTCTGGCAGCGGCGGTGCTAACGATAACGTCAAGCTTGACGATGTTTACTATGCTTTTCCCATCGGTAGCCGTATTTCTGCAATTGTCTCTGCTAACAGCACTAATTCCGATGATTTTGTAACTAGCACCATTGTTCCTTTTGATGGTCCTTCGGTTGCTGATGCTGGTGGTCCTTTCTTCTACGATAGATCTGGTGTTGATGGCGCTGGTGACTCGTTCGGAGCTGGCTTAAACATTGCATTTACCGACAATATTATTTTGGATGCTGGTTATGCAACCGCTAGAGGTCAAGATGCGGACAAGGGTATCTTTGACGAGTACGAGTACATTGTTCAGCTAAACTACCTAAGTGATGGCTTGATCGATGCTGCTGTGACTTACATCAACGGTGAAACTGGCGATGGTAATGGCATTGAGGACATTATTGCTGGCCTATTGAGTCTGGACTTTGGTGGCTTTGAGATTGCTGGTTACTATGCTGACCGAGATGGCGATGATAGCTGGCAGGCTGGTATTGCCGTATCTGACTTGTTAGGTACTGGTAACGCGGCTGGTATCTACTACACTGAAGACTTTGATGAAGGTGAAGTTGCAGAGGCTTACTACTCTATGAAGGTCAATGAGTACTGGACTCTGACTCCTGCTGTGATCTACGGTGAGCCCAACGGCGGTGACGATAGCCTTTATGGTGCTATCCGTTCCACTTTCAACTTCTAAGTTTTATAGCTTAGTGGTTTAAGTGAAAAGGCCCCACAACTGTGGGGCCTTTTTTGTTACTCTTGATTCTCTTTAATGACTTTTCAGCAACTGAATTTCCTGCGGTAACAGGGCAAGAATCATATCGTCACTCTTAATTTGTACAAGCCAATAACCCGTTGTAGCTCCATCTTGTAAAGTCTCTTTCTCCAAGACAACGCCTATTTTGTTAGCAGCATACTCTGGATATAAAACTTTTACCCTGTCACCTGCTTGTATCACTATCAGTCTGGAAAATACATGTAGACGTCCATATATTCTCCAGGATACAATGTCATAAAGATTTGTAAAGCGCTAGAGAGCAGTTAGCTACTGCATTTAGCCTAATTGTGTTTAATTGCGGTTCAGCGTCAAGCCTTTACAGGGGTTTTCTCTAACATTAGTTTTGAGCGCTTGAACATGGCAGGAATATCGACTGGGTAATCCCCAGTAAAACAGGCAGAGCAAAATGTTGAGGTATCCTGACGAGTGGCCTTGAGCATACCTTGCCAGCTGAGATAGGCAAGGGAGTCTACTTCAATTTGTGCTTCGATTTCCTGAACGGACTTAGTTGCAGCAATGAGCTGATCCTGACTATCTGTATCAATGCCATAGAAACAAGGGTGGGTGACAGGTGGCGAAGAAATGCGCATGTGTACTGCTGTCGCCCCAGCGTCTCGCAAAGCTTTGACAATTTTTCGGCTGGTGGTGCCTCGTACAATAGAGTCGTCAACCAGTAGAATCCGTTTGCCTTCTAGTACATCCCGCAGGGGGTTGAGCTTGATGCGAATGCCTGCTTCCCGCATAAGTTGCGTCGGTTGAATAAACGTTCGTCCCACATAGCGGTTTTTAATCAATCCTTCTGCGTAGGGAATGCCAGACGTTTCTGCAAATCCGATAGCAGCCGGAATGCCTGAGTCGGGCACTGGCATAATGAGGTCTACATCTGCCGGTGACTCTTGGGCGAGGGTGTTGCCTAGGCGTTTGCGGTAGCTGTACAAACTTTCACCGTGATACACGCTATCAGGTCGCGCGAAGTAGACCATTTCAAAAATACATAGTCGGCGTTGTGGCTCAGCCCACTTCACGGACCTAATACCTGCCTCACTAATCCAGATCAGTTCACCGGGCTGAACATCACGAATATAGTGGGCATTGACGATATCTAACCCACAGGTTTCAGAAGCGACAGCATATTGACCCGGTCCATCACGGGGGTCGTCGCCACCAAAGTAGCCTAGAACCAGAGGGCGAATACCATTGGGGTCTCGAATTGCCAAAATGCCTTCAGGTGTAGCAATTGATAGGCTAAAGGCTCCCTCGCAGCGCTGGCAGGCATCTATAGCGGCGTTGATCCAGTCTTTGCCATCATTCACGGCGTCTGCCATCAACAACGCAATCACCTCGGTGTCAGTCGTTGTGAGCAAGGTATGGTTGCGATTGATCAACTCTTCGCGTAGTTGAGCTGCATTGACAACATTGCCGTTATGCGCTAACGCCATCTCGCCAAGCCGGGTAGTTAGTACGGCGGGTTGGGCATTGGCAACTCGGCTAGAACCGGTGGTGGAATAGCGAGTATGGCCGATGGCCCACTGTCCAGTAAGTTCCTGTAGGGTCTCTTCGCTAAAGATTTGGGAAACCAGGCCCATATCTTTGTGGACTTTAAGATGGCCGTGATCAAACGTGGCAATGCCAGCAGACTCTTGCCCACGATGCTGTAAGGCGTAGAGGCCAAAGTAAGTTAGTGTAGCGACGTCGTCTGTAGGAGAAAAGACAGCAAACACGCCACAGGCTTCTTCTGGCTTGTCAGGGCGGGTGGCAGAAGAGTAGTGCGAGGAGGTATCGGAAGGAAGAGGCATCTTGGGTCCACTAGGCGTGAATAACGACGTAAAAAGATGACTAATGTCTATGGTGTAAAGACGCTAGCGGGTCGGAAGGATAGGAGACTTGAGACAAAATAGACTTAATATTTTCTTAATCAATTTGATCCTAGCATCCCAAGCAGGTTGCCGATCCATTGGGCCTATAGATTAATCGGAGTTGTTTAAGCGACCAGGGCTCTTTCTATAGCGTAGCGCCAGCGGTCGCCCATGGTGACAACGTCTAACTGAATCAGGGGAAGTTCATTTGCTGTTTGGATGCTGAACTGACTATTAACAGGCATTACGCTTCCGATAGCAGTCCACTGGGCATGGAGCTGCTGGTTAAGATAGCCTTCCCAGGCGGCTTGGTGGACAGGTTCTACGGTGACAATAATGCGGGCACCGCCTTCTCCAAACAATAGGGTATCGTAGCGCTGCTCGGTAGCTGGCAGGGTGATGATAGCTCCCAAATTGCCGCCGATGGCAGATTCGGCTAGTGCGATCGCAATCCCCCCCTCAGCACAGTCATGGGCTGCCGTAATCCATCCCTGACGAACCCCATGGCGACAAACAGCTTGTACCTTTAGCTCCAAGTCAATATTAACTTTAGGAGGCTGCCCCGCCACCTGATCGTGAATCACCTTGAGATATTCTGAGGCCCCCAAGGTCACGGTTCCGTCATAATCAGCATCTAAAGGTGTGCCCAACAGATAGATGTGGTCGCCAGGATTTTGCCAGCTTTGGCCACAAATCTTATCTAAATCGTCGATGACACCCACCATGCCCACCACTGGCGTTGGATAAATCGACTGAGGGTTACCATCGCTGTCGACTGTTTCGTTATAGAGCGACACATTTCCCCCTGTGACCGGAGTATTAAATTTACGACAGCCTTCTGACAATCCTCGACAAGCCTCCGCCAGCTGCCAATAGCCCACAGACTTTTCTGGACTACCAAAATTTAGATTGTCGGTAACCGCAATGGGCTCTGCCCCAACACAGCTAAGGTTGCGTGCTGCTTCTGCCACTGCTGCCAGCCCCCCCTCGTAAGGATTGAGATACACATAGCGAGGGTTACAGTCAGTGGTGGCAGCCACTCCAGAGTTACTGCTGCTGCCTTCATCCCCTTCTAAGGGTCGCAATCGTAAAATCGCCGCATCTGCTCCCCCCGGCAGCACCACCGTATTATTTTGCACCTGATGGTCGTACTGATGATAGACCCACTGTTTGGAGGCAATGGTCGGTGTGCTTAGCAGTGTCAGCATCACGTCATTCCAAGACTGGCCATTGATGCCCCCGGTAGAACAGTTCGGGAGAGTGCTCTCCTGCCAGCTCCAGGCAGTTTGGGCATAGGCAGGAGGCTCGGCTAATACTTCCCGTTTATACAAAGGGGTGTTGTCCGCTAGGGCAGACGCCGGTACTTCGGCGGCGACATCACCGTTGAATAAAATCCGTACGATAGGCTCTTGAATCACTTCACCTGCGACTACCGCATGCAGACCCCAGCGTTCAAAGATCTCGATCAGCTCCTGCTCACGCCCCTTAGCTCCCACAAACAGCATGCGCTCTTGAGATTCAGATAATAAATATTCGTAGGGCACCATGCCCGTTTCCCTGACAGGAACTTTATCCAGGTCTAGCTCGATTCCCACACCGCCGTTTACCGCCATCTCTGATGTGGAGCAGGTAATACCTGCCGCTCCCATATCTTGGGCAGCGACTACTGCACCCGTTTTAAACGCCTCCAGACAGGCTTCCACCAACGATTTTTCGAGAAAGGGATCTCCCACCTGCACGGCTGGTCGATCGGCCTCTGACTCATCTGTCAACTCAGCACTGGCAAAGCTAGCTCCCCCCATCCCATCTCGACCAGTAGTAGAGCCTACATAGAGCACCGGATTACCTATTCCCGACGCGCCAGATTTGACAATCTCCTCGGTTTCCATCAAGCCAATGGCCATGGCATTGACCAAAGGATTGCCCGCGTAAGCTGCATCAAAGTAAATTTCTCCTCCGACCGTAGGCACGCCAAAGCAGTTGCCATAGTGGGAAATCCCCGAAACCACCCCAGCAAAAATGCGTCGCGTGTTGGGGTCATTCAGGGTGCCAAATCGGAGCGCATTCAAGGCAGCAATCGGCCTTGCCCCCATGGTAAAAATATCGCGCAAAATACCACCAACACCCGTGGCTGCACCTTGAAAAGGTTCTACCGCTGATGGATGGTTGTGGGACTCAACTTTAAAGACTAGACGCTGGCCATGTCCTACATCGACTACACCTGCATTCTCCCCAGGGCCGACCAAAATTCGAGGTCCCTCGGTAGGAAATTGCTGGAGTAACGGTCGCGAATTTTTATAGCAGCAGTGCTCTGACCACATCACCCCAAACATACCCAGCTCAGCTCGATTGGGGTGACGTCCTAGCCGCTGCACAATTTCATCGTATTCGCCTGGTTTTAACCCTTCAGCAGCAATTTCCTCTGCAGAAAACGGAATTGGAGTGGACGCAGTCGTAGACATTGATTAGGAATGGGTTAACAGGGGTGGACAGGAGTTGATTTTAAACCCTATTCCCCATTCCCTACTTCCTATTCCCTGTTCTCTTCAAAAAAAACCGACAGAACTCCCGCGAGTTCTATCGGCTGGTTGTGTGTTCCCTGTAGATGACTCGGCTAGAGTTGAGTCATCCTTAGTATGCTGAATTTGCCAGGGGGTGAGAGCGATCTGAGTCATCGTTTACCTGTGATTATGATCACATTTGATCACATTTTTCTTGATTTCGATCACAAATCCCTTTCAACACTGGTATCTATAACGGCAAAACAAAGGAAAATCAGAGGCAAAACCCTAGTCCATCGCTCCCAGTGTATTTTTCCAAGTCAATTCTTTACAGAGCACCTCCAGTGCCCGCTGATCGGCATCAGTAAACAACCCTGAGTTACTCAACTCGGTGAGCACTTGCTGGGTGAGCTGAGTTGCAAAGGTACCGCCACAGCTGAGCAGATGGCCATAGTACCTAAACTGAGGCTGATTCTTAGCATTTAGGTGAAACCGATGTCGCTGTTTAGTATCCATGCAGTACACTGGCGTGTTTACCGGCACTACAATGCGAGGAATCCCTTGCTGGCCGTAGGTTTGCTTTCCTTGCCGAGCTAAGCTGCCCACCAGCACCACATTCAGCAGGGTTTTGGTTTCTTGAATCAAGTCAGGGGTGAATAACGGGTCGGGGGAACTCGTGAGCTGAGGGCCGCTGTTTAAAAATGCTGGATTAAACAGCTGCGAGTTGTAAATAATGCCCACAGCCCAGTGCTGTTGCTCTGTTTCTAGGGTGACAAACTGCCCAAACCCATAATCACTGGTAGTGGGGGGCTCGATTACGTCCCTTTCTGTACTGAGCTGCACCACATAATCACAGTGGGAGTTTGACTTCACCACAGTACCCAATTTGCGGCCTCGATCCCTTGACTGGACAGACACAATAAAACTTACGTAGACAGCGCTCTCAGCATACCTAAAATAAAATGGAGAGTACATTTGATCGCACTCTCCGCTTCACATATTTTCAATTAAATTAGCCTGAACAGGCTATCCAATTAGACCATATAGGATATGGCTAGCTGGCCATTGCCTGGATGATGTAGTCAAAGTAGGGAGCTGCTTCAGACGCTTGGGCTTCGGTTAGCAATGCCAAAGAGGCAGCCTTAAGACACTCAATGGCTGCAACCATACCTGGTACAGGTACATCGAGCGCATTGTACATTTCGCGGACACCAACCAGCCCAATACTTTCGATGGGGGCCTTATCCCCGGCGATGATACCGTAGGTAATCAAGCGCAGGTACCAACCATAGTCACGTAGACACAGAGCCCTCTCTTTTTGACCAGCAGCATTGCCACCCGTCGCAATAAAGTCAGGACGCCGTTTCCATAGTGCTTTACTGGCTTGATCGACGATCTTTTTCTCATTTTCGGCTAACGCCTGGGCAATCTTTAGGCGCTGAGGCCCTGTTTGTAAAAAGTCTTTGATACCCTTGAGCTCGCCGCTGGTAGGGTAGCGCAGCTCATCATCTGCATTGAGAATTACTTGGCTAACAACAGACATAGCTTAGTGAATGCGGTGACTCTTAATAATTACAGTGTAACGACTCTAGGGCACACAAGAAAAGGATTACTTTGCCCTGTCCAAAGGATTTTTATCCTCTAGATAATAACTGGTCGTGTTCCCTAGGCTGAGAGCTATGTTAAGAGAGTTTACAAAACCTTGGATTGACTCGGCGAATCTAGAGATTTCAGGTGAATGTTACGGACTTTGGCTGCTGCCATAGAATTAAAAGCTCGCCAGTAGGAAAAGCCCATCTGGAGAAACGTGTGACTTGAATACTGACGCGAAGACCTCCCATCGCAAACAGCACCATGACTTCATTAGCAAATACACCTCGTTGGCAACAGGGGCAGGTGATCGAGCTGACCATTGATGAACTTAGTAATAGTGGTGATGGTGTCGGTCGTTGGCAGGAACGGGTGGTCTTTGTTGCCAATACAGTGCCTGGAGATCGGCTCCAGGTGAGACTGACCCGGATAAAACCGACCTATGGTCATGGCAAACGCCTGCAACTGATTGAGCCATCCCCTGCGCGTATCCGTCCAGCTTGCATCGTGGCCGATAAATGTGGCGGTTGTCAGTGGCAGGCGGTAGCCTACCCACGGCAACTAGCAGCTAAAACCCAGCAGGTTCAGTCGGCCTTAGTGCGGATCGGGGGCTTTCAGTCTGTCCCGATGCATCCCATTATGGGTGCTCCCCAGCCGTTGGGCTATCGCAACAAGGCTACCTATCCCTTAGTACGGGGGACTGGGGGGGCAGTCAAAGCGGGATACTATCGTCAGGGCACCCATCAAATTGTGAATCTCAATCAGTGCCCTATTCAGGCTGATGCCCTTGATCCTTTGCTAGTGGATGCTAAAGCTACGATTAAGACCCGCAACTGGAGCCTATACAACGAGAAAAAACATCAGGGGCGACTTCGATATTTGGCATTGCGGGTGGGATACCACACTCAGCAGACATTACTTACCCTGGTGACGACAGGCTATCTTCCAGAGATTAAACAGCAAGCTGAGCAATGGCTTGCTGAGCATCCTCATCTGGTGGGAGTCTGTCTCAATATCAATGCCAATCGGACTAATCGAGTCTTTGGGGACGAGACTCGCTGTCTGGCAGGTCAGCCCTATTTAGAGGAATCATTTTTGGGGCTGCGACTGCGGATTCAATCTGCTACATTTTTTCAAGTCAATACGGCTCAGGCGGAATCGTTGGTGCAGTTTGTTTTGGATCAGCTCAATCTGCAGGGTAATGAAACAGTTATTGATGCCTACTGCGGGATTGGTACTCTGGCGTTACCGCTGGCTCAGCGGGTAGCCCGCTGCATCGGCATTGAAGTTCAAGCGGAAGCTGTAGCCCAGGCCCGTCAAAATGCAGCGCTCAACGGTTTGCAGAATACTGAGTTTTTTGCAGGGGCGGTGGAGGCGCTGCTGCTAGAGATTAGTGCTCAGCAAGCGAGTCCCATTGATGTGGTGGTGCTGGACCCGCCTCGCAAGGGGTGCGCTCGCACCGTCCTAGAGGCCCTCATCGAAATCGCCCCGGCGCGTATTGCCTATATGAGCTGCAATCCGGCCACCCTAGCCAGGGATTTGAAACGCTTATGCAGCCATGGATATACCCTTACGCTGGTCCAACCTGCCGACTTCTTTCCCCAAACGGCCCATGTAGAATGCGTCGCTTTTTTGGAGCAGACTATTTTTTGATAGCCTGTCGCTGGAGACATCCGCTGGAGCTTTCTCCTGGAGATAGTGTAGACACCATAGGTACCAATGAAATTTAGCGACATCGTGGAGCAGCTGGAGATTGCTGAGGCATCTAGCTTAGACGCTCAGCCAGAGCTCAATCCTGACATTGTCGGTGTTAGTGCGGTACAAGATTCTCTACCTGACACCATCAGCTATATCGAAGGCAAAAAATTTGCCCCCTACATTGAGCAAACAGCCAATGCGGCGCTAATTTTACCGGTGGATGAGTCACTGCAAGCTCAGGCTACAGCCCGAGGGATAGCCTGGGTCAGTACTCAGGAGCCGCGACTGGGATTTGCCCGTGTGATCGCACTGTTCTATCAGCCGTTTCAGCCTCAGCCTGGCATCCATCCCAGCGCCATCATTGCCCCTAGCGCCACCATCGGCAAAAATGTCGCCATCGGCCCCTATGCCGTTATCCATGACGGTGCCACCATTGGCGATCACGTTTGCATCCATCCCCAAGTGGTGGTCTACCCCGAGGCGCAAGTGGGAGCCTACACTACACTCCACGCCAGCTGCATCATCCATGAGCGGGCGCAAGTGGGAGAGCACTGCGTCATCCATGCTGGTGCTGTGATTGGTTCCGAGGGATTTGGCTTTGTCCCCACTGTCCAAGGCTGGGAAAAAATGCACCAGTCCGGCATCGTCGTTTTGGAAGACCATGTGGAGGTGGGCTGCAACACAGCGATTGATCGTCCTGCTGTTGGAGAAACCCGAATTGGCCGCAACAGCAAATTAGATAACCTGGTGCATGTGGCCCATAACTGTCAGCTAGCCGATAACTGTGTTCTCGCTGCCCAAGTGGGCTTAGCAGGGGGGGTAGAACTAGAGCCCCTTGTAGTGTTAGGAGGACAAGTGGGCGTTGCAAACAATGCCAAAATTGGCCAAGGGGCCCAGGCTGGGTCTAAAGCGGGTTTACACAGTAATGTGCCTCCGGGCAGCGTCATGATGGGTACCCCAGCTAGCCCATACCGCACCTATCTCAAATCATCAGCTATTTATAATCGGTTGCCGGAGATGCATCGCACGCTCAAACAGCTACAAAAACAGGTGGTTGAGTTGACAGAGCGGCTGGCTGACCAGCCAGACACAGAGCAGATGACCCAGCGGTCAAACATGGATGCCTAACTGGCAACGGCCGTCAATTTTTTGCTTAATATTGGATTAATAAAAAGACATAGTTGCTACTGCAGCAGCTCTCTGCGGAGACGTAGGGTAGAACCCAGCTGTTAGTGGGATTGATCAGATTGCCTGATTTCATTTGCCATACCGCGCTCAGGAGATGCTTAAATTAGTGTAAAGATTTAATTTGCGATCGCTGACATTGCCGTCCTAGTGGGCTCCCCGTTGGGGTTTTCCTGGCGGTAGTTCAACGCCTTAGCCTCAGTAACGTCTTCAGATCCTTAATTTCTTGAAGCTTCACGTAGGCCCAGGCCAGCCCAGCAATTTTCCATAAGATGCTCACTTGTCCATAAGAAGGTTGCCCTATGTCTCTCGGATATCTTGCTCTGGTTCTCCATGCCCATCTTCCCTTCGTTCGGCACCCAGAGAGTGATTTTGTTTTAGAAGAAGAGTGGCTGTTTGAGGCGATTACAGAAACTTATATTCCCCTGCTGACCATGTTCAATGGTCTTAAGCAGGATGGCATCGATTTCAAAATGACCATGAGTATGACGCCGCCTCTGGTGTCGATGCTCAAAGACCCGCTGCTCCAAGAACGCTATGACGAACATCTGACCAATCTTGAGGAGTTGACCGAACGAGAAATCGAGCGGAATGAACATAATGGTCACGTCAAGTACTTAGCAGAGTACTACGCTAATGAGTTTAATCATACTCGCCAAGTGTGGGAGGACAACAAAGGAGACCTGATCTCTGCCTTTAAGCAGTATGTCGATAGTAACAATCTAGACATCATCACCTGCGGAGCTACCCACGGCTATCTGCCGCTGATGAAAATGTACCCTGAGGCCGTGTGGGCTCAGCTTGAAGTGGCGGTCGAAAGTCATGAAGAAAACTTTGGCCGTCCTCCCACAGGTATCTGGCTACCAGAATGTGCCTACTACGAAGGTCTAGAACGCATGGTGGCCGATGTGGGCCTGCGGTATTTCTTGACCGACGGCCACGGTATTCTCTACGCGCGTCCGCGTCCGCGCTTTGGAGCCTATGCTCCCATCTATACCGAAAGCGGTGTCGCCGCGTTTGGTCGCGACCACGAGTCCTCCCAGCAGGTATGGTCCTCTAAAGTTGGCTACCCAGGTGCTTCGGAATACCGCGAGTTTTATCGTGATCTGGGCTGGGATGCAGACTATGACTACATCAAGCCTTACATTATGCCCAACGGTCAGCGTAAAAACGTGGGCATCAAATATCACAAAATTACGGGCAAAAATTTAGGGCTGTCTGATAAAGACTGGTACGACCCCTACTGGGCGAGAGAAAAGGCTGCGGAGCACGCGGGCAATTTCATGTACAACCGGGGACAGCAGATTGCGGGTCTCCATGGCATGATGCAGCGCAAGCCAATCGTGATTTCTCCCTACGACGCTGAACTGTTTGGTCACTGGTGGTACGAAGGGCCCTGGTTTATCGATTACCTTTTCCGTAAGACTTGGTATGACCAAGACACCTATGAGATGACTCACCTGGCGGATTATCTGAAAAATAATCCCACTCAGCAGGTTTGTCGCCCGTCCCAGTCGAGCTGGGGCTACAAAGGGTTCCATGAGTACTGGCTAAATGAGACCAACGCTTGGATTTATCCTCACCTGCATAAGGCCGCAGAGCGCATGATTGAGCTGGCTCGGCGTGAACCTGCTGATGAACTAGAGTGGCGCGCCCTGAACCAGGCGGCACGGGAACTGTTGCTGGCACAATCTTCTGACTGGGCCTTTATTATGCGTACCGGCACCATGGTGCCCTATGCCGTGAGGCGTACCCGTTCTCATTTACTGCGGTTTGATAAGCTGCGGGAGGACATTATGGCTGGCAAAATTGACTCAGGCTGGTTGGAAAAGGTAGAGGAAATTGACAATATCTTCCCCAATGTTAATTACCGTGTGTATCGGCCTTTGTAGGAACTATCACTGGCTGTAATTGCATAGGAAAAAAGCGTCGCTGTCAGCGGCGCTTTTTTGTATTTTTGGGTTTGAGAATTGATCTGCAGGCTGGATATGGTGAAGTGATGTTGCTAATCTTCAGTATGATTTCATCTGAAAAATAGTGGCCAGTAGCACATTTCAAAGCTTGGGCTATTGCTTAAATCAGCAACGGTAATTAGGCAGCTTGGACCGGTTCGAAATTGTGTGCATAGTCTTTGAGTAGATCGTTCATCTGCCCTAAGAAGCTATCGCTGGAACGCTTAATGCCCTCGCGCTCAGGGAAGAAGTCAGGACGATTCAAGCTATTTGAGATCGCATCCTTAACCTGGTCAGCGATCAGCTCAGCCAGCTCTTCATGGGCTTTATCCCGTTGGTAGGCGGCACCTTCTTCCGTTGTCGCATAGAGGGGCGGTAGCCGATTGAGGGCATAGGCAGCAATATCACCCAGATCAAGACTGCAGTCATTACTTGCCTCAATTTCTGCCACACGGGCAATGGCTTCCGTTAGCACCAGCTCCTCCATCACATTAATAAACTGCTTGCGCGGAACTGCAACCACCTCGCCAGTTAAGAGAGAGCCCATGAGCCGATCAAGGGCCATATACTCCTCAATAGAAAGCTCAGAGGCCGTGTCGCAGATACGACCCACCTCCGCTTCCATCGCAGGAGTTAGGTACCCGTCCTGCAATGCTTGTTCAACGATTTTTTCGATACTGCTCATCCTGTCAAATGGCTCCGTTGCATATCTCTGTAAACAGTCTTAGACGTTGCTGATTGTCGAGATAAAAGCGTTGACTAACGTCCTTGAAAATTAGTGAATACGGTTGATAGATAACTTGTTCACTAACTTTCAAGATGGCTTTTATGACGTAACGCTATTGCTTTGGAAAAGCATATTTCCAGTAGCTATAGGTTCTAGAAATAGTGGAAGATACAAAAAACTGATGTGATCAGAAAAATTGTAATATCAGCAACGATCAACCCTTTTTGAACTCTGAAAAATTTTCTCTAAGGGTTTTGTTAGTAATTAGTATGCCCGGAGGTGACTTAGCAAACACATCGACTGCATAAAACTACGATAGAGCTAATCAAAAAATAAATAAAAAGTGTAAGACCTTTATTTAATAAGGATTTTTTAAAAAATAAATCTGAAATTACGTAGTTTTACAGATAAATTAAAAGAAAAGTATAAAAAATTTTATACCCTTATGTTTAGGTCAATATAACGGGAGTAAAAGAAAATTATGTGCTAGTTGTAATACAAAAATTCGAGTCGATTTAAATTTAAATAAACCCGTTTTTGATATTAGGATTGATCAATTTTTCTTAATTAGTTTATATTTTTTTGATTGAAAATAATGGTCTAACGATGGAGAGTGCGCAGTCTTGCTGCTACGAAGGTATTTGACGGTATTTTATCTGTTTGGCTGGGACTGCTGAGAGGCTGTATGAAAAGGGTTCAAAAGGGTAAAAAAGCTCACACAGTATAGGCTGAAGTTTACGTAAATCTCTAGCCCTGCATGAGCCATGCCTAAAGCCTACACTAGCAGCCTCAGTCGTGCC
>JBCCHX010000109.1:0-15712 GCA_039028535.1 Cyanobacteria bacterium P01_B01_bin.77
CTGGCTGTTTATTTTTGGTTCAAGTCTATTCGTAGGCGATGCCCTTCTTGAACTAGCTACTCGCATTTCATCCATGGGCTTAATACACCTAGCAGAAGGTGTTTCATTTCTTATAGGTTCCGTCTGTTTCATGCCAAGCACGCAGACTGAACCTTAAAGTAAGACTAAGTCAAAAAGACTAAGTCAAACCCTGATATAGCCAGTGAGATCAAAATAACCAGCTACTCCCTTCAATATAGCCATGTTCTCAACTTTAAATATAGTTGGTGTTGAATCTCTTTTATGTCTTCATCGGGAAAACGTTTGGCGTAGGTTTTTCCATTAGGTTGATAGAGCTCCATGATAATAGATTGGGTTCTGGCTCCACCGCTGCCCGAAGACATCTTCCGAAGTTGTGATATTTCACAGCGACCGAGGATGAGTGGTTCTTGATCATAGGGTGGCTCCAACGTTCGAAGGGCCAAGTAATCTTTGGTTAAAAGAAGGCCATAGCGGTACTGTCCGGTTTTGCGTTCACGCTGACGTTCTTGTAATCCTAATACTGAAGAACGAAAAACTGAAATGCTCTTGTTCAACAACCAAGCATAGGATATTACTGTCAGTAACAGGAGAACTACTCCCGTAATTTGGACTTGCCAATCCATGGCTATGAACCCCTTCAATATCTGCACTAAATTATCAGGATTGATATTGGGTCCGCGAATAGCAGCGATTCCAATAGTTATGCCTGGAACTACCAGAAGCGACGTAAAAAATACTGCCATGGGCAGTGAAAACAGTGACATGATGTGGTCGCACGGGATAAAATCACCGTTGGCGGTAGCCAGATCGCCTTGAAAAAAGTGCTCAGCAATTTCTTGCTTTTGTTGTTCTGAAGACCAAGGAAGATGGCTCATGGAACGACAAGATAACCAATATTAATAGAATAATCAGCTACATCCTTCAATACAACTAACCTCAGGTAATTATTCTGCTCGATAAGCTTTACTTGATTCTCCGCAATTATCACAATGACCACATTGCATACCTTGAGCCTCTGCCTCACAGCCAAACTGGACTAACAACGTTTGCCAGCGACACTTGCGACTAAAGAGATATTGTTTCATCTCTTTCACGCTATCAGAAGTTTTACGGCTGTTAGTAGAACGTTTTACTGTCAATCGATAGTGAAACGGATCGTCCCAAATCAATTGTCCCTGACTGTGCAACAACGCCAATGCTGTAGATGCTTTCCCATTCCGCCGCAGTACCTCATCAATGTTGCCAGCTATAGCCAAAGTCTTCACCAATTGTTTTGCCTCTTGCTGTAGCTTTCTTTCACTCTCTGCAAAAAACTGCCAGCGTTGTTTATCTTCCGAATCTAGCCATCCTGTTGGTTCACTTACCAGTGTCAGCGCATCCGCTGGTTTACCATCTCGTCCCCCACGACCAATCTCTTGCACATATTCACTCAGTGTACTCGGCGCATGAAAATGACAGACCCAGCGCACTCTGGGATGATTAATTCCCATGCCAAACGCGCTCGTACATACTACAAACTGACAGCGTTCTGATAGCCATTCAGTTTCAATGCGACGCCGTTCTTCACTGGGCAACCCTGCATGGTAGGCAGCTACCGAAAACCCCTGCGACTTTAACCAGTGGGTCAAATCTTCCGCTGTACGCCGGGTGCGAACGTAAACTAGCCCTGCCTGCTGTGAATGAGCCTTGATAAATTTCAGCATGGCTTTTCGCCGCCCACGGGGTGTCCAGACTACTTTTATTGACAGATTCAGATTTTCTCGATACGGGCTCAGCTTTACTTCTATGGGCTGCTGGAGCCGCAACACTTCGCAGAGTGTGTTCTGAGCAGCTGGGTTCGCCGTAGCAGTAAAGGCTGCAATCGGTAGCTTTGTGCCCGCAGGTTTGTGCTGTAGCAACGCTGGTCTGGCCGCCCCTAGCCGCCGATAGGTAGGCCGAAAGGTATTGCCCCACTGCACTAGACAATGGGCTTCATCTAGAATCAAACCGTTAATGATCACCTGAGGCTGGCATAGCGTTTCCCACACGGGTTTACTCAGAAGAGTTTCAGGTGAAAGGTACAGCAGCCTAAGCCGGTTGTGCTGTACCTGCTGCAAAATTTTGCGTTTCTCATAGGAGGCTAAGGCACTGTGGATCCGGTCCGCTGCCAGCTGCCGTTGTTTTAGTTCCTGAACCTGGTCTTCCATCAATGCCACCAGCGGCGATATGACCAGGGTAATCCCCTTGTGCATTAGGGCCGGTAGCTGAAAGCAAACAGATTTTCCACCTCCGGTAGGCATGACGATCAGGGCATCCTGCTGGGCTAGTAGTGTACGGATAACGCTGTCCTGGGGCGGGCGAAAGCTATCGTAGCCCCAAATTTGTTTGAAGCGAGCTTCTACAGTCTGCCACGATGTTTCTCTAATCGATATTTCTTTGGCCATTGATGCACCCTTGAACTATGCCTAAGGTGCCCGTCAGCTATACGCTTTGAGCGAACTAGTTGAGCAAGTTGGAATAGAGCAGTCAATAAAATCTATATTCCTCAACATTGCTAGATGGCTGAGCGGAGTCGTGCGCGAAGCGTTTCCTATGGAAATAGCCCGGCACACAGGAAAACTCACATCCCCATCTCATGCATCGCTGCTAAAATCTGGGCTGAGACAAAGGGCAAAATATCTTCGTTGTTGCTATGCTCAGCCCCTTCAGTAAAGACGATTAGCAGATAAGGATGGGCACCATCGGCCTCAATATAGGCGGCATCGTGACGCACTTTGCTGGTGAGTCCTGCTTTTGACCAGACTTGGGTTTCAACCGGTACACCTGCCCCCAAAAAGCCGGTCACCTGATTTTCTGGATCAGCGGCAAGCACCTGGGGATCTAGATCTCGGGTCATAAATCGCATCATGGTTTGCGATCGCTTCGCATTAACGGCCACCCCCCCCACAATGCTATGGAGTAATCGAGCCGAGGCTTCGGTGGTGAGCATATTGCGGTTTTCATATCCTTCGCCTAGAAAAGCTCGCTCACGTCCATAGGGACCATCGCACCAGGTTTTTTGGTTGGCATTGACGGTGGCTAGCTCCGTCCATTGCAAACTTTGCAGATAGCGATTCACCAAATCGCGCTGATGCTTCCAAGTGTCAAACGGACCGGGGGGGAGTTCTGGGCCACTGGTAGTTCCTGTGAGAACATCAACGACGTAGCCCGTGGCGTCATTACTGGAGTCAACGATCATGTCGCGGATGGCTCGCTCTAGTTCCGGACTCGTTTGGACCATGCCCCGCTCCAACCACTCATAAATTGCCACTAAGTAAAATAGTTTGATCACACTGGCAGGATAAATCCGTTCTACGCCACGATAGCTTGCCCCCTTAGGTTGCTGACACCAGAAGTCATCGGTACTCAGCGCTCCACCGGTATTGACAATGTAGGGCAGCTCATAGGCTAACCAGGTAATGGCAATCTGGTTTTGCGCTAGCTTGGGAAAGCGCGCCCAGGTAAGGTTGAGCACCTGGTTGAGTTTTTTCTGGAGGGTGTCGTCGTCTTGAAAAAATTTGGAAGTCATAGAGGCTGAGATTTTTAGAGTAGGTAGATGATGCAACTAAAACTCACGCCGGGTTCGAAACCCGGCGCTAATTGAGAGTTGTCCACTGAAGGGACAATGTGGCTTGGAAGCGCTATCGTTTCCCTTTCACTGGACACCCTTCGGTAGGCCTGGGTTTTGAACCCTGGGCAGGTGAGCGCTTCCCCAACAGGTACAAGGTATGAGTTAAGCAGGCAAGGTTACTCAAATCCCAAATTTGTTCCTTTACCAGCATGGATTAGCGCCAACTGTTCATACTTTTTAGCATGGTCGATCAGGTCGTCAATATCTTCAGGAGATAACGTTTTTCGCACTTTACCCGGCACACCAACGACAAGAGACCCAGCAGGGACATCTTTGTTGACTACCGCACCTGCGCCGACGATACTACCCGCACCGACACGGACGCCATTGAGAATGATGGCACCGATGCCAATGAGGCACCCTTTCTCGATGTGGGCGCTATGAACCACGGCTCGATGGCCAATGGTGACATAGTCTTCTAGGACGGTGGGTAAATTAGGGTCGCCATGGAGGATAGCGCCATCTTGCACATTAGTATGGGCACCGATGCAGATCAGCTCCACATCGCCTCGTACCACCGCGCCATACCAAATGCTGGCTCCTAGATGCACCTCAACCTTGCCAATGACTGTGGCATTAGGGGCAATAAAGGCAGCTTGGGAGAGGTCTGGAGCAGACCAAAAGTCTCCAGGAGCGGTCAAAACAGGGGAAGTATGAGCCACAGGATTACCTAGAAAATGTTCATTTATCGAAGGTCAAGTGGAATTGTAGGTGTTAACTACCGGCAGCAGCGAACTCTCTGAGATATCTGAAATAATACATATGGGCATAGACAAAATATGTAGGTGAAAAGCGCCCTATTTTACCTGCCGTTATAATAGGGCGAGCACAAGCCTTATTGGCCATGGGCAGGGTGTGCTGTAGCAGTCTCTGGCAGCGGCATTTTCCCAAGTCTTAACGTTGGGGTAGTTAGGACGGGTCAATCACGTTTGAGCATCAATGTTTTAATAAACCCGCATGATCCATTCTGCTTCTCAGTATCCGTTTTATGGGCCAGAGATAAAGTGCCCCCACTGTCGGCAGACCATCCCGGCACTAACACTCACTGATAGCTACCTCTGTACTCGCCATGGTGCGTTTGAGGTTAGTCTTGACACTCATGATTTAGTGCATGTGCAGTCGGGTCGGCACTGGCGGCAGTGGGAGGGGGCTTGGTACCGCCAGCATACTCACCCTGATGGTATTCGGTTTGAGATCCATGAGGCGCTAGATCGGCTATATACAGAAGGATATCGGGCGACACGGGTGATCATTGCCGAGCGCTATCGCCCTTTGGTGAAATCGTATCTAGAGTACAGTACGCCTTGGCGGGGCAAGGTGGATACAGGGACACCAAGGCTTTACGGATTACCTGTGGCGTTTAGTCCGCCATCTGAAGATGTTCCCCAGTGGGATGTGATTAATTTTGATTTAGAAAAAGAGCCCGGTGTACCTAACAATTATCGATATTTAAAATTTTTTGAGTAAGCTGTGGTTTTGGCAATAGAAGCACCATGCACCATGCTGCGATTCGAACGGCAGATATTCACCGGGCAATTGCGTTCTATGAACTTTTGGGGTTTGAGGTGATTGAACGCTTTACGGCGGGCATTACGCTAGCGTGTTGGATGGAAGGTTTAGGGGGACGGGTGGAGCTGATGCAGGTGCCAGAGCCCAGTCCGACTGCGGATGCATTTAGCAATGAACACTATACCGGGTACTACCATCTGTCCTTTGATCTGACTCAAACGGCTGAAAGTTTACCAGCCTGGCTGGACCAGCTCCGGCAGAATGCGGTTTCACAAGACACCAACCTAATCGTACTATTGGAACCTCAACAGCAAATGATCGGGTCTAGGGTATATGAGGTGGCGTTTATTGCTGATGCTGACGGACTGCCGCTTGAGTTTCTGCGTCGCTTGAAATAATTAATGGGTTCTGTTCCGTTTGCAAATAATTTGGCATATCTGGACACTGAGCTGAGCTGGCTAGAACGATTGTTGCTGGTGGCTGTGTCACAGCAGCGAAAAACACTGAAGTCGGTAGCTCGGGTGTCGAAGACTCCGGCGGATAAGGCGACTAGTGACTGGTGGCAGGGGCTCATTACGCTCAGGCATCGGGGCTATGATGACGCAGCTCCAAAGTCGGGGGAGCAGCCGTCGTTGGGTTATCAAAAAACGTTAGATAGTCGGATCCTTCTAAGTCAAGCCAATAAGGTCTCCCTGGGATTGCCTGCGATGCAAATGGCTCTGGGATTGAGCCTGTTTGAAAAGAAGCTGGTGCTGATGGTGCTGGCTCCGGAGGTACAGGCTCGCTATGGGCGGCTGTATCACTATTTACAGACGGGAGCCAACTGCGCGACGGGGTCGCTGCCTACGGTTGAGCTAGCATTGCGTGTGCTCTGCCGTAATGAGACGGAACGGCGACGGGCACGGGCACGGCTCTCGGGACATTCTTCCCTGCTGCAGCGACAGGTTTTAAGTTGTGTGGACGGTGCAACAACACTTTTAGGGAGTCAATTGCAGCTGGCTCCTGAGTGGGTGGAGTATTTGCTGGCGGAGAGCCCTGACCCGGCTTGGCCCATGCGATTTGTCATGGCAGAGCGGTTTAGCCAACGCTGTCGCGATCTCACCCCATGGTCAGACATAATTTTGGCAGAGCCGCTCAAACAGCGACTGCAATCGATCGTTAGTCAGCCTCAATTAAGGCTACTGCTAGTGGGAGAAAAAGGTGTCGGTAAAGAACGGGTTGCGATCGCACTGGCCACCCACCTCAAACGTCCTCTATACATCCTCAACCTGGCCCAAATTTCACCTCAAGACTGGCCCAGCTGTCTCAGTGAGCTAGACCAGGCCACGTACCCGATGGTGCTGGTCAAATCAGCCCACTGGTGGCTAGGACGCGAGTCAACCATAGCTCGTACAGTCCTTCAGCAGTGGCTCACAACCTCGTCAGCCCAGCTAATATTTTCAGTCCGCCATCGCCACCTGATTCGTCGCCAGTGGCGACAGCAGCTAGCCATCATCGATATCCCCATGCCCGATGCCGAGCTACGTCTACAGCTGTGGAAGCAGGCCTTTCCCGACGGTGTGAAATCCATGGGTAAAGTCCGTTGGGCGGCCTTAGCAGAGGGATTAGCACTCTCCCGTAATCAGATTATGGAGATTGGCCGATGCTCAAAGTCTCTAGCCAATGAGCAAGATATTACCATCGACCATCTGCAGGAGGCATTACACCAGCAGGGCCAAACCTGGAAGCTGCGCCAGAAATCCTGATACCCACATTAAGTCCGCTGGCATTAAGTCCACTGGGTGGGGGCCATATCCTGAGGTACCAGGTTGGGAAATGGCTCTGGCTCAATGACGATTTCCTCAGGCTTAGTGGCTTCGAGCAGATCCCAAATCACCTGGAGCATGTCATCTAGTCCCCGACGACTAACGGCAGAAATGGCAAAGATGCGATCGCATCCACTTCTCTCCATTAATTCTTCCGTAACAACCTCTAGCTCATCCTCAGGGACCGCATCCACTTTATTCAGTGCCAGCAACTGAGGCCGCTCCGCCAGACCATGCCCGTAGGCCACCAGCTCCTGTTGAATCGTTTGGTAGTGCTCAATGGGGTCTAGGGTCGTAATATCAATCACATGGAGCAGCACCCGCGTCCGCTCAATGTGGCGTAAAAAATCATGGCCTAATCCGGCGCCCTCATGGGCTCCGGCAATCAGCCCCGGAATGTCAGCAAATACCGTACCATCACCGGTGGGTTTGCGTACCACCCCCAGATTGGGTACGAGCGTCGTAAACGGATAGTCCGCCACCTTAGGTTTAGCCGCAGACAACGCAGAAATCAGCGTAGACTTACCGGCATTAGGCAAACCAATAATCCCCACCTCAGCCAGCAACTTGAGCTCTAAACGAATCCGCCCTTCTTCCCCTGGCAGTCCGGGTAAGCAGGTCTCCGGTGCCCGGTTGCGATTACTCAAAAAAGCTGAATTACCGAGACCGCCTTTACCGCCCTCGGCTACGCACAGAGTTTGTCCCTCGGTAATCAAATCCCCCAGAAGGTTACCTGTTTCAACATCGTAGATGATAGTGCCGCAGGGAACTTCTACCACCAAGTCCTTACCCATAGCCCCAGTCATATTTTTGGGGCCACCTCGCTGGCCATGTTCCGCTTGAAACTGGTGAGCATAGCGAAAGTCCAACAGCGTTTGTAAATTGGAGACGGCGTGGAGAATAACTGAACCGCCATCTCCACCCCTGCCGCCGGAAGGTCCCCCTGCAGGCACATATTTCTCTCGACGAAAGGCGACTAGGCCATCTCCACCGTTGCCCCCTTTGACATCAACTTCAGCTTGGTCAATAAATTGCATAGGGCAAGGGATAAATGGTGAACAAAGATTGAGAATAAAGGGCAAATCAGAGCTTGTGCTTGGTGGGGAAGCGTCAATCCGCCCTAGGTTAGAAACCCAGGGCTAATCGAAGGGTGTCCACTGAAAGGGACACAAGCATCGGAGATGTGCTCTTAGGGCTTGATTTCACAACAGTTGACTATTTACTATCGCCTCCATACCCAATTGTCCCTTTAGCGGACAACCCTCAGCTAGCGCTGGCGTTTCAACCCAGCGCTGACTTCAGCTACACAGCCAATCTTAGTGCAAGATATGAGTCAAAACATTTATAAGCAACCAAACTGACGCCTCTATTGCAGCCTGCTTAACTCCGATTGTATCTGTTCTGCTAGGGTCTCATCTTCTTGATGATTAACGGTGATGGAATTAAATGTCTGTACCGTCAGCCCCGTTTCTTCAACAATCTCTTTGGCGTCGTTGCAATAGTTGATCAGCAGGTAACGCACGGGTCGCCGCACTGCGCGGGGCAGCTCCAATGCATCCACACTTAGACAGCGTAAGTCGTAGCGCAACACATCCAATCCCGCGCTGCTCATCAGGTCGGCAATCTCAGCATAGGCCTGTTTCCGACTCGGCTCCATCGCCACAACAGCCGCAGCGTAGTTGACGATTTCTTCGTCGGTAAAGTTTTGCGCGTATCCGTTTTGCCAGAGGGTAGCCAGTGGCAGCCACAGAGCCACGGCAAACAGACTCATGCGAACACCAACGCTCCAATGGAGTCGAGGAGGGCTGTCATGACTAGCGTGACGAGAAAGCATCATGGCAATACCTAGCAAGATCTGACCAATTTAAGTGAGAAAACAGGGATATTGCATCGTAAAACCTCAGACGGGCTTAAAGCAATGCGCCAATTCAATGACTTTGGTATGCAATGTTACAGTTTCAGGCGCACCCTGCTTTAGGGAAAACTCCAGCGATAGTAGAAGCTTTAGGGAGTTTTGTAATTGTAATAATGAGACGTCACGAATCTCTTTTTGTAAAAAATAGATACGTTTGGGATTGCCCACATCGGCGGCCTGGGCAATGATGCGAGTGTCCCGTTCGCCGGAATCGGCCATGAGCTTAACCCACAACCAGGTGCGGAACTGCCCCACTAGGGTGGCCACAATGCGCAGGGCAGGCTCGTTACGCTCCAATAGTTCAGTAATCAAGGTCAAAGCTCGGTCAGTATGCCCCTGCCGCAGAGCCGCTGCTAGCTGTAGGCTGCTCTGGGTGCTAACGGCGACAAGGTCGGTGACGACTTCTGGAGGCAGCGCCTGTTTAGGCTGTGGCCAGTAAGTTTTGAGTTTTTCCAGCTCGTTATAGAGACGCCGGGTATCGGCTCCGATGGCCTCTCCTAGCATGACTGCTGCTGCCGGTGTGAGCTGCAAACCGACATCCTTAGCCACTTGATAGACCTGATGCTCTATTTGATCAGTTTTCCAGGGGGGAATGGTGTCAAACTCTCGGATATCGGCATATTTTTTGAGCAGTTTGGTGGATTTCAACCGGCCATCGGGTTTATTGCTGCTGGTCAGCAGCAATATTGAGCTGTCGGGGATCTTGGGCAAGGTGCGTTCTAACTCTGCTAAGAGAGCGGCGGAGCAACGCTGGCAGATGAGCGTGTCCAACAGCCACACTACCCGCTTGCCCATGCCAAAGGGGGGGGTCATGGCCTGGTTGAGCGCCTGGATGACAGCGTCTGATTGTTCCGGTGGGATTTTTTCGTAGTTAAAGCTGGCCCAGTCAGGATTGAGGTTGCGATCGCACAGCGCCCGCACCGCTTTTTTCATCCGAAACTCATCAGCACCCCAAAAGAAATAAACCGGCATTTTGTTGCAATGGCTTGATGGTATCGATTGTTAGGTTTCGGGCTCAACCCAACTACCCGCTTAACAAGGCTTCTACAAATTCAAAGCTGGAGAATGGCCGCAAGTCTTCGATCCCTTCCCCGGCACCAATAAACCGAATCGGCAGCCCCAACTGCTGCACCACCGCTAAGGCTACGCCACCCTTGGCCGTACCATCTAGCTTAGTCAACACCACACCACTCAAATTCGCAGCGTCTGAGAACACCTTGGCCTGACGCACCCCATTTTGACCCAGGGTAGCATCCAGCACTAACAAGGCTTCAACTTGAGCATCCGGCGCTTTTTTATCAACGATGCGTCGAATTTTTGATAGCTCATCCATCAGGTTTTTCTTATTTTGCAATCGACCTGCCGTGTCCACCAGCAGCAGCTCTGTATTGCGAGATTTGGCAGCAGCAATGGCATCAAACACCACCGCTGCCGGATCAGTATTAGCAGCCGGGTTGGCAATCACCTCCACACCGCTGCGTTCACCCCACACCTTCACCTGCTCCACCGCTGCTGCCCGGAAGGTATCTGCCGCCGCGATGAGGCAGTTATAGCCAGATTTTTGAGCAATGTGGGTGAGCTTACCGATGGTGGTGGTTTTACCCGCACCATTCACCCCCACCATTAGCCAAATATTGAGCTGCTCACTTTCAGGCACAAATAAGAGATTGTGGTCTCCATCCAACGGACTATCTAGCATCTGCCGCAGCAGCATTTTTAGATAGCGAATCGCCGCGTCCGGCGGCAGCGTTTCCTCTCGCATCCTAGCCTGGAGTGCTTCAATAATTACATCGGTGGCTTCAACACCGACATCTGCCTGAAGCAGCAATGCCTCAATTTCGTAAACGGCCTCTTCGTTGAGGGGACCTTGACCCACCACCGACTTCAGTTGATTAACCAGACCCCGTCGCGTTTTATCCAGGCCCTGGCGCAGCTGATTGAGCCAGGTAATCTCTTCGAGGGAAATTTCATCAGGCCGTCGTCCCTGGGATGCCAGAACCTCTGCTGACCATAAAAATGCCTCATCCAAGTCAATGTCGGGCATTACCAGTTCCGGTTCTGGCTCCGGTTCCGGTTCTGGCTCCGGTTCTGCCGCAATGGCGGTTTCTTTCAGCTTGGCCAAACGGGCCTCGCGCTCAGCTTCTGCCGCTTTAGCCCAAAAGGGAGCAGCTACCGAGTCAACCTGGTCTGGAATAGACTCTACGATGGTCACATCAGCGGAGTCCGAGGGCTGATTGTCCTCAACAGCAGCTGGCTCCTCGACTGGCTCTTCAGCGGGTTCTTCTACCGGCGGTTCGACAGCAGGTGAAGCTGCCGAGGTGTCCATAGCTGATGCGGCGGCGGCAGGTATCTCAGCCTCTGGCTCCGGCTCAGGTTCTGGCTCTGGCTCCGGCTCCACCGTTTCTGTCTGCTGCTGCTGAATGTTTTGGTAAGCCGCCTTGGCCCAGGCTAAATAATCTTCAGCGTTTGCCGGTGCGTCATTCTGCTCTGGGGGCGTTTCTTCGGGGGCAGCGTCGGTCTTACTCTCATCAGCTTTAGCAGCCTCTGCATCAGAGGACTCATCATAGCCACGGCGAAACCAGTTAAATGAAGACATAGCAAACGGGCAGAGGGAATGGGCGGTGGAAAAATGGGGGTATTGAATTTGCCAGCAGTATCAAGATTGGGAAGGTAAGAGAACCCTGTAATAACCGGTATATCCTTTTTGAGGAAGCACCTAGGTTTCGTCTAAGGCGCTTTCGGGGCTGACATCGGTTACCGGCTGAGTAAGCTTTAAAGGAGCTGAGCGAGCCTCCAACTCTTGGCTAGCTAGCTGGTCAGTCACCCGGCGCATTACTCCATTAATAAAGCGATAACCGTCTTCATCGCTATACCGTTTGGCAATTTCGATCGCCTGGTCAATAGCAATGCGTTTATCCACAGCCATGTACAAAATTTCGGTCACGGCAATTCTGAGAATGTCGCGATCAACCCGAGCCAAACGCTTGAGATTCCAACCCACCATGGCACTATCGAGCAGCTGATCGATATCCTGCCGATGCTCGGTGAGCTGAGTAATAATCCGTCGGGCATAATCTTGAACATCTCGACTGCCCGCCAGCTGAACAAATTCTGGAAGTTCTGTAACCACCCCCAAACGGTTAATGGCAGTTTGTACCAGGTCGATGGATTCTTTAACCGTAGTCTGGGCACTACGTAGATCACCAGAGCGGGTTTCGCTGTTGAGCAGCTGTCGATTACCGCGCACCAGTTCTGCCGATGCCGCTTCTAAGGTTTCTTTGACCTCGGTGGTGAGGGTGCGGATGGCCTCGGTCAATAGGGTCTCAACAGATGGATTAGTTTTTTTTTGGCTGCGCTTAGAATCATCGGTCAGCTGACTCATGCCGAGGAGCGCCAGCTCACGCGCAATGCGACGGGCTTGCATGGTTTTGAAAGTGGGGTGGTCTAGCTCAGATATCTTATCAGCCAGTGTATAGGAGACGCAGAGAAGCTGACGGGTTAACCTGGCTGCTCGATATTAACCAGCTCGACTCGAGTTTGAGGAGTCTCAGTTTTTGAGGCTTGCCCCGCTGGGGTATCTGACACGATCTCTTCACCGCTAGCAGCGGACAGTTGGGGATGGGACTCCTTTGTTACGATAGCCTCAGCTAAATTAGGACCGACAATCCCACCAGACAGCAGCACCTTAAAGGCTTCTTCAATGGAAATACTTAGGTTGACCACATCTGTTTCGGGGACGACGGCATACCAGCCGCTGGTGGGGTTCGGCGTTGTGGGCACAAAGACACTAAGCATCTTGGATTCAGGATTTATTGATATTGCCGAACTCGTCACAAAAGCAATCGCCCAGATACCGCGACGGGGATACTCCACTAGTACTACCCGGCGAAACTGGCTCTTAGTGTCCTGTAGAACAGTTTCTAACAACTGCTTAAGGGTTTTGTAGACCGAACCAGCTAAGGGAATGGACTGGAGAATGCGCTCACCAAAATCGAGCAGCCAACGCCCCGCGATATTCCGGGCCATCAAACCAATGAGCAAAATAGCCAGTAAGGGTACGGCAAACCCTACCCCCAGGTTAAATAGGGCCACCAGAGCCGGATGGAGATCCACAAATGGATTTAACTGCTTGGGAAAACTAGTCAGCGCCCGAATCACCCAGCTGGCCACTGTAATGGTCAACCAAATGGTTGTGGCCAGGGGGATAATTACCAGAAGACCTGCAATCAGGTCATTCTTCAAACCTTGCTTGAAGTCTTTTAGCACGGGCTGAGCTCTCGGTTACGTTCGTAGCAGTTGATGGTGATAGCTGCAGTAAATTGTGTAGTTTTTAGAAAACTGTGACGACGTATTGTGTAACGCATCACTATTTATATCCTAAATTATTTAGGCACAGGACCGGGATCGGTATGGGTTCGGTTCGGTTCGGTCCTATTGCGCCTAAGGAAAATATCAGGCCAGAAAAACTTAGATTTGAAGGACTCTACGGGCTAGATTTAGGTATATAAGGACGCCAAAGACATCTACAACAGTTGTAATAAAAGGGGCGGACATCAGAGCCGGGTCAAACCCTAAACTCTGAAAAAGTATGGGCAGGGCAGCTCCAGCACTAGAGGCCAAGATGGAGATCGCCACCAGGCTACACCCAACAGACAGCGCTACGCCTAAGCTGATGTCCGGAGCTAAGTAGGCTACGCCTGTCACCACCAATCCCAGCATCACACCAAGAAAGGCTCCGGCAATGGCTTCTCGCCGGATCACCTGGAAGGCTTCTCTTAGCTTAAGATCGTCCGTGTTTAAACCTCGAATCACAACGGTGGATGACTGGGCACCGACATTGCCTCCGGTACCGATCAGGAGCGGGATAAACGACGCTAGGACAGCCACCTGCTGGATCAGGTCTTGCTGACTTTTAATCACAGCGGCGGTGAATGTATTGGCCACCAGCAGCACTGAAAGCCACACGACGCGCTTACGCGCGACAGTGAGCAGATTGGTTTGAAAATAATTATCGCCACCGGACTGAACGCCGCCTAGGGCATAGATGTCTTTAGTGGCTTCTTCTTCTAGGATGTCGATGACATCATCGACGGTGATGATGCCCACCAACCGCTCTTCGGTATCGACCACTGGGACAGCTAGAAAGTCGTAGCGCTGAATCAAACGGGCAACTTCTTCTTGGTCAAGACCGGTTTGGACCGAGACAACTTCACGGGTCATCAAATCACCAATGGTCTGCTCAGGTTGGCCAATTACCAAGATCCGCAGCGAGAGAATACCGGTTAAACGACGGGCACTGTCTGTAACGTACAGGTAGTAAACCGTTTCGCTGACACTGGCCAGTTTACGAATGTGATTGAGAGCCTGCTCCACCGTCCAGTTTTCTTTGAGGGCGATGTACTCAGGGGTCATGGCCCGCCCCGCTGTACCGGCTTCGTAGCCTAGGAGTAGGGCGGTAGCTTCACGTTCTTGGGCACTGAGCTGTTGGAGCAACTGTCGAACCACCTTTGCGGGAAGCTCGTCAAACAGGCGAGCACGGTCATCAGGGGACATTTTATCGACGATGTCGATGACGTCCTGGCGCTTAAAATCTTCGACGAGGTTTTGTTGAATGCTGGAATCGAGGTTTTCGTATACTTCGATGGCCTCACTTTTGGAAAGTAGGCGAAATGCTAAAGCCTGCATCGCTTCGGGCAGGCCTTCAATAGCTTCAGCAATATCGGCGGGCTGCACAGGAACCAGTAGCACCTTGGCCCCCTGGTAATTATTTTGCTCCAGTAGGGCTTGGAGTTGCGATCGCACTAGTTCACGCAGTTCCCTGCGCGAGAATGATGCAGTGCTCGTAGCCTGTTCAGTGTCCGTCAAGGAAGGTATGCCCGATCCAGTTGCCTCTAGTCTAGTGGTGGACGGGGTGCAGAACGAACAAAATACTGCAAATTTCTGGTATTGAGTGGATATAGCCTACACCGCATACCCAACAGGAGCCTGAGAAAGGCGAGTTCATAGTTTGCAGCTAGTGGAGAAGCGCTGACCCGCCCAGGGTTGAAACTCCGGCTCGGACTTCAGCGACACAGCCAATCTTGTGCAAGGTCTACGCCGCCGTTAAGCCCCGATGCCGCAGCAGCGCCTCGGTACTCGGTTCACGACCTCGGAAAGCTTGAAAGACCTCCATCGGATGACGGCTACCCCCCAGGGCCAACACCGTATCCCGAAAACGCTGACCGGTTTCCTGCACTGCCGCTTCATTATCCATGCCTGCCTCTTCAAAAGCGGCAAAAGCATCAGCGCTCAGAACCTCGGCCCAGAAGTAGCTGTAGTAGCCTGCCGCATAGCCCCCGGCAAAGATATGGCCAAAGCTGCACAAAAACGAGTCCTCGGCCAAAGGCGGCAGGATAGTGGTCTTTTGGGCTAAGCGATCCCGTACGTCCCAAATGGTTTCGGAGCCATCAGGCTGATAGCGGGCATGCAATTCAAGATCGAGCCAGCCAAAGTTCACCTGACGCAAAATGGCATTGGCAGTCATAAAGTTGCGAGCGGCCAACAGCTTTTGATAGTCCTCCTCGGGCAGCGACGCACCGGTTTCATAATGCCGGGCCATTTTGAATAGGGTGCTGCGGTCATAGCACCAGTTCTCCATAAACTGGCTAGGGAGCTCGACAGCATCCCATTCCACATTGTTGATACCGGCCGCTCCTGGGTAGTCCACCTGGGTGAGCATATGCTGTAGCCCGTGACCAAACTCATGGAACAAAGTTTCTACCTCTCGGAAGGTCATCAGGCTGGGTTTGCCATCAACCGGTGGCGACTGGTTGC
>JBCCHX010000110.1:0-15337 GCA_039028535.1 Cyanobacteria bacterium P01_B01_bin.77
ATATCAATGGCTATTTTTCTTATTAGCCATAAAGATAATAGTCATCAATACCTGATGTAAGCAGGTCATTTAACTATGTGATTTGGTATTGATAAATGTTATACCTGGTTTATACGTAACTTAATTCAATAGTTACTTAGTTGCAGATTCAAGGTAAAGCATATGCCCTTGTCAGCAAACACTGATGCTGAACCCTTTGATACCACTGAGAAAGTATCACCTGCTTCGACATCTAAACCCAGGCGTGGACGTCCGCCGACGTTGACAGATGAGAGTCAAAGACGCAAACGCCGTAATGTTTCTATCTCGGATAATGCCTGGAATCATCTTGAGAAGTTAGTTGTAAAACTTGGGTATTCATCTAAAAGTGAGCTTTTAGAACTTATTGGCAAGGGAGAGTTAGTGGTCGCAAAACCCACTGCTCACAGTACGTCGTCTTCCTTGGCTGATATTCTGGTATATCGACGACTACAAGGTCTATTTTCTCCCCACAGCGATGTTCTACACTCTTTATTTGCCTTCAATTCTGCTATTTATCGAAAACTAGAGCCGTTACAAAGGAATCCGTTTCGTGAGCTCATGGTCAATGACCTGATAGCTTCAATGTCAGTGGTATTTCAACACTGTTATATTCGCCCTGATCGCTACGTTAATAGTCTCAGCGCTCTCAGTCGTCTGATTAATTATTGTCTTTTACTTAATCAAGCTGACTTAGAAAATGCATGGCGATTGAATCAAAAAAACAACTCTCATGATAGAAACCCAATACATAAAAGTAGCTCACGTGACTGCTTGGCTAAAATCGGCAGCGCCATGAGTCATCTCTCGACAGCTAGTTTTTCATTACAGTTCACAGCACTACGGCTCAAATATATTAGCGGATTCACTGAAGCTCAAATTCAACAGATATATGAGCTTCAGGGGATGGATTTTACGATTGAAGATATTCGTCGTCATGTCCATGAGGGGTGGACTAAATTCCGCCAACATAGGAACAAGCCCTCTAAAATAGAAACTCCCATAGCCTCTGTTGTTATTCCACCGGAAGCGACCAAGTATTGTGATTTGTTATGGACTTCTTCATTAACGCAGGCTAAGGATAGACATGCATTATTGCGCATTCTCGTTAAGGCGACATACCATGCCCCTCTAAATTTTTGGCTCTGTGAAATCGAGCATGAATGGGGCACTCATGTCTTAGGCTATTCGACTAAACAAGCAAAGGAATGGGCTCAATTACAAGCATCGATCCAACAGCATCTCAACAAAAAACTGCAAGTTAGTAAAGATACGATTGATAAGGAAATGCATTATTGTCTCAGTAGGGCAGACGCCGTTGAAAATTTAGCAGCTATTTTTGAAAAAGAAACGAGTATTAGTTCTACTACCGAACTTGGACAATTCATGATTCGTCTTCTGCAAGGAGAGGCCGAGGAGAAGTTTGCGCTAACTGAGCTTAAAAAGCTAAGACACTCAGGGCATGAACCCTCTTGAGATGATTGACGACATTACGTGATTTAAAGCTCAAACTTGCTAGGCGGTTGCTCGCTCTACATCGTGAACTAAGAAATCGTGGGCCATGAGCGTGTTGGGAAAAATCGCTTTGGCTTCTAAGAGCAGATCCTTAAGCTGGATCGTATTGCCGGGTGCGTAGCGAGGACTAAAGTGGGTGAGAATTAGCTGCTGCACTTGGGCAGCTAGGGCGACTTGGGCAGCCATGGTAGAGGTGGAATGCAACCGTTGATAGGCTAGTTCCGCATCTTTGTGGGCAAAGGTGGACTCGTGGATGAGGACGCTGGCATTTTCGGATAGCGCGATGGCGCGATCGCAAAAAACAGTATCCGTACAGTACACCAGCTTGCGGCCTTGAATCGTTTCACCACAAAGCTGCGAGCCATTGATCACTCGACCATCGGGCAGCGTTACCGCCTCGCCCCGTTTGAGCCGTCCATAAATTGGCCCCGGAGGAATCCCCAGGGCCGTTGCTCGCTTGACATCAAAATGGCCCGCACGATCTTTTTCTACAATGCGATAGCCAAAAGCAGGCACTCGATGCTCTAATCGCTGACAATAGACCGAAAATTCGCCCTCATCCAGGACTTTCCCTGGCTCTACTGTATGCACTTTGATCGGATAGGAAAAGTGAGTTTGGGAGTAACGACGGCAGGCCTGCAAATACTCATTTAACTTAGGCGGACCATAAATATCAATCCGCGACACATTGCCCGCCAATCCGCAACTAGCCAGTAGCCCCATCAGGCCAAAAATATGGTCACCGTGCATATGGGTGACAAAAATCCGTCGAATCTGACTAGATTTCAGATCGCTTCTTAGAAACTGATGCTGAGTGCCTTCCCCACAGTCAAACAGCCATACTTCTGCCCGTTGGGGCAGACGCAGAGCAACGCTTGACACATTGCGCGCTCGGGTAGGAACACCGGAACTAGTACCCAGAAACGTAATTTGCAAAGGAATAACTTGGGGTAAGGAAAAAACCAACTGGGTGTGGCCAGCCTTCATCATTATGCTCGACAAGGGCTGGGTTTGAGTGAGCTATTGCTGGATGAGACGTCTGTAGCATTCTCTACCAAACACGCCAGTTCTAGACATGGCTTAGAAACATGGACAAAAATCAGAGGATTTACAGACAATACATCAAGATTTCCTGACTTTCATCGCGTTCTTACCAATTTAGTTTGATGGGTCCAACCCATTGCCTAGCCACACTTAGGTGGCTTTACTGAGCATATCAACCATAAACCTATTGCAATTTAGTGAAGATTCATCACAAAAAAAGTGTACTGATTGTTACAATATCCTACGGAGATTGATTAGATGGTGCGCGCAACGCATTTTTAACCACCTCCAAATGAGAGATAAACGCAAAGTCAAAAGACTTTCTAAATCGGCTCCTATTTAGGGCCGATTTTTCTTTTATGGATGGGAAGACACCAGGGCCTGCTGAAGGTGCCGGATAAAGTGATCGCTGGCATGGTTGATCAGGGCTGGACGAATCTGTTTGCGATAGGTGCGTCTAAACACACTGCCACTGATCACATCACGCTTAATTAACAGATAGGCGCGAATCCGTTCATAGATGCGCGTTCTCACATCCGCTCCATTCACAAGCTCCCCCCTGGGAGACATCTGGGCATCAAACATCTCTGTGAGGTAATGACGGACCGTATCGGTATAGTTAAACCCGCTAGCTTCTAGGATGGCTGCTTTGACGCTCAGGGCAGGATTTTCATACAGCAGTCGTCCAACGGCAAATGCCACTAGGTCAGAAGCGTAGTCCTGATCAGAGGCAAACTTGTTCAATAAGTCGGTCAGCTGGTCTGGTTGATAGGTTTGACGACCATATTTATCCAGATACACTTCGATCGGTTGGGCAGTATCGCCAATGGCGGCTGTATATTCACGACTGTCATATCCTCGCCCTGTCATCAGTTTTGAGGAAAGCCATAGGACACCGTCACTGAGGGTGGACTGCAAATTTCCACCCCAGGTTTGGTCTGATAAGGCTGCTATAAAATGGGCAAAATCGATGCTTTGCTCCATAAGCACTACAGTCTGGTCGTCTAGCTCTCCCTTGACAAAGTCTGGATTGCTACCAGCTACAATTTCCCAGAATTTATTAGCATAGGATGCGCGGGTATAGGCCCGCAAGGACCGCACTATTTGTATTGAAGATTTTTGAGGTCGCTGCTGCTGGTACTCGTCGATAAACTGCAGCATCTTTTCCAAATTTGCTGCCATGGGGGCACCTTACGGAATTAACTATGAATGCTAGCGTATCGTTAAATGATGAGAACATAACGTGGGTAGGTGCCCGCCTGCCATCTCTACTCCCAGTTTTGCAACATGTTAGACCACTGACTCAGCAACTCACCAATTTGAGCGCGGCGAGCTTCAAATGTCGCGGCTACCCAAATTAGGGTGATACCTAGCACAATGCCGATGGCCCAAAGTAATCGTCCATCTGTACTTATAAATAGCGTGATTGTACGCAATATCTGGAGCACGAAGGTTAGAGTGCCGACATACAGATAGGCACGGACTCGGGTGATTAAACCAAGGCTGATGAAGCCAAAACTGAGCAGCAGACTCAGGCCGATCATGCCGATAGCCATGGCGCTTCCAGTTTCAGCTTGGAAAATGGCGGTCAGTCCTATGAGCAATGTAGCCAAACTACGTAAGCGGTGACGTTCTTGTCGCGCTGGAATAGGCTGCCAGCGCGGATCTATTTCTAGGACATACAGCGCGGATATGCCGATCATGGTGCTGAACCCAAGCGGTGTCAGCCATCCCTGAGCCATGAGGTAGCGCCATAAAAACCAGTTGAGCAGCCCTAGACTCAGATAGCTCAAACGTACGGTCTGCATTTGCTTTGCCATGAACGCATAGAACGCGCCTACCAGCAGCAGGCTCTGGGTTGCTATTGTCGTCATGCTGAGAAAAACTGCTAGCATTGGCCAGCTCAGGGCCATCCGCTGCCAGGGCTTTAGAGGCCACCCCCAACGCGGCCAGGGAAGTCTATGAATGATTAAGCTTAGGCCACAAGCAAGTAAGGCCCCCCATTCGCGCAGCAAGTTCAAGTTTGGCAATAACTGCGCTATCCCATAGGGAATCGCGATTGTGGCAATGATCAGACTACTCCAGGTCCATTGTCGATAGCTGTGGTGCATACTGCCGAGATCAATGTCCTGGCTATCGTCAAGATCTGTCTTAGGCATGGGAAACCAGCGATAGTTTCCCCGTAACCCGGTATAAAGGGTTAGTAACCCGGATACGCCTAACCACAGCCACAGCCCTGTCCGACTATGGCCGAGTGCCATGGCCATAGCGTTCAGGGCTGTGGCCATTAGCCAGTGGAGCAGGGAAACCACACCAATCTCCGCAGGAGTCAGTTTGCTATAGCGTTGAATCCAGCGCTGGCCGAGCAGGTAGAAGAGTGCGATCGCACCGCCCACTAGTCCCAACAGCGTCAGCCCGTCTCCGGGTTCACCCCCGCTGGCCTGCAACATGCGGTAGATCACCAGCTCATAAATACCCAGAGAAAGCAGTCCCAGCCCGCCGTAGCTTAACCGGTGTAAATTGTCCTGCCGGTGGCTAATGGCGAGCGTAACCACCCCAACAACCAGGGCAGATAACCCCGTTGCTGGGGTAAAGCTCATATGGCTTAACCCTAAGCCCAAAGCACCATAGGCTAACGGGATATAGTGCCAGCTAGGGGGGTAGACAAGCTGTTGTCGTGTGGCCTGGACCGTGCCGAGTAGCTGAGAGCATAGTCCTAAGGCCACCATGGCTGTGCCGATGGTATGAGGAGAAATCTCCTGACGCCACAGCGATAGCCCCAGGGTGACCAAAAGACCGGCCTCATAGGCCAGTTCCCAGTAGTCCAGATTAGTAAGTCGTTGCTGAGTCAAAAATCTAGCCAGTAGCAGGGAGGTTGCTGCAGCACCGTAGCGAAAAAGTACCTCGACCTCTAAAAAACTCTCGCGGGCAGCACCATAGCTAAGTTCAGCCAGGCCGTAGCTCCATAGAATTACGAGCGTCAGCCCCAAACTGAGTGCGATCGCTAATGCTCGACTCCAGCCGTAGCTAGCAGCACCATAGGCCTTTAGTAACGGTCGAGTCTGCCGTTTGAACGGTCGAGCCAGAATACTGAGCGTCGAGGTCATTAAAGCCATCACTAAACATAGCTGGGCAATGTTTACAGGCCAGACTTGTGCCATCAGCCATAGCCAGATGGCAGCGGTATGACCACCGCAAACGCCAAATCCGACCGCCAGGGTGGGTAAAGCTTTCTGGGTGGGCCAGCGACCGCTATGGAGAAATAGCAGTCCAGCGCCTACAGCAAAGACAACTGTCGCCATTGGCCAGGAGCTGATCAGTAGAAGTTGGCCTCCTAGAGCTAGCCCAGTCAGGATAGTTGCCAGTTGAGATCGCGCCGTTGCCCACTGCGGCCGGTACACTAACCCGGTCAGGACCGTCGGCACCACTAACCAGCTCAGCGTTATCCAACTACCCCAGTGGTTTAGCAGCAGACTATAGGCTATGACACTAAGACCTATACCCAGATACAGCGCTGATTGCCGCCACTGGGGATAACGCTGGCTAGCCACACTCGCTAGCCATTCCATCGTAGTCAGACCCAGAAAAACTATGGCCCACTGAGGGTCGCTCCAGCCCCCTAGCGACGTGCTAATCACATATAGCCCACTGAGAACAGTAAGCACGGCTGCACTATGGGTAGCGTAAATGAGCCAATTTGTTGCCGAGGACCGTAGGCGGATGATTGTGCTTAAGGTGAGGGTAAGCCCCATCAAACTCAAGGTGCATAAAAACGATTGGGATTGAGGTAGCGTACAGAGCACCAGTAAGGTGCTAATTCCTAAGGCTAATCGCTCGGTCAGCAGAGCCCGCGTGGTCTGTCCCCGGCGTTTAAATTGTTGGGCTGCCAGCAGCATTAACCCGACATAGCCATACAGCCATACCCCAGCAAAGTTTATGGCACTGATCGGCTCTGCGCTAAACGTCTCAACTGTCGTGAGGAGTATTTGTCGGAAGCCGATGGGTAAGGTTAACCACATCAAGCCACAGGTCTGTAAACCGACTAACCATAGGGCGATCAGCGTACGTAGCTGATGGCGTTCCTGGGGTTGTCGTTGCAGCTGTTGGGCCAGTAGCCAGCTGGCTAATCCACTGATGCCAATGGCCTGTAGGGGCTGCTGCCCGGCAGAAACTAGCCAGCCCAGCAGCATCAAACCCGCCCCCAGTTGGGGCCATAGGGGATACTGCCACAGCCGACACAGCATCCAGCCGCAAATACCGATCGCTAGACCCAGTTGAATGATGGGAACCTGAGCTATCCATAGACTACGCACTAACAGAATCAGGAGTGCGATCGCAACCAAGACTCCTCCAAATGGCGGTGTCGGCCTGCTATCCTCCTCGACCGTTTCAACCGTCGTAGTTGGACTTGCCCATAGATTCACAGCGCTGCCTAAGGTGCCTAAGTAGGCAGCAACTAATGGCCATGGCACAAACCCCCAGCCCCAGTGCAACCAGCTTAAACCCAATAAATTGAAGCCAGTTCTTTTCTGTGGAGCCAGCACCAGAGTCAAGACACTTAAACCGATACTCGCTAAAATCACTAGCCCCACAGACGCATTAATTAACCCCAACGCATCCATCATCCACAGATTGAGGGGAACCAAGAGCAGCGTTGCAGCCTTGAGCATTTGTGCTGTCGTCTGTAGCTTTGCTTGACCAGCTGTCCAGAGACTAGCGCCACCAAAAGCGAGGGTGTAAACCAACAAAATTGTGTATTGACCTATGGTCGAAAAAGATTGCCACTGGCTAGCCGCTAACACCCCAGACGACACCAACACCAAAAATACACCCAAAAATAGCAGCCATAGTACGCTCACCTCTGCCAGAAATGACTGCACTAGGTGTGATTTGAAGTGTGAAAAAAATGGCCTACGAGAGGACGAACCTGCCGATACCACACTAGGCTCTGCCGTCGTCACATCTGTCGCTACAGGTATCTCCACCGCAGGTGCTGGATGCGCAATGGGAATAGGGCTGCATAACTTGCGCCCCAGGCTGATGGCTTGGCCTTCAGACACCAGACCCAGACAGATCCAGCGATCTAACTCCTGCAAAAGATGAACATTAGCCGCTTCAGTTTCTAGATCAACTGGAATTTCTAGCCACATACCTCACTCCACAGATCGATTTCTACAGGAACCCATATCCTGATTTTGACCAGACCATTCATCAATGCCCATGAGTGTTAAGAAGCGTATGTGGCGTTCTACCAGACTCACGTACTAAGCAGAAGTAAGACGAATTTTCTTGTACCCTAACCCTCCAAGGTGTCCGGGGATATCCTTACGTTTTTTCTATTTACGTTTCTTCTATTACCCGTAGCCCTTTGCTTATTCTTTTTGCTCAACTGTTAAGTAAGTTAACGTTGTGCCCCTTCGTGCTTAACAAAACTGTTGCATTCACCATGTTTGGTTAGCTTCTGTGAGATTATTGGGCTCAGATGTAGCCAGCGCCTAGGTGTTGGTATGCCTTATTGGCTTTGCACTATTTCTATCTCTTGTTAGAATTTCCCGTCTTACAACTGACTGTCCATTTCATAGGAAGACGTTCTTATGGCAACTAGTTTTGCAAGCGCAACTGGAGCCCCGGAAGTGGGTAATGTTGCGACTCCGATTAACTCCTCTGCGGTTGCACGTACTTACATTAATAATTTGCCTGCTTACCGTGCAGGGCTATCTCCCTTTAGCCGTGGCCTAGAAGTGGGTGTTGCTCACGGTTATTGGTTCTATGGTCCCTTTGCTGTTCTGGGTCCTTTACGCGCTACTGACTATAGTGCTGTAGCTGGCGTGATTGCGGCTGTTAGCTTCGTGTTTATTTTGACTGTCGCTATTTCTATCTACAGTGCAACCAGCCCCTCTGGTCCTGAGGGTACTTTGACTACCCCTACCCCCCCGAATGCGTTTGCGACTCGTGAAGGGTGGAGTAATTTTGCTAGCGGCTTCCTTGTGGGTGGTTGCAGTGGTGCTTTCTTTGCTTACCTGCTTTGCCAGACTCCTCACCTGCTACCTCTGCAGGAAATTGCTGGTGGCGTCTGGTCCTCATAGATTCAGATTTGAATTGTGAGTGCTTAGGGTGCGGTTGAGTAAGAAAGCTATCAAATGCTCAGTCTTGCTTAGCTAGTCTCTTCGATAAAGTTAAGAACGCTTCCATCTTGTGGGAGCGTTTTTGCTTTTTAGTTTCCCATTCTCATGGACTTATTTGAGCAACATCGACAAACATTGACGGCATCAGAAGCTCCTTTGGCGGCTCGGATGCGTCCTCGCCATCTGGATGAGTATGTTGGCCAAGGTGCCATTGTCGGCCCTGGCCGATTGCTGCGGCGAGCGATTCAAGCAGACCAGCTGTCGTCGTTGTTGTTCTATGGGCCACCGGGGACGGGCAAGACCACGCTGGCCCAGGTGATTGCCAATACCACTAAGGCCCACTTTATTGCCATTAATGCGGTCTTGGCGGGGGTTAAGGATATTCGTGGTGCGATCGCAACTGCCCAAGATCTGCGCGGTCAGCAAGGCCAACGCACCATTCTCTTTGTCGATGAAGTCCATCGGTTTAACAAATCCCAGCAGGATGCGCTGCTACCTTGGGTGGAAAATGGCACCGTTATTTTGATCGGAGCCACCACCGAAAACCCCTATTTTGAAGTCAATAAAGCCCTAGTTAGCCGGTCGCGAGTATTTCAGCTAAAACCTCTGAGACCCGACGATTTAAGACAGATTGTTCAGCACACCCTAAAGGATAGAGACCGGGGCTATGGCAATCTCAATATTCAAATTGACGACGACGCTTTAGATCATTTAGTTAATGTCGCCAACGGCGATGCCCGCGCCCTGCTCAATGCCCTCGAACTAGCGGTAGAAACCACCCCACCTGGCACTCCCATTAACCTAGCGGTGGCGGAAGAATCCATTCAACAGCGGGCAGTCCTCTACGACAAAGAAGGGGATGCCCACTTTGACACCATCAGTGCCTTTATTAAAAGTCTGCGTGGTTCTGACCCCGATGCCACGCTCTATTGGCTAGCCCGCATGGTCTACGCTGGCGAAGACCCCCGCTTTATTTTTCGGCGCATGGTCATTTTTGCCGGGGAAGATGTGGGGTTAGCAGACCCCAATGCGATTGTTGTTGCCAACAGCTGTGCCCAGGCCTTTGACCGGGTGGGTATGCCCGAGGGGCGCTATCCATTGGCCCAAGCGGCGCTTTATCTGGCCACCTGCCCCAAATCTAATAGCGTCATGGGCTTTTTTGATGCCTTGGCCACCGTCGAAAAAGAGCGCGAAGCCGATGTACCCAACCCGCTACGGGATGCCAACCGCGATAAAAAAGAGTTTGGTCACGGTCAGGGATATTTGTATCCCCATGCCTATCGCGACCACTGGATCGAGCAGCAGTATTTGCCAACGGGGCTACAGGGTAAGGTGTTTTACCAGCCCTCCAGCCAGGGGTATGAAGATACCATTCGCCTGGAGGTAGCCCGCAAACGAGAAGCTCAACTGGCGGCGGTGATGGAGACAGATTTGCCAGAGGTACTTACCTTTGGCCCTACGGATAAAGCTCAAGAACAGTGGCTGCAGAGAACCATGGGTAATGTGGGAGAGCAGCTGAGGGAGATGTGCGATCGCATCTACGCCACCCTCACTCCCCAACGCCACCATGTTTTGCTAGACCTCAACGCCGGTCTCCTCACCTGGGAAGGATTACGTCAGGTACCCGAAGGCGGTGTTTATGCCTGCGCCCCCACCCCTGACATTTATGCTGCGCTCACCGCCCAGGCCCAGATACTCACAGATTTAGCCCGCCCCACGTTTCTCTCCACACCCCTACAAAACTTGTCGGCCACTTTAACCACCCAGGCCCCAGAGATTTTATTTGATGGCATCGTCGGTCGCAATGCCCTAAAAGACATTACCGACCGCCAAACACTGCTGCAACAATTAGCCAATCATCTCGCAGACCCAGGCCGCATCGTCTTAGCCGAAACCATTCCGTTTCGAACATTGCGGCTCTATAGCCTCCTGCCGGAGCAGGCCCTTTCCCAAACACTTTTCCAACAACTACAGGAAATCGAAAACAGCCTCTACGAGAACAACCCTAGCCAATGGGATCTAGAAACTATTCCCACCTGGTTTGACAACACAGGTCTCACGGTCACCATTGCGCTGGTGGAACTGCCTACAGAATTACCACTGACCCCACAATTAAAAACTCGGTGGTTTAGCCCCACCTCCACATACATGATCCACCTGGCCAAGGGCTTCACCCCAGAAGAGTTGCAAACCGTCCGACAGGCCTATCTAAAGTGGTTAGGCCACCAAGCTGCATCCCCTCAAACTCAACGCACAATTACGTGGCAAACCAGTATCGCCCTGATCACAGCCCACAAATCACAGCCCACACATTCCAGTAAAAACCCTTAGACAGCTGAACAACCAGTGCCCAACCCTCAGTGGTTTCCCAGGGGCACCTCAGTACGAATCATTAAGTTTTCCATGGGCAAATACGAATTTTGAGCTGTGAAAGCTACTGCAGTGTTGCTGGACAACGCTTTCAATCGTCACAAACAATATACGTAATTACACTTGCACAATAAGGCAATTAAGGTAGCAATAAATACGTATATTTTATTTCTCTGGAGTCTCTTTTTAACGGAATTTCACCTATTTCCCTTTTTCCCAAAGCATGATTAAGACATAGCAGCCAACATGTTAACTACTGAAAATCATGCTAAATTCATCACTCAGCTCAACGCTCAAAATTGGATTCATCGCCAGTGCCCTCGCCCTAGGCATGGGTGTCCAAGCCGATGCCGCCGAACTAACCCGGTCTTGGCAGGTGGTCGAAGCCGCCTCATCCGAATACAACAATTCGGGGGGACATGCCTTTTGGCTTCCAGAAATGATTTCTGGTGGCAAATTTGTGTTTGACTCAGAGGCCAGTCTGAATGAATACGACGATGGCACTGCCCACTTATTTGGCAGCATTGTTGCCGCTAATGATGCCAATAAACAATGGGACTTTGATATCTGGTTTGAAGCGACCGATGAAGGTACGGGCGGCCCTAAAAAAGAACTTAACAGTGCCGCCTATGTTGAAAACGGCGGCTCCATTGATACTAATACCTGGGCCTATTACGATTTCAGCGATTCGCAACAATCAACACTCACCGCTGACAGCGGCACCTATGCTGGCCAAACCCTAGTTCTCTCTGATTTCACAGATGGCAAATATCCACTGCAAATTGGCCTTGGAGCCAACGGTAAAAATCTTGAGATGGGATTTTCAACCTGGTTTCAGTACGAAGGCGATCAAAACAACAACCCTGCCAAGCATGCCGACATCAATGTCTCTCTCGTTGCCAACACTGACCCAGACTCTCAGCAGGTGCCTGAACCAGCCATGGGGCTAGTCAGCCTAGGACTCATCGGTGTGCTCAGCCGAGGACGTAAAAAAGACGCATAATCACTCCAGCATCACGCCAGCCCCTTTTCTGTCTCAGGCCCATGAGCTTACGTTTACGGCCATGGGCTGCAGCTGTTTTTCTGCTGTAACGTTGCCAAGTAGCGCCTTCCCCGTGAAAAAGACTTATCCGTGGCGTAGCGTTGAATCGTCGATAGCGTCAGCTTTGGTAGCATCATCACCCCATAGGTTGGCGTTGAACCTGGCAAAACCCAACATTCCAAATAGGTTGCTCCCTCGCCTGCACTTCTATCCTTTATGAGAGCAGATTTTTTGAATAGAGGTTGGGGATATCGGATTTGTTGGGTTTCGTGCCTTAACGCCAACTTACGGCATTACGATCTTTGAGGTTCCTCAACGCGCTTGGTCAAAATGGCCATGACTTCGCCTGGTCGCCCGGTGGGGAGTGGCTGGCTCCAGTCGTTGGGTTCGGCGTAGCCGCGCATGTGCAGGTCTTTGATGGTGAATCGGATAGCGGGTAGGGTGCCAAAAACGAGATGGCGCACCTTATCGGGCTGAAACGGTGAGCTAGTCGCTGGAATGGCAGGTAGTACAGCCGGGGCAGGCACCTCGCGCTGGGCAGAGGGTGCTGCGGTCTGCAGTAAGGTCTGCAGCTTAGTTGTCATTGCCATAGTTCTGGTTTCCTAGGTGAAATGGTAAAGAACAAGGAAGCCAGAACTCGATCCTTAGCTGCCCCGAAATATGCACATCGGGACAGCTAAGGTACCATAACCAAAGCCTCCGTCTGGACTCGTCAGCGGGGGTTAGCCGTTGGTTAGGTGCTGCAACACCTGCCAACGGTGCTAAAGATTGAGTTCTGTATGATCACCGCACAAACGCGGCTTGATAAAAAAGCATAAGGGCACATTTGTCCTCCGTCAATGGGTATATCGATCTGACAATCCCAAACAGGCTGGTTAGAATTGGGCCAGCCGCCTTCTGTGTGTTCATGGCCCTACTCGATAGCCTGTACGTCGCCCGACCTGCCGCCAACAGCTTTTTAGAAAATCTAGACCTCGCATTTAAAGCCCCCGCCCTGCAGCCCATCGTTTTTCATGCCTGGGGTTTGGGCGGCGTCGGCAAAACCACCCTGCTAGACCGGGCACAGCTAGCCCATCGGCAACGCTGCACAATTTCTGAGCAGGTCACCATTACTGAGGTGAAATTTGGTGATACAGCCAATACCGGCACGCCCCTGGGGGTGATGAAAGTACTACACAGCCAGCTTTCGCCGACCGTAGGCGACCCGAAAAAAGATCCGTTCTATGAGCTAGAGCGACGCTTTACCACCACATTAGAAACCCTAAAAACCAAAACAGAAGACGGCTCGGGGCAGGCCAGTGATAAACAAATCGAAATCGTCAAAAAATATAGTCAGCTGGCTCTGCAGGGCGCATCGCTGATGTTTGCAGCGGGCAGCCCGGTGGGTACGGCCCTATCCGTCGCTGCTCCCCACATTGGCGAGTTGGGGGAATTAGGCGCTTCTATTTTGGATGATGCTAAGGGGTTATTAAACCGGCACCAGGCTACCCGCAATGACGAAAAGCTCAAGGCCCTGATGCTCAACCCGCTGCTGGAGCTGACCAAAGCCTTTGTTAAAAGTTTGCAAACCAAGGCAGCAGTCCAGCCGCTGTTATTGGTGCTAGATTTTTATGAAAAAGTGCCGGTGGAGGTGGACCGTTGGCTTTGTAGCACCCTGCTGGGGAATACCGCTTTGCAAGCGTATCCGGTGCGGATTGTCTCTGCCGGGCGCAAGCAACTGCTGAATAAAGATCACTGGAGTGAGCGTCATCAGAACGATAGCGCCGTCTATGAACAGGAACTAAAGCGTTTTGAAGATGAACAAGCCAGGGAATATCTAGCCAAAATTGGTATTACCGACGATGAGCGAGTAAAGCGCATCATCACCGCGACGCGGGGGCTGCCCTATTACCTCAACTGGGTGCGGGAGGAATATAACAAAGGTCACGAGCCCGACTTTAGCGAAGGGGCACAGGAAATAAAAAAAGTGCTGCTGCGGCAGTTTACGAGCCATGAAACTCAGCTGGTTCAGATCGTGGCCTGCTGTCGGCGCTTTGATGGCGACTTGGTTAAACATCTGACCCGTTGCACAGATTTAGAGATACCGCTGCAGGAAAAAGAAACGGCAAAAGGACGGTTCCGCTGGCTACTAGATTTACCCTTTACCCAGCGTACGGAGAATGAACACCGCTTGGATGACGTGGCGCGAGATGTCTTACGTCAGGCGTTTTATGAAGAGAGTCGGCAACAGTTTCAAGGAACCCATCAGGCACTGGCCAATTACTATACCGCCTTGGCAGATGAGGAGGTTTGGGACGATGCCCATATTTCTGAGCAATACAACAGTGACGACTGGCGCAGCTACCAGGCTGAGACGCTATATCATCAGCTATTTGCCAATCCGAAGCAGGCGGAACTACAGTTAATTTCACGAGCACTGGAGAGCGTTTATCTAGCAGCTGAGGAGATTGTTCAAAGCCCGCTGCAAGCAATTTCAGCAGAGTATCAAGAAGATGCCCATCCGCTGATCAAGTCAGGACTGCAGAAGAGCTTAAATCACGTTAAAAAGATTGTCGATCAAGGCTGGCAGCTTCGGTATTCTGAAAGTTTAGAAGCATTGCTAAACCACACTGGGAAAGAAATAGAGCAATCCCTTTCGCTTTGCTGGAAACGCACTGAGAAGCTAACGGGACTGGCAAAATTTGTCGCATATTTTTATCAGGGAAAATACGGACCTGAAGGTCAGCGTTTGTTTTGGTTAATTAAGGCTCAAACTCAAGCTAAGGAGATTATCAGTTCAGAGACACCTGAGTTTAGCAGCGATCTTCTGACGTTTGAGTTAGGCATTACTCTACGTAAATTAAACCGTTATGAGGAGGCGATCGCAAGTTATGACGAAGCCCTCGAACATAAGCCGAACTATTACATAGCCTGGCATAACCGGGGCGTTGCACTAGAGTATCTAGGTGCTTATGAGGAGGCGCTTGTAAGCTACAGCAAAGCTACTCAGCTTAAGTCCGACTATCACTTAGGTTGGATAGGTCGAGGCAATATATTAAATAAATTAGGTCGCTATGAGGAAGCAATCGCAAGTTATGACGAAGCCCTCAAACTCAAACCCGATGACCACCAAGCCTGGTACAACCGGGGCGTTGCACTGGGTAACTTAGAGCGCTATGAGGAGGCGATCGCTAGTTATGACCAAGCCCTAGCAATCAAACCAGATGACTATGACACTTGGGAG
>JBCCHX010000111.1:0-12766 GCA_039028535.1 Cyanobacteria bacterium P01_B01_bin.77
GAACTGGTACCGGCGCTTGAGTAAGGATTATGAGCGCTTGCCTGAATCCTCTGAAGCCATGATTTACATTGCCATGACTCGCTTGATGTTGAGGAGACTGGCATGATTTGATACTTGGCTCTACCTTTTAAAACATCCTCTGAGGATAGGCCAGATTAGCATTTGAAGACTTAAAGTAATAAAAGACTCAAAGCCATCTTTGAATTTAAACCTAAAGCCGCAGTCTCACTATCAGAGAGACTGCGGTTAATGTCTTCTTGGACACTGGCAATTTTTTTAATTGGCCTTGATATAGGCCACAGCACTACGCATAGTTAGGACCGTGGCTCCGTCAACGCTGAGGCAAATCGCGTGGGCATCCTGCCACACAACGGTGCCACTAAACACGTCACCTGTCAGTAATTTGAGCTCAACGGTATTTTGGTCACGGATCAGGGTTTGTACTTGGCGAATGCTAGGTAACCCTGTATCAAATTCGCTAGCCATGGCAGTTGTGGATAAACTTGAATGAAACATTAATAACGTACCCGGTCTATACTACTTCCGGTACATTGCTCACGCATTTTCCCACACCTTATGGGGCTTTCTTTTAGTAAGTATCACGGACTCGGTAACGATTTTATTCTGGTAGATAATCGGCATCAGTTATCGCCAGTGTTGACGCCTGAGCAGGCTATCCGGCTGTGCGATCGCAACACAGGCGTTGGGGCTGACGGAGTGATTTTTGCCTTGCCAGGGGAGCAGGGGGCCGACTACACCATGCGTATTTTTAACTCCGATGGCTCAGAACCGGAGATGTGTGGCAATGGCATTCGCTGCTTAGCAAAATACTTAGAGGCGTTGGAAGTAGAGGTCGGTAAGCCTGTTGCCACTCCTTGTAGCTATAGAATTCACACGCTGGCAGGTCCCATCGTCCCCACCCTGCAAGCTGATGGCCAAATCACGGTGGATATGGGAGAGCCACATCTGCTGGCTAAGGAAATACCCACCACGTTGGCTGCGGCAGCGGCCAACGTTATCGATCTCCCTTTGACCGTGGCGGATACCCCCTACCAAGTTACCTGTGTCAGTATGGGGAACCCTCACTGCATCACATTTGTAGACGATATTGACGCTGTCCCTCTAGCTATCATTGGACCGCAGGTGGAAACCCATCCGGTCTTTCCCAAACGCACTAATGCCGAATTTATTCAGGTGGTACGTCCTGATTATCTCAAGATGCTGGTGTGGGAGCGGGGGGCAGGACCAACGTTAGCCTGTGGCACAGGAGCCTGTGCGGCCCTGGTGGCGGCGGTTTTAACGGGAAAGTGCGACAATACTCCATCAGGTCGTAAAGCTACGGTTGAGTTACCTGGTGGTCCTCTCCAAATTGAATGGTCCGCCGAGGACAACCATGTTTATATGACTGGTCCAGCTGTCCTTGTGTTCACAGGCGATACTGTTCCGGGATTGCTGTGATGTCTGTGATGCCCACAGTTCTTTTACTGCACCTGCCTCGACTACTCTTTTATTGCATCTGTACCTGCTAACGTGACTACGCCTAACCAGACTGCGCCCACCATTGTTCTAACCAACGATGATGGCATTGATGCTCCAGGCATTAATGCCCTACACCAAGCCGTCGTGAGCTTATCTGGCCGCGATGCCACCGTCGGAATAGTCGCTCCTGATCAACATCTCTCGGGCTGCAGCCATCAGATTAATCGCGGTGGCACGATCTCAGTTGATCAACAGGCTGAACAACGATATGCCATTGGCGGTACTCCAGCCGACTGTACTCGAGTTGCCAACCACCTTTACCCTCAGCTGGACTGGTTGCTGGCGGGCATCAATAACGGCGGTAACCTGGGTGCTGACACCTACGTCTCAGGAACCGTAGCCGCTGTGCGAGAAGCCACACTGCTCAGAATCCCCGCCATTGCTATTTCCCATTACAAAGCCAGACATATGTCTATTAATTGGCAGACCGCCGCTCGGCAAACAGCCCGTGTGTTGGAGCTCTTAATGGATAAGAGCCTTGAGCAGGGACAGTTTTGGAATGTTAATTTACCGAGCTTGGATGAGTCTGCCCCGGCCCCCGAAATTGTTTTTTGTTCCGTTTGTACCCAGCCCTTGCCCACCGCATCCAGCCTGGAATTAGGTCGATTTCGCTATACTGGCACCTACCAAGATCGCCCACGCGACCCTGGAGCTGATGTCGATGTGTGTTTTGCTGGCAGCATCAGCGTCAGCAAGGTCTCTCTCTGGTAGGCGTGCCGCCATTTTTTTGCATAAAAATGGCGCATATTTGAGCCAAACTATGCCTTGACCTGACAAATATGATTAATCAAATGCTCAGTAGCTCGATTCATCCTGATAAATCAGTAACAGTAAAATCCGTGGAGGCCATAGGAGGTCTCAGTCATTTCCTGTAGAATGGCTGGTCAGCGATAGACGTCTTAACGGGTTTGTTAACTCCCCATGCAGCAATTTAGCACTGGCCTAACGCTTTTCTTTAGTCTCTTGGTGGAGGCTATACCTTTCTTGCTAATTGGCGTGGCATTTTCAAGCCTGCTATTGTTCTTTGTCGACGAGCGCACGCTGATTCGATTTTTACCCAAAAGTCCTTTATTAGGTGCGGTGGCTGGCAGCCTTATGGGAATATTTTTTCCCGTATGTGAATGCGGTAATGTGCCCGTTGCCCGACGATTGATTACCCAAGGGGCTCCCAGTTCAGTAGCAGTAGGGTTCTTACTCGCAGCTCCTACTATTAACCCCGTCGTATTTTGGGCCACTTGGGTTGCATTTCGCGATCAGCCCGAGATTGTTTTTTTGAGAGTCGGGTTTACCTTACTCATTGCCGTTACCATTGCCTGGGTCTTTAGCCGTCAGCCAGATATGCGACCCATCTTGCAACCAGAGGTGGTGAGGCAGATGCCTAAGCCGCGAGCTAAGCCGGTTAACCCGCTACTGCGCTCAGGAACGTTTTTGATGCAATCGGGTGGCACCCTGCAGATGGACGACCCGGCAACAGCTCTATTAACCAGTATCCCCAACCAGCCAGTTGCCGTAAAACTGCAGCTAGTGGTTGATAACATGATCCAAGAGTTAAAGGAACTTGGAGCTGTCTTAGTGCTCGGTAGCGCCATTGCCGCCTTTGTTCAGGTTGCTGTGCCACGGGATTGGATTTTGGCCCTGGGGCAAAACTTTATCACCTCAATTCTAGCTATGATGCTGCTGGCGGCAGTTGTTTCTATTTGCTCTACGGTTGACTCGTTTTTCGCCCTATCCTTTGCCTCTACCTTTACGACAGGCTCTCAGTTAGCCTTTCTCGTTTTTGGGCCGATGATTGATCTCAAAAACATTGGTTTATTGATGACCCTGTTTAAGCCGAGGGCGATTTTATATATCTTTGTCCTGGCGGCACAGCTCTGCTTTATTTTGACGCTATTTATGAATCTCTATGTCAGCTAAACGGGCTAAAAAATCAGGTGCAGCCAATCGCCGTGTCAATTCTGCTGCTAAGCCTTGGTTTCGAAAAAGTTGGTTGGATATTCTGGTCCTAGGAACCTGGAGCTTAACTCTATTTAGATATTGGGTAACCGGTAAATTATATTTACTCCTGCACCCGAACTATATGTGGTTAGCCAACAGCGCCGCGATTGTACTGTTGGCCATGGCTATTTTTAGAGTGTTTCAAATACGGCGATCCAAAAAACAACAGGTGCAGGCTCCGCCGAGCCATACCACGCTTCTCCCACCCCAGCTTAGTAGTCTCATTTTATTAGGGGTGGCGGTACTGGGGCTGATCTACACGCCTCAGGTCTTTGCCAGTGATACGGCTATTCAACGGGGGGTGTCAGAAAGTTTGACCATGACGAGATCGCAACCCCAGCGCTTTGTACGCCAAACAGCCTCTGAAGATCGCACTGTGATTGACTGGATTCGCACCCTTAATGTTTATCCAGAACCTGATGCTTACACTGGTCAATCGGTCAAAGTATCAGGATTTGTCATTCATCCTAAAGAATGGCCTGAGGAGTATTTAATGCTGTCACGGTTTGTCTTAACCTGCTGTGCGGCTGATGCTTATCCAGTGGGGTTGCCCGTACAGCTGGCTGTGTCGCGTCAGGCCTATGCGCCCGATAGCTGGCTAGATGTAGAAGGAAAAATGGTGACAGCAACCATTGATGGCCAACGTCAGCTGACGATTGAACCCACCCAGATTGAAACCATTCCTGAGCCTCCAAATCCTTATGAATATTAGATATTTACCTGTTTGTCTTGCCCCTTGCCGTTAGCTTGCCGTTACCTTTAACCGATCTCACCCATGGCCAAATCCCGTCGTCAGCCCCTTGATCGCCTGGCACAGTCACTGATGGTGCTGTTAGCCGTGATTATTGGTGGCATGGTTTTGCTGGGGGGGCCTGCTGCTTCAAAGGTGAGAGACTTTACCTGGCAAAATCGGCATATTGGTGCAGACGATATCGCTTTTTTGCTCACCTTTAGCCGCCCCATGGACCAGGACAGTGTGGAGCAAAATCTTACCATTGAGCCGTCGTTGCCTGGTCGATTTAGCTGGGCTGGCCGGCGGATGGCCTACACCCTCGATTTTCCCGCACCCTATGGCAATGACTTTACGGTTACCTTACCTCAGGCTAGCGATCGCTTTAGTCAATCGGCTACTAATTTTGTTCCCTTTACAGCTAGCTTTAAGTCCCGTGAGCGAGCGTTTGCCTATATCGGTGTTACCGGTGAAGAACAAGGACGTTTGATGCTGTATAACCTGAGTAGCCAGTCACAACAGGCCTTGACTCCAGAAGATTGGACAGTACTAGACTATAAGCCCTATAGCCAGGGCGATCGCATCTTATTTGCTGCAATAGAGCGGGGGCAAAACACGCTGCAAGACCAGCAGCTATATACGGTCACCACTGGCTTAGGTACCGATGAAAATAACGCCAGCGGCCAGATTGAAACTGTACTGGACAGTAGTGAGTACCAAAATCTGAAATTTGATCTTTCCCCTGATGGAGAAACTATTGTTGTGCAGCGGGTCGGTCGAGATAATCCGGGGGACTTTGGGCCGTGGGTTATCAACCAAAATCAGCCACCTCGACGGTTGGAAACTGAACCCGGCGGAGATTTTATCATTGCCCCCGATAGCCAATCTCTGCTGCTACAGCAAGGAGAAGGGACAGCCATTATTGCATTGAGTGATGCTCAAGATGAGCAGAGTGGAGATACCCTGGATTTTTTACCTCAGTATGGCTTGGTCATGGATGTGGCCAGCAACGGATCTGCTGCTGCCATGGTGAGCTTTAATCAGGATGACCCGGAAAAACGCTTTACCCAGACCCTATTTTGGGTATCAAATCAAGGAGATGAAAATCCCCTACTTGATGTTACAGGGGCAATTTTAGATGCCCAGTTTGATCCTACCAACGAACTGTTGTTCTGTTTAACGAGTCAACTTCTAGATGCTGATACTTATCAAGTGCAGCCTTCTATTTCAGTTGTTAACCTGACAACTGGAGACGTAGAAGAGCTGCAAAAACTGCCGCCCCAGCCATCAGTTCACATGAGCCTGGCTCCGGATGGTTTAGCTCTACTGTTTGATGAAACAGCGCCAGATGTAGATACCTCAGCAAATTTGAATGATGGAGGTGAGATCGCGACTACTAAGATGTGGCTACTCCCGCTATACCAGACGTCCGATGCGCGATTAAATAAGCAGCCACAGCCAATTGAGCCCCAGGAATTTCCGTTTGCTGGTCTCAATCCCATCTGGATCCCTTAATAGTAGTCCAGAGGACCCGTGGCCCGTAAACATTTATCTTTCTTCATCGCTGCTCAGCAGCGGCCTCGGCTCCCCGCTCTAAATACATGCTGAGGAAAATGTTAGCGGCTGATGGCTCCAAGGTTTCTAGAGCAATAATGATCTCTGGCACAGAGTCAGCCAGTGGATCACTGACCTCATTGACCCATTGATTGACTGTTGAGCGAGCAACACCCATCGTTACGGCCAAACGATTTTGACTAATTCCGTACTGAGTCAGTACATGCTTTAGTGCTTTTCCTGCCCTTCCCATAGCGGTTATAAATCTCACAAAGATTACAACATCAACGGTAGGTCCATATTGTATTGACCTACCTACGTTCCTTCTTCCGAGCCCCTGAACGGTATCAGTATAAAACGGCTCAAGAATGTGTCTTTTGTCCCAAAAAGCTACGCGCTTACCCTGATTTTTTAAGATTTCTACAAGGATCCAGCTGGAAAGTAAAAGTATACCTGAATCTCCTGCGAAGTGGTAAACCCCTTGTATCCAGAACGGCAAAAATACTGAGTTCAAATGTACTATTCTGATGTCAGAACTTAACGCTTAACCCTTTAAACCGCCTGGTTTTTGAAAGAATAAATTTATCTATACGACGGCATGATTTTTCCTAAGGTTTCCCAAAGGATGGCCTTACTGATACATCGGCCATCGTAATGCTGCGTATCATTTGTTTACAGTATTTACGGTAGGGGCTAGGAAAAATCCGGCTCAACCTTAGGAAGCTAATTCATCCGAATGCGACTCTGCGGGTCGTTGGCTCAGGGGGCCGATAAGGGGCTCATCGTGGGGAGAAATAGCATCCATAACATCATCGTCATCTAAATGACGGGTATCAGCTTCGACAGAAACTGCTGGAGCTATCACTGGCGAGTCCAGGGGGGGAGCAGGGGTTAGACTGTCTAGGTGCTCTTCGATGGGACTAAATTCCTTATGGGGAGAGGACTTTTCCCCCCAGTTTTCCAGCTGGTCATATTCTAGTGAGGGATGCTCGCTGGGCAGTAAAATCTGGTCATTTTTTTCGGGTGTTAGTTTTGGGCTGTTGCTATCGAGGCCCGTATCCGCTTCGCCCGTATCCACAAACGGCAGCTGTTCGGAGGAGGAATCTGTAGAAGACTCTGGAAACGCCTTGGGGGCGTTATCTGGCAGCGGCGGAGCGACCTCAGAGGTGGTGGATGGCGGCGACTCCTGTAGTTCGTCAGTCTCAAAAGACTCAAAGACATCAACATCCAATTCATCAGCCTGGATATTAAAGCTTTCTAAGGGACTATTTACAGCAGGGATTTCAGCTCCCGTGGTTTCAGACCCTGTGGTATCAGGACTATCAGGTTCATCGAAAGTCTGTGGATAAAAAGTATCCGCTGTTCCTGGCGTTAAGTTAGGGGGCGGCTCATGGTCAAAGCTAGACTCAGCGGTATCTGGTGAAATGGCTTCTTCTGGGACAGTGTTCTCTGGGGCCAATGAATCTGCTTCTGGCGTAATATTCTCGTTCCAATAGCCAGGGTGATTTGACGGTGTCGTTGTCGACTCTAACTCGCCCAGAGTCTTAAGGGGAGCAGCAAGCTTTTCTGGCTGCAGCAACGTATCCTTTTGGGAAGAAGCCTCCAAGATAGCTGGAAATTGCAGGGGAGATGGCAGGGCCTCAGAGGCTTGGCGAATTTGCTTGAGAATAGACTGGGCTGTTTCTCCTGCTGCTGCTTTGGGCCGTGCTTCTCTAACACTCACGGGGAGAAACTCAACTTTCATTTGTTTGTCCCGCAAAGACACCCGTAGCGTGGCCGTATCGTGGTCTTCTAGGGGGGCATCTTGAAAAATGAAGTCTCCTAAGGAGTAAACAATTGGACGAGACTTATATAACTCAGCACCCTGTAGCTGCTGGGGATGATAACCAACAACTAAGTCGGCTCCCGCATCGATCGCTGTTCTAGACAGATTGACTTGCTGATCATTGGGCTCAGTTTCTAGATCGCCATACCATCGATAATTAACAACAACCCAATCTACAGCCTCCCGCAGAGCGGCAATATCCTCAATAATGCCTTCTCGCTCTAGGTTATTGAGCCCTGCTCTGTTGCTGGTTGCCACTGTCTCACCATCAGGGGAATAGCTCAGATAGGCAATACGCTGTCCCTTGACCTCTAATACTTCTGGTCGTCGAGCTTCACGATAATCTCGACCTGCCCCCACCCGGTAGATACCAGCACTATCTAAGGAGTCTAAGGTTTCTATTAGACCTTGACGGCCAAATTCCATAGTGCGATCGCTGGTTAATCCAACAATATCGATACCCCCCTGGCGTAAAGCGTCGACGGCATCCGGTCGCGTCCGTTCCAGGTAGTTTTCTTGCAAAGACGTGTCGGCGCTGGCTAGGGAATTTCCCAAACCTACCATGGCCACATCGGCATCTCGAAACACATCCAAATCACTCAATACCTGGCCCACAGCATCAGGTGTTTGTAGGGGGACATCGCCTACTGCTACATCGCCTCCAAATACTAAGGTGACCGTAGGATCTTCAGGGCTGCTAGTAGGTTTATGGGGCATCACAGCTACTGGTTCTAGTGCTGCCGGGATAGCCGCACTACGCATGGCGGAGCGATAGGCAATTTCTTGAGTTTCGATCTCACTGAGGGGACGCCAACCTTCTTGATTGAATGTGGGGAGACTGGGGGACCCATTATGAGCCATGGACCCCCGCTGGGAGCGAACGGTCTCGGTAACACAGCCTAAAATGAATGCAGCTGCAGCTGAGCCAGTCACAACGATGGCTCTCATGTATTTAAATTGCTGATCAATGATTTCTTTTGGAGCCAGACGACGGCGTTGAATCCGCCGCTGACTGGGGGGCTTTGAGCTATCAATATCAGCAGGACGGATTTGCACCACTGGGAAGGGCGCGACATTACGATTGGGGCGGCGGCGATGCTCCTGGTGATTAGGTTCTCTCGGAATGAGATACGATGGCACCTGCTTAAACGTTTTACTGCCATAGGTGGCCGCCGTTATGGGTTTGGGCTGGGGAGACTTTGACTTGGCAGCTGTTGTAGGAGTAGGTGTAAGTGGCTTGGCCGTTGACACAGCTGTGTTGTTGTCTGGTTCAGCATTTGGCTCAGTCGCTGTTGGCGTAGCATTGGACTCAGCTATATCGCTGGCTGGAGTCAGGTTGTCTAGTCCCAGCGGCGGTGTCGTCGCGGAGCGTTGTCGCTGAGTCAGGCGGACTCGCTGTTGCCAAAGGGGTTGCTTCGTTCCTATAAGCCGACCAATGAGGAATACTCCACGGATGACATCGGACTCTAACCGGCAAATACGGTTACACACTAGTCGGATTAAGGCGTCTTTCTTGGGGGGGCGCTCAAACTCTAATAGGACCTGGAGATAGCCGGGGTAGCAATCGGTTTTCACCTGGGCATAGATCGCCTGGGGCACCAACGGATAGTTAAGCCACAAGGCTATGGAGCGAAAGTGACCGTTGGCGGCTGAGTGCTTAATCTGATTAATATCCACAGGGGGGTTGATCATAGTTCTCTAGAGCTGACAGGAATCAGAGTGTAGATGGGACACCCCCGAACTTGTCTGACAGAGTGTATCAAAGATGTCTATCTTGTCAACTGCATTAGCCACAAAAAAATTGACTAATGCAGTATCTAGAGCGTTAACGACCTAGCTGAAGTTATTCCTGGGAACTGGGGACGGCGGAGTCAGGTGTTGCGCTAGGGGATGTGGGAATCGGCTGGGCTCCGTTTTCGACAGATGTGTCAGCGGCAGGTTTGATGACAGGAATGGCGTTATTCATGGTTTGGTAAACCGTTTGAGAAATGCGTCGAATGAGTTCTTGAGCGCGGCCATCGTTGTCAGGACGCTGCACCAGAGTTGCGATCGCATATCGTTTGCCATTGGGCAAATCCATCAGCGCCACATCACCTAGCACTTCACCAATGTTGCCAGTTTTGTTATAGCTAATCGTGGTTTCGCTCACCCCGGCGGGCAGCAGCTTTTTATTGTAAGTTCGCTGCAGAATGTTAAAGACGCGATCGCGCGATCTCAGACTTAAAACCTCGCCCTTGTGAATATGGGCTACCATTCGCACTAAATCTTCAGTACTAGTTGTGTTAGTCCCTTCCACATCGGGCAGTGGGTTATTCAGGACAGTTGCTGTGAGTCCCCAGTTGGCAAATTGCTGGTTGAGTGTCGTCGGTCCTCCCAACAGGTCGATCATCATGTTGGTCGCCGTATTATCACTGTTGATAATCATTTGAGTGGCTACTTCTAAGGCCGTATATCGCGTTCCCGGTGGCTGAGTTTGCATATCTCCAGATCCCTGGGCGATTTGACTCGACTGCATAGCCAGAGCCTGATCAACGGTGATGCGATCGTCGTCTATAGCCTGAAAAAAGGCAATTAAAATAGGTAGTTTAATCGTGCTTGCCGCTGGGACTGCGGAACTACCTGCAATATCTACATAGTTGCCTGTGTCTAAGTCAAAGACATAAACGGTGGGCGTCAGTTCAGGAATCAGATCCTGCAGCTCCACCAAACTGGACTTTAAGGGAGCCAGTTCTTGGGTGCGCACCAGCACATCATTGTCAGTTTCGGCCGATACGGTAACTGCTGACTGGGTTTCAGCTGCAGTGCCACGGGCTAATTGCTCATCGGTGGGGGTGAGGACCGACAGTAGCGTTCCTGCAATTGCCGCCACCCCCAGGCCAATAATCAACAAGCGAACACCATAGATTAGGGGCTTAGGCAGCCTTGGCAATAGAGAACGCTTGGGCTCTGGAGGCCACGTAGAGCGAGAATTGCGGCGAGTTCGACGCACATGGCGAGACGGATCGACCATGTCCCCAAACATACCGGTCGCAGCCCTAGATGAGGATGGCTTTGTACCCCTAGACCGCATTGGCTTTGAGTTACCTCCGACAGGGGGCAGCTTAGAACGGCGTTGCCGTCGTGGTCGTCCAGACCGTCGTGATTTGGAATGAGGCTGCTGTGGATCCGTCATAGGTGTGAACACGTTGCTAATCATTGCCCCTAGCGGCTGGTTGAGAATTTTAAGATGGCTAGGGGGCTTTGGAATCAGGCCCCTGATGTGTGGCCCAATCTATTTGCCGCAGAATACCCCGCAGCATGGCCACATCCTGAGTGGACAGGGCTGCACGATGTCCGAGCTGTCGAAATTTGCGCATGCGGCTGGGAGCCGTATGGGGATAAAGATAGCCGATTTTCAACAAAATCGATTCTAAGTGGTGGTAGTACCCATCCAGCTCGTCCAGGGGCGCGGCAGCATCGTCTGCCGCAGTAGATACAGCATTAGTCGCTGGAGGAGTCTTCCCTTGGGGCTGATGCCCGACGCGAGACAGTTCATAGCAGCAAATTGCAACCGCCTGGGCTAAGTTTAGCGATTCATAGGGGGGACGGGTGTCTATTTTAATAAAGCGCTGGGCCTGGAGCATTTCGTCATTATTGAGACCTCGATCTTCTGGACCAAAAATCAGGGCGCTGGGGGAGGGCGTTAGCAGCCAGGGCAATGTTTTCTCGGGAGATTCTAACGGCGTTTGTAAATCTCGACTCCGGGCAGTTGTTGCAATTGCCCGCTGACAACCGACCAGGGCCTCTGGCAGCGTTGCTACCGTTTGGGATGCTTCAATAACATCGTAGCCATGAACGGCCATTTGTCTGGCGTCATCACTGTAGGGGTCACATTGGGGATTGACCAAGACCAGCTGGGACAACCCAAAATTTTTCATCACCCGCGCTGCTGAGCCAATATTTAAGGGGCCAGCGGGTTCGACTAAAACGATACGGAGTTGCGCCATTGAGGGGGCAGGAAACATGCGATCTCAAACAGGCACCATTTACTAATGCCCTTTAAACTAGTCTCTGAGCATACCGTGAGCCCTAAAAAACCGCTAACAATCCTTAGGAACCAATGGCCCGTCAGCGTCGCAAGTCCGATTTACCGACAAAAACATGCACCGTTTGTCAGCGCCCCTTTACCTGGCGCAAAAAATGGACCGATTGCTGGGACGAAGTGAAATATTGTTCGGACCGATGCCGCAAACGACGTAATCAGGCTACCAAACCCGAAAACCAATAACCTGCGCGTTTTGCAGGGTCGTTCCATGGTCGTTTGTAGGGTCGTTCCATGGAACGACCCTACGAGAGGGGAAACCTACCGATAGCTCGTTTCGGATCGCATGGGGCCTAAATATCGCATCAGATACGGTGAGAACACCTCATAAATTAGGGTTAGCGGTTTGCCGTGGTGCCAAAACAAATAATGGCGACCCCAAAAGGGTCCTTTCTGACCAAATGCGGCCTCCAACGGTGGGCTCCAACCGTAGTAAATACCCTGAATATCGCGATAAAGCTCAGTGCGTAAATTAGCAAGACTGGCCCAAATTGGCAGCGAACGATTTTTTAGATACTCATCCACGTGACTGGCTTCCCACCAGGATGTGGCGTATGCTAAACGCTGACCTGATGCTGTCCGTAACCATACCTGACGGCGGAGTCGTGGACCTGGAACATAGCTAATCACACTGGGTGCACCATCATCAGCCATACCCACTAGGGACATTTCAATAACATCAACCTCGGTAGGCTCCCGCGTCAGCAACTGGAGATGACGAGTGGGAGAGCCATCTCCCAACATCAGAATCTGCCATGCTGGAGACAGCTGGTCGTGGGGTAACCCCCTTTTGACAACGGTTTCATCCCCTTGCCAGAGCATATCTAGAGCATGCCAACCGGTTGTTCTCGGGGCCTTTGATCGTGGTCCAAGCGTCGAAGTCAAAGCTGTTTACAAAAATTCATGACTGTCTTCATGATAGACGCTCGCCCACAGCTCTGCAGAATCAATGGCTCTACACACGAATGTCGGGCATCGGAGGGGGGTTGCAAGGGAAAAACCAACCGAGCGCCCAAAAATAAATAGGATGGGGAGAAAAAAA
>JBCCHX010000112.1:0-12737 GCA_039028535.1 Cyanobacteria bacterium P01_B01_bin.77
AGCCAATCCAATCTATGCCAATCCAGCCTATATAGTAAAGGCTCACCGAACAATCTTCAGTATTATCCTTAGTCTATCTCTGTGTAAATACTACTTTAATCAGTTGTTCTCGCGAGAAAAATTGATTAAAGTAGTATTTACACAGAGATAGACTAAGGATAATACTGAAGATTGTTCGGTGAGCCTTTACTATATAGGCTGGATTGGCATAGATTGGATTGGCTAAGAGGTGCCGTGAGGCTCTTCTTTGTAGAACACTTTATGACATGTTTATGGCATGAAAATAGCTCTGGTCCGATTAGTAACTTTGGGGGTTTTCCTACACTTTTGTGCCCAAGGATGTGCTCAGTCTTCATCTGAAGCGAGTACAGCATCCCAAAAACTGACGCTCACTGGAGCCAGCACCATTTCTCCCCTAATGGTAACCTTAGGCAAACGTTTTGAAAAACAAAATTCGCAGTTTCGCATTGACGTGCATACCGGTGGCTCAACGCGGGGAGTTGTTGATACTCGGCAGGGTCTAGCCAATATTGGCATGGTGTCCCGCGAACTGACTGAACAAGAACAGGCGAATGCGCAAGTTTTTCTGATTGCTCTTGATGGGATTAGCGTTATTGTTCATAAGGATAACCCTATTGCCGAAATTACCAAAGCGCAAATTCAAGACATTTACACTGACAAGGTCAATAATTGGCAGGAGTTTGGGGGGGCGGATGCTGCCATAACAGTTGTTCATAAAGCAGAAGGTCACTCCACACTCGATCTCTTTTTGCAGTATTTGGGTTTAAACAATAGAGACATACAGGCAGATATAATCATAGGCGACAATCAACAGGGTATTAAAACCATCACAGGCAATCCCTATGCCATTGGCTATGTCTCTATTGGGTCTGCAGAGTATGATGCTCGGCAAGGTGCACCACTGAAACTTTTAGCCTTGGATGGAGTAGAGCCTTCAGTTGATAACGTCGCGAATGGAACATTTCCTCTGCTTCGAGAACTAAATTTGATCACCAATGGTAAGCCAATGCCTTTAGCACAGCAGTTTATTAACTTTGTCCTAGCGGAAGAGAACCATGACCTCATTCAGAAGCAGGGCTTTGTTCCCCCAACAAATTGATTGGGTTTTAGTGTGGGCACTGCGGAGTATTGCGACTCTAGTGGGCGCCCTGGTCATTTTAATTACATTCTTTTTAATTTGGGAAGCATGGCCTCTGCTGACATCTATGAACTGGCTGAGGTTCTTAAACGATGACACCTGGCAACCGTCGCAAAATCTTTATCAAATGACCCCCATGATCATTGGCACATTAGCCGTGGTGATTGGAGCACTGCTGTTAGCTATTCCAGCAGGAATCTTATCTGGATTATGGTGTCATTATTATGCCCCCAAACCCATCGCTGCATTTTATCGAAACCTGCTCAAGCTACTGGCTGGAATTCCTGGCGTTGTCTATGGTTTTTGGGGATTGGTCGTCATCGTTCCTCAGCTTAATCGTCTACATCCACCCGGTAGTAGTTTACTTGCAGGTATCCTGCTGCTAGCTCTACTCATTTTGCCAACCATTACCCTCACCTTTGACGCTAATCTGACTGAGGTTAGACAAACCTATTGGCAAGATACAGCCGCACTAGGTCTGTCGCACTGGGGAACAATTTGGGGAGTGGTAGTACCATCAGCCCGTGTTGGGTTATTTACAGGCATTTTGTTGGGGACTGGTCGGGCTTTAGGAGAAACTATCATTGTGCTGATGGTCTGTGGCAACATCCCCCAAATTCCCACATCGCTGTTTGATCCAATTCGCACGTTACCCGCTAATATTGCCCTAGAAATGGCGTTTGCTTTGGATCAACATCGATCGGCACTTTTTGTGAGTGGATTGTTACTGATGGGCATTAGTTTGGTGTTGGCCTTGCTAGCAGAAACTATTGCCGAGGAAGAAATTTATGGCTAATCACTGACGATTAGGCCCGTGGTGCATATGATGAGACTGACTGTAGCCCAAGTGCAAAATCATCAGAAAAGATTGGCATGTCGTGACCAACTGTTGGGGCTTTGCACCTGGTTTACCACACTGGGCGTCATAGTTTTAGTGGGATGGATTATTGGCGATATTCTCTGGCACGGTTTGGGACAACTGTCTTGGACATTTTTGACAGCCGCTTCAGAAGATGCGGGTCGAGCTGGGGGGATTGGTCCAATTTTGATATCCACGCTGCTGTTGCTGGGAATATGTTTAAGTGTTTCCCTTCCCTTAGGGCTTGGCACAGCCATCTTACTGGCCGAGTTTACCGATCCTAATCACTGGTTTGGCCGCTTAATCCGACGTAGTTTGGATATGCTAGCCGGAGTGCCTTCAATTGTCTTTGGCCTCTTTGGCAATGCTTTTTTTGCAGTCCTACTCGGAATGGGATTCTCGATTCTATCCGGTGGGTTAACCCTGGCATGTATGGTGTTGCCGATTATTATTCGTTCAGTTGAGGAGGGCTTATCCGCAGTGCCAAGAGATTATCGTTTAGGCGCAGCGTCCTTAGGACTTTCTCGTACGAGTACCCTGATGCAATTACTGTTGCCAGCGGCGATGCCCAGTTTAGTGACGGGGGTAATTTTAGGCATTGGCCGTGCGATCGCAGAAACTGCCGCCCTCATTTACACCAGTGGCTATGTAGATCGCGTCCCCACATCCTTGCTGGACTCAGGCCGTGCCCTATCTCTCCATATCTTTGACCTAAGTATGAATGTACCAGGAGGTGATCACAATGCCTATGCCGCCGCCACTGTCTTGATGATACTAATCCTTTTAATCAACGGTACTGCCACCTGGATTGGTAACCAGTGGCTGCAACACAGTATTCACCTTTAACAGCAAAATAATGATGATGTAAGTCCTCTAAGAATGTTGCAGACTATGATGCATAAACTGGAACGTATACGCCCCCAACCTGCTATTACCCCAGCATATCTCGTTACAGAGCATCTCTGCCTAACCTATGGTTCCAAACCTACTCTGCAAAATGTTACATTCTCAATTCCCAAGGGCAAAATCACCGCTCTTATTGGTCCCTCTGGATGTGGTAAAACTAGCTTTTTATACTGCTTAAATCGCCTCACCGACTTAATTCCTGGCTGTCGGGTCTCAGGCAAGGTTTATCTTGAAGACCTCGATATTCTCCACCCCAAACTAGATACCATTGGCCTACGGCGACGGGTGGGTATGATTTTGCAAAAACCCAATCCGTTTCCCTTTTCTATTTGGCGAAATATTGCTTTTCCCCTAAAAGAACATGGCCTATGGGATCGTGGTGAAATTGACGCTATAGTGCAGCAGGTTTTACACGATGTTCGACTTTGGGATGAAGTAAAAGATCGGCTCAAGAGTTCGGCCCTGAGGTTATCTGGAGGACAAAAACAACGGCTATGTATCGCCCGCACCCTCGCCCTGCAGCCTGAGGTATTGCTAATGGATGAGCCCTGCAGTGCCCTTGATCCTATTTCCAGTGGTGCTGTCGAAGATCTGATTGCAGGATTGCGGGGAGCTTATACTGTGGTAATTGTCACTCATAATCTCGCTCAGGCAAGGCGGATTGCTGATTATGTAGGAGTCTTTTGGGTGCAATCAGGTCAAGGTCAGCTGATCGAGGCAGGCCCCACTGAACAGATCTTTGAAAACCCCCAAAATCCCATCACAGCCGCTTATGTACAGGAACAACGCTGTTGATCCCCGTCAGTTGATGCCATAGCGAGGACTGTTTATAGACTGTTTTTTCTGAAGACCAAGGTTAGCACAATGCAAAATGGCCCATTGTTTTTTAACTTGATGCAGGCTGATACGCAAGCTTCGTCAACCCCTGAAATCAACTTAACTCCCCTGGTTGGAACCTGGGTCAATGTTAATACCGATAGTCAATATCTCACCAAGTTAATCTTCACTACAGGCAATAGAAAACTGTTGTTACATAGTTATAGCGCCAATGAATCCGACTCTAACGATCTAGGAGAGATTGAGGTTACTCCTTATGTTTCAAGTGCTTCTAGAAACATAAACGGGTTTCATGGAACGTATTCATTTGAAGCAGCTGAGATTTGTTTTTCGGGACGGTTCATTAGCGGCATCGTAGAAGTAATGGTGAATACCCGTTATTTAGATAACAGTGGACGTACCAATCACTTCTCTCGTGAATTTTTTCGCCAGTTAAAGCCCGATGTCCCTCCGCCTAACTTTATTGATTTTTCAGATGCTCTTGGCACTTGGATAAATGCTAAACCCACCAGTCAGGGAATTCAAAAGTTTGTCCTCAAACAATCTGAGCAAGGATTACGCCTACATCCCTATGGAGTTACAGCACCAGAAGATTGGGGAGAAGTCGAAGTTACCCCCTTTATTAGCCCCACAGGAGAGCGAGCATTTCTAGCAGACTATCAGTTTGATGGCCATCAGATACATATTGCTGCCAACACTAACAAAGGATTATGGGTTCTGGCCACCCATTATGTTTACGAGCAACCAGCTACTGAGTCCGAATCATCTCAGCCTAATTTTCTGCGCCGAGAATTCTTTTGTTATATAGATACACCTAACCATTAGCCTTTCTATGAATTCCTATGTCTGCTACATGAAAGCGGATCATCGTCCCTTAGATACAACGCCTTTAGATCTATCCCCATTATTGGGAGATTGGGTAAATCTCCAAGCAAACAGTCACCATGTTGTACGAGCAAATCTGAGAGAACAGAATGGTCGTCTGTTCTTAAAAAGTCATGGTGCAAATGCAGTTAACCCTATTGATTGGGGCGAAGTTGAAGCCATTCCCTATGCTATGGGAACAGCCTTAGTTGCCAATGGCTTTTCTGCTTACTACGAGCTGAATGGAATTCGAGTTCATTTGGTTGCCAATCAAAAGTTGGGCATTTTGGTGATCTGCGCCTATGTCTCTTATTTTGATCAGAGTGAACGGGTGCCTCACCACACCCGTGAGTTTTTTCAGAGGAATCTATAAATGGAACGCCAAGAAGTCTATGGTGTTGAACCTCAAACAGGTACAAGAGTTGATTTCACAGCTGAGCTAGGTGAATGGATAAATTTCAATCCTAAAAGTCAAGGCATTCAGGCGTTTAGCTTAGTGAAACAAGATGAGACTCTAATCATTCATGTCTCTCGGGTAGGACTGGGCGAGGATTGGGGTAAAACTGTCTTGGTGCCATTTTTTGACAATGTAGGCGAGAAAGCTTTTTATGCTGTATATGATCGTCCTCATATTAAGTCTTACTTAACTGCGGATTTATCTAGAGGATTATGGAGCGTTGTTGCACTTCATCAAATCAAAGATAGAAGCCAACCTAATTTCTTTACTCGAGAGTTTTATTATCAAGATCTTAGTGATTAGTCTTTAGCTGTTAAGGGGCCTATGCGCATTAATTTTTCAGTCTCACGGCTGCCGTGGAAATGGGTGTCTTTGTCAAAGGCAATAGAGATCTTCGTCGCAGCATCTAACTGTTTGGCTAGGCGGTTGAATAATGCCCAAGACGCTTGATTAGAGTCTGGAATGGTAGCTTCTAGATAAGCAATATCCTGACAGCTGGGACGCTTCAGTAGGTTTCGAATCATCCGAATAGCTAGCCCTTGTTTACGATAGGGCTCAATAACAATTGCTTGCCAGATAAATAACGTATCTGGTCGTGTGGGGATGTGATAGCCGGAGATAAAGGCAATCAATTTTGTTGAATGCTTTGCACAAATAGAGGTGTCGGCAAAATGGGTGCACTGTAGCAAGTTGCAGTATAGGGAATTGTTGGAGAGAAATGGTGTGGTGGTCAATAGTTGCTGAAAGGCGAAGGCATCTAGGTCGGTGGGTGGGCCAAGCTCAATAGTGGGGAGTGGGGGTTGCGATCTCATCATTGCTCAGCTATGTTATACAACTTTATCGAGTGCCTGACTGAGGTCGTCCACCAACAGTTCGGTATCTTCATAACCTAAACTCATACGGACAAGACTATCGCTTATGCCTTGTTCATAGCGTTGGCGGCGATCTAAATGGTAATAGGTAAATACGCTACACTGTTCAATCATGGTGGCACTGGTGCCAAAGTTTGACCCCATAAAAGGTATTTCTAGCTCATCAATAAACTGAGCCGCTGTCTGCTGATCGCCCTCGATTTCAAATGTAATCACAGCCCCGTGACCAGTGAGATATTGGGTCGCCAGATGATAATGGGGATGGCTCTTTAGCCCCGTGTAGAAGACTGTGTTGATGTTAGATTTCTGTTCTAAAAAGTTTGCAATTGTTATGCCAGCATCGTTTAGGTAACGCATACGCAGCTGCAACGAATCTAAGCTTCTACCCAGTAAAAAAGCACACTGCGGATCGACAATGCCGCCCATCATATTGCGATAGTTACGAATGATATCAATCAGCTGAGTTGAACCGGAAATACTGCCTGCCAGGAGATCGCCATGGCCTCCCAGATATTTTGTACAGCTGTGAATGACTAAGTCAGCCCCAAAATTAATGGGTGATAGGTTAACTGGCGAGGCCAGGGTGCTGTCAACAATCAGTAAACAGTTGGGTGGTAAATGATTACTGATTTTCTTGATGTCTACTAGGTACAGATGTGGGTTTGAAGGTATTTCTAGAAAGACTATTTTAGTAGCCTCTATAATGGTGTTAACAATAGAATTGCTAAAATCCTCCTCTTGATTATAATTGACACTTTTTGAGTGGACTCCGTAACTGTTGAGAAATTCAGCAATAAACGAGCGAGTATGTTTATAACAGTTTCCTGTAAAAATGATGGTATCCTGGGGTTTAGCAAAAGCTAGCAACGCAGTTGTAATAGCATTCATCCCCGATGCAAACAACAGGGCATCATCGGTTTTATCAAGTTCGGCGATCCTCTTTTCTACCTGTACCCAAGTGGGGTTGCCATAGCGACCGTAGCGTCCGATTTTATCGCCTGGGACGCTGTCTGCCGCTGGCGCTGATTCAAAGAAATAGGAGGAACTTCTGTATATGGGTTCGACACACACATTGTATTGAGCAGATTTTTTATGCCTAGCCATAATGTTTTACTTGCTGATTTTCTGCTTCTGATATAAATGCGATCTCACCTTCTTTTTATCCCTACATTGACATCCCCAATGCCGTCGTCAAACTCTCCATCAGTTTAGGCATCTCCTGATTCAGATTACGCTCTGCCGGAATTCCCAACAATTCTGTCACAAATTTTGATTCAGTCTGATTATTAGCGACAGGTCCTGTAATCAAAGTAATTGGCAATCCCAATCGATCTAACAGTTCTTTCGCTCCCCAGGCAGAGACCGCATCATTTGCGGCAACGACTGTGGCCTTAATGTGGGCTCTGAGATCTGGTTCCTTTAACAGATGCATCACATTATACTCACCTAAAATCCCAGCCCCAAACTCAGCAATAATTAAATCTGGCTGACTTCGATTAGTCTCGAAAAGTAAACCCAGAGCCATCTGAGCTACCTGAGTCGGATCACCGCATGTGGAGGGTAAACCACCATCCGCACATTCCAATACCGGGTCCGCACCAAAGTCTTTTACTTTAAAGAGTTCCCCTTGGTAAGCCAAACCCGTCAGCTTGGTATAGGCAACCTTTAATCCCTGAGTTTTAAAGTGTGTAACAATTTTACGGCTGACGGTTGTTTTACCTGTGTCCATTGCCGTGGCCAGTACCGCGATTAAAGGCACACTGGTGGGTAACGTATCACGCCAGGGAATGGCTGCATCACGTAGATTGAGCGGAATGCCTTCACGGACAATACTCCCTAACACTTTGAGGGGAGTTGCCTTACCATAGGCTGGGTCATAACTGGTAATCTCACCAAATACCCCAGTAGAACCTAACATGTAAACGGTATCTCCAACCTGTAGCGTTGTGGGAATATCACCACTCAGTTCCCGTGAGGCCCTACGCTTACCTAAAACACCCGGAATGATATCACCCGTGACTAAGGTACCAAGGCGGCCCCCAAAAAACTCTAGGTGATTTCTAACATTTTGTTCGCTTAAGGATTGAACAGCAATTACACTTCCTTCTCTGCAGTCAATGGTTGAACTAACCTCAATCTCATAATCCAGAGTCAGTCGTCGAAAGATTGAAGGAATTTTTGTTAGTCTCATGGGTATTTTATGTGATAAAGATTTTACAACGCTCTACAACCCACGTTCTGATGACAGATTATCAGTACTTATATTTAAAGCAATACAAAATCGATAAAAATTTATGGTCAGCTTACCTTTCTAACCTTTCTTGCCTTTATCGGGCTGGCTGGTTTCGCAAAGTCCTCTCTCTTCATCCATAATCTCGGGACTACTGTGTAAATAGTCAGTAATCAACCCGCAGGCAAAGGTGATTTCATCCAAGGTCAAGATTTTTCTCAGATCCCAGAGAACAATTGTTTTATCAAATGAGGCGGAGATTAGCTGGTCGCCATCGGGGCTAAAGGCAACGGAGCGGATTTCTCCCTGATGTCCGACCAGGGTGGTGATTTCCATTAGCCCTGTTTCTGCTAGCTGCCATAGTTTGATCTGCCAAGCCTTGAGTTCGCTATTCCATAATGGTGCTGCTAACATGTTGCCATTGGGGCTCAGGGCAATACTGTTACCTAAAAAGGTGGCTTCAGCTTGCTCAAAGGTAAATTCTTGAACTAACTCGCCGGTTTGCTGCCATTGTTGAATGGCGGAATCGTCAGCAGTCATAAAGGTTTTGCCATCGGGGTGAAATGCGATCGCACTGATCGTTTTCTCTCGCTCAATTCCTGTTAACTTCTGCCCATCGAGGGTCCAAATACTCAACGACTCATTGGCACCGCTAATCACTAACGATTGACCATTGGGGTTAAACTGCAGACCGAACACAGACGATTTACCCGTTTCAATGGTTTGCCGTAGAGTGCCATCGCGCTGCCAAAGATTGACAATGCCATCTAGGCTACCGGTAGCAATGGTTTGACCATCGGGGCTAATGGCCACTGCATAGAGCGCATCTTGGTGATTGTTGAGCACAATAGGAGCATCGTCGTCTAAACTCCAAATTCTGGCAATGTTGTTATCACCGCCAGTCACAACGTAGGCTTGATCAGGGCTAATGGCCACCGATAGGGCAGCTCCATCTTGATAGCCCAGGGTTTTGAGGAGCTTACCATCCTGCTGCCAGAGTTGTACCGCACCATTTTGGCTTGCCGAAACAAACTGATTGTCTAGGGTGCTAATGGCAATTTGAGAGACCGACCCTTCTGGGGCATAGATTGTTCTTTGCAGGGGGTTACGTCGCTGCCACAGGCGAATGGTTTGATCCCAGCCTGCGGTGGCAATGGTTTGACTATCGGGACTCACATCTACACCCCAAATACTGGCCTCATGGCCCTGTAAGGTCTCAATGAGCATACCGGTCTGGCTCCAAACCTTAGCGGTACCGTCCACACTGGTGGTGACAAAAAACTCTCCATCTGGACTAAAGGTCATCCCCCAGATATCGGCATCATGGGCCACTATGTTTTTGATCAAGGTGCCATCACTCCGCCAGAGCTGCACTGAGCCAGTCTCACCATTGGTGACGATCAGGGTGCCATCAGGACTAAAAACAATATTAGACAAAGGGCCATTATAGCCAGTTAAGGTGGCGTGAAGGCTGCCATCTCGTCGCCAGAGTTTACCTGTTTCACCGGTTGTGGCAATGATTTGTTGATCTGGGCTAATCGCCACCCCAGCAATATCGTTGTCATCAAATGTGCGTAGCAAATCACCAGCCTGCGACCATAGTTTGGCCGTCCCATCTTGACTGGTGCTAATTAGCAATTCTCCGGTTGTATCAAAGCTAACATACCAAACGGTGCCCCCATGGCCTGTCAGAGAGTTTAGTTTTTCACCGGTTGTTGACCACAGGCTAATGGTGCCATCACCATCAGCCACGGCAATCATGTCACCATTGGGGCTATAGTCTACCGAAAATGGTTCATCATCTGATACTCGTACGCTATTGAGGAGGTGCCCTTCACGGCTCCAAAAGCGTAACTGTTGGTCAGTCCCGACCGACACTAAGGTCTTACCATCGGGGCTAAAGTCAACATCATGGACAACATCGGTGTGACCAATCAGCCGATTGACTTCAAAAATCCCATATATGGTTTGGCGCAGTGTAGATTCGACCTGTTGTTTTAAGGTCAGCAACGATGTTTGAGGCGTTAAGTCTGACAGACGCTGGGTGGCGCGCACCGCTGCGACGAGAGCATCCAGACGTTGATTAGATACAAACAGGGCATTGGCAGAGGTAACCAGGGTTTGTACAACCTCTGTTTCTGCTTGTTGTTCATTTTGTAGGGCACGACGATATTGCCAAAAGGCGATAATACTCAACCCAATGGCCCCAATCATTCCCAGGGAAACAGCTCCCAACAGGTAACGCTGCAGTTTACTGGCTCGACGTTCTTGCTCTAGGCGGGCCTTTACTTCTTTTGCCTGGGCGATTTCAAATTGTTGTTGGGCTTCTTCACGTTCTAGGGCTTCACTGGCTCTTAAAAACTGGTAGTCCCTATCTCCTAGTCGCTTGTCTGTGGCCCAGTGCTGGGCTTCTGCTAGGGCATTTCCCCGTAAGAGTCGCGAGGTATCAGTGCCGCCGGATGCCTGCCAGGCGGTAAACAACTGAGCATAGGGGCGCAGCATCTGTAACTGTTGCGTGACCCAAGCTGCATTAAAGACGGCTTCGTAAATGGGATTTTTGATGGTTAAGCGTCCCTGCTCCCGCACCACTAGCCCCGCTAGCAACAGTTCTGTGTGTTCCAGAGAGCTATCGGCCTGCACTGGTAAACCTCCAGACTGGGCAGCGGTCAGCACCTGTTGGTAAATGCTTAAGAGCCGACTGGCTAGGTTTTCTTGGCGGAGGATGCGATCGCAAATCGTCCTCAAATGCTCCGGTTCATCCTGGGATTCCCAATGGTCAATAATTTGACGATGCACAATCTGCGCCACCCAATCTGGGTCAGAGAGGGCGGGCTCTGGTTCCATGGTTGTCACCAGCTGACAGAGCTTCTGGGTCAAGAAAGGCTGTCCCCCCGTCCAATGGAGGATAGCCTGGAGCACTGTTTTCGGATCCCGTTTACCGACAGCTAAACCCTCAGCCAAATGGGCCGCCTCCACCATGGAGAAACCATGCAGCGTCACCGCATGACCAATGTTAAACGGTGTGCGCGTTTTATCTTGAATCAGGTCAGCAGGGGTGGCCACCCCAAATAAGGCAAATGTTACCCGCTGAAGCTCAGGATTCAGCGCTCGCTGGTTATAGCAGTAGCGCACCAGGGCAAAAAAATCATCCACGGCAAACGGTAGTGCCAGCACACTGTCAATCTCATCCACCATGATAAATAGACGCTGGTGGGGCAGGTGTTTAAGCAACACGTCGCTGAGAAACCGGCTCAGCCGCTGTACCAGAGGCATATCCCCCTGCTGTAGCCACCAGGTTTGTAAATCCGCCATGGAAAATTCAAACGGTTTATCCGCCTGTAAGCCGCTGACCAGTTCTCCCAAAATGCCCTTGTACCACTGGGGCGGGGTAATCATTTCAGTGCCCACATTAGTCATATCGAGGGTAAGACAATGATGACCATCCTGGTGTAGTCGTTTTTTCGTTCTTACCAGCAGCGATGACTTACCCATTTGGCGGGTATTAAACACATAGCAAAACTCTCCGCGCTGTAGCGATTGATAGAGAGCGTCATCTGCCTGACGTACAACATAACTAGGATCATAGTTCGTCAGGGTACCGCCAATCTGATACCGCATTTGGTATTGCATATCATCTACCTCAACAAAACTCCTCAGCCATAATCTTATGTGTAAACTGGCTATAAGTTCTTTACGGCTGTTTAAAGACTGGAGACTCTAGCTGGCAATAATTTGATAACCAATACCTTATGATGGTTCTCTGACTCTAAATAATTATGTTTTGGGTACATAAATGCCAGATGAGATGAGTGACCAACCAATTACTCCCCCTATAGCTATGCCTAAACAAGAAACTCCTCCAAGAATGATAAAACTCTTCAGTTTTTGATAACGCTTTTTAAGTTCTTCTCCAGACCGAATTAATCCAATAGTGATCAATAAGGACTGTAAATAACTCAACAATCCAATTGCAATCCCAACCCCGGCACCGAGACCTGAGAAATATCCTACAGTTCCTCCTACCAAGACAGCCGAAATCATAGCTACTTTTTCAGCTTCAGCTAAAGTTACCCTAAGTGCAGTCAGAACTACAGTAGCTGCACCAGCTCCGATCACAATCCACGCTACGACTACAGTCCAAATCCCAGACCCAGACCCAGTTAGAATCATCTCTATTGTCCAGGTCATGGTCACGACCCAAGCCCACACTATTACTGCGGCTATAAATCTAGTAATAATTACAGCTATAGATATGGATATAGCCATAGCCGTAACACAAACCCACATACTTATCTCCTGATGGGTTAAATATAAATTTAAACCTATTGGAATATATCCAAATAGTAAACAACATAACTGCCATGGAAGATAAGTATTTTGTTGTTGATGTAATAGCTTATGAAAAAATAAATTTATCTTGCGTCCAATGGATTGAAATAATTCAAAATCAGCTTCTTGCTGTTGCTTTGTTTCTAGCATATATGCATACTCATCTAGGGTCTGCCCAGCAAGCCATTCCCTCTCAATAGAAATTAAATCTTCTGACTTTAAAT
>JBCCHX010000113.1:0-12712 GCA_039028535.1 Cyanobacteria bacterium P01_B01_bin.77
AGCTAAGATGCAGGATCAGGCTCATGTAATTTTGAACGCCGTTCCCGCTAATAAAACCGTCGAGCACGATTCGCAACAGGCGATCAAAGCTATGGGGTTAAATCTGGCACCTATGACTATCGGGAACCGGATTGGATTCAGCCATGCCTTTACAAGTGGCCAGGGCATCGCAGAGTTTAAGGCAAGCGATAAAGGGGCTAACGAGATTCGGCAGCTGGGCAAATGGGCCATGGAGCTGCTATAAATCTGTCATCTATCCATCTAGTGACCTCTTGACCTAGTGACCTATGGCTAAACGTAAATCCCTGGCCGATAGCGTGGCAGCTGAGACCAAAGCTAAGCCTGTTGTAGCTAAAGACTCTACTCAGTCCATTGAACCCGTTCAGAGTTCTCCAACTCCAAAGTCCAATGTGCAAAAGTCTAGAAGGGGCAAGCAGCACTTTGGGGGTTACTTCAGCAAGGAATGTGTCAATGCCGTCAAGATGCTTGGGCTTGAGTTGGATTTGAATATTCAGCAGATGGTAGCTCAGGCAATGAATGACTACCTAGAAAAACACGGCAAACCCCCGGTTTTTCCAGTAGATAACTAGCTCACTAGTGAGCTGAAGGATTTGATTAATTGTAGAAGGACCAGCAAAGGTATTGGCGAAAAACCTACAGTTTTGAATGTGCAACTAGTTTGGACCTATGTCGTATGCTAGTCACACTCTGAAACTCTTCAATCGTAAAGGATTAATCGCAAACATTCAAAGAAATAATCATCTTTGAAATTCTTACTTAGAGATAGTTTCAGGTAAAATCGAAGTTTCTTGTTCAAATACCTCTGCTAGTTCAAGTTATTCTAAAAGGTGACTGCCTTCAAGCAATCAAGTTATCCCAGAGTCGTCATGATCTATCTTTCTTAGGTGGGGTAAATATCAGTGCAGTGTTTTCTGTTGCGATTGTTACTGTGTAACTCGAGAACACAAGATAGCAAATTGTAAAACATATAATCGCAACCGGCCCAGTATAGCTAAGAGCATCCTGCAAAGGAGAAGGGAATGAATCTGGAGCTGTTAGTCTTCCTCTATTACCGTTGATTTTACGTATTATTTCTCTTATATCGTCTTCATCTTCTTTTGCATATTTAATCTGAATTTCATTTTCGTTCTTTGTTTCGCTCTCAAGATATTTACCTACAGCATTTATGGCAGAATTTAAATCATTATTTACACCACCATGACTTTTAAGTAAGCCATGGTTATAAGCTGGATTCATTTGGAGACTTTTACTGAGATTAAATACTCCAAAAAAGTTGGTAATACTGTCTTTTACACTGCCACAGAAATCAGAAACTGTTTCAACTACAGTATTGACAATATTTAGAGCTTTTTCCACTATATCTCCAACAAACTTAGTGATTCCATCGAAGATAAAAGTTGTAAATGAACAAAATGCATCAGCTGAATTCAAAATCGTTGATTGAGACTCTGGGTGTTCGATTCCCACCTTAAGAAATCTATCAAAGGACTCATCTAACAATTTATCTGAGGCAGCTTTCATCTTTGCCTTTCTTTTATTTAGCTGCTCTCTAAATTCTTTAATTGCATCATCATCTCGACTAGAAGCAAGTTTACCTGCCTCTTTTTCTAAGGCCGATTGATTTTCATCAACATTGTTTCTGAGTACCTTTTCATTATATTTATTGACCTTATCTAAATCCTCATCAAAAGACTGCGATCCTCTTAATAAGTAAGGCAACTGAAAGTCATTGACTACTTCGACAGGCAAAGAATATCTAGCAAAGGCAACACCTGTATAGTGAGCTTTCATTGCCGTCACGTGCTTCTGAAAATCTGTTACTTGCATAGTTGAATTGCACTCATTAGTTAAGAACAAAAAGATAATGACATTTTTTTTTTTAATTAAATCAAGTGCTTTTAATATATCTTTACAATTCTCTCAGGCACACTTGAGAGAATTGTAATAGGGGGTGCTGAAAGCGAAGCTGCAACAGCGGGCAATTAGAAACTCTAAGCCCTTATATATCAGTACTTTTAGGCCATATTCTTGTGATAGGAAAATACCCAATATTCACGCTGATTTAGGGGTTTCATGAGTAGCGGTACAGAAACGCACGCTAAGCAACTTCCATTTCTGTACCAATTAAACCTATCTGGCTGAAGGGGGCTGAAACCCTTGATATCTCGTTCTGTTTTTCTGTACCAATTAGGGTAAGGATTAACTGGTACAAAGACAAGGTTTCTACTTTAGTTCATACTTACTACCTTAAAACCCTTTCACGGAAAGGGTTTCAGTCTTAGCGCAGGATACTGTTCCATTACTACTCACAGGCCGTTTACTACAAAAGGGCGATTATTAGTACTCCAGTTCCAGTACTGAAGCAATTCGTCATCAGAAAATACACTTCTCTTACGGCACAACTCCACAAATTGTTTGTCGGAGTTGATGCCGGTAACAATACTTTGTACCACTCCGATAGTTGTTGTCACCGAAGTATAGTACCCAGAACCACCAGATGCTGTTCGATAAAAAACTATAATGTCTCCAGCCTTTAAGCCTTTTTCACGTGAGCGAGAGATATAGACCTTGCTGATCGCATTTCTATTTGGTTTATTCTCAATAAAATCATTTGGAGACTCAGTTCTTAGAATAGAGTCTGGGAACAGCTCTGTGTGATACTCAGGATATATAGGCACAAGGAATTTACGAGAATCCAAGCTTAAATATGGATAACTTTCGCATGGATTAGCTTTATTAACCTGGGGTCTAAAGTCGCGAACTAAAACGACTTCTTCACCATTATCCGTCCGCTTTACTCCATGTTTCTTAAAACCCCAGTCGTATAGTAGTCCTACCAATCTACGTTGCTCTAACGTTTCATTAAATAGAGTTACATAGATTTCATCAACCGAAAAACGCAGCGCATTATCGAACACTATTTTAAGGAATCTTTCTCCCAACTTATAACCATTAGAAATTACTTTAAAGGTCCCAATCTTCAACCTTTTTGCAGGAGAAAAAATCGGAAAAATATCTGAGTAACATTCTTCTCTCCCCTCCACCTTTACATACAAAAATGCTACTACTTCGCTGTTTTCTGATGTACAGACATAAACGATTTCATCGGATTTCTTGTTAAACCAAGCATCAAACTCTTGATAATCTTCTCTAAATGAATTAAAAAAAGTATCTCTTAAGTTCAAATTCCCAAAAAGTTCTTTTTTAACAGAAAGAACTTCATAGTCAGCTAGGTCAGGATTTTCTGCCGTAACTTTTTCGAGAAAACCATCAATAGTGAAAATTTTCTCTAATATCCCTAGATCTATGGCTTTTTTATGGATCTTTCTATCTTCAGTAATGAGTAAATCTACACGTTCACAAAAAACCTCATTCAAAATATCTGTATCAATAGAGTCGTTATCATTCCGATCATACTTAGCTCGAATAGCGCTAATACTATTGCTTTCTGGCGCGAGTGTTCTCAATTGATGGTAGTTAGTTATTTTTGCATCAAATGCCGAAACAACAGACTTATCTTTATGCTTATGTATTTCTTTAATTGTTTTTGAATGAATACATTTCTGATAACTTAGTTGGTCAAGCCACCTAAACAATATGCCTATTTCTTGACGAGGTGGCTTATTAGCTTCACGATAAATAATTATATTTGTATCTAATAGAGCTCGCATATGTGACTCCACTTTATAAGTATGCTGCTATCTTCTTAATTGATTCTTCAATATCTTCTGTGGCGTTGATTATACTGATTGGGATTTTTAAGGATTGACTTATAAGTTCTGCTCTTGTTATTTCCCTTGATTGCAATTCTGAAATTAACTTAATGCTATGCGAACGACTATCTCTATTCGATAGTCGTTCAGCAATTGTTTCAGGGTTATCTATTAATAGAACGGTTGTGCACGGTGATATTGCTTTAAATGTTTCCAATGGAACATCCTGGATACTTGATGTAACATCTAGAAGGCAAAAATGACCATCTAATAATATTGTTCGGCAGCTTGTTTGGTATCGAGCTAGTTCCTCAGCAAGTATTAACTGATTTTTTTCTATATCCGATACAGTTTTATCAATCTGATGTTTGACGTGTCGTCCTATTAGTTCACTGGCGGTTACATGCGCCACATCAAAACGACAAATTATATTTTTACAGAAGTAAGTTTTTCCAACGCCATGCACTCCCCCTATAAAAACCGTTCTAGTTACCATCGGGTGCTCCTCTGACTTGAATTGATTTTAAACAATCAAGTGTCATGAATTCACTTCTAAGAAAGTGTACTTCTCCTTCGGTAAATGTTCGTATGTTTCCCCTCGATACCCTGTCTAATTTAGATTGCTAACGTTTCGGTTGATCGGCTGAAAATAACCCTCGTATCTACATCAAAAGCTTTAGGCAGTTCGCTCCGACCGGGTTGTTTATGTGGTCGCTAATGTCATTTCATTGATTAATGAAACTACCGGATCAAAAATAGCGCCACTCTCAGCAGCGCTCCTTATGTGTGCTCCACGTAAACCATCTTGTGATGTGCATTTATACACGGGCTTCCGTGCTTTCATTGCATAGGGGATAAGACTATGTAAATTCGGAATCATGCCAAGATTGTAGTTGTCATCACTAGGGACAACAACTTGATCCAGAGGAAGTAACCGATCAACAATGTTTTGACGCACAGACTGCTCGACGCGATTGCCAAATATCTGCCATCCTTGCGTCATACCAGCAGCATTGTTACGTATATTATGTTGCTGCACTACGTAACCTAGAAACTTGGGACGCCCTTGAGGTATGGGCAATTCTTCCCCCGACCAAGCATCATTACACTGATCCCACTCTCGTCTCCACGTTTCAAGCTTACTACCTAGATTTTCCGTTCCACGAATTGAAAATAGATCAGGTGAAATGGGGACAATTACGTGGTCTGTTCCACCAAGGACAGCACGATTCAGCGCACCTAGATTTGGGCCTAAATCAATTAGGATAATCTCTGCTTCTGCTTTTTCTGCAGCATTTTTAATAGCACGAAAGATTGCTGACTGTGCACGAAGGGAAGCTTCACTTCCGCCCTTTGCACTATTCCAAGTGTCGCCAAGACGATCTTCAAAATCACTCAGCAAGAGATCACCTGGCAGTAGAAAGAGCGAATCATTCAACTTCACAGGGGCACGATCTCGAACATCTCCGGTTGTTCGCGCAACTGGCTCAATTAAGCGGTAGATACTATTTCCACCACTTCTTGCACCTTCAGTCCAGGCCCGTTCAATAGCTCTATCGTCCAATGCATAAGCTGTAAGATTGCACTGACTATCACAGTCCACCATCAGGACCTTATGATCCTGATCCGCTAATCGATGTGCGACATGGAATAGAAAAGTTGTCTTTCCTACTCCACCTTTATTATTAAAAATACTTATTGAAGTAGCCATCGTAATTCCTTAGTACTTAACTATATTGATATAACCGCTGAACTCAATACTAACTAAAGCAGCCTGCAGATGGCTTCAATAACTCGCATCCATCAATACTTAGACCTTCGAGGCCAATGGGCAGTATCCAAGAAGGTCTCCATCAGGTAGCCAAGCAGTATAACTATGAGTTTCCAGATTTTGTCTGAATAACTTCCCGCAGTCGAAGTTATTCAGAAAGGTTTGAAGTATCTTTATTTGTTCAAACTTCATAACCTGAGTGTGCCAGCTACCTTATTCCACTGGACTACTTTTGGATCGAAAATCGCAGGTTGGGAGTGTGCCAGTTGTCCCAACCCCTGATCCTGCCGTTTGACTTTCAAATCCTGGACTAATCGCTAAAACCCCCTTCAGTAATGAGGTGTAGGCGAAAAGTACGGGATGAGTAGTTGCCTACGTTGCAGCTAGGCTGCGTTGTGACGTTTAGGTTTTTAGGCAAAGAGGTTTCCTTGAATTAGTTGTTATACTGGCACAAATTATTCATCAATAGCTTTGCCGAACCTACTTATTTGCCATGGGAGCGTGACTACAGAACAAGTGAAAACTTATATGAACCGTCAATTAGGCTAAAGCTCAATGACAGACAAAGTTGCAATTTTCCTTGATGTCGAAAACTTATCTGGTTGGCTGAAAGCAGATGGTGGAGAATCATTGCTGGATCGTGCTAATGAGTTAGGACGAGTCGTTGTTCGTCGAGCGTATGGCAACTTTAGTATTGGTTCAGTTAGTGTCCGTCAGCCAGAGTTAAATCTACTTGGATTTGAGTTTGTTCATGTTTATCATCCGGTAAAAGGCAAGAATTCTGCTGATATCCAGATTGTTGTTGATGTTATGGAATATCTAGCACGTATTCCTGATCTGGAATGGATAGTTCTTGCTACTGGGGATTCAGACTTTTCACCCTTATTTAGGCGTTTAAGAGAACTAGGTAAATCTGTAGTAGGTATGGGACCTCGTTCTGCTCTAAGCGAAGCAGTGAAAAAGTCTTGTAACCGATTCATTTATATTGATGAAAAGTCTGCTGATAGCAGTACATCTAAAACCCTAAAAGCCAGCCAGCTTCGTGAGGATTCATTAGATTTATTAGAGCGAACATTAAATAAATTTCCTGATGGAATTAACCTCGGAATTTTAAAGAATGAAATGCTTGAATTTGACTCAGCATTTGATGAAAAGAACTTAGGCTTTAGCGGATTTAAAAAATTCCTTCAGAGTATTCCTGAAATTGTCTGCCTGTATCAAGAGAAGCAAATTTGGCATGCTAAAGCCGTAGAAAGTGAAACTAATAATTCAGAGAAAGCAACTCCTGATTCGCAGAAGACCTCAGCAAAGCCCACAATAGATTTATATCAGCGCCTTCTACGAAAAAGTAGCTGGAGAACGTGTGAACCAGCTTTCCTGGTTGATGCCTTAAAAAAGTTAAGAAATCGATTTCCAGAGGGATTTACACGGAGTGAGGAGTTCAAATATCTAGTTGAGGAATTTGGACATAATCGGACTCGTGGTGAATTAAGGTCTGCTATTTATCTTCTCTACAAAGCTGGCTACATTAAACAACAAGCACGGGATATTGATGATGAACATATTCTTACGGCTGAAGCACCCGAATCTGAACGCATAATGTCGGAGAAAGTGGATGCAATATTAATTAATCGGCTAGTTCATTTGTGCGAATCAAGCAACATATCTTTTATTCCTAAGTTAACGACTCAGCTTTTACTAAATTCATATACTAAGGAGCAGATGAAAGCGTTGATTGACAATAATCAGGCAAGTTAATTCACATTCAACTCTAAACAATGCAACGTCAGAAGAACGGTCGTTTTTCAGCGGATATACGATGAGTCGATGAGTCTAGTTTGAGTAGTTAAAATTAGATGGCCGCTGTTGACCACGAACGGTAAGTTGAAATTGATTAGTTGCCGCCGTCAGCAACCAGTCCAAGCGATAAATATCTTTGAAATCTTTATTCAGAAATGGTTTCCTGTGAAATCCAAGGTTTCTGTTTGAAGGCTCCCGCGATCCATAAATAGCCTGGCAATTCATCTCAGTACAAAAGTGCTATAGTTTATCGAAATTATTCCTCTGAAGGCAATTCTATGGGCATTCTCCAAGAAACGTTTGATCGCCTTTTAGCGGAACATGCTGACGTCTTAGAAGATAAAGGTGAAGAGATTTCTGAAGCACACGAACGTATCTTAAGAGCGGCACTTCCAGAAATAGCCAAAACCGTCTCAAAAACCTTTTCAAAGACAGCTCCTGAAACACTACGTGTCTGTAGGCAAGACGAAGAAGAGTTCTACCAAAATAATTACGCCCGCTGGCATACGTCCTTCAGTTTGATTGAGCTTTACTTGGGCCTCAGCACAGAGCTTGGTAGTGCTGTTAGTGCCGAGTTCAGACCGGCAGCAACCAAAAATCAAGACTATTTCTTTGAAGCCATCATCACCTTACATGCGCGTGCATTGTTGGTTTCAAGAGAAATCTTCTGGCTGATGAAAGGAGGTTATGCTGACGGTGCTTTAGGCCGTTGGCGCACACTCCATGAGATTGCTGTTGTTGCTAACTTCTTGAGTATACAAGACCCTATTATCTCTAAGCGATACCTGCTGCACCGCACGATAGAAAGCTATAAAACACTCACAGTTTATGCACAATATCAAGACAGGGCCAATTTGACGCCTTTGGGGGAAGACGAACTTCCAGCAGTGCAAGCTGCCTATGATGAAATTCTAGAAGAATATGGGCCAGAAATGCGCCACGACTGGGGCTGGGCAACCCCCGCCTTCGACTGCAAAAAAACTAATTTTCAGCAAATAGAGCAGTATGTGGATATGGATCACTGGCGTCCTCGATATAAGTGGGCAAGTCAGGATACACATGGAAACTACAGACCCGCAGATAGAATGTTGGGCACTTCTGAGGTACAGCATGTCATGCTACTAGTTGGCCCTAGTAACTCAGGGTTTGCCGACCCTGGGCAGATGATGATCGTATCACTGAGCCTCATAAACGATCTTTTGATTGCTTTTTCGCCAAACATTGATCGGCTCATTTACAGTGTCATATTGGACGGTCTCATTGAACAAATCAGCAAGGCATTGGTTGAGGAATCTCAGCTCACAGAAGAGCAAGTGAGATCACGGATTGAAAATCGCGACACCGAATAAGTGCTAGATAACAGGGTTAGGATGACTAAATGATTATGTGAGGAATTTAACAAGGAGGAGATGTCGTATCCTTACTGGCTGGCAGCAAGCTCAAGGCTAGCGAAGTTGCCACAAGTCATTATCTGGGGTAGCAACTTAAAGCGGGAAGTTTTCCCAAGGATAGAATTCAGAATTCGGGAGCTAGAAGCCAGATTCTTTCTGAATTCCGACTCCTGGACTCTAGATTCCCGCCTAACCAGAATTTTCCGGCTTAAGTGGATACCTGGACAAAGGAGAGTTAAGCAACTTTGGTATCGGTATCGGTGAGCGTCATGACCTGCTGTTGAATTTGTCGAGTAGCGGCGTTTGAGATCTCGCTCCAATCGGCCTCAGTCATCACCTCTCGAAAGACAGCTTTGAGTGCACCCATTCGCTGTGGAGTCAGCTCAGTCTTAGGGCCGATCATCGTCCAGTCAATCAGTGCCAGAACCTGTTCCTGAACATTTGCGGAGGCACTCATCATGCGCTCAAACACTAATTGCTTCCCGCAGGAAATCGCCGCATCCTGTCCCACCCCTAAGTTCGCCTCTCTAATCAGGGCTGCGAACCCTCTCAGGACCAGGGAGCGCACTTGCATGTAGTGGTCATAGGCCGACAGCTGCGGCCAGGTCTTCATCCATCCAGGGCGACCGGGAACCCCTGCAATGACATCACTTGAGATCAGGGTTTCCGCTGCCATCGCCTGCTGTCGCCCCTCGTCGGTAGTGAGGTCAATCCAGTCACCAGACGGAGATGGATACTCAGGATCAGAATAGGTCGTCATCGCTGTTATTCTCATCCACTGAAGGAAAGACAATGTACTCGAAGTAAGGCGTCATGTCCTCATCATCCAAGATTTCGTCAGGCTCTAGCTCCAGTCGGGTCATGCCCAACCGCTCGTAGAAACTAACCGCCTCTGGCAACGAGTATAGTCCGACCCGGCCTTGATATCCCAGTGCGAGGCTTCGTTCCCTAGCAAACGCCAGCAACACAGTGCCCACCCCTTTGAGAGCGCGTGGCCGTTGAATGGAGGGTCTGTTCCAAGGCGCTGTAGCCAGGGCATCCACACCTACCAGCCGTTTCCCCGGTGTGAATCTAGACCAGCGTGTTTGCGTCTCAATCAGCATCAGCCCTTGGGTGAGGCCCTCGACTACCAGGGCATAGCCCTCATAGTTGTCGTTGCGTGTCATAAGCTGTTGCTTAAAGCGCCAACTAAAGCCCTGATCATCCTCCCCGTATTCCTTGAGAGTGGGTGCCCAGCGATCCTCATAGTCAGCGATGTGTGGATCATCGAGGGTGACCAAATCAGCCAGGACTACGGCCTTAGACCGCCCGTTTTTCAAATTAACGCGGCGAATAAAGCCCACGACCCGACCCATTATCAGCATTGTCTAGAGTAGCGTTATCGGCACCCCGGTTCCGGAGTCAGTTCGCGCCGCCGGATGACAGTAATGAGATCATCAGGACACACCAATAAAACTTGATGGTTACATAAAGTAACAATGGAGGTTATGCCGAGGTTGCTCTAATCACTGCTCCCCTGGCTTAGAGTTGACCCATATACAGAAAGACTTATTCAAAACGCATCCTATATTAAACCGAAGCCCTGTGGACCGTAGCGTCCATGGGGCTTCTTATGTAGAGACAAGGACTCGCGTTGCTCGGTTATATTTTGTGGTGCCCCAAAGCCCCACCACACCTCCCACCCAAGGGGCTCCCGGCATCTCTCATCACGTTTTCCCCTCACCGACCATGCTTCGCAATAAGCTTATCCAACAGAGCATTCACCTGATTCGGCGATAGATGTTCTAACGGCTTGCGCTTCGGCCAGACTTTCAAGGTCATGGCTGGAGTATCGTCGGTGGGCACCCCCATCGGCGGCCCAATAATCCAGGTAGGCAGGTTCAGCTCTTTGTATCGAGGAAACATCTTACGGGCATAGTCCTCCATATCCGCCTCTGTCTTCGCGTGGTCCGCAAACACTAACATCGCAATGCCTTTGCCGCTGCGGGGGCAAGGGACTATTGTGTGAGCGATCGCTTCAGGCTGACCGACTGCCGTGAAGCTGGGCGGTACTGTCATTCCCTTGCCGCGATCACCCAGCGCCGCATCTAACGCCGTGGTGAGCTGTTCACTCAGGGGTCTGAAAATCTCCTCCCGTTTTGCCGTCATCGGGTCCGCCGAGTCTCCCACCACATCAGAGGAAATGCGACATTGCCCGTCCGGGGTGCCCTCGATAATGATGCGGCCCAGCTCTCCCAAGGTTTGATGCCTAAAGGTATAGACCATGCCGTTTTTCGTTTGTAGCTGATGGTAGGAGATGTCTGAGGATAGCGCAAAACTCATGGGCGCACGTCGCATTAAATCTGAGAGCGATTGTACGTTATCCCCCAGGGTCGGGCCTCCAGCATCAGCCCATGTATAGAATCGGGCTTAGCTCGGCAGGCCAGTATTGTAGGACGCTGCGGTAGCCCCTTAGATACTGACTCACCTTGTCGATGTTACTGACACTGCGGATCATCGGCAGGTTTAATGCCTTGATGACACTCTGCCCGGTTGGCCTTTTCCAAGAGCCATTCCATCTTCTCCGCCTGGTCCTGCTGCTGAGCCTTGAGCTGCTGAATCACCTGAATCTGAGTCGTTAGCTGCCATAACGCAAATAACCAACCCAGCGTCAGCAAGATCGAGAAGACGGTGTTAACGCTCGATATCCAGGTCTGCTGATTTGTGAGGTAGCTGAGATCGCTGAGGTGTCGGTTGGTGTGGTCGAGTCGGTTGCCGACTTGCTTGCTGTTCTCCGATGCCGAGACCGAGTGTTTGTCGATACTGCTCAACTTCGCTTCGAAGCTGCTGAGCGTCATTAGCATTCTGTTCGACTTCTCGTCGGATGCCGTCAATGAGGCAATCAGTAGCCGCAAGCTCTGAATCAGTTCGGCTGAGGTTTGAGTGTGTAGTTTGAGGCTTTCGAGACTCTTTCGATTCTGGCTCGACCATTGATTTAATTCCCCATAGATATCGTCAAAAAATGCCTGCCAATTTTCGGGGGCTTCCTCCACCAGCACCAGGAGGTGCCCGATGGCGACAAAGATCATAAAAAACTCATTGTCCTCATCGATGCCATAGCGCAAGAGCACCCCCCGCACTCGGGCCTTCGCCTCAGCCGTGGCCCCTTCCAATGCGCGGTCCAACATCGACACGCGGCCGCGACCATCATTCAAGACGTCACCATAGCCCTTATCTCGATTTCCGAGGTTGCTACTGACCATTCGCAAAGACCCCCGTCGCATCAAATTGCTCGAAGGACTTTCGCAGAAATGACTTCACCCCTTGCCTGCCGATAGGGTCCAATTCATCGGAGCCCTTAGCCGCTTCAAAGGTGAGGGATTGCTCATCAATTTTGTCCCGAACTGCTCGGCCCACAAACTTCGGAAACTTCACCAGTTTGACCCCGGCTTCTCGCATCCGGTCCATCAGTGTTTGATTATCCTTGAGCCGTTCCCAGCGCTCGGTCATGCCATAGTTCGCGACAAAGACATGCTGCACGCGATCACCAAAGGCATCGAGCATTTCCCCAAATAGCTTGAGGGAATCCAGGCCACAGTCAGAGACAAACCAACTCACAAAAGACACATCGGTTTCATCGGCTAATTCAAACAGGTCATTATCGTTAATCCACTGGGTTAGGGCGGGCATGGATTGCGCCGGTAAGTTAACCAATACCCGATGCCCTTCGAGGGCGGCATTAAAGATGCCATTGGCGGCATCGTCGTAGCGTTCCGCTTCAGATAGAATCGCTTGCCTGCATCCCGCCGGTTCCCCATAAATCCGTAAGACATCCGCATTAGATCGATCCGAGTCGAAGGGGACAAAATCGATCTCGCGGTCCAAGTGGTAGGCGATGGCAGTTCTACACACGAAGGACTTTCCGACGCCGCCTTTCTCGCCGCCAAACAAATGAATATCGGCCATAGCTCAAACCCAAAAAATCAAGAGCACTAAAGGTCAAAATCATCATTGTCAAAACCAGAGCCCGGTTTTGA
>JBCCHX010000114.1:0-12548 GCA_039028535.1 Cyanobacteria bacterium P01_B01_bin.77
CCTCGGTAACGGCGGGATGAAAGAGATAGGTATGGTCAATCAACAGCTGTTGATTTTGCTGCTGAGCTAGGGTGCAGAGGGCAGCAGATGTTTGGGTGCTAAGGGTGAGCGGCTTCTCACACAGGACATGGAGCTGCCGCTGGAGGGCCGCTGTAACAATGGCTTCGTGGGTGGTCGCCGGTGTTGCGATCGCAACGGCATCTAACCCTGCTATCTCCAGGGCATCTTCCCAGCGGGTTAGCAAAACTACAGACTCATCTAGGTTAAATTTTTTAGCTGTGGCTGCCAGCTGTTTCGCTAGCGGATCGATCACGGCTCGCACCTGAATTTGGGGATGGGCCAAAAAATTGCGCAGTAGGTGGGTGCCCCAACGCCCTAGCCCCATCAACGCCAGCTGAATTTGATCTGTGTTTTGCTCCATTGCCGCGTTTCTTACTGATTCTGCTGAGTTTTTGGTAATCGATTTTGAGTAATCATTGGCTTCAATTGCTCATAGGCTTGCTGGGCGGCGCGCTGCTCAGCCTGTTTGATTGAGGGACCTTTGCCGTCTCCCCACAGCTTGCCCTGATATTGGACCTGAGCATAAAAACGCTCGGGATCGCCGTGGCGCTGGCTAATTTCCGAGACGGTGTACTCAGGCAGCTGTTTGCTATGGGCCTGGGTGAGTTCCTGGAGGGCCGCCTTGTAGTTGTGGCGGGCCGGGTCGTTTTTGATAGCGTTGGTCAGCCGCTCAAAGTGGGCATCCAGCCAGGGGCGAATCAGGCTCAGATCGTGAGTACTAAGATAAAGTGCCCCCAGCACCGCTTCAAAGGCATCAGCTAGGCGAGAATTTTGGCCAGCCCGGTCCCCTGCTGCACTGGATGAGATTTGTAAATAGCGACTAAAGCCATAGTCTTTCGCCAAAATTGCCAGGGTGCGATCGCTAACCAGCTGCGATCGCACTGCTGCCATTTCTCCCACCGACATTTTGGGATAGGTTTCCTGCAAAAACTCAGCTGCGGCTAACCGCAGCGCTGCATCCCCCAAAAATTCCAATACTTCGTTATTTTGATCTGCCGAACGCGAAATATCCACCAGCGCCTGATGCAGCAGATCCCACTGCACCAAAGCACTATCGACCAAGCCTAATGTGGTGACAAATGTTGCCAGCTGCTGGCGGCGGCGATCTGCCAATACCTCTTGCCCACTGCTTTCATCCCTTTGCCTATTTGCTTGTGCGCTCATCACCCTTTGGCTACTGCCCATTCACCGCTATCTGGCAGGCATAGCCTGCCCTCCTGTGTGCATAAAACCCGAAAGAATGGAAAGAGTCAGCCGTAAGCCGGGTTCTGTTCTCGCTAATGTCAGTCAATAGCTGACGTTAACGGGCGGTTATCTATCTGGGACGACTGTTACCAGTTGCCTCTAGCGGTACACCAAAAGCGGGGCTGGAAAAAGGTCAACCATGACCCCTGCGACCTTGCTCCTAGCCGGGGTTTACCGAGCCAGTACCTCTCGATACTGCTGGTGCGCTCTTACCGCACCTTTGCACCCTTACCTGTAATCAGGACAAGCACCAGGCGTGCCCTGACCCATTGGCGGTATGTTTCTGTGGCACTATCCTCACGGTCACCCGCACTGGGCGTTACCCAGCAAGCCTGACCTTTTAGGAGCCCGGACTTTCCTCAGATTAGGTCAAGCCTAATCCGCAACCGCAGCACCAACTCTTTCCGACTATCAATAATATCGCCTGCAGTGTCATGGCGATGATGGTGATCCATCTCACTTAAACTCATAACGAGTTCGAGTTAATATAAAAGCCTAAGTTGGAGGTAGTCCATGGAACAGCTCTCGCAATCATGGTCTAATATCGCGTCCGATGCCATGGGTAACGGTGTAACAGCCAGTCTGCTGGCTAGCTTTGGTACGGGAATAGGCGCGGTTCCTGTATTGTTTACCTCAAAGCTAAGCGAGCGTTGGCAGACGTTATTGCTAAGCATTGGCAGTGGCATCATGCTGTCAGCTGCAGCGTTTTCACTGTTGATACCGGCTTGGGAGCTAGCGGGTCAGTCAGCTGGCTATGGTGTGGGCACTAGTGAGATTATCAGCTCAGCTACTGTAGGTGCAGTCATATTTTATGGTTTGGAGAGGCTGTTACCTGGGGGCGCTTTAGAAGAACAGACGCACACCCAACATGTTTGGCTCTTCGTTTTAGCAATTGCTCTGCATCATTTCCCAGAAGGATTGGCGGTAGGATTGGGTACTGCCTCGACTCAAAATGCCAATATTGCCATTGGCGTAGCATTGCAGAACCTGCCAGAGGGATTGATGGTGGCTCTGGCGTTACGTCAGCTGGGCTATGGTGTCGGAATGGCGCTGGGGGCAGCAATTCTATCGGGTTGGTTAGAGCCGTTAGGCGGCTTTGTGGGGGGAACCTTGGTGGATCTAGGCACTGCGATTGCCCCTGTGGGAATGGCTTTGGCCGCTGGAGCGATGGTATTTGTTGTGCTCCATGAGCTGTTACCTAAACTCAATCTAAAAACATTGAACAGCAGCGGCTCCGTTGGTTTGGTGACTGGATTGGTGGTGATGGGAATGGTCAACCAGTTTTTGAGTTAGCTACTTAACACCCCCAATCAGGTATAGCAGCGCCATACGTGTGGCCACACCACTGGTTACTTGCATGGGAACAAGACTGAGCTGGGGATCATCCATCAAGTCTGAGGTTAGTTCCACCCCTCGATTAGTAGGGCCAGGATGCATGATTTTTACAGCGGGATGGCATACCTGCAACCGCTCACGAGTAATGCCAAACTGCTGGTGGTATTCTCGCAAGCTAGGGAGCAGATGCTCGCTCATGCGTTCATGCTGTAAACGTAGGGCCATGACAAAGTCGGCATTTTCTAACGCGGGTTCTAGCTGCCAGTGAAGATGGAGGTGACGAGCGGGGGGGGCGATCGCCCTATCATTATTCCTCACTGGCCGATCAAACGCCTCCAAAAAATGCTTGGGCAGCAGGGTGGGGGGAGCGACAAGATGCACCTCTGCCCCACAGGCCGTCAGGCTCCAAATGTTAGAACGGGCCACCCGTGAGTGCAAAATATCCCCCACAATGACGACCTTTTTTCCCTGGAGGTGCTTGACCTGGGGATTTGCCGCCTCCAAGCTGCTGCAGATCGTAAATAAATCTAGTAAAGCCTGAGAGGGATGGGCATGCTGGCCGTCACCGGCATTTAGCACCCCTACTCCAGCATTAATGCGATCCATCTCTTGGGCAATAATGGTAGGCACCCCCGCCTGTTGGTGGCGAATGACCATCAGATTAGTTCCCATGGCCAGATAGGTTTTGGCCGTATCTAGGATGGTCTCTCCTTTTTTGAGCGATGAGTTACCTGGAGAAAAATTAAGAATGTCTGCAGACAACCGTTTAGCCGCTAGCTCAAAACTGCTGCGTGTCCGGGTAGACGGTTCAAAGAAAAGATTGGTAATTACCTGTCCCTGTAGGGCCGGGACCTTCTTAGTACGACGGGAAAGGACTTCACGAAAACTAGCCGCCGTTTGGAGAATGGTTTGATAGTCACCGGGGGTGAAGTCTTCTAACGAAATAATGTGGCGACGACTCCAAAGATTGTCGGCCATAAACAGCCAATAATTGAATAAGGGGACGGGATAAAGCGTTTGAGACTATGCAAAGTGTCACACTTTAGGGACAGTTGCATACCTCAGTTTGTAGGATATGAACATAAGCTCTACTTAGTATTTCATTCGATGGTGCGGTTCCCAAAGGTATTGTTAGGTTTATTTGTGGCCGTGGGGGTGACCATTGCAGGTTGTAATGGTGCCACCGACATTGCTGAGCCACCGCCAGCCGCCGTAGAAACTCCTGCTGAGGGAACGGTAGAAGATGGAGGTACGACCGCTGACGAGTCTAAAGAAACAGCAGATGCTGCCCCCACTGTAGAAAGCCAAGCGAATGATACCGCTTCTGAGACGCAGACAAAGCCTGAAACGGTAGCGGTTTCGATCTATGTAATGGATGACAGCTGCAGCAGCTTTAAAGCGGAATCGGTAGAGGTCTCAGCTTCAGAACCTATGTCTGAGGCTGTGGGTGAGGTGCTCGATCGCCATGAATTTGAAGCCTTTAAGCTGTCGGGCTACCGAGTCAAGGTTGAGAACAGCAAGGCCATTGTGGACCTCCGGCTGGCAGAAGATTCTGAGCGGCAGTTTTTATCGCTGTCTAGCTGCGAACAGCAGGGGCTGTTTGGTGGTTTGGAAGAAACCTTGATGCAGAACCCATCCTGGGAAGTAGAGCAGGTGGAGTTTACTAATCGCGGTAAGGAAATTGTGCTGTAGCTGCTCAAGTCTTAGAAACGCTGGGATGGTCTTTAAGATACCAGCGCCAGGGGCGCTCAGCTGCTTTAGAAATGCCAATGCGGGTGGTTTGGACTAGGGTTTGCTGACCCTGGTCTAGCTGCTGTTGAAACGTGGGGGAGCGGTGTTCGAGCCATAGCTGTTGTGGTGGGATCAGAGCCAGACCGTTATGATAGCGATTGATAGAGAGAGTGCGGCAGAGCTTGCCAGGCCCGGCAGCGACTCGGTGGCCCTGACTGGCATACTTGGCATCTAGCCCCGGCGGTAGTTCGCTCAGCTCAATAGCACGAATCAAGACGGCACTGCCCGTATCAGCGGCTTCGGTCACCACATTAAAACAGTGGTACATGCCGTAAATCAGGTAAACATAGCTGTGACCCGGTGGTCCAAACATGGCGGCGTTACTGGTGGTTTTCCCTCGATAGGCATGGCAGGCTGGGTCGTCAGGGCAGTAGGCTTCGGTTTCGACAATCAGCCCTCGTAGGATCTTGCCCTTAAGCTGACGGACCAGGGTGCAACCGACCAGGTCAGGGGCTACCTGGAGTGTATTGCGATCGCACCATTCAGCAGTAATCATTGGACTCAGCAAGTAATATTGCAGTAAATGACAGTTATGTAACAGTCCTATCGTCTAGGATTGCAATCCGCAATGAACTTGTTAGGATCCAATAACGGATTGGTCATTTTGCCCAATCGTCCGGCTGCCTATAGAGTTGTTTTCACTCAGTTTGTACTTAAGGAATAACCATCCGTGGATATCAAAGCAATTTTGCCAGTTTTAGCCATTGTTTTTTCAGTAGCGTGTCTGTTTTTTGGCACCCAGAATGGCTTTTATGATTCTGATGACTACCATGGTAATGGCTCTGCCCACTAGGTACCGTTACCATCAGAGCCTATGGGGGCTGATGCTGTTTTGCCACCGCCGGGATCAACAAGTAGTACCGATGGAGACACCGTCGTCTGTTATCCCTATGGTGTCGGTCATGAGTATGAAGGCATTAGTTTAGGGATATCCATCGGCCCGCATCGGGTACTGTTAGACTGCGGCTTAAGTACTTTAGACTCCCTAGATCATTCGCTGCCACCAGATTTAGTAGTTTGCAGCCACGCCCATCCTGATCATGGGCGTGGGTTGGGTTTGTTTCAGCATAGATGGCCCCATGTACCCATCTATGCCACAGTCGCAACCATCGCGCTGTTAACGGATAGGGACTTGGCCTCATCCCTCCAGGCATTGCCATGGCGTACTCCCATGGAGGTGGCCGCCAACTTGACTATTGAGCTATGGCCAGCGGGGCATCTGCCAGGGGCTGCCTGTGTGCTACTAACATATGCCCAAAACAACCAGTCCCGTCGAGTGTTCTACACAGGCGATTGTTTTCTCTCCAGTACTCGGCTTGTGGAAGGGTTGCCGCTGTCTGCGCTACGAGGGTTAAATCCGGACGTTCTGATCATTGAGGGCACGCTGGGGGCAGCACATTACCCTAATCGTCGACACCAAGAAAATAAACTGATAGAGCGGCTGAGATATCACCTAGACCAGTCCCGCTGTGTCGTGTTTCCTGTACCCCTGGTGGGGCTGGGGCAGGAGTTATTGATGCTTTGGCGCAGTCACTACCATTTTACCGGGCAGCCCCTGACCATTTGGGTGGATCCTGCTATTGCCGACAGCTGTGATGCCTATTTACATCTATTGGAGCACCATCCCGATACCTTTCCTCGCAATGTCCAAAACTTTGCCCAGCATCAGTCTATTTTTTGGGATGAGCGAGTTAATCCCACTATTAAACCATTGTCCAAATTGCTCAACTCTGCAGAGGCTAGTACCATCGCAGCCCCTGCCGTTCTGTTGGTGCATCCAGCCACACCGGCTGACTTCTACTGTCAGCGTTACCGGGGTCCTTGGAGTGTCTTTTTGCCAGAACGAGTTGATCTAAGCGCATGGCAAGCCCAAATCAATACCTATGGCCCAACCTACGACTGGTTTGATAGCTTCAAAAATACAACCACATCGGGCACCGTCCAGCTAGAAACCTACCAACTTAATAACCATTGTGATGGCGACGGTACCACTCAGCTGATCCACAATCTCCGTCCTCGCCATGTGGTTTTAGTCCATGGGCAGTTAGAGAACCTCAGCGCCCTCGCCAATTTAGAGTCGCTCCATAGTCGCTACCAGCTGCATATTCCCCTACCGGGCAATCCCCTGTCCCTCTTTTTGGGGACGCGGTTCTCATCGCCGCCCCCACCTCAGGAGCTTACCTTTGAGGGCACGGTTAATGATTCTCCGACCCAAGCCTCTATCCAGCTGCCCCCTACTATTTCCGCTGATGTCCGCTGGCAAAGCTTTGCTGAAACCGGCATCATCGAAGCCCACTGGCAAGGTGAAAATCTAGTGCTGCGCGGGGTGGACCCGTCTGAACTGACAGCCATAACCAACCGCTTAGCTCCCGATCGAGCTGTCTGTGACAATTGCCAGTTTTACCAGCAGCGTAGCTGTCAGCAGACCCAGTCACCGTTATTTGGCAAAATTGTTGCTCCCGACGGCTACTGTCCAGAATTTCAACCTCGGTCGCCTAGTTAGAACCAACGCGGCTACTCGTGGATCTGTTCAGAGGTGGGACAATCGTCTGAAATGGCTATTTCTTGATCTTTTTTCGGGACAGTGGCGAGCTTTTGCTGAATGGCTCCAATACTCTCCAGGCGAACCATCTCTTCCCAAGAGCAGCACTCGTCGTCCTCTTCGGTCTCATAACGCAGGGTGACGAGATCACCTTCAATATTCAAAATTTTGGCTCGTTCAATCCAGCGATGCTGATCTCTCAAAAACACCCACACCTCTCGACCGTCGCAGGAGAGTTGGTATATCTTGCGATGTAGCATAGAAATCTACCCGTCATCTAGGCGACCATGTGGCCAGTAGCCACAACTTATGTCCAGCTTAAGGGAGGGTAATGAAATTTGACCACCTAGAAATCGGCACGCTAACGGTGACGCAGATCAATTATGAAATTACAGCTGTGTACATGGCCTGATGTGGAGGCTTATTTATTGAGATCGCAAGGCATTATTTTGCCAATCGGTTCCACCGAACAACATGGTCCCACGGGCCTGATTGGCACCGACGCTATCTGCGCAGAAACGATTGCAGTCGGTGTGGGTGAGCAAACCGGAGCCCTCATCGCCCCTACTATCAATGTGGGTATGGCACTATACCACACTGCCTTTCCTGGCAGCATGAGCCTACGACCCAGTACCCTCATTGCATTAATTCAAGACTATATAAAGCCCCTAGCTCGGGCGGGGTTTACCCGGTTTTACTTTCTTAATGGCCATGGGGGCAACATGGCCACCCTCAAAGCCGCCTTTTCTGAAACCTATGCCACCTTGGCCGATCTCAATATTGCTGGGGCCGATCAAATACGCTGCAAACTTGCTAACTGGTTTATGTGTCGCTCTGTTTACACCCTAGCCAAGGAACTCTACGGCGACCAGGAAGGGTCCCATGCTACTCCCAGCGAAGTGGCCGTTACCCAATATGCCTATCCTGATTGCATCAAATCCGCACCCTTGGAGCCTCAAGTAGCTCCCTCTGGTCACCGTATCTATGGCGCTGCCGACTTCCGTCGGTTCTATCCAGATGGACGCATGGGTTCCAACCCGGATCTAGCCACCGTTGACCACGGCAAGCGCCTCTATGAGTCAGCTGTTAAAGAAATGAGTAATGACTACCTGAGGTTTTTAGGCGATTAGGTCATGGGTGTCCTACTTTTTTGTCCTATTTTTTGTGGGGACGTTCCATGGAACGTCCCCACAAAAAATAGGACAAATCTATGGATGATTACCCCAGAATCTTAGGTACCTTAAAAAAGTCATCCTCACGCTCCGGTGCAATCTCTAAGATGGACTCCCGCTCTTCAAATGGGGTCAGCTCATCTTGACGAGTGATATTGCTTAACTCAATCGCCCGAGTGGTCGGCTCAATATTGTCAGTGTTCAACTCATTGAGCTGCTGCACATAGTCCAATATGCCGCTCAACTGCTCCGTAAACTGCTGCTCTTCTGCCTCAGTCAGATCCAATCGAGCCAATAGCGCCACCTTGCGAACCTGTTCTAAATCAATCATGGATGAATACGTAAAAAAACTAGGGTAGATAATGCCCCTTGTTCAATGAGGGCTCCAAACTCAAAGCCCCCAAAGTTGCGGGGTTGGGGGCGTATATAACGGGTAGAGTCTCTACCGAATGTCCTCAACCAGCCGATTAAAAGAATACATCCGCTGGCATCCGCCCCGTATTTTTCAGCCAGTTTTGCGCCTCAATATAGTTATTGGGAGCCATCCGCATCGCCTCTAGCCAGTAGACAGCTGCCTTGTCATATAGGGCTTCAGCAGCTTTAGTATCGCCAGATGCCTCAGCTTGCTCACCTCGATAATGGTGGATAACCGCTGTGTTATTGAGGGCCTGAGGCATGCGAGGGTTTAGTTCCATTGCCTCGTCATACTTTTCGAGGGCTTCGTCGTGCTTACCATTACTGGCGTGAATAAGCCCCATGTTGTAAAGAATAAAGCTCTTATCGTAGGGATCTTCTTCCAACTCAAGCGCTGCGCTGTAGTTGTCTAGGGCTTCGGCATACTCCCCATCGGCTTGGGCAGACATGCCGTCACGATAGTAGGCAAATGCTTCTTTTGCCTGCTTTTTGGTTGGCATCATCTTTAGGATCATATCGGCCATGACCGTAAAAGACTTATCGATGAAGTTGTCGTTACGCTGAGTTCTAGGCATGGCAAGACTAATACGGTAAGAGTGCCGATTATATTCTAGTGCAACGCTGTGGCGACTTCACTAAGTTAGTCTTGGTCTGTAATAAACTTTGTCCAGTGCTAGCAAGGCTTGCTTGCTGTTTGCTCAAGAAAATCTTAGGATCTTAAGGCAGCCGATGCATTTTCGAGTCGTGTCTCTAAAAAGAGAATCAAATCGGCCAGGGTCTCAATGCAAGTTTCATCAAAGCAGTCGCTAATATCTATGCCAAACTGAGCAACTACATCATCACAAAAGGTTATCGACCAGTCAAACCAGCACACCATGGGAAACTGTAAATCATCCACTAGACGATCATGGGGTCTGACCCGATTAAACTCGATACCTGAATAGGTCTCTAATGAGCGATAAACAAATAGCAATATGTCGTTCTGAGACCGGGTGGCTTGATAAAATTCATCACACCATGCAGTCTGGGATAGAGGGCGACGGTGCTGACTTAGAAATCGATTGACTTGCTGACGCATGGACAAATCAGGGCTCAGGTCCTGGTATGTCTGTACGCTATGGAGATAGTTGATAGCCTTTTGCCACTGTCGCCACATAAATTTTTGCCTGACCCGCAATCCGGGAACGGTGTGTATCTATTCTTCCCCAACGCCCTCGCAAAATTACGGTGAGGATATAGTCCTATGACGTAACTATGAGGCTAAACTGAGCGGGGTCAAACGCTGTTCTAGATATGTCTGAAGCCGTTGCGCACTCATCGGTTTGCCAATCAAGTATCCCTGGGCGAAATCACAGTGATAGTTTTCTAGAAGAGTTTGCTCATCTAACGTTTCTACGCCTTCCGCAATAATACATAAACCTAGATCGTGCCCCATTTGAATGGCTGATTTGAGAATAGCCTGATTTTTACAGTCAGTGGTAACACCACGGACAAAGCAGTTATCAATTTTAAGTGTATCAATGGGCAGCTTTTGTAAATAGCCTAGGGATGAATATCCGGTACCAAAGTCATCTACGGCTAAACGTATACCTAATTCTTTTAGTTCATTTAAGGTTCTAATAGCCGCATCGGCATCTTGCATCAGGGCTGTTTCTGTAATTTCTAGCTCTAACAGATGGGGCGATAGGTCAATGGCTTGAAGTGTTTGGGCTACCTGCTGGCTGAGCTTGCCTTGATTAAATTGGACACTGGAGAGATTAACTGACATGTGGCGCAGGCCCAGGTTCATATTCTGCCATTGGCGCGCTTGGTGGCAGGCGGTTTCCAGCACCCACTGGCCGATGGAAATGATCAGTCCTGTTTCTTCTGCCAGGGGAATAAACAGTCCTGGCGAAATTTTGCCTGCTTGGGGGTGGTGCCATCGGATTAAGGCTTCTGCCCCTTCAATACGACCTGTACGTAGATTGAGCTGTGGCTGGTAGTAGACTTCAAATTCATCCCGTTCCAGGGCGTAGCGCAGCCAGGTTTCTAATCGAATTTGATGTTCAGTTGCAACGGTCATATCGGATTGATAAAACTGGCAATAGCTACTTTTTTGGCGTTTGGCATATTCCAGAGCTGCATCGGCTTGGCGCAGTAGGGTGGGTAGGTTTTGGCTATGGTCAGGGTACATGGAGACACCGACGCTAGCGGTAATAAATACTTCATGCCCTGGTAATGAAAAGGGGCGACTCAGGGCATCCATCAGCTCTGTTGCTAGCTGTTTGACGACTGTGAGGTGTTCTACGTGACCCAGCGCAATGGCAAACTGATTGCCTGTCAGACGTGCGAGAGTTGTGCTGGTGGGTAAACAGGCTTGCAGACGATGACTGGCTGATTGCAAAAGGCTATCACCGGCTGGATAGCCCAAAATGTTGTTAATCTGCCGGAGCCGATCCAAACTCAGGGATAAGAGTGCCACTGGTGCGGTGGAGGTTTGAATCAGCTGGGTAAAGTGTTGTTCAAATAGCAGGTGATTGGGCAGTTTGGTCAGACTGTCGTAGTAAGAAAGACGATTGAAGTGTTCGGCTGCCAGTCGTAAATGACCGAGGTAATGGTTGCTAATTGCCTGTTGTTGTTTAAGGCGTGCTGCGATCGCATCAAGTAGTGCCTCATGGGAAAAGGGATAGAGCAAACAGTCATCTGCCCCTAGCTGCATCGTTTGCCGAAGATGCCTGTGGTCATAGAGCCCGCTCAGCAAGATAAATGGGATGATCACCAGCTGACTATCCTGACGCATTTGCTGCAGTACTTGATGACCATTGCCATCTTTTAACGCCCAATGACAGATGACTAAATTGGGATTTTGGGCGCGGGCCATAGCTAATCCAGAGGTTCCTGTGATCGCGTGTTCAACACTGTAGCCAGCAGCCTCAATACTTTGTACGGTTATTGCTGGCTGTAACGTTGATGACCCAATGAGTAAAATCTTTTGCATAGATACTACTTTTTGAACCCAGTCAAGAGCATGGCAATGTATAACCCATAGAAATTTCTTTCCAAGGGATTTCTACCGGCTGAAATAGTTGATATGTTTGTCGTCCTGACAAGGGGGCGGATGCTGCCGATATCCCATTCGATAATTAACGAGTGGTAGGGCAACATTTGTCCTAGAGTGCCCGAGACAGAACGGGATTAATACTCACAGTGCCTTTGATGCGTAATTTTGAGCGGGTGGCCTAGATTGCCAAGAGCCAAGGGGGGCTCAAAGTGCAAACTGCTCAAGGGTTTGGGCAAAGGGCGGATAGGATACAGCTGCAGCTTCTGCCCGTCTAATTGTGGTGGTGCCTTTGGCTCGCAAAGCAGCAATGGCAAGGCTCATGGCAATACGGTGGTCCGTAAAGCTATCCACATCAGTGCCGGTGAGACTAGCCCCACCCTGGATTTCTAGACCATCGGGGAGCTCGTTCACTGACGCCCCTAAACGATTGAGCTGGCTGGCGGTTACGGCAATGCGATCGCTTTCTTTAACCCGCAGCTCCGCCGCATCCTCAATCCGAGTGATGCCATCAGCAAACAGAGCGGCCACCGCCAAAATTGGCACTTCATCAATCAAGCGAGGAATCAAGTCACCGCCAATAGTACAGGCCTGGAGTTGGCTAGTCCGCACCCGGATATCGGCGACGGGTTCTCCGGTGACCTCACGGCTATTTTCTAAGGTAATATCGGCCTGCATCTTTTGCAGGGCTTCTAAAATACCGGTACGTGTGGGGTTGACACCGACATTTTCAATCACCAGATCTGAGTCGGGTACGATGGCTGCGGCCACCATCCAATAGGCTGCTGAGCTGATATCGCCAGGGACAATCACAGTTTGCCCCTGGAGCTGGCTAGGTCCGTGTAATGTCACCCGACAGGCCTCACGATCGACTGTGAGGTTAGCTCCGAAGGCGCTGAGCATGCGTTCGCTATGGTCTCGTGAGAGACTGGGCTCGGTGACTGTGGTATCG
>JBCCHX010000115.1:0-12447 GCA_039028535.1 Cyanobacteria bacterium P01_B01_bin.77
ACTAACAGCATGATTTTATTTGATGTAATTAGTCAAGGACATTGATGATGGATACGTTAAATCATTCGTTGAGTATTTTGCACATTATTGTTAGAACCGGAGCGACCTGCGGTCAATATCTAGTTTGAGACGGACCTATTTTCGTCATCTCTGGGGGAACATACGCTGTTACTAACAGCATGATTTTATTTGATGTAATTAGTCAAGGACATTGATGATGGATACGTTAAATCATTCGTTGAGTATTTTGCACATTATTGTTAGAACCGGAGCGACCTGCGGTCAATATAATGAGCTTTGCTTACCCATGTCAAAAAAACACAAAATCAGCATTTGTAGTTACTTTAAGCCAGAGTCTGAAAATAATTTGATCAATACCTGGTATCCAGGCAATGACTCGCTATGGGGCTTTTTTAAGGCATTTAAAGCCGCCATCCAGGCTGAATCCTACGATGTTATTCAAGCCCATGCGCCCATTACCGCCTTTTTAGCCATTGTCTCAACATTGCTCTTAGGAGCCACTCAAAAAGTACGCCCTCATTTTCTCTATGTTATTCAGAATTCATATCAGAACTATAAACTGAGAAATCAGCTATTGATGATTCCTATTTTTGCCTTTGCTCAGGAGTTAGTCTTTTGTAGTAACGCTTGTTTTGACAGTTATCCCAAGTACTTAAAGCAGTTAAGTCGTGGCAAGAAACATATTGTTCAAAATTGTGTCGATACGGATCGAGTTAATCAATCGATTGCAGCCCTTGATCGTTTGGAAAAGACAGATCATTGTACGGTAGTATCTGTCGGTCGTTTAATCAAAATCAAAAATATTTTTACATTACTCAATGCTTTTCACCAGGGGGCTTTGGAGTCTGCAAAGCTAGTTTTTGTAGGTGAGGGAAATCTCCGATCTAAGTTAACTGAAACAGTCTCAGCATTGGGTCTGCAAGGGCGAGTAAAGATGACAGGGTTAGTGAGTAGAGATGATGTATTCCGCCACTGTGCTCAAGCCGATGTCTTTGTTTCCACATCCCGAGGTGAGGGGTTACCGGTTGCGGTGATTGAAGGTATGGCCTCAGGATGTCCTGTCATTTTATCGGATATTCCTCCCCATCGAGAGGTTGCTGCTGGTGTTGATTTTATTCCGTTAGTTGATCCTGATGATCTAGCAGGATTTTCCCAAGAGATTAAACGTTTTTGTGCTATGCCTGTGAGTGAACGTAGGGATATCGGTAAAAAATGTAGAGCCTTGGTAACAGATAAACTTAGTTTACCAGCCATGCTCCAAGGGTATGAAACAGTTTATGCTAAAGTAATCGGCTACTCCCATGCTAATTATCCTGGTTGGTCATCTGCATCAAAGAATCCAGCAGACGTATGAATAGGAGATGTGCCGTTTTCTTGGGTGCAAATTCATACTCTTTCTAGCACATGTCTATGTCAAAGCAAAAGTTTGTTTATCCTATAGTAGCCCTAGCTGCTGCGATGGTTTATATTCCTTTCTTAGCCGATGATGTGCGAGCGGCTGTCATGTCATTTACCGATCGGACAGCATGGGAGATGGCCCTTTTGGGTAACTCATTTGAAATAGAATCTTTTGATGGTGATTTATCACGTTTTAGCGCAAATTCTAGAGGTAATGAGGTCGGCAGATTTCTCTCTGTTGATTTGGTTGGCGGCATCGGCGATCCAGGTCCTACAGGTCTCACGGGCACTGGTTTCTTTGAGGGAGAAGTCGATTCGTCATCAGTGAGTATCGGTGATGGCCTAGCCCTAAATTTCAATACGGCTACTCCCATATCGGGGGTTGGCATTCTGGGGCTGCAAAACGATAGCATATTTAATCCTAGTGGTTTGGATCTTCAAGATATTGGTATTGAGGTTAGTGGTGAACGCTTTCTAGTCAGCGATATTTTAGGCTTGACTAACAGCCTTGATGGTAACGAAGTTCCCACAACTGAAAATACTACTCCCATCCCATTTATTGGTTTTACGTCTGATGTTGCTATCACGAACTTCAGCTTTTTGCATGGAGACTTTGTGGCACCGGGTGGAGTGAATGGAACGGCTCAAGAATTTTACATCGATGGTTTAGTTGTTGCCTCCGCCTCTGCTTCTGCCTCCGCATCGGTATCAGAATCTACCTCTGTCCTAGGCTTATTATTGGCCATGGGGATTTTTGGGATTGGGGTTTGGTCTAAACAGAAATCTCATACTGGGTAAATGTTTGGAGTGATTCAAGCTAATTTTTGGTAACTTTCTCATTCACCAAATCTTTCTTAGCAAGCGTTTCCAAAATAGATGCTTACCTTCTTCGAAAAGCATTCTCAGGATTTCCCAGCCAGGTACCCCTACAGTATCGCCTACCTCACTTTCTTCTGCCGAATAGAAAAGAGTCAAGCAGGCCCCCGCTTTGAGTTCTTTAAAATGATAGACACCCTTAGCATCTGGCAGCACTTTTTCCTGAGGAGATAGCCAGATGCTTTTTTTATTAATAGATACTTGTAAATCGCTTAAATCTATCCGGGTTGGATTGGATAAAATGATGGCATGATTGTGGCGAGTGACGATCAGATTCTTGATAGCCAGACATCGATCTAGGATAGTTGAGGTGTTGGCCTTCCAGCAATCCTGTCTTTCAGAAATTAGATCTAGGGCATTCCGTATATTTTTCTTAAAGTGTCTGATGCCGTTAGCATCAACTTCAGAGAACTCACCCTCGTAGCCATATAAAATGAATGCCCCATCTTCCTGAGCTAATTGGTTTAATTTTTGGGGGATCAAATTGTTAAGTAAATAATGCCCTCCGCCAGAAACACTAAACCAATATTTTACATCGGGCTTATCGCATAGGTGATAAGGCATATTGGGGTTGTATTTAAGTACATTAAAGTCGAGCACCCTGAACATCCGAATATAGTCGATGTAGCGACGACATATATCTGACCAGTAGTAAGGTGAACTAGGTTTTTCACCACTAAACTCTTTTTTCCCGTACAGGAGTTTGGCTAAGCTTTTCAGCAAGGGATGACGGAAATGGTTTTCGCCCCAATAAGGATGATCCTGATTATGGGAGTGGCAGATGTGCATCCTGGGATAATCATCAAACGTTTGATTAAAGGATTCTAAGGCTTCAAGGATTTCTGCCCGCGTATTATCTCCAGCAGAAGCATCGTGTAGACAGAATTCAATTCCCTGTTGCTTGATAGTTTGACAGTACTGTTTATACTCTAAGTCTTCCAATGTTGGTGAGTGATCCGGCTCAATCACCTTTAGAGAACCGGAAGTGCGCCGGGGCCGATGAGCCCAAACCGTTTTGGTAGGATAGAGGTGATGCTCCAGGCAATATTGATAAAAAAATTGAGTTGCTTGCAATGACGTGTTGTCGGTGTCACTGGTAAAGCTAAATGCCCATCGGTAGGGATAGGGCCACCTGAGAACCTTTAGTTTCATATTAGTTTTATAGCAATTATTCAAACCATACTGCCTTCATTTTTTTGAAAGGGAGTTACCTAGATTAGAGAGATAGAGCGATCAAAACGGATTTGAATCTAATTATTCTTGTAAATGCGAGCTAGGCAGCTGATCAAAAGATATTTTTCAATCGTTTGACTAACAATAAATAAATATTCACCCTACAGTTACTCTCAAATTATATATATGATTGTATGTGTATGGTAAAAGATAATTTAGTAGATTCTCTCAGTTTAACGTAAATCTCCTAATCACTATCAATTTGATAACCTGTTATGGTTCATTCTGCCCTAAGCGTTGAATTTACAGGCGTTACTGGTGTAGGGAAAACAACACTGGTCGGTCAGCTTAAGACGATGTTGAGATCGCAAGGGCTGACTGCGTTGGATGCCCACGACGTAATTTTGTCTTTTTATCGATTATCGTTTGTGCGCTCTCGCCCAATTAGGCTTTTATTAATTCACGGCTTAAGTCTGTTGCCTTTTGTACGATATATATCCTCAACTCAGGCAGGACCTAAGCTGCTGCTGTTGGCATGGCAGGCGACCCGTCGCTATGCTCAAGACTGGAAGATTGCGCTGTACATGTTGCGAACGTTCTATGTTTTGATCGGTGTCTGGAGTTTAACCAAACAGGCAGCCCACCAATCGTCAGATAGGAGAGAGCCCTGTGATTTCATCTTTTATGATGAAGGGACGTTACATATTTTGCATACCCTATTTGCCCATACAAGTACCTCGCCTGATTCAGCGGCCATTGAAAAATTTGCAGCATGGGTACCTCTCCCTGACGTATCTATATGGCTAACGTCTGATCTAGATCAATCTATCCAATGTACGTTGAATAGAGGACATAAACGGGTTCAGCCCAATACCTTAGAAACAGCCACGATGTTTGTCAATCATAGTCATCAGGCATTTGAGTTGTTTTTTGATTCGGATCATTTGCAAACAACCTGGTTTAAAGTAGATTGTTCACCTTCGGGAGCTACGCCTCTATCGGTGAATTCCGGTTCAGATCAGCCATCAGCGGCTTTAGCCGTCAGTAAACTTTTGAAAAATCTAGTCATTAAAGATGTTAGCTTATATTCAAAAACTAATTGAAACTTTGAATCGCCAGGGGATTCGCTATTGTCATTGGAAAAGTAATTTTTATTTGCAAGCGGCTCTATCAGGCGAAGGAGATCTCGATCTCTTAGTGGAGCGCCAGCAGGCCCAAGTATTTGAAAGCCTGGTGGCGTCTTTAGGCTTTAAACGTGTCATTGAGCCTGTGCAGGCATCCTGCCCTTCCATTTGGCATTTTTATGGCTTAGATCAAACAACAGGACAACTGGTGCATTTACATGTCTATTATCGTTTGATTACCGGTGAGTCACTGCTAAAAAACTATAGCTTTCCCCTAGAAGGTCTGTTGCTGTCAGAAACAGAATCAGTTGACGGAATGCCAGTTCCCTCAGCTGCGTCAGAACTCGTTGTCTGTGTACTGCGTATGATGCTCAAGCATGGCAATCTATCAGAGGCTCTGTTATTGTGGCGCAGCAACGAAAATTTCCCAGCAGAACTGACTCAATTATTCAAGAACTGCCTGGAGGCAGACTATACACGTATCCTCACTGAATATTTTCCGACGGTAGAGCCAAAGCTGTTTAATCAGTGTTTAATCTGTCTACGTCAGGAGCAATCGTGGTGGTATCGTTGGCAGTTGGCAACCCAGCTCAAGCGTCAGTTACGTCCGTTTAACCGATTGGGCACTTCTCAAACAGGACGCCTGCGCTTTCAGCTGTTTGCCCAGAAGCTGATAAGACGAGTATGGAAGTTGGGTAAATCTAAATATCTGGCTTCTGGTGGGGCTGTAATTGCGTTTGTTGGGCCTGAGGCAACGGGTAAGTCGACATTGGTGCATGGTACTACCCAATGGCTAGAACAGGCGTTTCAGATTAGGAAAGTACACCTGGGTAAACCTCCGGCGACTGGGTTAAATTATTTACCCAATTTGGCTTTGCCCTGGTTACGCCAAGTGGCTAGCAGGCATCGAAAGAGTGTTGTGGATTTTAAGTTGCAGCAGGGTGAGGCTGCCAAGGGTAAGGCTGCCAAGGGTGAGGCTGAGCAACCTGCAGTTCCCAAATCTTGGCTCTATGCACTACGCGCTGTGCTGGTGGCCCAAGATCGTTATCGATTGGCCTGTGAGATCCGGCGTCAGGCTGTTAATGGTCGGTTGGTGATTTGCGATCGCTACCCTTCTACAATCATCGGTGCTATGGATAGCCCTCGCCTTCATTTGATTGAAGGGACAAGCTGGAAGATTCGCCTATTCAATCGGCTAACCAGGCTGGAGCATCGCATCTACGGTCAGATTCCACCACCTGATCTCGTTGTTCAATTGACGGTACCCCTTAAGGTTGCGCTACAGCGCAATCGTGATCGACAGAAATTTGAAGATGAAGCGTATGTCTTACAAAGACATCAACAAGCAATCGTACCGATCTATCCCCATACTTTGGTAATATCACTTGATACGGGCAAGTCCCAGTCCGATACAATTCAAGCGGCTCGTCGAATTGTTTGGAGAGCCTTATGAACTCTCCAGCGTCACTGCTTGTGAGAGTCTAAGGAATGTTGAATCGTCGGATAATTTTGGATGAATTTATACTTCTTAAGCAACTGTTTAATCACCGAAACACTTACCTTAAAATCTAATCTCTCAAGTTCACGAGCGATCTCGACTTGAGATAAATAAGTCCATTTTCTACCTTGTGTAAGAGAATTCTCTACAGTATGGTTTTGAACAACTTCTAAAAAGGCAGCATCGAGATCAGGTCTGGTCTCGACTAATCTTTTGCGGCCTCCTCCCTTTTGACGAATTCCTGCTTGATTCAATTGTTCCAGATTCAATTGCTCTATTTCTTTAGCCCCCCGTAGAATAGTATTGCGACTGCAACCAAATAGTCTAGCAATATAGCTAGGACCACCTCGACCTATTTTTTTGGCTTCGATCGCTGCATAACGTCGTTTGTCCTTTTCTGATAAGGAGTCATAAAATTTTTTCATCTTTGCCTCTATCTCTACAGAGTTTTCTGATGCTGAATTATAATTTTCGTTCATTTTTATATATCGCAAAAATTTCAAAAAGTTGAATCCCGTCAAAATACATAATGCAATTCCTCCAGAAACCAGGGGCATCTTTAAATAATTAGCCCTGAAATTATAGAGGTTTAGCTTTCTACAGCTCTAAAACTCTTTTTACGCAGATGTTCGTTTATTGATAACTGTCTAGAATCGACCTCACCCACTGAGATCAATAGCATTTAAGACTGCTCGACATACTACACAATGTAGAACACTCTCTCAGTTATAAAACCTGCTCACTTGAAGAATCAGAAACTATAAAGAGGTCCTATAGGAGCCAATATCGCTATTCTTAAAGCGACTACTTTACTAGAAAACTGCTGTATGGTCGCCTATACCTGTAGTGATTGAAAAACTCTATGATAACCAGCGAAAGTATAGTAGTAAATATCACTTTTCGCGCCTCAAAGATACTTCAATAATCTCTTCGAAAACCTCAGAAAACAGCTTCTAGAAGCCAATTTTATCTGAATTTCAGCAATCTGTTCATCATATCCTAAAAATTTAGGAAACCTGTCAGCTAACTTCGAAAAAATTGGTAAGCAAGTGTTCTCAACTCAAGCTTTTTACCAATAGTAAGAGCTATATTGCGAACAGCCTTAACTTTCAGGTTAACTTTGTCTTAACTTTACCTTAACCTTAAACTAGCTACCTACCACAAAACTAAGACCTACTAGACCTGTATTTAGGGATAACTTATCCGTAACTTCATATTTTCCTCGATAAATATGAAGTTAAAGTGAAGCTAGCTCTGGCTTACTATAGAAATCACTCACTAAGAGCAAGCAGTGCGATAGAAATCTCTGCCTTATTTTATAAATGCCAGATGAAGCGAGCTATGGAACTAAGGCAACGCTTAAACTCGATTTTATCCAAATGGTTAGAGAATTCCCCATGAAAGCACAGTAGTCACAACGATTTTTCAGGCCTTTTAGCTATGTTAGTTATCCCCTGTAACATACAGAAAATACTTAAATAAAGGCTAGAATCCTAGTTTTACCCTCCTATAACGGTTGTACAAATGGATGAAGTCGAATTAAAGATAGCTATTCTAAAATCCATAAAATAGCCTTTTTGCTCAAGTTATTTAGACAGATATTTAAATAATATTTGAGTTGCTCCAACACAAACTTGACTTTGTCTATTTTTTTTGGAAACACAGAAAATAGAAGATGCATATTTTTATCCCTTTGGACAGCTTAGATAGGTTTTGCTATCACGATGACTAATGTCACGGTTTAGTTAGTAAACTATCTCCTAGCGGCAGATAGTCTCTTCCATAAAGATCTCACACAAGTCAGGATATGAGTACATATATGCTACGTGATTGTGCTCAAGTTATTTAGATGGCTTCTTGAATAATCTTTTAATCTCGTCAGTATTAACTTGTTTTGTTCAATGTCATCATGCTAAATGTATTTAAGGAGAGGTTAACTCAAGGTTAATTTCTATTAGCTTTAGGTTAAGATCTGAACTTGGTAGTCACCTCTGGAGGCACTTATTTGTTCAGGTGATTCTAAAGTGGATTAGTTCAGTAAGCTACTAGTATAAGGTTTTGGGATTGGTGATGTTAGCTGAAATTGTTCTATTTATTTATTTAGCTAGTATCACTGTATAGGAGAGTCAAATCGCTGCTAAAACTAGTTTTGTTGTCTCAGGTGTTATTTCCCCGAGAGCTAAGTAGTTACCCGTATAGTCTTCAGTTATTAACGTTTATCGCTGATGGTTGAATTAAGAAGTCAGCGTTTCAAGTATGAGAGTTTGATCGCCTACTAGCAAGATATTTTTCAACATGTCTTTCATAAAGCCAGTCCGTAAACTTTAAAGAGCTTACTTGTAGGTTTTGTTGTTCTTTTGTAGTTTTTGAGAGTGCACATACCGATGGTACAGAATATTAATCTAGCAGACGCGCCTACCATTAAAAAGTCTCAGCCTGTTTTCCCCTTAAAGCCTCTTTCAAAAAAGGTGACTAAGGTTCAGAAAAAAATAAGTCGATGGCTAGTAGTAGGTAGTAATGACACAGCTGTTATGTTGGAACGTGAAAATCAGACCTACAAGTCTAAAGCAGAACTTGTCTTTCTAACCGATGATAAAGAAACTCATTATTCCCTTGCTAATAGGGCTTCTGACTCGCTGTTTGATAATCTTGATAACCTTGACGCCCTGAGTCGTAAGTCCTGTGCAGGTATTCTAGTCGATGATTCCATCAATAAGCTCTCTGATGATACAGCAACACAGCTGATGAAGCTTCGATTGGAAGGAGTATCGGTCTATACCCTAATTGACTTTCACGAACAACTTTGTAAAAAAATCCCTCCCTCCTTTCTAAAGGCAGACTGGTTTGCTTACAGCTTTAGATCAGGGTTAGTCAATAATCCGATCAATAATTTGCTTAAGCGTTTGGTAGATTTGTGTGTCGCCAGTGGCTTACTGCTGGTAACGTCTCCACTATTAGGGTTGGCAGCCCTGGCTGTGACATTAGAAAGTGCCGGACCAATCATCTATAGTCAGGAACGTACGGGGCTGAGAGGAAAGCCATTCAAAATTCATAAACTTCGCTCAATGCGTCAAGATGCTGAGAGACAAGGTGCTCAATGGGCACAGACTCAAGATCCTCGCATTACTCAGGTCGGTCAGTTTTTACGAAAGACAAGGATTGACGAATTACCTCAGCTATGGAATGTGCTCAAGGGAGAAATGACTCTAATTGGACCGCGCCCAGAGAGGCCTCAGTTTGATCAGTCCTTGAGGCAAGATATTCCCTATTATGATGTTCGTTATATTGTAAAACCTGGGATTACGGGCTGGGCACAGGTTAACTATCCCTATGGTGCCTCTACAGAAGATGCTTATCATAAGCTAGCCTACGATATTTACTACATAAAGAACTACTCATTCTGGCTGGATGTGTTGACAGCCTTCAAGACTATTGGTGTTGTATTGCACAGGCAGGGGCGTTAGTCCATGAAAGTATTGGTTACTGGTGGGGCAGGCTATATTGGTTCCCACGTTGTTTGTCAGTTAGGCGAGGCAGGCTACGAAATAGTCGTTTATGATAACTGCTCTACAGGCGAAGCTTCCGCTGTCTTGTACGGTGATCTGGTGGTCGCAGATCTAGCTAATGTTGAGTATTTATGGAATACGTTTGCTCAACATCAGTTTGATGCAGTGATTCATTTTGCTGCTAGCACAGTTGTGCCAGAATCAGTCCGTTCTCCTTTAGATTATTATGGCAATAATACTCGGAATACCTTAAATTTACTTCGATGCTGTCAGGCATTTGATGTCAACCAATTCGTATTTTCTAGCACAGCTGCTGTTTATGGAAGTCCGGCGCAAAATCCTGTTTTGGAAACAACGCCTACTCAACCTATCAATCCCTATGGTTGTTCTAAGTTAATGAGTGAGACAATGATTCGGGATTATGCGGCAGCTTCTGATCTCCGATATGTAATCTTGCGATACTTCAATGTCGCAGGGGCTGATTCAGCCCTTCGTATTGGTCAATGTACACCCAATGCAACACACCTGATTAAAGTGACTTGTCAAACTGCGTTGGGCCAACGGCCAAGTCTTCAAGTCTTTGGTACTGATTTTCCGACTCCTGATGGTACAGGTATTAGAGACTATATCCATGTCGAAGATTTAGCTGCAGCCCATGTTGATGCATTGCGCTATCTCCATCAGGAGGGTAGTAGTGAGATCCTTAATTGTGGTTATGGTCGAGGGTTTAGTGTGCGAGAAGTTGTTAATAAAACGCGAGAGGTTTCGGGAGTTAAGTTTCTTGTGCAAGAAGTTGCTCCACGGGCAGGAGATCCAGCCTGTGTGATTGCGAATTCAGAAAAGATTCGGAACGTTTTGGGATGGGTCCCTCAGTATGACAACTTAGGCGTTATTGTCAAGACAGCACTGGAATGGGAAAAAAAACTGACTCAGCATGCTAAAAAACCTTTGCTTTTTAGTCATCGCCCTTTAGTCCATCACTAGGACAAGATAAATCTGCCCATACACTTGTTATTCACTTTTAATAGTTGCAGCTTGAGATAAGCAGGTGTCTTTACAAGACGCTCGATGAATTCCATGGGGCGCTTAAATTAAAGCGACGTTTAGCCAAACATAAATTTGGAGAGAACCATGCTTAAAACCTTAATTCATCAGGCAAAAGGTTGGGGATTTTTGTGTACGGTGGATGTAGCAGGGAACTGGCAAATTGCGCCGAAGGAACCACTTTCTAACTGGAGACTTCGGTTAATCAAAGATCGCTGGATCTTGATTGTTGGGGATTCACCGCAAATAAGTTTTAGGGCAGAAGAAGCATTAGCTTTTATTAATTATCGCTTTAGTCGACGTCAAGCCGATGTTAGTTCTTAATTGAATGTTTTCAGTAAGCCCTCGTTATTAAAGTTGTTATGAGGGTCTAGCTTTTAGCGCGATAAGAACATTTTAAGAACGGTATTGAACGAGGCTAATTAGCAAAGACATTATGGAAAAAGGGTTTGTCAGAGAGATACGAAAGCTGGATGACACACAGCGTCAGTTCGAGGATAGGAGCCGTGCCAGGCCAAGTGGTCTTGTTTATGACCCTCGGGTAGACCAGTTTCTGTATATACGAGAGAGTTCTGCTAATGCAACAACGACGGTTTTAGATGCCGTTACAAGCTATGAAGATAGGGATCCGACTCGTTCTGTAACCTTACCAAGCGGAATTGAGGCGCTTAATACAACCTTTGATGCCCGCTTTAATCGATTTATAGGGCTTGCTCGCAATGGCAACACGCTGGTCTTGGTGGAATCAGATTCTAGCAGTAGGCTAGATATCTCCACACAGACTGAAATAGATATTAGAACATTCGATATTCGCAATGCTCAGGGCTTTACAACAGCCCCTGATGGCACCCTATATATCCTTGACGGGGACGCAAACACGATTATCGTTCTTCAGCCTGATGCTAGAGGGACCTTTACTCGTGCCAATGCCTCTCGACTCGAGTTACCCTCAGAAGTTGGCAACAATCTGCGAGGGATTGCCTTTGATGCGACAACGGATACTCTACATGTTTTAAGTGTGTCAAAACAAGAACTGTTTGAGTTGACGCGGAAGGGAGAGGTGATAGCAGTTCGAGATTTGTCGCCGTTTAAGTTTGGTAAACCTGAAAGTTTGGTATTTGGCTTTAGTGGCGATAATACGGACGATCCGAATGAGCTGAGTCTCTATGTGGCCGATAGTGAGAGAGGTGTGACCGAGCTATCGTTTGAACAGCCAGTCAGGCCTCAAGTTTCGGCAAGTCTACCGTTTGTGCAGAGTATACGGGTGGTTACCTCCGTGTCTGCGGAGTCACCTTTATTAGAAGCGGATGCGTTTGTGTCGTCTTTTGTGCAGCGTACGGATACGTCGCAGTGGAGTCCGCCGAGTCCAGATCCGTCGGGAGTGACCTTCGATAGCGCGTCGGGGACATTAGTGTTGGATGATGGAGAGGTCAATGAGGTTGCAATTTTCCAGGGAGTTAACGTCTGGGAATTTACGACGTCGGGTACGGTGGTTGATACGGGTAATACATTAGACTTTCCGACGGGTGGCGTGGAGCCGACTGGGATTAGCTACAATCCGGCGAATGGTCACTTTTTCTTTTCCAATGACTTGAGCGGTGATGTGATTACCGAAACGGATGGGAATGGAGCTGCCGGAGATGTGCCGGGTGGAGTGGTTAACCAATTTAATTCGAGTTCCGGTGGGTCAGGCAGCACGGATTCGGAAGGAGTAGCATTTGCTGACTTACCAGGTGGTCCGTTTCTGTTTATTGCAGGTGGGATCAATGGCGAGGTGTATCAATTTACCCTATCGGGTACTTTGGTC
>JBCCHX010000116.1:0-12122 GCA_039028535.1 Cyanobacteria bacterium P01_B01_bin.77
ATGCTTATAGTTTTCTTGAGGCAATTAATGGTTTAGGCAAGAACCTTGAAGACGAAGATTTATTCTAATGATATCAATCAAATGATAAACTTCAAAGCACTAGAAATAAGATCTAATAACAACTATTCTTTCGTTGGCATAGAAAAAAAGCAAGGTAAAACTTATTTTTTTATACCTAAGGGTTTTTCATTTATAGATTATCAATTTCTGAGTAACTATGATGAAAAACGAGATCTATTTTTCAATTTTTATAAAATAATCAAAGAATTTAAATATATTTGTGAGGAGAAAGGATACCTAGAGAAAATTGCTAAAGATCGAGATGGAACTATTATTAAAAACCTTGGTTCTAAAATAGAAATCAATGTAGAGGGCAATGAAAATATATTTTATTCGAAACTCGATCTAATTGGGGATTTTTTAGATGCTTATGATGAGCTAAGAATATTAGCACTAAAATATAGATTAGGAAAAAAGCAAAAATTTGATGTCGGTCAAATTCACAAATACTTACACCAAGCCATATATCTACCTAACAACGCTGCCTATGTTGATGAGATGTTAATCCCGAGACAAGCAATACAATTTGAAGCTACTGATATCGTTTCAATGTATTGCTATATCTTTGTAGAAATAAAACAGCAACTAAGGGAAAGTGTTGCTTTAGAAATACAATCATTGTCAGAAAAATTTAGACAAAAATATCTACGAAGTCAGGACAGCATCTTTATTGAAAGCACTTATGATGAAGTCTTAAAAAGCCTTAAAGAGTCATTAGAAATAATAGATAAAAATACGTCTATAAAAGATAATGATTATTGGAAATACTATGAGGCAATAGAGCTTTTCCTATATGGAGATTTGACAGAATTCGAAGATGGACAGATTTGGGGAATTAGTAATTTCCACAGCGTCTGGGAATCAGTATGTTTAACTTACTTGGTTAAAAGTCATAACGCTCAATCACTATTATTTGTTGACACTCGATATATTAAATCTCAAGTGCTGATAGATGCTGGAATTTCTGATAAAGCCTTGAATGCTAATAAAGCTATATTTAAGGTTAATTCCTCTTCTTTGATTCCTGATGCAGTCTTATTAATTTCAATCGATAAACAGCTTGAAGAATGTAACTCTGATCAGCTTTATTTTATATCTAGTAAAGATTGGAATGACTATGGATATAAAACGTTCAGCTCTGGCTTTAGAATTGGATACTCAGGTCAGACAGGAGGTGAGCATACTTTTGAAAGGCTAAAACTATTTTATCAGTATGAATATGGAACTCTTACAATAAACAAACCACTAAGCAACGAGTTTCATTCTTTTTGGGAAATAGAATCAGATGATATTATAGACTCTAAATATTTACACAAGATGTACTTTTTCAATCACTTATTCTACTTGGCTCTTAGAAAGGGAATAACTGTTTGGAATGAATTTCTGAATGATATTCTTCAACCATTAAGTGTAAGCTTCAATTTGCGACATAACTCATCAAAAGGAAATGTAATTACACACTCTCTCCTTAGAGAGTATTGTGTAGTAGTTCGTGGAGAATCTAATTCGCGTCCAAAGTCAGAGTTGCTCAAGGATAACTTTGAGCATTTCATGGAAAAAGCAAAAGACATATATAAAGGTTTTTTTGAGGTAATTGATGTCAAGTATCTAACTGAGGAATGGTTCCTTGATAAAAAGAATATTGAGGATATCAAAAATCGTAGTGTACGTAAGCAGTTTGTATATGAGTACTTACTACAAAAGTATTTAGAGAGTGATAGAGATAAATCTAATAGAGTGATCCAAAGCAGTTTCTGGCTACCTAAAACTCCAGTTGCTGGCAATAGCTTTTCAGAGCCAGGTGCAGAATTTATGAATGGATGTATCCATCTGAGGAATATTGATTTTATGAAAATAGCTCAGGCTTACTTAGAATAGTGGCTTCTGTAAGCTAGAGCCTTATTACATGCCCTGTATTTATATGTCTATTTAGCTTGGAACGTATTGCATAAGCCATACTATTGAGCAATGGCCCTACAGGCTATTGAAAGAATATCTAAACTAGCCCTTGTGATTGCACAAGGGCTTTTTATAAGGCTTAAAAATCATCAAGACGCCTTGCTGAATCTGGGTTAGGCAGGTGATAACAGGGGGAGATGTTCTTTCATGCTCCCTAAACCATGTCCGATCCTTTAACTGCAGGTACGATCGCAACCCTGATATTCACAACCGCTGTCGGTAAATTGACCGAAGCGTTGACAGAGGATGCACGAAAGCAGCTAACTCAGAAATTACAGTCTTTGAAAGAGCTGATCGGCTCCAAGTTTCAAGGCAAGGCTAAAGCTGCATTGGCCAGGGCTGACCGGGGAGATGAAACGGATAAGGATACAGTCACCAAATATTTGGGTATGGCAATGGCTGAAGATCCTGCCTTTGCCCAACAGGTGAGAGCCTTAGCCAACGATATTGAGCAGGTTATCAAGATCGACCAAGTCCAGGGGCAAAATGTACAGAACGTGTTTGGTGGTGAAGCCAATCAGGTAAACAACCCTCAAGGCCCGGTCATCATGGGCGGTAGTGGCAACACAATTAACATCAATACCTGACCAGAGTCGTCGAGTACAGGCTCGACAAGGTCAACCCTGCCCTACAGCAATCCATATCCCAAAACGCTGAATCCAGGGGCACCGTTTCAGGCACCACCTCTGCCTCGGCACTATGTGCAGCGGCCTGAGCATTTCGAGGCAGTTAAGGCCAGGCTACTGGATGAGAGCACACCTGGCACCTTAGTGATCAGTGCTATCTATGGCATGGGGGGTATTGGCAAATCGGTTCTGGCTGCAGCTCTGGTCCAGAATGACGAGATTCAACAACGTTTCCCGGATGGGGTACTGTGGGTGACCCTGGGTCAGCAGCCAGACATGCTCTCGATGGTGAACCTGTGGATTCGAGAGTTGGGAGACTATGACTATAATCCCACTACTCTACAGGCGGCATCATTACACCTGCGAACGTTGCTAGCCGATAGGAAAGCACTACTGGTTATTGATGATGTGTGGCATCCAGAACATGTAGAGCCCTTTCGCATCGCAGGGGCTGGGTGCCGTGTGCTGGTGACGACTCGGCAAACCAAGATTGTTGGAGCAACCCGCTACGACCTAGATTTGATGACTCAGCAGCAGTCATTGGAGCTTCTCACCCGATGCTTACCAACTCCATTATCTGAGGCAGAAAAATCATCTGCTGAGACCTTCGCTAAAGAAGTAGGCTATTTGCCCCTGGCTTTAGAATTAGCTGCGGCCCAGATTGAGGATGGAGTGACCTGGGACGAGCTGCTAGAGGCCTTTCAATCCGAAATGGCGGATCCCGAAGCGCTGGATATTGATAGTGATGTGGCGTCCTTAAGCGATGAAACCATTCGGAAACGTCGCAGTTTAGTAGCTTCTTTCAAACTCACACTTAAGCTACTTTCCCCGAAACAATTGGAGCAATTTGCCTGGTTCGGCATTGTTCCTGAGGATGTCTCTCTAACTCAACAGATGGCGGCCACCTTATGGGGAGTGAAGCCCATAAAGGCAGGCAAGTTGCTGCGAGGGTTCAAAAATCGGGCGCTGCTGTTACCCCAGGCTCAACGAACTGGTGAGAAACCGACCTATCGCATTCATGACTTGGTGCATGATTTTGCTAAAAATTTGCTAACGAGTGAGCAGTATTTAGGGGATTTGTCAGGATTAGGCCTCCCTGTTGAAACAGCCCACTCTCAATTTCTTGAGCGATATCAGGATCAAACAAAAGATGGCCTATGGCATACCGTTCCAGCAGATGGGTACATCCACAGTCACTTAGTTTGGCATTTTGAGCAATCTGGTCAGCCAGGGTTGATACATCAACTGCTAAAGGAATCAACATCAGACGGACGAAATGGTTGGTATGAAATTTGCGAACAGTTGGGACAGACAGCCAATTTCGTCACCGATACTGCTCGGGCATGGCAAGCCGCTGGGAGACTCTATGAACAGAATGTGACTGAGTCGATTGCACTGCAGTGTAGATATGCTCTGATTACAACATCTCTCAATAGCCTGGTTCAAAATCTTCCTCCTACATTAACTGCAGCACTTGTACAAAAGGGATTATGGCAACCAGCTCAAGGACTAGCCTATGTACGGCAAAGTCCGTATCAGTTTATTAGAGCTGAGGGTCTTAAAACATTAGTGCCTTATTTACCAGGGGCGTTAATGAAAGAGGCATTAGTAATAGCGCGTTCGATTGAAGGTGAGACTTATCGAGCCTATGCTCTGTGTGGGGTTGCCGAATATGTGCCCGAGATATTGAAGGAAGCATTAGTGATGGCACGCTCGATTGAAGATGAGACTTATCGGGCTAGAGTTCTGAGTTTATTAGCTCCCTATCTACCGGAAGTGTTAGAGGAGGCGTTGTTATTAACGCACTCAATTAAAGATGAGATGGATCGGGCTAGTGTTCTAAGTAGCTTAATCCCTCATTTACCAGGATCATTGATGCCGGACGCATTGGCAATAGTATCTTCCATTCAGCATGAGTTGAGTCGGGCTAATGCGCTAAGTTGGGTTGCCCCATATTTATCAGAATTTTTGATAAGGGATGCATTATCGATAGTTCGCTCGATTCAGCATAAGTCTGAACAGGCTTATGCTCTGAGTTTATTAGCTCCATATTTGCCAGAGATAGCTAGCGAAGCCTTGAGTATGACACCCTTAATCCAACCTGGATATCTACAGAGTGTTGCTCTAAGTTCATTAGCTCCATATTTGCCAGATTCACTGACAAAAGAAGCATTAGCAGTAGCGCGCTCGATTCAGCATGAGCGTCCTCGGATCGAAGCATTGCGTTCATTAGCTCCCTATTTGCCGGGCGTGTTGGAAGAAGCATTGGCAATAGCGCGCTCGATTCCAGATGAGCATTCTCGAGCGGATGCTCTAATGAAATTTGTTCCAGATGTGCCAGAGGTATTGGAGGAAGTGTTATCAGTAGCGTGCTTGATTGAAGAGGAATCTGAACGGGCCAATATCCTAATTGAAGTAGCTCCATATTTGCCACAAGTGGTGAGAGAGGCGTGGATGGTAGCTTGCTCGATTCAGAATGCGCCTGAACGAATCGAAGCCTTGGAAAAATTAGCTGAATATGTGCCAGAACCATTGATGAAAGAGATCTTAGTATTAGCCAGGTCGATTCAGGATAAGCTTTTCCAAGCTGGTGTATTGATTGAGCTAGTAGAGTATTTGCCGGAAGTAATAAGTGAGGCATTCACAGTAGCACGCTCAATTCAGGATAATTATTCACGTGCTAAAGCTCTAAGTTGGGTAGCGCAGTATGTGCCAGAAGGGATACATGAAGCCTTGGCAGCAACGCGCTTAATCCAAAGTGAAAAGTTACGTAATCGTGCTTTAAGCGAGTTAGTGATGTACTTACCAGAAGTAGTAGGTGAGGCCTTAGCGATAGCGCGCTCGATTCAGGACAGACTTCATAGGGAAAGCGCTATGAGTTGGTTAATCAAGTACATACCAGCCAAGAGTAGTGAAGCGTTGGAAATAGCGCGTTCGATTCAGGATGAATATTATCGGGCCAAGGCCTTAAGTTGGGTAGCCGAGTACATGCCAGAGGTAAGGACAGAGGCTTTGGAAGTAGCCCGCTCGATTCAGAAGAAGTATTTTCGAGCCAATGTTCTGAATAGCATGGCTAAATACATGCCAGAAGTAAGAAGTGAAGCATTGGTGGCAGTACGCGCTATTGAATATAAGAGTCTCCGCATCAAGGCCCTGAGTGCATTAGCCGAGTATATGCCTGAATTAACAAGTGAGGCCCTGGAGGCAGTATTTTCCATGCAGAGTGGGTATGACCAGGCTGAGGCAATAGTTGATTTAGCTCCATATTTGCCGGAATCATTGCTCCCTAAGGCTATAGAGATAACTCGTTCAATTCAGGGTGAATGTTACCAGGCTGAGGCAATAAGAGGGTTAGCTCCATATTTGCCGGAATTATTGCTACCCAAAATCATAGAAATGGCTCATTCGATTCAGGATGAGTACTATCGGGCCAAAGCTCTGAGTGGATTGGTGCACATGCTCAAAACAATTGAAACAGATTTTGATGCTTGGCAAAACCTTGTTCACACCTTGGCGTATCAAGATCGCCAATTCTTCCTCACCAATATTCCCAAACTCGCCCCAGCAATCATTTCCCTATCCGGCGGAGGCACAAAGGCTTTAGAATTAGTCGTTGAGGCAATGCAAGACGTTTGTCATCAATGGCCATGAGACAAGTTTCTACATTGAGAGCATAGCATTCTTGCCACTATCGATTAAATGTCAATTGCTTTGGTTAGCACACTTAAACATAATGAGTCATGCTTGAACTACAAGCACTGTGGCTGTCAGCAAACGGATAAATGACTGTGTCAGCAGCATGGCCCCATTCAGGGAGTAAGGCTCAACTATAATCCAGACTAAGGATATATTGAGCCAATGGTTACTACTCTTGCCCAAATCGACGTATGGCGGCAAACATCCAGAGAAAATTCAAAGCTGGAATTCAAGGAAGCAAAGAGAAGCTTTGACAAAAATAAGCTCTACCGTTATTGCGTAGCTATTGCCAACGAAGGCGGTGGACACCTTTTACTAGGCATTACAGATTCCCGTCCCCGCACTGTCGTTGGCAGTGCGGCATTTCCTGACACTGATAGCATTACCGAAAAGCTATTTACAGTTTTGCGCTTTCGAGTGGATGTGGAAGTTGTCAATCACCCCGATGGCAGAGTTGTAGTTTTCCATATCCCATCTCGCCCCACAGGTACTGCATATAGTTACGACGGAGCCTACCTCATGCGCTCTGGTGAAAACCTGGTACCTATGACCGAGGACCAGCTCCGCAGAATCTTTGCTGAGGGGCAACCCGACTGGCTTGGTGGGATATCAAGAGCTAATTGCACAGATGAAGACATCGTGCGTCTACTAGATACCCAAAGCTACTACGATCTTCAAGATCGCACCTATCCGAGTACTCGTACAGAAGTTTTACGCAAGCTAGAGCTAGAGCACCTGATAATCGCCACCACTGGTGGTTGGAACATAACCCGTATGGGAGCGTTGCTCTTTGCCAAACGCATTGAGGATTTTTCAGATCTGCAACCTAAAGCACCACGTTTCATCGTCTACGAAAACAATAACAAGCTCAACACTCGCATGGACATCTTTGGAGGGAAAGGCTATGCCGTTGGGTTTACGGGCTTAGTAGATTTCATCATGGCCCAGGCTCCTCAAAGTGAAGTCCTCAGCGGAGCACTACGGGAATCAGTCAAGATGTTTCCTGAGGAAGCAGTACGTGAATTAGTAGCAAATGCCCTCATCCATCAAGATTTTGCCCAGGACGGTCCCTCAGTCAGGATTGAACTCTATTCAGATCGGCTAGAAATTAGTAACCTGGGTCTTCCGCCCATTGATGTGGAACGATTCATCGATGAGGACAAGTCCCGTAATGAGCGCCTGGCCGATCTGATGCGTCGTCTCAGAATTTGTGAGCGTAAAGGCAGTGGCTTCGACCGAGTGGTTAATGCGGCTGAAGACTATCAGTTACCGGCTCCGGATATCCGTATCGGCTCATTACATACCTCCGTCGTGTTATTTGCCCATAAGGAATTCAAAGAGATGGACCGTGACGAGCGTATTCGGGCCACTTATCAGCACTGCTGCCTGAGGTATGTAATGAATGAAAAAATGACCAATAAGTCCCTCAGAAAACGTTTTCAGCTACCCGACAAGAAAACGGAACCCGTATCCCGAGCAATCCGTGAAGCCCTCGACTCACAGCTGATCAAACCGGCTGATCCATCAGTGACATCTACTCGCTATCGCAGCTATATCCCCCAATGGGCATGATGTCTCTTTAGATTTAGGCCATATTTTGAGAGCTATTGTCTCCGGAATCACTGGCATATAAAGGTTTTCTTCTTTAGACGCTAATTCCTATCGATTGAGTTCTTCTTTAGATTCAGGCCGCTTCTAGAGACCCCATTTCCCTGAAACTATTGATATACAAAGGTTTTCTTCTTTAGACGCTAATTCCCATTCCATTTGCGCCTTTTCACGATAGAGACGGATACTTTCTGATTCGTCAGTTCAACCAGTAGCAGGTTTCAAAACGCCGCAACCACTCCAGAAAGAAAGGCGCGAATGCTTAGTAGGGGATTGATTTGGATGGTTACGCAGTGCGTAGAGACTGTAATCGGTAGAGTTGCGATCTCATAGTCAACTGCAGCAGCAGTTTCTTCAGCTGATCGACTGGCACCCTATATCTACTGACCACTGCATCTACTGGCCACTGCCCTATCTGGGGCTGCTCCTTTCATAGCCGATACAGTGCCAGGGGTAATATGCGACCCTTACTTCTCATCTATTAGGGTCAAATCGAAAGAAACGCCAGCAGTTGGGGTCGAGTAGAGCAAAGCTATCGATTGGCTAAGAGTGGTTGAAATTCAAATGCTCAAAATATCATTCGAGGCTTTAGGGTCAAATCCTTCAAGATCAGTGGCTTTCACTTTTGCTGCCATGTCAACGGTGTTTCCATGACCAAGTGTAGGTCTGAAACCTATATGGTGAAGGACTTCTGGCGATGTGTAGGACTTGAAAAATAGTGTATAGGACTATGTGTAGGGCTAAAACCTATATAGTGAAGGACTTTTAGAGATGTGAAGGACTTTTCTTGTAGACTAGGATGGCGATAAAAATCAAAAAAAGAGCAATGCTGAATGGTTGCAGTTTGTCGCCTCCTATAAAAAATTAACCCCTGAAAGCGCTGACAGGAAAAGCTTTCAATCATATAAGCTTACGCTTTGGGGTAGTAGGGGTCGTGGGTTCAAATCCCGCCGCTCCGATTTAATTGGAACCCGCTCATTGAGCGGGTTTTGTCATATTTATCAAGCCTTTTGAGCCTTGCCTTATGGGGTGGGTTCATCAAAATATTGGGTCACTTTTGGTCAGTTTGGGTAGCATTTGGGTATGAGTTGGGTATGAAATATGCCACAAACAACCCGAAAAAAATCGCCCAAAGGCACCGTCTCGGTTGAGGAATATCAGAGTCGATTGCGGCTCAGGTAGCGGCACCTGGGTAAGCGATACGCCTTATCCATAGGGCTTCCAGACTCTAAGGTCAACCGCCAGGTAGCACAGCAAAAGGCGACGATCATTGAGCTGGATATTGCGTCGGGCAACTTTGACCTGACCATGAAAAAGTACAAGCCTCATACCCAAAATAGCGAAGGCCTTGCTGTGGTGGGCCTTTTCGAGCTTTTTATGGAGTACAAGGCGAAGCGGTTATTGCCCAGAAGTTTGGATAAGTAGGGTTTGCTGTTGAAGTCCAGCCTTGATACTCAGCAAGGGTTTCATACTATTGAGATAGGCTTAAGTGCACTGAAAAGTAGCTAAAATGCTCAAAACCCTTGCACCTATTGCGGGTCATGCACCGACACTCTTCCCCTAGCCAGCTATCGTTCCAAGACTTTTATTTGCCGTGCCGAAACCTAGGTCACATTGACCAGTTAATCGAAGCAGGCGCAACGCTTGCAGCGCTGAATTCACAGGAGTATAAGACTCTGTTGGTAATTCATGAGGTGTATCGCCAACAACAGCATATGTATCAACATAAGCAGCGACGGATTGATGACCGCCTTGTGAGTCTTTCACAGCCCCATGTGCGCCCCATTGTTCGCGGTAAAGCTGGGACTCCAGTGGAATTTGGAGCCAAATTCGCCATTAGTTGTGTGGCCGGGTATGTGTTCCTCGACCATCTCAGTTGGGATAACTTCAATGAATCTGAGGACTTGATACCTCAGATAGAACGGTTTCGAACCCGCACCGGCCACTATCCTGCCTCCGTGCATGCCGACCAGATTTATCGGACACGCGAGAACTTGAGATGGTGCAAACGGCATAGCATCCGTCTGAGTGGTCCGCCCTTAGGCCGACCGTCGCTCGATGAAACCCAACAAGCCCTCCTTCGACAACGAGCCCGAGACGATGAGAGCGTTCGTGTTGCCGTCGAAGATAAGTTTGGTCGGGCCAAACGACGATTTGGCCTCGGACGGGTGATGGCCAAACTTGCCCAAACCGTCGAAACCATGATTGCCATCACCTGTTTAGTGATCAACTTGGAGAAACGGCTACGCCGTTTTATTGGCTTGGTGTTGATGGTATTGATTCGGTTACTACGGAGCTATCGGGCAACTATACGTCCCTTTGTGGCAAGAGTAAGCGATAACTGGTTTAAAAACGTCGACTATCAGCAAGGCTATACTGACCACGCCTGCGCTGCCGGATAACCCCTGAGATTTTTACTGAGTTTTTCAGCAAGCCCTACTTATATGACGAGAGTAGAAGGCGAGAACACACGGTTACGGCATTACCTAGCTCGTTTGCATCGCAAGACGTTGTGTTATTCGAAGTCGCTCGAGATATTGAAGCATGCCTTGCGCTTGTTGATTCACTATCTCAAGTTTGGGGAGGTGCCGCTGCCGCCTAGATTCATCCCTTGATTCAGCAACGCTAACAGGTTCATGTGACTTTTTAACACAGCATGGAGAAGCTCTGATCAAGCAATGGTAATTTCAGCTATGGAAGACGGGGTGTAATTAGCACTATGACGAGTACAATCCAAACTTCACCAAAGTTAGCCCACTGCTCTGTAGAGCAGTGGAAAAGGTTGCTACAGTCTATAGAAAGTACCCTGCTGGTAATGCCAACAGGGAGTGGTAAAACCTGGACAGCACGGCAGTCTTTGAAGCAGTGGGCCGAGCAAGGATATTTGGGAGTTTATCTTTCTCCCTTAAAGGCGTTGGCTCAGGAGCAGGTTAATGTCTTAAGACGAGATTTTCCTCATCTGAAGGTTGGGCTCTTTACTGGAGAAGTAACTGAGAACCCAAGAGATGTTCAAATTCTGGTGGCAACCCATGAGAAGTTTGATGTTTATTTAAAGCGCCCTAAGCTGTATCTCGATTGGCTGGCACGGATTGGAGTAGTGGTGGTGGATGAGATTCATCTGCTAGCCGATCCACAGCGGGGCGGACGCTTGGAGTCCCTGCTTGTGCGGCTGCAAGAGGTGAATCCTTTTGTGCAAGTTTTAGGTCTCTCGGCCACACTTACGAATGCAGATGAGCTATCTAGTTGGTTAAAGGGAAGAGTATTACGGGGTGGAACTCGTCCTGTTTCTTTAGAAACGGAGTTTCTTCGATATAAAACTGAGGAACAAAAAATAGATTGTTTACTTTCTCGGTTGGCTTGCGGGCGTGAAGAAGGTGGTCAAACGCTGATCTTTGTTGCCACACGCCGTAGGGCAGAAACCTTAGAGACCTTCCTTAGCCAACAAGGATATAGGGTTAAGCATCATCATTCAGGTCTGTGGCCCCAAGAACGATTAGAGGTTGAAGGGGCATTTCGAGCTGGACAATTAGAAGTCTTGGTGGCAACTCCCACCCTAGAGATGGGGGTCAACCTTCCGGCACGTCGGGTGATTCTTTATGACACGTATCAGTTTAATGGAGAAGGGTTTGAACCGCTCTCCGTCCAATCATTTTTACAGCGTATTGGTCGAGCGGGGCGACCAGGACTTGATACTAAGGGAGAGGCGTTTGTATTGTTACCGGCCTGGGCGGATGATGGTCCTTATCAGCGAGGAATTCCAGAAAAGGTTTTTTCTCGTCTTGGTCGCTCCCAGATATTAAGTCAGTTCTTTTTAGATTTAATTGAAGCAGGATTGGCCCAGAGCACTGAGGATTTGAAGTGGATTTACCAACGGACACTCCATGCTCACCAACAGTCTGAAGTAGATCTAGAGGGGACCTTAGCACTGCTGCTAGATGAGGGATTCATTGCTAAGAAAGAAGATGGTCTGCGGGTGACCTATTTGGGCCGGATTACGGCTCGATTATCTTTGAGCCCAATGGATCTGGTGCTAAGTCGTAAGCTGATTGACCTGGATGCGAAAACGCCCTATGACCTGATATTGGTTGTATCGCTGTGGTCTAGTCTATCGCCTCGCTTATGGTGCGCGTTAGAAGATATTGAGCTGATGCAGGAAGCTTTAGACGGGATGCC
>JBCCHX010000117.1:0-12105 GCA_039028535.1 Cyanobacteria bacterium P01_B01_bin.77
AAGTTAATTTGTTATTCGCTGGTTAGTCTTGTCGGTAAGAGAGAATCATGGCTCAAATACAGTCAAGCAAGCCTAGGGTGGGCAACTCTATACAAAACTGTGGCCATTTCTCCAGGCTCCTCCTAGCCCACTATTCCTAAAAAGATTTATAAACCACAACCTCTACATCACGGGCATTCTAATATCGCACCTACAAAACATTTCCCCGATGCCCAACTACCGTCGTGTATACATTCCCGGTAGCACCGTCTTTCTTACCTGGGTCACCTACCATCGTGCGCCACTATTCAACAAGCTGCATAATATTAATCTGCTTCGCCGCGCTATCCAACAAACTAAACGCGAAGCTCCATTTGAGATAGTGGCTGCTGCTGTTTTGCCCGATCATCTTCACTTCATCTGGACCCTTCCTGCCGAGGATAGTAACTATTCAAAACGAGTAGGGCAAATCAAAGTCTTATTCGCACGTGCTCTACGTGGAAGGAATGCAACACCGATGCGACTGTCTCGTTCTCGACGTAAGCACAGAGAACGTGATGTTTGGCAACGCCGATTTTGGGAACATACGATTCGCAGTGAGGAAGAGTTGTCTGCTTATCTTGATTATGTGCATTACAATCCGGTCAAGCATGGCCTAGCGAGCTGTCCTCATTCCTGGCACCATTCAAGTTTTAATAAGTGGGTTGCTGAAGGACATTATCGTAGTGATTGGGCTTGCCAGTGTAAGGGAAAAGGATTTGAGGTAGGGAATATTTTGGCAATAGCTGAGTGTGCTGGAGAGTGAGCTTTGGCCTTTTGGTGGGCGGTGCCCACCCTACTCATCTACCTAGAGCAAAATCAACCTCATCGTAGAGGTCAGCTAAGGATATTTCAAAAGGGACTTTTTCCCACAACAGCTGTTGAACGCTGGTGTCGTATTTTCGAAAAGACCAGCGTTTCTCAGTTGTTTTTACCTAGTGCTCAACTTGCTGCTTATGTTGATTCACTAATACGTAAATTTGACATCACCGTTTGGCAAGCAGGTACAGAGTGGTGAATCTTGACCTGCGGCGGTAGCGATCGCAATAACCACATCGGCATACTCTAAGAAATAAGGATTTAATAATTTCCATATTTTGCTTAGGCAAAGCGGGATAACATTTCCCCTCCTGGGAGGGGCGATGGGGTGAGTTGACCGTTAGCGCAAGTGGTCGAAACCCACCCCGCCTACGGCACCCCTCCCAGGAAGGGAGAAACTGACACATTATTAAATCCCTGCTCCTAAGTTGCTGCCTTCTCACGTATTTCCGACTATTCTGCCTTTTTAATCAGTGGCACTAAATGCATCATGTAGTCCCGCTTGCCAATCGGTACTCCTGCCATGCGCAGAATATCGTAAGCCGTGACCAGGTGAAAATAGAAATTTGGCATCAGAAAGTCATTGACGTAGGCGCTACCAGACAGTTCTAGATAAAGGCCCTGCCCTAACTCTATGCGCGCATCTTCGGCTAGCTTTTCATCTTCAATGCTAATCCCGGCGAGAAGTTTCTTGGTGTTGGCTATGTGCCCATATGCCTGCGTCAGAGATCTGACATCTGGGTCTAGGTTATCTGCAGGTTGATCATCACACCACAAAGCAAAGTTGCGGGGTTGATTACAGGTGAACGCGATCTGTGTGCCAAAGGGCAGCATGTCGGACGCAATTCGCTCCTGAAGAAACGACGCACTGTCAGTAAAATGCGTTTGCGCTGCCTGCATCAGGTGCTCAAGCGTCGCTAAACGACTTGCGAAGGTGGTACGGATCCAATCTATAGTCTGACCTGACATTTCATGATTCCTCAAGACTGGGTTTCATGAAGTCTAGCTGTGGCCAAGACGGTTTGTAACCTAATGCACTCGAATCTGAGCTGGGCTAACTCCGTGGGAGACGCTTCGCGATCGGCTCCGCTCCGCCCTCATGCTATTGAGGAATAAGGTGTTATGGATTTCTCTATCTTAGAGCTTGCACCCAGTCGGTTGTGAAGCTAAAGCCCGCGTCGGGTTCAAAACCCAACGCTAATCGAGAGTTGTCCACTGAAGGGACAATTTGGCTATGGGGCTCTATAGCTAGAGCTTTCAGCGATCTTTAACCCCTTTAGTGGGTTTTGAATCTGCTAGTCCTGTCACTTTGAGTGCAGGGCGGGTTGGCGGCTTCCCCACTAGGTGCAAGAGCTGAGCTATCCTACGCCGTGTAAGCTTTGCTCAGCCCTAACTCTGCTAAGCCTTTGCGATAGGCGATGGAGGTTTTATCTGCTGGAATATGATATTCGGTGCGTAAATCTAGGGGCAAATCTTCTGGATACTGGGCTTCTACCACTTCTTTGTCTTCAGAAAAAATCTGTCGATTAAACTCGTAGACTGGTTCTAAGGGCTGGTCTTGGTCAAAATTGCGGCACAGCGGGGAAAATAATCGAGTTTTACGCGCTGATATGGGCGAAGGTGCGTTTAAGATGCAGAGACGCCCGCTTTTTGGGAAATGTACTCGCAGAATGGCCGCAAAGGGCAGAAAGACGTCAAATACGCGCAGCCATTGAAAATCTGCCGGGGCTCGATGTTGTAAACCCTTAGGAAAGTTACTGACGCTGCTGGTGTATTCGGCGCGGATTCCCTGGGCTGTTGATGTGACTGTGTAGGGAGGCACGACCGGGTTATCGCGATCGGCAAAGGCTTCGTGGTGTACCCAGGCAAAATGGGCCACATCAAGGAAGCCTTCCATCTGACGACCGGCGGCGGCGTTGATATCAAGACTGTCAGGCAAAATCGGCTGATAGTCGGGGCTATCCCATTCTGGTAGGTGGGGGAGGTTAGCATCGCTGCCATCCCCGGTCAGCGTAGTCCATACAAGGCCGAAGGCTTCTCTTACCGGGTAGGTTTTGAGACACAGCCGTCGAGAAATGCTGGCCTGGGGATTAGCGGGGATTAGGGTGCAGGTTCCGCTGGCATCGTAGTGAAAGCCGTGGTACTTACAGATCAGCTGATCGTCTTTGAGATGGCCCATGCTCATGGGCACACCGCGATGGAGACAGATGTCGTTGGCGACGGAAACGCCTTGGCTAGTGCGCCAAATGACTAAGCGCTGGTCGAGTAAGGTAGCTGCAACCGGGCTGTCGGTAATGTTGTGGCTAAAGGCAATGGGAAACCAGAAAGGTGCGATCGCATCCCAATCCCCCTGCGAAAACGTACAGCCTCGTGGATAACTTTCCACCGATTGGCTTGCCCTAGTTGCAACCATAACTACCTCGATCCGCTAAAATTCTATTTATAAAGAATCCTTTGAAATATCATAGTGGCTAACTAGCAGCGCCTTGGGTGTTACCGTTTTAACGGTTTTCTGACATCCCATAGATTTATCTACACTGCCCTTAGCTTTTATTTAGACGGTATGTTCAAGTTTATAGATGGCAACCTGCACTACAATCCCTTTAGCCTTTCTATTGCAGTCATAAGGGAACTAAATCGTTACCCCCTAGTTACAATACTTAAAAAAAGTACATAATAGGGCTGACCATATACGTTTGGTTTCGGCTGTCGCGGATCGAAATCGCTCACTGATCAGGAATGACATCCTTCGTGCTAGGCAACTTACCATTTCCAGGGCAGAGCGGTGACCAAGTCGTTAGCAAAGCGGTGACTACTGCTATTGCCGCACTGTTTAAGCGTACGGGCAAGCTAGATGCAACCGTGCGAGCTGAACCCGTAGCTAAGCTGTTACAGGGGAGTGTGGACGGCTTTGATTTCATGGGCGCTAGCATGCTCATGTATAACGGTCTCCGCATCGAGTCCATGGAGCTCTACTTGCAGGCCATATCGCTTGATTTTGGCGCTATTTTTAAGGGGCAGATAACTTTACGTCAGCCAACCCAGGCATCTATGCGGGTGGTTCTGACTGAGGACGATTTAACCAAATCGTTCAATACTGATTTCGTTGTTGATAAATTAGAGCAATTAGAAGTTGACGGTAAAAAGCTGCATTTTCAAGACACTATATTTACCCTGGGTCAGGATAAGACCTGTCAAATAAAAACTAAGGTTAAGGCTGGCGACTGGGCTCCCACACTAGATGTTGAATTAGTGGCTCAATTAGAAGTCCAAGAACGGCGCAAAATCCAGTTTGTAGACGTTACCTACAGCGGTGATGATAATGCCATTGAACTAGGTAAAGCTATTATTGACCACGTAAATTCTCTACTAGATTTGGATCAATTTGCTCTACAAGGCACTCAACTGCGGGTAGATCGCTTGCGACTACGGGATAAGGAGCTAGTGTTTTACGGCACAGCTGATATCAAGCAGTTTCCAAAAAGAAAGAAGTAGGAAATATCTAGAAAAATACTTTCCGTTAATGAATCCCTTGGCCCCAGAAATCGGAGCTAGGGGTTTTTGATATTATCTCTGTTGGCTTGGTCTAGGCTCTACAGAGTAGGTTAGCTGAGCTCGTGCACCTGTGTTGGTCATGAGGCATCAACCCACGTCGGGTTCAAAACCCAACGCTAATCAAGGGCTGTCCACTCAAGGGACAATTCGGCTGTGAGCCGCTATATATAGATCTTTTAGCGATCCGACCCCATGAGTGGGTTTTGACTCGGTTAGCCCTGACACTTTGAGTGCAGGGCGGGTTGGCGCTTCTCCATCAGATGCAAGATGTGAGTTAGCCCAATCATTTCTAAGATGAAAGATCGGAAGCTGACCTTCCCGAATATGCCCCTAAATCCCCAATCCTGGTAGGGCTCATTACTTACGCATGCCCATGTACTATGACGCCAATTTTGCTTTTTGTTCTTTGTAAAGCTCTTTGAAAAGGGCCTGTTGTTTTTTATGGTCGACTATAGGTGAACTATAACCAGTTCCTTCTAAATCCAGGGGGGAGAGTTTTCCAGTTACCAGTGCACCTGTGGCCACATGACGAATTTCGGGCACCCATTGGCGAATATATTCAGCATCAGCATCAAACTTTTTGGCCTGGCTTGCCGGGTTGAAAATTCTTAAAGGCTTAGGATCCATGCCGCTGGAGGCGCTCCATTGCCAGCCGCCGTTATTGGCACTGAGGTCACCATCTATCAGTTTCTGCATAAAATACTTCTCACCCCAGCGCCAGTCGATAATTAAATCCTTTGTGAGGAAACTAGCCACGATCATTCGACAGCGATTGTGCATCCAGCCAGTTTCATTCAGCTGACGCATGGCCGCATCGACTATGGGGTAACCCGTGCGGCCCTCACACCAGGCGGCAAACTTCTCTTCATCATTGTCCCAGGGAAAATCTTTCCAGGCTTCACGATAGGGGCCATCAGCCAGTTCTGGAAAAAAGTACATCACGTGCTGATAAAACTCTCGCCAAGCCAGTTCCTGCATCCAGGTTTTGATATTACTATGAGCCTCATCACTGCGGCAGCGGCCATAGGCAGCATCGGCGGCAGCCCACACGGTCCGAATCCCAATTGCTCCAAACTTAAGGGCCGCGCTGAGCATAGAGGTACCGGCCACAGATGGAATATTGCGCTGCTCGTCGTATTCGACAATTGCCCGATCTTCTCGACAAAACTCGCTCAACAATTCTTGAGCCGCTGTTTCTCCAGGATCTACTGGTAGAGGGTAGCCCCATTCGAAGCCTAACGCTTTGGCTGAAGGGAGTTTAATCATGCCAGCAGCATCGGCCTTAGATTTTTCGGTAGGGCTGAGTCCAGTCAGGTTGGCCAATGTCTCAACGGGGGCCGCCTTGGTCTGCTGATACCAGTTTCGCCAAAAGGGACCATAGACGCTGTAGGGGGTATCCGAACCTGTCAGCACATCACCTGGAGCATGGAGTAACTGGTCCCAGGTTTTGGTGCGTATTTCAATCCCTCTCTCTCGGAGGGCGTCTGCCACGGCAGTATCGCGCTGTCGAGAATAGGGTTCCACATCCCGGTTCCAGTACACTGCAGTGGCACTCAGAGCAGTCGCAAGTTTAGGTATTTCCTGGACGGGGTTGCCCTTGAGAATTAGTAGCTCGCTACCGGCCTGTTGGTAGCGGTCTTGTAACTCGGCCAGACAGCCAATCATGTAGGTCACCCTAGCGGGGGCCACATCACCGGCCTCTAGAATAGCCGGATCTAAGCAGAACACCCCCAACACTTTAGGGCTACGTTCCCGAGCGGCGGCAAGGCCTAGATTATCGCTAATGCGTAGATCGCGGCGGTGCCAAAACAGGATGAGATCAGCCATAGAATTTTGAGTCGGGAGGAGTCGGAAAATCTAGTATATCCGTATTCTTGGGCGGTATTCTACACCTGCTACGATTGGCCGCCCACGCTCTGGCTCAGTATTCTATAAAGGCGCACAAAAGGTATCTAAAAAGGAGTTAACGGTTTTGAGTACGTCTGGAGCACCCATTGCTAAAAAACAGCCAAAATCCCTAGAGATCCATGGGGATGTGCGCGTTGATAATTATTATTGGCTGTGCGATCGCAACTCCCCCGACACCCTGGACTATCTCAAGGCCGAAAATGACTATGCCGAAGCCCAGACCGCCCATACTAAAGACTTTCAGAAAGCGCTGTATGACGAAATGCTGGGCCGTATTCAGGAAACAGATCTGTCTGTGCCCACCAAAGACGGTGATTATTATTACTACAGCCGCACTGAAGAAGGTAAAGCTTATCGTATTCTGTGTCGTAAGCAGGGTAGCTTAGACGCCCCTGAAGAGATTTTTCTCGATGAGAACAAACTAGCAGCAGGGCATGAGTTTTTTGCTTTAGGAGACTATGAAACTAGTCTCAACCATCAGCTATTGGCCTACGCCGTTGACACTGATGGCTCAGAACGTTGCACCCTAGTCTTTAAAGATCTCGCCACCGGTAAGTTATTTTCTGAAGAGATCGAAGACATGAGCGAAGTTATCTGGGCCAATGATAACCGCACCACCTTTTACACTCGACTTGATGAGGCTCACCGTCCCTATCAGGTGTGGAAACATCGTCTAGGAGATAATCCAGCTCAAGACCAGTTGGTGTATGAAGAGACCGATGAAGCCTTTTATGTCTCGTTAGGTGGCACCCGTAGCGATGCCTACTTACTGATTTCCATCAATAGCAAAGTCACCACAGAAATCCGTATTTTAGATGCCAACAATCCGGATGGAACCTTCGAGATTGTGTGTCCTCGCCAATACGGTGTAGAGTATTCTATTTCTCACCATCCAGGTAACGACAAAGATGCTGACCGGTTTTATATTGTCACTAACGAAGACGCCATCAACTCTAAGCTGATGGTGACACCGGTTAAGGCGCTTGCCAAAGAGAACTGGCAGACTGTCATTCCCCATCGGAGTAATGTACAGCTAACGGGAGTGAGCGTATTTATCGATCACTTAGTAATTTATGAGCGCCAGGGCGGTTTGCCTACCATTCGTATCCAAAAACTCTCCACAGGCGAGGAAACTGCCCTAGAGTTTCCAGAACCTACTTATTCGGTCTGGTCTGGAGCGATGCCAGAGTTTGACAATAAAACTCTGCGGTTTACCTATACGTCACTGATTACCCCATCGTCGGTGTTTGATTATGACATGGACATCCATGAGCGTGAGCTAAAAAAAGCAACCCCGGTGCTAGGGGGATACGATCGCACCCAGTATAAAAGCGAATGGCGAATGGCCACCGCCAAAGATGGGACTCAGATTCCCATTTCGCTGGTGTACAAAAAAAACATTCAGCCCGACGCTCAAAATCCGCTTTTGCTCTATGGTTATGGCTCCTATGGAGCCAGCATGTCCGCTTATTTTTCCTCTAGTCGATTATCGCTGTTAGATCGCGGTGTAGTCTTTGCCATTGCCCATATTCGAGGCGGCGGCGAGATGGGACGCCCCTGGTACGAAGACGGTAAGTTTCTCTATAAAAAGAATACGTTTACAGACTTTATTGCTTGTGCCGAGTATTTGATCGAGAACAAATGGACTCGCCCAGAGCGGCTGGCTATTATGGGGGGGAGCGCTGGTGGACTGCTGATGGGAGCGGTGTTGAATATGCAACCTGAGTTGTTTAGGGTTGCGATCGCAGCTGTTCCCTTTGTCGATGTCGTCACCACGATTCTGGACCCCAGCCTGCCCCTATCGGTGATGGAATGGGACGAATGGGGTAACCCCAACGAGAAAGAGTACTACGACTACATGAAGTCCTACTCTCCGTACGATAACATCACCGCCCAGGACTACCCAGACCTGTTAGTAACCGGCGGACTCAACGACCCGCGCGTTTCCTATTGGGAGCCCGCCAAGTGGACCGCAAAATTACGAGACCTGAAAACCGATCAGAATCGGCTGCTGCTCAAAACCAACATGGATGCAGGCCACGGTGGAGCCTCCGGTCGCTACGGCTGGCTGGAAGAAACCGCCTTTGAATACGCCTTTATGCTCGACAGCCTGGGTTTAGCATCAACCGCTCCTTGAGCAATCACAGCCAAGCCAACCATTAAGCAAAGCTTAAATCACACTTTAAGCTTTGCTAACTTATCGTTAATGCACGCAAATAATATATAAACTGTAGCTAATTACACAGTTTTGATGTTTTCAGCAGAAAGTTTAGCCAAGGATCATCGTCGCTAAGGTTTTCTGTCATGGCATCTACATATTTGGAGAAATCGACATGAAACTATCATTTCTTGGTGCTAATTACGAAGCTCATTTTGAGGACGTTCAAGTCACAGATACTGAGAAGATTGGCACCTATCGCGGTGCGCCCCTCAAGCGTAAAGCCTTTAAGATTGCTGAGCACCCCCATCAGCGTGTACAGCTTACTTATCGCGGCGTGAAGTATAACCAAGACGTTTAGATCGTCACGGCTGAAACGTTCTGTCAGTATTTGAGATCGCACAACCTCAATAGAGAAACATATCCTAATTTGGCGGGTCCCCTTTTCCCATGAGAGAAGGGGACCTTTTTTATTGCGATTAGTTTGTGGCTAGGGGCTGCCACCATTCAATGGCTCACACTACCATTGAGTATCAGCAAGCTGTTCGCTGGTAGTCGTTATAGGTAGCGATCTCAATGCTTATTGATCAAGCATTTGACCTGATTCTAAAACTTACAGGTGCACAGGAGACCCTGTTACGAAGCGAAGGCATCATTTGGTTACAGCGAAAGTTAGGTCTCGACCCCGACCATCCACCGGATAATTTTGAAGGCGTATACACTTACGCCTTGGTGGACTATACCCTAGACGAGGCAGGCAACCGGTGCCCGAACGCACTACTGACCTTTTTTAGACATGCCAAAATCCGAGACTTTATCCGGCTGGCCTATGAAGAATGTTCTGTTTCTAAAGAGCTACAGCAAGACGTCACCGAGCTGCTGATTGGACCGACGGGGCAGGCGCTAAACGCCTCAGGCATTGACATCGTCGCTGAGATGCAGCGTTTTGAGGCTCTATTCAATGATGTGGTTAAGCGAACGCGCACACCGAAGGAAGTCCGTCAGGAAAAAGATATTGCCCAAAAGTTCAGTCGCATCGAGCGCCAGATGCAACAGCAGCAACAGGCTCTGCAGGCATCCATAGAACAGACAGTAAAGCAGCTGGCAGCCGGTCAATCTGCCGCATTGCCCGGAACGGCTGAAGGTACAGGTTTTCCGCTGGTGAGTCAGGTAAAGGCCTGGTTCAAAGCGCTGGACTACGGTGAGGATAGCTATACCCAGTCGGCTGCGGGCCACAGCGAGTGGATGATTACGATTCCAGCCCGACGTGGGTTTGACCGCATTTTGGTGCGATGTGTGGAGGGGGAAGCGTCGCCTGGGGATGTGGAAGAGCTGTACGCGGCGGTAGAGTCACAGGCTGCCGATGAGGGCTGGCTGGTGTACAATCGGCGGATCAGTAAGACAGCGCTGAGCCTGTTGGATAAGCGCCAATATCGCGACGTGTTTAGCTATACCCTGGATGAGCTAATTGACCAGGCGGCGGACTTTAGTAACTACATTGAGTGGCTGGAGAAAGAGGTTTGCGATCGCGGCATCAACACAGACTATGTACAGCTGGCCTGTAAAAAAGATGATATTGACCTGACCACCCAGCGAAAAATTGGTACCAGTCGCTACAGCGATACGGAAGGCGGCATTGAGGGCTATGTAGACGGCTGGTTAGAAGACGATGCCAAGGAGCACCTATCGGTATTAGGAGAGTTCGGGACTGGCAAAACCTGGTTTTCGTTTCACTATGCGTGGCTGGCATTGCAGAAGTATAAGCAGACGAAAGCCCAAGGACGTAGACGGTCGCGGCTGCCGCTGGTGATACCTTTGCGGGACTATGCCAAAGCCCTAGATGTAGAAAATGTAATCGCCAACTTTTTCTTTAACAAGCACGACATTCGCATCACTAGCAAGATGTTTGCCCAGCTCAATCGTATGGGCAAGCTGCTGCTCATTTTTGACGGCTTTGATGAAATGGCTGCCCGCGTCGATAAGCAGGCCATGATCAACAACTTTTGGGAGCTGGCCAGAGTTGTTGGCCCAGGTGCAAAGGCCATTCTCACCTGCCGCACAGAACATTTTCCTGATGCTAAGCAGGGACGCAAATTGCTTAGTGCAGAACTGCAGGCATCCACCAAAAACTTAACCGGAGAGCCCCCTGAATTTGAAGTTTTAGAACTGGAGAAATTTAACGAATCACAAATTCGAGACATTCTCTCTAACAAAACTGAGGAGGTAATGGTAGACAGGGTGATGAGCAACGCTAAGCTCATGGAACTGGCGGAGCGGCCGGTGATGGTGGATTTGATTTTGGATGCGCTGCCAAAAATTGAGTCACTAGATCACGTCAGTGATCTAAACATGTCGCGGGTGTATCTGTATGCAGTCACTCGACGCCTAGAAAAAGATTGGCAAGAAGAAAGAACATTTACATCCCTGGCCGATAAACTGTATTTCCTTTGTGAAGTCTCCTGGGAGATGCTGCAAACAGACCAAATGAGCTTGCACTTTCGGGCATTTCCAGAGCGTCTACAGCGATTGTTTGGCGATAAAGTGCGGGAGCAGCAAGAGCTGGATCACTGGCACTACGACATGATGGGGCAGGCCATGTTGGTGCGGGATGATGAGGGGAACTATCGCCCAGCCCATCGGTCACTTCTAGAATTTTTTGCCGCCTATAAAATTGTTGCCTCATTAGGGGTGTTAGAACTAGAGTTTTTGGAGATTGCCCAGAGACAGTCTCATATTAATCAAAGGGCTGAGCCAAAACATTACACTTGGGAACAGTATTTTAAGCGGCAGTGTGATGTAGATAATAACCCCATACCAATTCCTGCATTACAGCAGTTTGCTCAAATGAACTTTGACCAATTGAGGTCTTTGATGGGGAAGAGCAAGTTTGCTAAGGCCGTTTTGGACCTAGCCCATCTGATGGTCTCCAAGGAAACAATGCGAGAGCAATTGCTCCCATTGGTACAGCAGACTAAAAAACTCAGCCATCAGGATACAGGCTATGTCGGCGGTAACACAGTGCAGCTGATGATAAAACGAGACAAATATGCTCTCAAGTGGGCGGATTTGAGTGGAACGTTTCTACCGGAGATTGATTTTTCTGGTGCCAGCTTGAGGTGGGGTTCTCTAAAACACGCTCATCTTACAACTCCACTATTGACTAAGTTTTTAGGGCAAGTACAGTCTGTGGCCTTTAGCCCTGATGGTAAATTACTGGCCTTAGGAGACAGCAAAGGAACGGTACAACTTTGGGATACCCTGACCCATCGGGTATTGATGATTAAACAAGGCCATGAGAATTGGGTGTATTCCGTCGCCTTCAGCCCCGATGGTCTTACCCTCGCCTCCGGTAGTTACGACAAGACCGTCAAGCTCTGGTCAGTCAAAGACCAGTCTGAAATTGCCTCGCTCCAGGGCCATGAGAATGGGGTGTATTCCGTCGCCTTCAGCCCCGATGGTCTTACCCTCGCCTCTGGTAGTGGAGACAAGACCGTCAAGCTCTGGTCAGTCAAAGACCAGTCTGAAATTGCCTCGCTCCAGGGCCATGAGAATTGGGTGTCTTCCGTCGCCTTCAGCCCCGATGGTCTTACCCTCGCCTCCGGTAGTTACGACAAGACCGTCAAGCTCTGGTCAGTCAAAGACCAGTC
>JBCCHX010000118.1:0-12001 GCA_039028535.1 Cyanobacteria bacterium P01_B01_bin.77
CGAGGGTCTTCTAACCCTTCGAAATGCGATAAAAATGCGGCTGATAGTACCATCGTGATGCTTACCTCGTCTGGGTCCCCATGGTAAGCATCTTCTCACTCAGGCGGCTGAAGCTTATTTCTCAAATGCAATCGCCATGAAACATGGGTTCTGGTTCTCCAGTTGGGTACAAGACCTCGGCCTCTTGGTTTAAGAGGTTTTGAGGCGTTAGGAAAGCCAGAACCTAAAACCAGCCACCCCGCAAATAGCTTTGCTAATCGAGGTGGCTGGGACATAATAATACCCAAGCCTCCAGATTGCCCTGAGCTTCCTGGGGGTTAGCCATCGGTGCGGTGTTGACGCACCTGCCGATGGTGCCAAATTTTAGGTTCTAGTCAGCCGCACAAAATAACGACATGAATTGAAAGTAAGACAAAAATCTGTCGCCGTCAAGATACAAAGTGTGAACCGGAATTTTGACATCTCATATTGAAAAAAGTTGATGAGTGGTAGGTTGATGAGCGGTACCCAGCCTATGTTTAAATTGAGTTTTAGGCGATTGGGAGAGTGATCTGATGTAGACTCAGGGCTGATTCTAGGAAACTTTTCATCTCAGCCGCATGAGGATAGGTTGGAAAGATAATCAATAATTCCTGCAAATCTCTGATTGCTTCCTTAATGCGACTGATAGGAGCCTCTTTAGAAAGTGCATCTTGATACAACTGCTCTGCTTCTTGATGTTTTCGAGCAACTAGGCAATACAGAGCCAGATTGAAAGTGTTTCGATGGTTGTTGGAATCTTCTTGATACTGCTGTGTTGTTAGACGCATTGCCTCTTTGAGAGCGACTTTGCAGTCTTCTGATTGTTTCAGTGCCAAATGGGAAAGAGATTTTTTGTAATACCACCAATCACTCTCGTTAATTTCTATTGCTTTATTGAAGTCTGTAAGCGCCTGATCATATTGCTTCAGGAGCAAGTAAGTTTCACCCCGGCTACCAGTCACCCAATCGTAGTCAGGGGCAAGGGCAATCACGCGATTGAAGTCAGTTAGAGCCTCGTTATAGCGCTCCATCAAGCGATATGTTTCACCGCGGTTGGCAATCGCCCAATCATAGTCAGGGTCAAGGTCAATGACATAATTAAAATCTGCTAGGGCTTCGTCATAGCTTTCTATTGCCTGATAGGCTAAACCCCGGTCGTTAATCGCCCATTTATAGTTGGGGTCAAGGTCAATCGCCCGAGTGAAATCGGTTAGGGCCTCTTCATAGCGCTCCATTAAACGATAGGTTACACCCCGACTAGCAATCGCCCATTTATAGTTAGGGTCAAGGTCAATCGCCCGAGTGAAATCGGTTAGGGCCTCTTCATAGCGCTCCATTAAGCCATAGGTTTCACCCCGACTAGCAATCGCCCATTTATAGTTAGGGTCAAGGTCAATCGCCCGAGTGAAATCGGTTAGGGCCTCTTCATAGCGCTCCATTAAGCCGTAGGTTTCACCCCGATTAGCAATTGCCCACTCGTATTCAGGGTCAAGGTCGACTGCTTGCGTGAAGTCGGCTAGCGCGTCGTCAGTCTTACCTGTCAGGCGATAAACTTCCCCTCTCCAGGCAAAGATAATAGATTGCTTGGTCTGCGAAACTTTTGAGGAATTCAAAAGAGCAGTAAATGTTTTAATTGTTACTGAATAGTCATCTTCCTCATAGGCTTTAAGCCCTTGGCTAAGCAGTTGCCCCCACTGTCTAACTGTCTGATTCTCTATATCTTCACCAGCTCTCAATATGGCATTACCCCACTGCTGGGCAAAGCTACGTTTTTGTTTAAGTGCCTCTAAAAAATTGTTCAATGCTGCTGTCAGTTGTTCTTGAGGGTTACTACAGAGCTGATGATAAAGATATTTCAATGCGTAGTCTTGCCAAATCGGATCTCCATAACAAGCTTTATCATCTAGCTTTAAATCTTTGCCACATCTCTGATAGTAATCAGCCAATTGCTGATGCTTTTCAGCCCAGCGACTACCCGATTCTCTTCGTTGGTAACGCAGCATCTGAGGCCGCACGACATCATGATAGGCCCACCCATCACTACGCTCCCGTACAAAGGGCATCCCCTTCAACCAGCTAAACAGCTCATTCACATTGTCCTGATCGCCCACTAGCTGAGCTACCACATCTCGATTCAAACTTTGTGGTAATGCCGCATCCAGTGCTAACTGTCGCTTTACTGGATCATCCACCCACTGCAAAAACCGCTCTACCGCCGTTCCACTGGCCTCACCCACCTGTGTCGGCTCATTCGGTGAACTCTCTGCCAAAATTGCTAACAGCAGCGGTAACTGTCCTGAAATATCTAGAATAGTTTCAATCACCTCAGCATTGCTAACACCCCGCCGCTGTAAAAACTGTGTCGCTTCTTCTACAGAAAAAGGCTCTAACGGAAACTGCACTGGCTCATACCCAGACCAGCTGTTGGCACTTAATTGCTCCCGCCCTGCGATGGTCCAAATACAGTTCGACGGCAAAACCCCATAGCGATCTTTCAAAATATCTAACAGCCAAGCATCTAAAATCTCCCCCGTGCGCTCATAGGTATCAAATTGCAGCACAATTTGCTGGTCAGTAATCTCGCCTAGGCCTCCTAGAAACAAAGGCGTTAACACTTCAATAGGCTCATTAACCAGCTGAATCTCATCCTTGTTTTTTAGCTTACGGGTCACATAGGCGGCCCACTCCCCAGCCCCATCGATAACACTGGCTTCATCCACAAAATCCAGGGCCACATCACCCATGGGAATTTTGCGTCCCAACTTCAGTCCAACCTTAGCCGCTGTCTTCCCCACAAATGCTGAGAATCCTTGGGGCGCATCTGGATCAGTTTCTAGCTCCTCTCGTTTTTGCCGATAAACTTTGTAGCGATCGCCAAATTTAGTCAGCGGCTGTCCCTGGCTAGCCAACTGCTTCGCAAACGTGGCCATTGCCTCAGGAACCGTGGCGACACCCTCATCAATGCGGGCAACTAAGTGCTTTTGCTGCTTAGCAATATCCTCAAACTGCCGGAGTAGGCTGCTTTTGCCTACACCCCCTTGACCCCAAATGTTAAATAAAAACGCTTCGGGATAGGCAAACCCATCGGAGTCTTGCAGATTGGTGAGGTTGTGTTTAAACACCTCTAACTGCTCCACGCGCCCGACAAATGAAGATCGTTGTCTCTGACGGATTAATTCCTGACGGCTAGGGCGTTTAGGCTGGCTCATGCCTGAATTTCGCGATGATGTTTCTGCCCTATTCTTGCAAATCTGACAGCAAATGTCCGGAAGAAGTACAAATGCTGCTACAACCCAGCCCGCAATAACTGATCAGCTGTTAGCTCTAATCGAGAAAATTTGGATGACAGTAATACCGCATCACCCTTAAACTCACGTTTCTGATAGGTTCCATCTATCAGCATCAGTATCCAAACTACTGCCGCCACCGGGTCCACAATCCAATATTCCGGCACCTGACGCTCTGCATATTCTCGCCGCTTTTCCACATAGTCCCGCTGCCGCGACTTCGGGTCCGTATCGCTGCTAGACACTACCTCAACCACCAGATCCGGTAACGGCATCCCTAGCCGCAACAATTTGCCATCCCGCAAAATCGCCGCTGCCGATTCTTCTGAATGTACTATCAAGTCTGGCTCACGCGCTGATGCCTGCTTAGATATGACTTCTAGCTGATGACCAACTGCCAACCGATAATAAGGCACCTCCAACCGCAAGAAATAGCTCACCAAGAACATGATGATAGTTTTATTGATCGGACTCTCGGTTGGCATTTCCACTAATACCCCGTCCACCAACTCATAGCGAGTTCCCGTACCATCGTCATAGGCTAGATACTCGTCTAGAGTTAGGGTTTTGTTTGTGGCAATCGTCATAGGGTTTACCGGTTGCGATTGACTCTAGAATAACGTGCCCACCCTTAACCCAAATTACTCTTCCAAGCTGCGTGGGTCCAACGCATCTCGCAGACCATCCCCCAGCAGGTTAAAACACAGCACTGTAACCACAATCAACGCTGCCGGAGGCCAAATCAACCACGGATGCAACACTAAAATTGACGCATTCGTCGCCGAGGACAACATATTTCCCCAAGACGCATCTGGCTGCTGAATACCTAGACCAATAAAGCTCAGGGCCGACTCGGAGAGAATATAGCTGGGAATGGCCAGCGTCGCTGAGATAATCACATAGGTGGCCGTCTGGGGCAAAATATGACGCAAAATAATGTGCAATGATCGTCCACCCATGGCCTGACTCGCCTGCACAAAGGTGCGCTCTTTTAGCGACAGTACCTCACCTCGAATAATTCGCGCCAGACCGGTCCAACCAATAAACGACAGAATCAGAACAATTAGCAAAAACCGCTGGGAACTGCTCAGACCCGCTGGCAGTACTGCCGCTAGAGTCACCAATAAGAAAAATCCTGGAATAGACATAATCACCTCGACAAAGCGCATGATTACCGTGTCGATGGTGCCGCCAAAGTAGCCAGAAATGCCGCCAATCAGCAGTCCCAAGGGAAAGGTAATGATAATCCCCACCAGACCAATGCTGAGACTAATGCGGCCTCCATGGATCAACCGACTGAGCTGGTCGCGGGCTGACTCATCTGTACCAAAGATATTCCATTTACCTTCACCCACCGTGCCAAATAAATGCCGGTCAAAGGTGATTCCTTTTACCAGCTCAACTTCTTTCATCTGCATTGAGTCTTCAAAGGAAATGCTCTGTACAAAAGGCAGCTTTAGCTGAAAGAGTTTATATTCAGAGCCTTTTACCCACAGCCGAATCGGTGACGGTTTTGAAAAGTCTGTTTCAGTAACCCGCTCACCCGTTTCGATATCCACCGGTCCCTGGGAGACTGGGTATACATGGGGACCCCGAAACTGTCCAGAAACCTGATCGCGCCAGTATACCGTTGTGGGCGGCAGCAGCGACCCGTTGGGCTGTTGCTCGTAGGGATTATAGGGAGCCGTCAGCTCTGCAAAGGCTACGGTCAGGTAGAAAATGATCAGAACGGTGGCACCAAACCGGGCCAGGGAGTTTTGTTTGAGTTTATTCCACCAGGTAGCGGCCATATCTAAGGTTAGGCTTGTGGGTAATGGGGCTATTCTAAGCGGTTTGATGCGAGGCGACTAGCATGGAGCCGATGCCGGAGTTGGTAAAGGTTTCGAGCAGGAGGGAATGGGGCACGCGACCATCGATGATGTGGGCTCCGTGGACGCCCTGGGCCAGCGCCCGAACGCAGCAGGTAACTTTGGGAATCATGCCGCCGGACACAATGCCGGAGTCGATTAGGGTGCGGGCTTCTTGGATGTCGAGCTTAGTATAGAGGGATTCAGGATCGTGGTAGTCCTTGAGGATGCCGGGGGTGTCGGTGAGGAGAATCAGCTTTTCGGCACCGAGGGCAGCGGAGAGCTCGCCTGCGACGGTGTCGGCATTGATGTTGTAGGGCTGACCGTTGGTGTCGGCGGCGACGCTGGAGATAATGGGAATGTAGCCTGCATCTACTAGGGATTTGACCAGCTTAGGTTCGATGCGGGTGACTTCACCGACAAAGCCGATGCCCTCGGCGGCATGGGGTCGGGCGGTGATTAGGTTGCCATCTTTGCCACATAGACCCACTGCACTACCACCCGCGGCATTGACCAGGCCGACAAGTTCTTTATTGACCCGACCGACCAGCACCATTTCTACTACGTCCATGGTGGGAGCATCAGTGACGCGCAGTCCGTCTTTAAACTGGGCTTCGATGTTGAGCTTATTGAGCCAGGTGTTAATTTCGGGACCACCGCCGTGGACGACCACAGGGCGAATGCCGACGCAGGCCATAAAGACGATGTCGCGAACGACCTGATCTTTGAGGGTGGCGTCTTTCATGGCGGCCCCCCCGTATTTGATGACGACGGTACGGCCTCGAAATTTTTGGATGTAGGGTAGGGCTTCGCTGAGGATTTGAACGCGGTCGGCGGCGGTTTCCATGGGGATGAATGGGATAGGGGCAGGGATAGGGGCATTCCATGGAACGCCCCCACGAAGTGGAAATAGAATTAATTATTGATAGTGGTGCTGGTGGCAGGGTTTTCGGTGATGAAGGTTTGCAGGGTATCTAGGGTACGTTTTGCGATCGCACCCACCTGCTCCCCCGACTGATAGGTCACCGTCACATCAGCCTGGGCATAGCGTGGCTGCCGCTGCTCTAAAAGCGTTGTCAGTTTTTGACGCAGATCCCCAGACTTTAATAAAGGCCGAGACTGATCGCGACGCAGACGCACGAGTAGCTCATCTATAGAAACATCGATCCATACCACCAGCCCTGACTGAAGATGACTCCAGTTTTCCTGTTTGACTACCATGCCACCGCCGGTAGCAATCACCGTATGAGTATAGGGTGCCACCTGGGCCAGAACCTGGGTTTCAAGATCGCGAAAGGCCGCTTCCCCTTGCTCAGAAAAAATATCGTTAATGCTCTGGCCTGCGGCCTTCACAATCACATCGTCTGTATCGATAAAACGGTAGTTGAGGGTACGGGCCAGGTATTTGCCGAGGGTACTCTTGCCGGAGCCCATCATGCCTACCAGATATAGATTTGTCCCCTTAAGAAACGCTGCGGTCATGCCGGAGATTAGATCATGATTCATTTTTTGACCCAATCATTATGGATCTATTCGGCCCAGTTTATTTGTTCCAATTTATTCAGCTTGATCTATTCGTCCAATTATTCAGCCCGTTCCAACAGCGCCTGCCATAGCCGTTGCGCGCCACCACCGCCGCTGTAGAACAGCAGATCAATTAGCAGCTGAAAGGCTAGCTTTTCTAGGACCGTTGGTGGTGCCTCCTGCTCCATACGCTCGGTGTAGGTATTACTAAAGCGATCCAAATAGTCCCCTAGAATGGCCACACGGTGGGGAGGTTTATCCGCTGCCGCCGCCTGCTCCAGCGCCGTCACCGCCTGATTGATCGCCTGGCGATACTGACCCGCCAGCTGGGCCGTGATTAGCACCAAAGCCCGTGCCTCATCCACATCCAGTTTTTTGCGACCTTGCCCTTTGCGCAATGGGCTCGATTGCCGTAACCGCCATAGACTCACACGATCTGACAATAGTGCCGTCACCTGCAGCGATTTTGCCTGGTCTAAAATCGCCTCTGAGCCAATACCAACCAGAGTTTCTAGGGCCAGCAGTACCAAATCAAGCTGGCCCTTCATAGAGCGTAACTGGTCAGGAGTTAGGTTAGGGGACACTGGACAGGAACTACACAGTCACGTTGTAGTTTAGCGCTGCATTGTCCCCTGGCATGGTTGGAGCTGGACCGTAAAGACTTTAATGAACTTTTTTGAAAATTTATCCGTATATAACAACAAAAATAAGAATGCCTTAACTAGGGACGGCATCAGCTATGGAGCGTATCAGCATCCTTGAATCTTAGATTTAAGCAGCTGCAGCATGGCAAGTGTCGGTGACGCTATCTACCTCCAGGCAATGTGTTGCTAAAACGGAGTTCACTATGGGTCGCGCTAGCATTATTGAGGCTTACATACAACGGTTGCTGGCATGGAAACAGCCAATTACGCCATCTATCCTCGCAGACATTGCCGCCGATGTGGGTATTACCAAAGGTGAGTTAGACGCTATTAACCTTAAGGTGCAAACCCACCTCACCCGAGGTAATGGCTATGGAGAAACGGGCGACTTTGACCGGGCCATCGATCACCTAACCCAGGCCAGTGCACTAAACCCGGTCAATCTAGATGTGCTCCACAGCCTCGCCTACCTCTATAACTTGCGTTACAACCAGGACAGTAACCTAGACGATCAAAAACAAGCTTTAAGTATTGCTAAACGCTGTGTAGAACTCAACCCTCAGGATAAAGAAGCTCTCACATTAGTGAGCTGTCTGGAGGGCACCGTCAGTTCTCCAAAACTATCTCGGCAAACAAAGCCAAATATTTTTATTTTGATTGGCTTTTTAGAAAATATCTTTAGTCTCGCCAAACTATCTCGACGGACAAAGACAAAAATTGCTGTTCTCATTCTGTTTTTACAGCAGCCAATCCATCCACCCAAAAAAGAATGGTGGACCCAGGCCGTGACAGCAGTTGTTGCGGGAGGCGTCGCTACGGTCGGACTGAGTTTGACGGGGGTACGGCTACCCATACTTTCTAGTCCAGTTCCTGAAACCATCGTTTCAGCTCCTGTTTTTGACCCAGGCCCTAATATTCCAGTTAGGTTTAATCACCCTGGCCTACTGATTGAGCCACGGCTGTCACGGTTGGGAGACTATGATGGTGAGAATTATTACAAGCTGCACGGTATCGTCATCAATGACAGTGGCCAGGAGGTGAGAAAGCTAAATCTAAAGGTGGAGCTGTTAGACGGCGATGGTGTCCCCCTTTCAACTATCAACCAGGTAGCAGTCACTAACGACAGTATTCGCCCTGGGGATACCGAGTCTTTTAACCTCTTTCACAAAAGTACCGCCGCCCTAATTAGCGTGCGTGTGAGTGTGGTTGACATTGAGCAGGTGGTTGAAGGTAAAAATCAACTATCCCCTCCCCCGGACTATGATAACGGGGAGACGTTTGCTCCCCAGGGCATCAAACTTGTTCGTCGCAGCAGACCACCAGCTAGCGTTTCAGAATAGGGGTGTGCCACGAAGACTTTACCTAAATTAGTCAGAATTTTATCCGTATTCAGAGAGGGAATCTGGGAATGGATTGAATAGAACTGCAATAGGTGCTGCTGCGTTAACGCTTAAGCAACACCACGGAGTAAATAAATTATATGGATCGAGATCGCATCATAGAGGCTTATATTCAACGGCTGCTCGCCTGGGAGAAGCCCGTGAACCAAGACACCCTTGCTGCGATTTCTAAGGAAGTAGGAATTACCCCTGCCGAAATGCATGCCGTCAGACGACAGGCCCAGGCTCACTTTACCCGTGGTCGCAACTATATCGAATTTGGTGTTTTAAACGAAGCCATTGACGAACTGACCCAAGCAATGGCTCTGGACCCCCTGAACCTAACGATTCTGCACTGTTTAGCCAATGCCTATAATCTGCGCTACAACCGAGAACAGGAGCCAGCCGATCGGCAAAAGGCACTGCTGGTGGCTAAGCGCTGTGTAGAGTTAAAACCCAATGATAAAGAAGCGCTGGTTTTAATTAGCTTTCTAGAGCACACACCAGCCAATGATGAACAAAAAGTCTTCCAATGGACTAAGCAGAAAATTGGAGTTGTGGCTGGGGGGGTGGTCACGGTGGGTTTGGGCCTCATGGGGCTGAGTCGGCTGCCGGTATTTTCCCAACCGCCCGTCCTTTTGGGTCCCGCTCCGGGGACCATAGTGCCAGGGTCTGCCATTTATGAATCCAGTACCCCTGGGACCAGCCGTCAAGAGGCACCTGTTGCGGCTGATATTGACCTATCGGCTGATGTGGAGATTCCGGTCAATTTTGAGTATCCCGGCATTGTGCTAGAAGCTCGCCTATCCCAGGTGGGGGATTATGAAGATGCGGTCTACTATCAGCTGCACGGCATATTTATTAATGCTGGTGACCAGGAAATCAGACAGCTCGCCCTCAAGGTTGAGTTTTTAGACCAAAATAATGTTGCGATCGCAGCCAATGACACAGAAGCCATTGGCATCAGCGACGCCATCATCCGTCCCGGCGATACCCATGCCTTTAACCTGCTCCAAAAAGTCACCTCAGACCTAAGCACCGTTCAGCTGAGTGTGACCACCTTGGAACAGGCCTTGGCCCGTAACACCTATGTACCACCCACCCCAATCAATTACGGCTGGGATTCCTTAGAACCTGAGACCATCAGCTTCGAACTGGCCAGCCGCAGCGAAGTCTTTGGGGGAGTTGGGGTCGCCGCCGCCGAAGCCGCATCAATGCTGGATGATGCTCCCATCGCCCTCAAGGTAAACGATGATGCTTCTGAGCAAGCCGCCGCTGAGCAGCGTCAGGCCAATGATGCCCGTCAAAAGCAACCCAACACCTACGGATTCAACGCTGAATGGATGCTGATCAATACCGGCAACTATCCTCTGCAGAAACTTAAACTAAAAGCAGACTTTTACGACGCCAACGACCGACGCTTACAAAGCGAAGACGTAATCGCCATTTCTAAAAACGACGCTCCCCTATTACCTGGAGAAACTCGCCCCTTTCGGGTCATAAAATCCATTGCCAAAGGCTATGAACGGTATACGGTAACCGTCCTAGAAGCAGAGTAGCCCAGTCTGCAGAACACTTATAAGCCCTACAAGTTAGCCAGAAGTTTAGCCATAGGTTAGGCTGTAATTTCATCCGTATTACGATGACATAGAGACCATGGTGTAAAAGGGAAGCCAAGGTAAAACGTCGTCAATGGAGTTTCCCATGGGGCGCGATCTCATCATTGAACAATACATACAACGACTGCTCGATTGGGAAGAACCCGTCACCGCTGAAACCTTAACCGCTCTGGCACAAGAAGCGGGGCTAGGCCCCGACGAGCTAGCGGCTGTGCAAAAAAAAGCTCAGGATCATCTCGAGCGTGGTCGCAACTACCTAGACTTTGACTGCCTTGACGACGCTATTGACGAGCTTACCCAGGCAACCACCCTAGACCCCTTAAACTTTGAAGGTCTTCAGAGTCTCACCTACGCCTACGACCAGCGCTACGGCAAACAAAAAGACCCCGCTGACAAAGCTCAAGCCATTGTCCTGGCCAAACGTTGTCTAGAACTCAAACCCAGCGATGAAGACGCCGTTATTCTCATTAGCTCCCTCGAACAAGAGGTCGCCGATCGCCAACGTCTACTGTGGTTAGGGCTAGCCGTTTTAGTCATTGCCATCGGCTTTAAACCTGTGATGGATATCATCACCACCCGGTCTGAGGTCGCACAATTGACCGCAGCGATTGCCCCAGAATCATCCACTGAACCCGCCCCCATCGAAAGCTCCGAGGGCATCACAGCCACTATTCCCATTCAATTTGAGCAGCCAGATCTCACCCTAGACCCCCGACAATCGCGTCTGGACAACTATGAAGATGCCTCTTATTACACCCTGCAGGCTGTCTTACTCAACACCAGCGACCAAGAAATCGATGCCCTACAGCTCCAGATCGAGTATCTAGATGACGCCGGAAATGCGATCGCAACCGACAGCAAAGACGCCATTGCCGACAACAACGCCACCGTACGCCCCGGCGACCACCACGCCTTCGACCTGATCCACAAAACTACCCCAGACCTCGCTAGTATCCGTCTAAGCGTCACCACCCTCGACCAGGTACCCGCCCCCGAAACTTACGCCACCGCCCCCACGATTCCCTACACTTGGGGCATCACACAGCCAGGCCAGCTCAGCTTTGATCTCACCGCCCGCCGCGAAAGCCTCGACGTTTACGACCTCACCGACAGCGCTTACTTCGACGCCGATTGGGCCGTCACCAACACCAGCGACACCGCCATTCGCCAGCTCAAACTCCAAGCCAACTTCTACGACGCACAAAACAAACTCATCCTCAGCGAAGACATCCTAGCCGTCTACGGCAGCGACGCCCCCATGCTGCCCGATGAAACCCGACCCATCCGAGTGATCAAATCTATCGATAAAGACTACACCCGGTATGACGTGAAAGTGGTAGAAGCAAAGTAGGCCTCGACTGCGCTTGGCCTACCAGGCAGAGAAGCGAGAAAGAAAAACCTAGAAGGGAGGAAATAACCTCTCTTTTACGGTGTGGAGCGAACGCGGAACAGCGTAACCACCCCACCGACCTAGTGCAACCACCTTAAGCCTCTTCGCCAAAAACCTCTTGTGCAAGGGGACTGGGGACGTTGAGGTCCCCAGATCGGGAGGTTTCAGGAGGGAAAGTCCTGAGCAGGCCCCCCCCCCCCCCCCCCCCAAAAACCCACAAACCCCCCAAAAACCCCGAAAAAAAAAACCGCATTAAGTTGGGTAAAAATGAAAACCCACCAGGGACCCCC
>JBCCHX010000119.1:0-11772 GCA_039028535.1 Cyanobacteria bacterium P01_B01_bin.77
CCCGTTTATTCACGAAAACCACTGTTTGGCTATAAAGTAGTTGCGATTTCTTCTTTAATCATTGTTGCCCTGAGCGCGGTGGTGTGGGTACATCACATGTTTGCTAGCGGTACTCCCAGCTGGATGCGGATGTTGTTTATGTTTTCCACCATGCTGATCTCGGTGCCCACAGGCATCAAGGTATTTGCCTGGGTGGCAACGGTATGGGGCGGTAAAATTCGACTGACTACCGCCATGCTATTTGCCCTGGGGGGGCTGATCATGTTTGTATTTGCCGGAATCACTGGCATTATGCTGGCATCGGTCCCCGTCGATATCCATGTAAATAATACCTATTTTGTGGTGGGTCACTTTCACTATGTGATTTATGGTGCCACGGTGATGGGCGTCTATGCGGCCCTTTACCACTGGTTTCCCAAAATGACTGGACGTATGTATAACGAGGGTTTAGGCAAACTCCACTTCGTACTTACATTTATCGGCGCTAATCTCAACTTTTTTCCCATGCATCCACTGGGCCTAGAGGGGATGCCCCGGCGTGTGGCCTCCTACGACCCAGAATTTGCCTTTTGGAACGTGATTGCTAGTCTTGGCGCATTCTTGTTGGGAATGTCTACGCTGCCCTTTATCCTCAATATGGTGGGCTCTTGGATCCAGGGAGAGAAAGCGTCTGATAATCCCTGGCGGGCCATTGGGATTGAGTGGCTAGTATCTTCTCCCCCTAGTCACGAAAATTTTGAAGTACTGCCGATGGTAGTTTCTGAGCCCTACGGCTATGGTAAGTCCGAACCGCTTGTTTCCAATGCTGACGCGCTAGAGGTGGCCCATGAGTAGTACCGAACTTGACCCCAGACTTAACGAATCAACGACTGTTGCCAACGCCCATGCTGACCACGACGAAGCTGGCAACAGTATGTTTGGGTTCATCATTTTCCTACTATCGGAAAGTGTGATCTTTATCAGCTTTTTTGTTGGCTATGTCGTTTATAAGACAACAGCGATCAATTGGTTGCCCCCTGGCATTGAAGGATTAGAGATAAGAGAACCTGCTATTAATACTGTGGTTCTGGTATCTAGCAGCTTTGTAATTTACTTTGCTGAGCGCTATCTACATGTCAAAAATCTTTGGGGATTTCGGGCATTTTGGCTGCTGACCATGGCCATGGGCAGCTACTTTCTCTATGGGCAAGCCGTAGAATGGAGCGGTTTAGAATTTGGCATTACCGATGGGTTGTTTGGCGGAACGTTTTATCTACTTACCGGGTTTCACGGACTACATGTGCTAACCGGGGTATTACTACAACTAATTATGCTGGGACGGTCCTTTCTCCCTGGGAACTACGACAACGGTGAATTTGGTGTAGCGGCAACATCGTTATTTTGGCACTTTGTCGATGTCATTTGGATTATTTTGTTTTTGCTCATCTATATCTGGCAGTGAGGAGTACATTGTGATTATTGATGATGGACGGTATGACGTAATCATTGTTGGTACTGGAGCAGGAGGGGGAACCCTTGCCCAGAAGCTTGCTCCCACTGGCAAAAAGATTTTGATCTTAGAACGGGGGGATTTTATGCCCCTAGAAGAACAAAATCGGAGCAATGTAGATGTGTTTAAGCGCGAGCGCTATCATGCTCCTGAGCAGTGGTACGACACTGCTGGAGAACCGTTCTCACCTCAGATGAACTACGCTGTTGGTGGTAATACCAAAATCTACGGTGCCACCCTCATGCGAATGCGCGAGCGAGACTTTGAACAAGTGGAGCACCAAGCTGGCACTTCTCTGGAATGGTGTCTAAAGTATGCTGACTTTGAGCCATATTACTCTGAAGCTGAGCAGCTGTATAAGGTTCATGGCTCTTTAGGCAGCGATCCGACTGAACCTGACCATAGCCAGGACTATCCTTTTGAAGCGATTGAGCAAGAGCCTGGATTTAAGGCAATGATGGATGCGATCGCAAACCACAACCTCCACCCAACCCGACTCCCCCTGGGACTTACCCGCCGAGACGACGACCCCACCAATGACTCTGAAGTCAGCGGTATCGTTCCTGCCCTCAAACATTCCAACGTTATCCTCAAAACAGGGGCTAAGGTTATTGCTCTCCATACTGACCCGTCGGGAATAACTGTTAAAGCTGTTGAAGCCCAAATTGGAAGTCAAACCTATTTATTTCTGGCTAATATTGTTGTCCTAGCCTGTGGTGCTATCAATTCAGCGGCCTTACTGCTACAGTCTGCTAACGAAAAACATCCGACAGGTTTAGCTAATAGCTCTGACCTGGTAGGTCGTAACCTGATGAAAAGTCTCCTGACTGCGGTCGTACAAATAAAAAATAAAGCTGACCAGCATAACTCTCTTAAAACTTTTTACATCAATGACTTTTACTGGGGGAATAACGACTTTCCGTATCCCATGGGCCATATTTACAATACCGGTGATTTACTCGCCGATATTATCTTCGCCGAAGCCCCGCCAATGCTCTCTATTCTGGCTAAATACATGCCTGGGTTTGGCCTTAAACAATTAGCCTCACGCTCCATTGGCTGGTGGGTGCAGACGGAAGATTTGCCTGACCCAAACAACCGCGTTCGCATTTCAAATAACAAACTCTATATTGATTATACCCCCAATAATCTAGAGGCCCACGATCGTCTAATCTATCGCTGGATAGACGTATTAAAAACGATTGAGAAAGAGTTGGGTGGCTTTCAACGGGGCACCCACCCCAAAGGGGAAGTGCCCATTCAAGTTATGGCTAATCAATGCGGCACCTGTCGATTTGGTCGAGATCGCTCCACATCAGTGCTAGATCCCAACTGTCGCACCCACGATGTGGATAACCTATATGTGGTAGATAGCAGTTTCTTTCCATCTAATGCCAGTGTTAGCCCAGCCCTGACTATTATTGCCAACGCCCTACGAGTCGGAGACCACTTGATTGAACAACTGGGATAACAAGAAGTTTTTTCTAGAACACCGCTTTCATTGTGCTTTATGCCAAGCCCTTAAGACTCTCCTGCTGTAGAAATTTAGTTGCTTGCTCTACGGGCACGGGTTCCGAAAAGTATTTTCCCTGGCCAACAGTATAGCCGATATCTCTTAACCAGCTTAGCTGTTGACGGGTTTCAATTCCTTGGGCGATAGCCTGTAGTCCGAGGGAATTACACAAGGTCAGAATTGATTCAGTAATGACCTGACTATGGCTATGACTATGGGGATCCTCTGGACTAATAAAGCTGCGATCTATTTTTAGCGTATTGATGGGTAACTGATGTAAATAACGTAGACAGGAATAACCTGTACCAAAATCATCAATAGCAATCTGTATTCCATGGGTTTGGAGACGATGGAACACACGTTGGGTAGTCTCCATTGTCTTGAGCAGCGCGCTTTCTGGAATCTCTAATATCAAACTGTTGGCTGGCAGCTGATGAATGGTGAGGATATCTTTTAACTTTGTTAGCATACTGTCATCTAATAACTGGCCAGATAGACTAACATGCAAGCTCAGAGACTGTTGTGGAAACTGAGTTTGCCATGTAGCTAACTGTTGACAGGCCATTTGTAGCATCCATTCACTAATAAATGAAATAAGACCGGTCTCTTCAGCGATTTCACTAAACTGGTTGAGAGATAGAGAACCTACCTGGGGATGCTGCCAACGGACTAAAGCCTCAAAAGCTTCAACGGTTTGATTATTTAGATTAACAACTGGCTGGTAATAAAGTAAGAACTCATGGTTGTCTAACGCTTTTCTCAAATCATGTTCCAGTCTGAGGCGCTGCACAGCCTGTAAATGCATGGTGGGGGTGAAAATGACATATTGACCATAGCCACTTTGTTTGGCACAGTACATAGCTACATCGGCATCCCTAAGTAACTCAGCAGCCTGGTGATAGGAGGCGGTACTAGAGGTGACTATACCGATGCTAGCGCTGGGAAATAGTTCTCGGCCACCAATCTTTAGAGGGGACTGCAACACCTCCAAAATACGTTCTGTCACTAGAATAGCTTCCGATAAATCGATGATTTCTTCTAGGAGGACTACAAATTCATCTCCACCCAGCCGAGCTGCTAAATCTGTATCACGGATGATCAATTCTAGCTTATTAGCAATGGCTAATAGCAGCTCATCTCCCACTAAGTGGCCAAGGCTGTCGTTGATAACTTTAAAGTTGTCGAGATCGATAAATAGAACGGCTAGCTGAGCTTCAGGATATCGTTTGGTTCGTTTTAAGGCAAGCTCTAGCCGTTTCATCAGTAGACTACGGTTAGGTAGTCCGGTCAATTCATCGTGGAAGGCGTCATACTTGAGTTGTTCTTCAGCTTTGACTTGTTCACTAATATCATGAATAACAGTTAGGGTATGTTTCGGATTGCCTTCCACATCTCGAACAATGGAGATTCCCGTATTACACCATAAGGAACTACCGTCCTTTCTCAAATAGCGCTTTTTTTGTGAAATATAGGGAGTCTCATTAAGAAATAGTCTTTGGACAACTGATTTGGACTGTGACCAATCATCAGGATGGGTAAGGTCCGTAACAGATTTTGCCAGCAGGTCTTCGCGCGAATATCCCAACATTTCGCAGAAGCGAGGGTTGACATCAATAAACTTTAGATCGATTGTGCCGTTAACTAGGCCCACGGCTGCTTGATTGTAAATGCTGCGATAGCTTTCTTCGCTTTCCCGTAGAGCTTTTTCAGCCTGACGACGCTCAGTGACATCCATAGCCATAGAAATGGCTACTTGGCGACCGTCTGGCAGCTTTTCTAACACTGAGGAACTAAATTCCCATATGAGCTGATGGCCGGTACGGGTGGTGATGGCCAAATCACCTTCATCCTGTCGAGTTTCTGAACTATATTTCTGGGCAATAATGGTTTTGAGGATGGTGTCAGCCTGGTTTCCGTAGGCGAGCTCTGCCCAAGTCTGAGTGGTGGGAATGTCTTGCTGGGTATAGCCAGTGAGTTCAGTCCAGGTACCATTGATGTGTAAGACTTCACCATCTTCAGCATGGAGCATGATGGGTAAAGGGGCCATGGCGATCGCACGCCGAAATCGCTGTTCGCTCACCCGCAGCTTTTCTTCAGCCCGTTTGCGATCGCTAATATTCTGCACCAGGATGAGCGCTTCATCAGAGCTGTAGGGAACAACCCGCACCTGCTCCATCTGTATGCGGCCATTCACAGAAAGATCCTGTTCATATATTTGGATACACTGGGTTTCCAACGCAGTGTGAATAGCTTCTAAGCGTTGTTGCGCCAGATCAGGTGGTAGCCTGTCGGTAACATGGGAGCCAACCCAGTTTAGTGATACATCCCCTAGGATAGGAAAGTTAGGTGAAGCTAAATACTCCAGGCAAATTCCGTAACGGTTAATCCGGATAATCAAATCCGGTAGTGCCTGAATTAAAGCTCGGTAGTGGGCCTCACTAGCTTCTAGTTCAGCTTCAGCCTTTTGACGACGTGTAATTTCTCGGAGTAAGTAGTGATTCTGCAGAACTACGGCGATCAAACCTACAATCAAACTACCAACGGCCAGAGAAAGAGCTGCCTGGTCTATGGTTCCATGGATCTCGCTCCCCAGGTTTAGTGCTGGCCAGTGGGCACCGACAGAGCTTAAAACTCGATCAATCAATCGACTGATGGCGAAATGGATAGCCAATATGACGTAATTCATTGATCTTAAATAGATCTGATTTTTTAATAGATAAACAGCCTAAAACCTGATTCATCAGTCACTCAAATCTACAAGAGTGGGAGTTTACAACGATTGATTATGGCCAACTCCATCACCAATCGTTGCATTAGAACTAAGTATTGTTCAAGGGCCACCTGGTCACTTTTGTTACGGTAAAACGCAGTTACCAGACATGATTAAGGCCTAGGTCAAGTAAGCTCAAGTTTTCTTCAATCATATGTATAGATTTTTACTACATATATCAATATCCAAGGGATTTTTGGAGTATTCTCCAGTCAACAACTTATTCATAGACTTGTAGCCTTTTCAGGCAAGAGATTAAAGAAAAGAAGACGTTATTACAAACAGGTAATCGTGTGATTTGAACATCAAACAGCAGCGAGAAGACGGAGTAAACAGCTTTGGAAAATTCATCCCCACTTTTTATTTGAGTTTTTAGGGTATGTCATCGCCTTTCGTCTATTGCTGCGTCGGCACCTCAAGTCAGAGTCACTGCCGGTTTCCCAGAGAAGTTCTGTAATCGTAAGCGGTATGGTGAGGGCTACAGTAGGAGGGCCAAGGCCTTAGTCCTTTTGCAGCCCAGCGATCTGCTTTGGAGCGACTGGCGGCAGTGGTTACTGCTAATCGCCCAGGGAAAACCATAGTCGGGGCTCTATTGGGAGCTAATCGGTTCTGACATGATGAAAGATTTCATCATTGGGGCAATCCTGATAGCTTTAGTAAACTGATCCTGTTGTGTAGCAGCTTTTGCTGGATTTTAATAGTCTATAGATAGCTAACTTTATAGATAAAAGGGCAATGAATCAACCAAGTAGCCGCCCTGGGGTCCCTGCAGCCAAATCTATTCAGACTGCGGTCCATCAAGTCATTGCGAAAGAATCCCTCAGCAACGAACTCAAGGTTGCCTATATTAAAGTCGTTGTGGTGTCGATTTCTAGCATCTTAGATATCATTGTCTTTTGCTTTCCACAGCTAATTGGCGAGACCTCTGTTCCAGCGACCATTGCGCTACTGTCCAGCAATGCCTGCATTATCTACACCGGGTTATTCTTAGCCCTACGACAGCCAACCGCCTGGCGCTGGCTGTCAAAGCTACAGATTGCGATTCCTCTATTCGATAGCCTGCTCATCGCCCTCTTTATTACTAATATTTCAAATGTTCTCGGGGACTCTCAACCGCAAATTATTACCAATGTTGCCGCTTTTTGTTGCCTCCTAGCTGTCTCAGGGGGCATTCGTATTCGACGACAGGCATCGGCAATTACTACCATCCTCGCCCTCGCTAACTTTACTTACGCAGCCTATCTCTTTCAGTTAAATCCTGCAGTGGCTGTTTTTGCCCTCTTTACCATCCTGGGCACGGGACTGATGGGCATGCTGACCTCGGGTATCGTTCGCCGCCAGGGTAAAAATGAAGCAGGTCGTCTATTGATGCAACAGTTTTTGCCCGCCAACGTGGTTGAAGCAGCGTTTGAAACACCTACAGAGCTAATAGAAGCACCCATGATGTTTGATGTGACCGTCATGGTCACCGATCTGCGAGGCTTTACCCGATATGCCGAAAAGCTCGAACCTGCTGCTGTATTTGAGTTTTTAAATCAGTTTCAAGGGCTGTTGTCCACCATTGTCAAACGCCATGGTGGTTGGGTAACCACATTTATGGGGGATGGTATGTTGGCCGTATTTGGTGCCCCTAAGGTGCTAGATAACCATGCTGACAATGCGATACAGGCGGCTCGGATAATTTTAACTGAAGTAACAAAAATTAGTCCATTGCCCATTGGTATTGGCCTACATTCTGGATCAATTGTTGCTGGCTGTTTAGGCACAGACGGTCACCTGGAATTTTCCGTCATTGGCGATACGGTCAATGTTGCTTCTCGGTTAGAGTCTCTGACCAAAGAAGTCGATTATTCTCTACTCATTAGTAAAGCCACCCAGCAGCGTCTGCATAGCGTTTCCCTTAAGTTTTTGGGAGCCATGCCCATCAGAGGTCGTGATAAACAGATTGAAGTCTTTGTTCTACCATCCAGCTAAATCGACGGAAATAGCCTGGCTCAACTGGAGTTTGTTTAATCTCTGCAGCTAGACTGCCTGCGGTACTGAAAAATCTTCTGTTTCTCGTAGCACATCTAAAAATGCATAAACCGCTGGAGTATGAAGCCCATTCTTTAGCAAAGAAGCGCCGATTGGACGGGTGAGCGAAAAGGGCAAACGACAGATCTGCACATCATGAGGAACCGGAGCTGCTGCCAACTCCGGCATCAGAGCAATGCCTAATCCTTTGCTGACCATACTTACCATGGATGAATCATGACGGATGTAATAGGCGATTTCTAGGTCTATGTGATTGCGCTTTAAATAGTTGTCCAGACGCGCGAAGCAAGAACCATGACTGGGACTAATTAGGGGATGGGCCATCAGCTCTTCGTGGGTTAACTGAGCATCCCGTAGACCCAGTTGGGAGGGTAGTAGGGCCACATACTCATCTTCAAAGATTAAAAACGGCTCAAACTCATCACCCTCTAGGAGTTCAGCGACACAAATATCGGCTTCCCCTTGGGTTAAGCGCTGTTTCAGGTCCTCGATATCGTTTTCTTCGGTAATGGTGACCTGGATATGGGGATAGCGACTGTGCAGACGTGCGATCGCACTTGGTAGCAGATGGGTGGCAACACTTCTAAACGCTGCAATTCGTACGGTTCCTCCCTGCAGCCCCTTAGTTTGCTGGACATCTTGGGCCATACCCTCCAGCAGCTTTAGCACTTGGGTGGCCTTATCCGTAATTTGCTGGCCGACTGGGGTGAGCTTGGCCCCGTAACGTCCTCGGTTGAGTAAAATTACCCCTAGCTGGTTTTCTAGTGTGGCGATCGCATGACTCACCGTAGACTGGTTAACTCCTAGTTTTAAGGCCGCTTCGCTAAAATTGCCACAGTCTGCAATGGCCACCAAAGCACGCAACTGAGAGAGTTTAAGTTTGGAGAGGTTCATACCCTAGACCTCGATAGCTGAAACGGCTGATCTTAACTCTATCCCATGTTTCCAATGTCGAGGTATCGATAGTTTGCATACAAACGATGCACGCTATGTTTTGGCACTGCAGCTCATTAAAGTAAAACTATGATGGCTGGTACGCAAGTAGCCTATTCTAGGATGTCGCGATGAACATTGGGATTTACATCTATGATCAAGCAGAAGTTCTTGACTTTTCAGGACCGTTTGAAGTCTTCTGCACCGCTTCCAGAATTTGTACTAACGGCACCCCCTTCACGACATTTTTAGTCAGTCAAACTGGGGATATTGTCAACGCACGGGGTGGCTACAAAGTGGTTCCAGATTATGGGTTTCACAATCATCCTGCCATTGATCTCCCCATCATTGTTGGTGGCGTCCACACTGCAGAGATGCGCAAGTCTCTGGTCATTAATTGGATCGCAGAGCAGGCCAGAACAGCCCCGTTGACTGCAGCAGTGACCAAGGAATAAGGATTGTATACGACCAATATCTTCTGTACGCCCGATATAAGAGAAAACAATAATAGCCAATGGAGAGAACATGTACAAAGTTTTTGGCGACATGCTGTCAGGCAACTGCTACAAGGTCAAACTACTCATGGAGTTTCTGACAGTTCCCCATGAATGGTTGCATGTGGATATCCTGGCTGCTGCAACTCACACGGATGAATTTCGGAGGATGAACCCCAATGCCAGAATTCCGGTGGTAAAAGTCTCTAATGATCGCTATCTTTGGGAGTCCAATGCGATTCTCAACTACTTTGCCGAAGGAACTCAATTCTTGCCATCAGACAAGTATGAACGGGCAAAAGTCCTACAGTGGCAATTTTTTGAACAATATAGCCATGAGCCCTACATTGCCACAGCACGATACATTAATAAATACTTAGGTTTACCTAAAGAGCGAGAGGTCGAATACCACGACAAACAAGCGGGTGGCCACAAAGCGCTGGCGGTGATGGACAAACACCTCGCCCAAAATCAGTTCTTTCTCGGTACCCAGGCAACCATCGCTGATATTAGCCTGTATGTCTACACCCATGTAGCCGATGAGGGTGGTTTTGACCTGTCGGACTATGGCAATATCCTGCGGTGGTTCAAAGACTTTGAGACGCTGCCTGGCTATATCAAAATGTCCCGAGAAAATGCATAGCTAGACCAGGGTACCCCCATGGGGCCTGTCGATAGTGAGCTGATTTTATAGAATGGTGACATATAGCCTGTGGATGACCCGGTGTCATAGGGGTTTATGTCTGACCAAAACACGCTACCTACATCGATAGACCAAATTGACACGCTGCTCCAGGAGGTCTACAAAAAGATTGGTGCACCCAATACCTGTGAGATTGAGGAAAAGGTGCAGCATGAGCTATCAAAGTCGATTGTGCTGTTGCAAAGAATTAAGCGCTGTTTGATCCGAGCCCAGTGTAAAAAACATCAGGTGCATGTAGCTCAGTTGGAATCGATTATTATTGGTCTAGAATCTGCGATCGCAGTCCTCCTTGAAAAACCCTACGAACTGCACTTTGCGCGCAGACTGCGTCGGGATGCCGAATTTGCCGTACGGGAATATGAAAACCCCATAGGGGGGCGCGTAATCAATGCCTTCAAGTACGTTTTGTATGAATCCAGCACACCGGTCAAGGTATTTGCCGGATTAGCAATGAGCCTACCGATTGCATTAACAATCGGACTCTCTTCTCAGATAATTCCTTACCAAGATATGACCAGGGATTATGTGGTTCAACCCTTAGTGAGTCAAGAGTGTACTATCATCGGACCACCTGTCCCAAACTGTGAGGCAATAGCAACGGCACGGGCTAATGAGAATCTTGCTATATTAGCCAGCGTAGCACTTGCAGGCGCATTAGGCGGCATCACTAGCACACTGTCTCGAATTCGAGAGTATCGAAATGATGATTATACCGATACGATACTGCCCGTTTGCATTGGGCTGATTCGACCCTTTGTCGGCGGAGCTTTTGGCGTTTTGCTGTTTGTGTTACTTAGCTCTAAATTATTGCCCTTGCAAGTAGGTGACGATAGTGACGACACGCTGAAAAAATGGTACGGATTTATCGCAATTGCTTTTGTCGCCGGCTTTAGCGAGCGCTTGGTCAAAGACATGATCAGTCAAACAGAAGGACGATTTTTGCCAGGGACAACGTTGCCCCCTCAGATCAAGTCCGAGACAGCGCTTAACCAAGACATTGTCCAAGAAAAAATTGAACCGCCACAGACTCAAATAGCGGTTCAGGAATAAAGAACTGTGAACCCACAAAACGTCGGATAACGATGCGATGCACCGGATGCGCAGAGCTGTACAACTTCAAAGTTGTACAACCATTTTCCGTATCCCGATTATCGCAAACGTTATTTCGCTAGCATTGTGAGATCGCTTGAAAGACCTGACAAGAATTACCACTGATGAAACTTGAAATTTCTAAGGCATTGAAACAAGATAAAACAGTTCTGAAACGTATGCTAGAGCTTTATCAGCATGATATCTCCCCATTTTCTAATGCTGATTTGAATGTTCATGGTGAATTTGGTTATGCTTATTTAGATCACTATTGGGTGGAAGATGGACGATATCCTTATCTTGCCAAGTTTGCCGATAAGATTGTTGGCTTTGTGCTCGTCAACACTCATAGCTATCTACCCAAAAGTCAGTACAGTATATCTGAGTTCTTTGTGATGAAGCGCTACCGTCGTCAGGGACTTGGGAAAATACTGGCCATACATGTCTTTGAGCAACATCCTGGGATGTGGGAAGTACGACAACTACCCAATCATAGAGAAGCAGTCGTCTTCTGGAGAAATACCATCGGTGGCTACTCAGCAGGAATGTTTCAAGAAATACCTGATGGACACAGAGATTGGAGAGGTTCTATTTTTAGTTTTGACAACGGCTTTGGTGCATGAATCAGAAAGCTACGGAGCTGTAAGAGCCGGTAAAGTGTAGTTACCACAACAAGCACGGTACCGATGAAACGCACTTACAAACTCCGTAACTGGTCTGAGTATAACGCTGCCTTGGTCAAGCGAG
>JBCCHX010000120.1:0-10367 GCA_039028535.1 Cyanobacteria bacterium P01_B01_bin.77
ATTTGAGCAGACTCAGACTTGAGCTTGCGCACTACCTCTATCGCTATACCAATCGACTCTGGTATATGGGGGACTATCTCTCTCAGTACCGCAGCTTGATTAGATTCAGACTTAATCATGCTGACTATTGACAGTACTTCGTTGTGCAACTCCTGAGGAGTATATTCGGCTAGACCTCTCAATATTTCAACCTGATTAGGTTCAGACTTAATCAGGTTGACTATTGACAGTACTTTGTTGAACAACTTCTGAGGTAAATACTTGGCTACCTCTCTTAATACCTCCACCTGAGCAGATTCATCCCTAGTCGTACTGATTATCGTTAATACTTCGCTGAACGACTCCTGAGGTAGATATTTAGCTAGACCTCTCAACGCCTTTACCTGAGCAGATTCATCCCTAGTCGTACTGATTATCGATAGCACCTGACTCATGAATGACTTCGGAATATGCCTAGCTATATCAATCAGTACAGTGGTCCGAGTTGACTCAGATTCAAGCTTATGAATCCTGGTTAAAAGCTCGCTCATCAAATACTCAGGCATATACGGGGCTAAACCTCTCAACATAGAGGTTCTAGCAGATTCAGACTGAATTGTTGTGTCTAGCGTAGTCCATGCTTTACATATCATTAACTCCGGCATGTGCCGAGCTATCTCAACCAGTGTATTAGTCCGAATAGATTCGTCCTTAATCGTGCATACCACAGCTAAAGCCTCATCCATCTCTAAGTCCGATAAATGAGGTGCCAAGACTCTTAAGGCATTAGCTCGGGCCATATCAGGTTCGATTGTATACACTACAGCTACAGCCTCCCTCATTAAGCCTGGAGGTAAATGAGGCACTAAGGCTATAAAACTTTCAACTTGCTGGTTAGATTTTTGAATCTGTCTTACATGGGCTAAGCCTTGAGCCGGTTTCCAAAAACCTTTTTTGGTAAAAACAGCGATCAATTCTGGTGGAATATTCTGCTCCAAACTATTTAGGGTTGTAGAAACCAATGCATAACGATATTGCAGGACTATCGACTCAGACTTATTCTGCTTGTAGAGTGTTTCTGCGGCCTTCCATGCCCGAGCTACATCAGTCACAAAATTAGCAATTTGTCCCATACTCTCACAAACTTCATACCAACCATTTCGGCCGTCTAGCGTCGATTCTTTCAGCAACTGATGCAACAACTCAGGCTGTCGAGCGTTCTCAAAATGCCAAGTCAGATGAGTATGAATGTAGCCATCATTCGGTACTGTATGCCATAGCCCATCGTGAGTATGGCTAAGATACCGCTTCAGAAATTGACGATGAGCTTGTTCTACTGTCAGGTCCAACCCTGGCAGATCTAGATACTGTTCATTAGTTAATAACTGTTTGGCTAGATCATGTACCAGGTCATGAATACGATAGCCAGGCTTCTCTCCTGAGTTCCGTACTTGTGACAACAATAGTGCACGATTTCTAAACTCTCGTAATAGTGCTCCAGCCTGTAGAGGGCTTAGACTCCATAATGTTCCGGCCATCTGTTGTGTCAATAACACATCCTCAGGCAGAATACCTAACCAGGCAAAGTATTGAATCTGCTGAGGAGACAAAAGTTTTAGAGACAGCTTAAAGCAAGCCACTAGGCTGCGCCGTTTACGAATTGTCTCATCACTGATAGATTCCACATCACTATCGAGATCTAATACCTCTAGTTCGACCATTTCTGATTGGAATGCGTTGAGTAGTTCTTTCCATGTGACACCATATTCAATCTGTGCCGCTGCTAACTCCAAAGCCAAAGGTAAGTAGCCGACTTCCCTAGCGAAGGTTTTGGCCTTCACCTTTTCCCCTTCAGAAAGTCCGTGCGGCAAACACTGGGTCAACAACTCCAACGACTGCTGTGGCGTCATCAATTCCAAGTCATAACGGGTTGCCCCTACAATCTTGGTCTGTCGCGTCGTTACCAGCACACAGCAACCCGTTCCTCCAATCCGGAACGGTTCCACATGCTCTGGATGCCAAACATCATCTATCACCAAGAGAGCCTGTTTATCTGCCAATAGCGTTCTTAGATACAAGGATGCCGCTTGCAGATTAGTTGGGTTGTAGTCATCATCATTCTTCAGCTTCTGAATCCATAGGTTCACCATCGAGAGCATGTCCGGTTGCTGCCCCAACGTTACCCATAGCACTCCATCCGGAAATCGCATCTGAATCTCGCTATCATGCACCAAAGCAGCCGCCAAAACCGATTTTCCAATGCCCCCCATGCCATAAATTGCACTGATTACCAGCGTGCCAGGTGTACTCTCATTTAGCAGTAGTGCCTTAACTGCATCGAAATGGCTCGGACGTTGGACATAATGCCTGGGGAGGGGAGGGGCCTGAAAAGGTGCCCCAGGTTTTAGGGTACGGGTGGGACTGATGTGGTTAGATTTAGAGCTTTTAGTTTGAGGGGCTTGTATATTGTTGCCCCGCTTAATCCCCCATAGTTGATTGATACGCTGGAGATTGTAGGATGTTTCTTTAGACCACAATGTCAGGGAAAAATGCCAGTTTTCTGACCCCTTGGGCTTTTCTCGATGATCCTGTAGAACCCCTAGAAAGATCTTCAGGTAGTGATTTAAGGCATCTCGGATCTGTGCAGTCTTCAAGGCGTCTTCAGGGTAAACCTGCTGGCTCAAACTTGCTAGAATTCTGAGCTTGGTTCTAATAATCAGCTTAGGGGCAGAGGTATCCTTATCTTGCCAAGTGATACTTAAACCCTTAAGTTCATAATCTTCTAGCTCATCATTCGCATATTTCAGCAATACCTCTAAGAGGTGAATCACCCGTTTTTTCCAGGTATCACCATAGGAATAGTGTTTAGCCATGAACTTAGGGCAAGAAGAGCAAAAAGTCTGAGGGACACCCTTGGGGTAGCACCCACCACCAAGCTACCCCAAGCTTCAAAAAATAGTATCCCTTAGGGAAAAAATAGGCCATTTGCTTTGCATCCCTACCCCAACACGATAGTTGACGTGTCGTTGCAAAGGAGCCTTAACAAATGGCTGTTTTCATTTACTTTGAGTCCGCTAATACTAAAGCCCAAGTCGATATCGATTTAAATCATGGGGGACAGTCCATGGCCCTACCCCAAGCCCAAGAAACTGTTCCCGTACCCTACCCTACCCAAAACCTACTGCCTGAGACATTAGCTCAGAACTATAGTCCTGTGGCGATCATCTTGGCCACCTGCGCCCTGGTTACTGCTATCGGCAAAGCACTACGTCCACCACACTCATGAACGGATAGCTTATTAGCCCTTCAGTCATTTTTCATCTGTAATGTTTGGTTTCGATGCTTGTGCCGAAACCGACTCCGTCTGACAACCGAGTCGAAATATAAATTCTGCTTTTGTTCTCAATCTTCTGGCTGGACTAATGCTCATGTCCCAAATCGGTTTGTTGCCAATCTCTGGCAAGTTCCTGACGGATCAACGTAAACCGCTGTATATCCTCCTGTGTTAACCATGACTCCACCTGATAAAACCTCTGTCCATTCTGTCGCTGAGTCCGCAATGTCAAAATTGTCTCCGGCAGATGTGTTGTATCCCCCTTAAACTCAATATTCAAATCCCGACCCCGCTCCACAATCGTATAAAATTGCTTCCCCTCAAATACCCGCTGTCCCCTGGGCTGATCCCCACAAAACCGCTCCAATAGCAGCACAGCCGTCCCCGCAATTTGCTCTGCCGTTTTGCGGTCTACTGATATCGGTACCCTAGTCTGAGCAGGCTTCACGTCAAGTCATTAATAAAAGGGTTTAGCCCTGCCATAATTGCGGCATCCTCCCCCAGGAATGCTCGCAGTTGTGGGTCTACTGGCCCTGAGTCAGCAGCTTGTTCCTTGGCCTTAGGTGCTGTTGAGGTAGAGATCGCAACCCCTGACTTTTCAACTGAGATCGCAACCCCTGCTTTTTCCACTGAGATCGCATCTCCCCTCTCTTTACTCCCCCGACCACCATTCCCCAACGATAGCCCGCCCAACCCAGCCTCCAGCCCCAATAATTCCGGCAAAAACTGCTCCTGAATCTCCAAAATCTGTGTCGTCAACTGTCGAATCGATCGCAACGCCTGCCGTCGCACCTCGTCGGCTGACGCATCCACCGCCACCATCGCAAACGGAGCATAAAACCCATTCAACGCCTGCCGGGTTCGATAATGCAGGTCATGCCGCGACTGTCCTCGGCAATAGCCAATCACCGCTACATCCAACGCATCCCGGCTAGAGTACTGAATCCGTGCCTTTGTTTCCTGTTGACTTGTCATCTGTCTGAACTTTCCCCTTCAATAACCCGATACATTCCAGAACTGCTAACGCGTCTTCGCTGGAGTGCCGTTGTACATAAACGCCTTGAACAGTCCATAGACATCGGCCCATCGCACACTGGTAATCAGGTCCGGTTCAGCTGTGCCAGACTCACCCCGTAATACATCCGTCATTTCCTGACGCAACGAGTCTGCCCAGGTGATTTGGGGTGTCAGCCCCCGCTGCTCAAAAAACTGGGTCAGTTCGGTTTGAATAAAATAGGCGGCACCTCCACCGACGATTACATCTACGTCAGCTGACGGTAGCCACTCCACCAGAAACTGATTCACCCGGTCCAGATAAAACTCACGGGCATAGCCACAAGCTTTGGCTAACGCCAGCGGTTCCCGTCGGCCTGGAATGCGGAATGTTTCATGGCCCCCCAATACTGCTTCCAGTAAGGCTGGATCGTCCGGTGCGATCGCAGGCAGTTCCGTTGCACACTGCTTCAGATATTCCACAAACCCTGGCCCCTGGGAGGTACTGTTCATCTCCTGAGGAGTGCTGCCCTTCTCAAAGGTGAGGATGGATAGATTGCGATGGCCAAACATAAGCACGACGACGGTGCGATCTCGAATTGCCACATTAGCGCGAGCCAGTTGTAATCCTTTGGCTAGATACAGACCAGCCCCCTCCGGCTGCATTTCAATCCGGGCAAGCTGCCCAAACAGAGTTTTACCTCGGAAGCCAAATTCTGCGATCGCACCCTGAATCTGGGCCTTTAGTTCCTTACGGTCCTGCCAGTATTCCTCCAAAGGCAGCAGCAAACCAATCTGGGCTTCAAACTCATGACCTGCTTCTGTAGAGGCTTCTCCAGAGTGGGTCTTTTCGGCGATTACTCCTAGGGTGGCCAGGATTTTGTAGACGGCGCGATCTCGTTTTGGCAGGGCCAGACCGGAGTCACCTTTTTGTGCGATCGCCAGTGCCCCGATCGCATAGGCACTGTTACCCACCATCACATAGGCACTATCCTCCGGTTCCTGACTGGTTAACCCACCCAACATCAGCCGGTCTAACCGGGTGGGGTTCAACCGGGCTACCTGTGGGTCCAAGTGCAGTAACGAAGGTCTGCCATGCCAGTAGAGACACTTGGTGGCGGAGCTACCCATATCGATGTAGGTCTGAATGGTTTGGGGCATTGGTTTGGCTGCCAGTCACAACAGGTCATCAACTACTTGAAGAGATTGTTATTACCCATCAAGCGCTGGTAACAGCTTCATTCTGGTTTGGCTGCCCAGTAAACGACACCTTCACGACTTGATTGTTATCTTTGGCAAAATAAATCACTAAAGTTATCTCATATCTAGCCTTGAGAACTCTGGCAATCACTACTTATTAACGACTTGAGCCTGTTAGAAAACTATTCCTGACCTTTTCAGAGCAATGTTTCCTGGAATTGATAGCCAGTTCACGACTAAGCCACGATTCTTGAAGACTTCCATCACGACTTCTGTCGTTAATCCCTACTCAAAATCTCTTTCTTGAATCACATCAGTGATATTCAATAACAATGTTGTACACCCTGGATAGGGCATATCCCCAGGATTCTCACTGAGTTACAACAGAAGGCATAGTCTCACACCAGGGCCAGATACTTTCTCCTGGTGAAGCAGCATTAGTGGATCGAATAGGCGAGCTACGCCACTCCACTCTGTTTCGTTGCTTCGCGGTTCCACACACCACGCCCAGCCCTGGGTCATGGGATTCTGGAAACCCCACATAGCAGCTATTCCAGCCATCGGCGTGCATCATCTCTCATTAATCGTATTTGAGCAAAGACCTATGGGTAAAGGATTTAGCGTATCGCTGCCCCTCGAAGAGGCAGCCATGGTCGAGAAAGAGGCCAGTCGTCTGGGGCTGCCAGCTGCCAGCATCATTCGCTTGATGATGCGTGATGGCCAGCAGCGACGCGAGCTGGAACAACAGATGGATGATATGAAGGCCCGCATTGAGACATTGCAGATGCAGTTTCAGGGCCTACAGATTCTGTTGGAGACTATTGCTCTGGAGCAGGCGAATGCCCGAGGTCCCCAGATCCTGGAAAATCGCAAAGCTCTGATTCAAGAAATCCGCAAGCGTCAGGGCTTTGTAAGCGGTTAGGAGGTGTCCCATGCTTAGCCTCACGGTTATCAGTGCCAACCAGGGTGAAACCTACTACACTGCCGAGAACTACTACTCTCCCCAGGAGAACCAACAACATTCCAACTGGTTTGGCAAAGGAGCCCATCAGCTGGGGCTGTCTGGGCAGATTCAAGGCAAGGCTTTCAAGAATCTGCTGCAAGGCTACAGTCCTAGCCGCACCAAGACTCTATCTGGTCGCAAAATCAATCCTGAAACACGGCGAGCGGGTCTAGACCTGACCTTTAGTGCTCCCAAGAGTATTAGTCTGGCGGCCCTGGTCGATGGCAATGAAGCGTTGGAGCAGGCCCATCGCACTGCGGTGAATCGTCCCCTGGCGATTATTGAAGAACGCTATGCCCAGACTCGTGTTCGTACCTCGGTAGGTCGGCAGGCGATCGGCACCGGCAATCTAATTGTTGCCCAGTTCCACCACGACACCTCCCGTGAGAAAGACCCTCAGTTACATACTCACTGTGTGGTGATTAATGCCACTCAGTTGGAGTATGGTCGCTGGCAGTCTCTCCATAATGATGTGTTGTTCAAGCAGCAAAAATTGCTGGGCATGATTTATCAGAATGAGCTGGCTGTCGAGGTGCAGCGCCTAGGCTACGCTATTGAACCCAGAGCCCATGGTCAGTTTGAACTCAAAGGCTATTCACTCAAACAGCTCCAGGCATTCTCTAAACGCCGAGAACAGATTTTGGAAGCGGCTGGAGAAGAGGCCACTGCCCAGGAAAGAGAGCTGGCTACCCTGATGACCCGTGCGCCCAAAGGCAAGGAAATTCCCCGTGCAGAACTTCAGGCTTATTGGCAGCAGCAGGCCCAGGTATTGAACCTTCAACATCCTCAGTCTCAGCTGTTGAACTGGGAAAGTCTTCCCAGGTGCTCTGTTCAGGCTGGTCTAGATCATTGTGCTGAGCGAGATGCGGTGTTTAAACGGGAAAAGGTAGAACGCTTTGCTCTGGAGAATCATCTGGGCCAGCAGTTGTTTGGGGATTTAGAGCAGACGCTTGACCATGATCCGCAGGTGATTCATACGCCGGACCAGCGGATCACGACTCAAGCTGCTGTCCTGCGAGAGCTGGATACGATTCGTATGGTGTTGGAGGGGCGAGGCACGGTGGGGGCAGTTGCTTCGACTAACCTGGTGGATGAGTTTCTGAAAGACCAGGGTCTGACCGCTGGTCAGCAGGCGGGCATCAGGTTGGCGGTCACTACTCGTGATGCGTTTATTGCCTGGCAGGGGGTGGCTGGAGCTGGTAAAAGCTATGCGCTGAATCTATTTCGTCAGATTGCTGAGTGCCAGGGGTATCGGGTTCGAGGCTTTGCTCCCAGTGCGGAAGCGGCTAAGACGCTGGGGGAGGCTGCCCAGATTCAGCAAACTGAAACGGTGGCGGCGCTGATCCATGCTCAACAGCAGTCGGAACCTGGCAATGATGAAATTTGGGTGGTGGATGAAGCGGGGTTGCTAAGTGCTAAGGATGCCCAGGCGCTGATTGAGCGGGCCAGGGACCAGCGGGCCAGGGTGATTTTGGTGGGGGATACGAAGCAACTGTCGGCGGTGGAGGCGGGTAATCCGTTTAAGAGTTTGCAGCAGGCGGGCATTGCTACGGCTTATCTGACTCAATCGCTGCGGCAGAAGAATCGGCAGATTAAGGCTGGGGTGGACCTGATTGCGGCAGGCAAGATTGCGGCAGGGATTGAGCAGTTGAAGCCGTTTATTTATCAGGTGGCAGGTGAGGAGGAGCGGGCACAGGCGATTGCTCGTGATTATCTGACGCTGACGCTGGAAGAGCGAGCTAAAACGCTGGTGTTGGCAGGTACGAACAAGGAGCGGTTGGCGATTACTCAGCTGATTCGGGAGGGGTTAAAGGCTGAGGGGACGTTGGGTAAAAGTGTGCTGGTGAAGCAACTGAAGGTAAGGGATCTGACTGAAGTCCAGGGGGGCTATGCGCATCATTTTCGGCCTGGGAATGTGCTGATTCCTAATGCGACTTACAAGCGGTTGGGACTGGAGAAGGGGCAGCGGTATGAGGTGCTGGCGATCGATGCTCGGCAAAATGTTCTTACTCTTCGGGCTTCTGAGGGGGCTGCTTTGGTGATTGATCCGGCTCGGGTGAGGAAGAAGTCAGTGTATGAGGTGGAGGAAATGGAGTTAGCGGTGGGTGATCGTCTGAAGTGGACGAGGAATGATCGCTCGCTGGGACGTCGTAATGGCCAGGAATTTCAGATGACTGATATCGACAATGGTCAGTTACTAATCCGTTATAAGAATGGGAAAACAGAAAGTTTGAGTAGTTCAGAGCTATCTTTTTTAGACTATGCTTTGGTTTCTACAATCTATGGAGCCCAGGGGAAATCAGCAGAAAGGGTGATTGGGGCACTGGATCGGTATGTAGGGAGAGAGAATTTTTATGTGACAATCAGTCGAGTAAAGCATGCTCTGAAACTATACATTTCAGAGGATTTAGATCAGCTAATTGACTGGGCCAAGAAACTAAGGACGAAGGAAAATCCGGTTATGGTACTGAATACATTGCAGAAACAGCAAGTGGAAATCGCTCAACTCGTAAGCAATAAATTCACTAATGCTCAAGTTTTAGACAAAGAGAGTAGATTGCGGCAAGGCAATAGAACAGCTAATTTAGAACGTTAGGCCAAATGCTAATCCACACTACCCAGCCTATCTCAGTGACTTGGGTGACACTGAATAGGAGCTGATTGAGACATATCTCTACCCAAAACAAAGGCTTTGGTCATCCTTGAACCGTCAGCCTCAGAGAAGATTCTAATGGGATTTTTTATGTTCCACGAATGGGCTGTCAGCAGGAGATATTACCTCATGATTTGCCGCCCCATTCAACGATTTAAAAGTATTTTTGAATGGAGCAATACCATAGCTTCCTCTCCTCTTAATCTTGAAATCCATCAAAATAAGAAGACATTGGTATCTCAATAACTTCGGAATCAATATCTGATTCAACCTTAGTCACAAATCTTTGCTGATCGGGGAAAGATTTTGCTAGCCAATCAATTATTTCCCTACGGCTTTCTTTACTTCCATCCTTACTACTTCTTATCCATTTACCATCAACAAAAGCTACAAACTTCCCCCTATTATCATTAACCCATTCCGTAATTTCTCGATATTCTTTATAACTTTCGATATTATTAGTTCTTTGGGCCGGTTCTACTATATTTCTTGTGATATGAGCCTCAGAATCTGACTCAGTAAAACCTACAACTGAGTCAACAAGATGCTGTGCATTCAATAATTCTTTCAGTTTGATTAGTCCAGGCTCTGATTTAAAGACGGCCATAAAATCAAACTTTTGTATTGCACGTTTCCAAATTTCCAGCTTTTCTTTATACACAAAAGATGCCAGTATTGAGGTTACGGCTTCTATGAAAGTAATTGCACTCTCATGGAAAGTGTATTCATACCCTGCGAATATAGAAAGCGTCCCAACAATTCTTCCTTCAACTATTAGCGGAAAGCATCCAAATGACTTCAGCTCATTCTCTCTTATCCAAACCTCGTTTTTGAATCTTTTTAATTCTTGCTCGCCTATCAGAAAAAACTTGGCTTTTTCTTCTGTAAAAGTTTTGCCAGCAAATCCTTCTCCAACAATTCGAGGCCCATTATTCCTCGAAGCTAAACTTATCCTCTCGTCACCAGCTGCAGCTGCAACCTTCAATAAATCTCTATCAATAATACGTAAAATGCAGGCTTCAAAAGAAGTCTTGGGAGAAACCAAATGCTTAAGCACAGAATTTAAGGTATTGTTTAAGCTATCTGTTACTGGTGTTTCTATTAGCGTTTGATAAAGGAGCGCCAATAGTTTGTTTTGTTCTTCATACTTAGCCTTTGAGATACAATAGGAGAGATGGTTTGAAAAGTCTGTTAGAGATTTGATA
>JBCCHX010000121.1:0-10182 GCA_039028535.1 Cyanobacteria bacterium P01_B01_bin.77
AAAAATATAAACTACGCCCCTATCTTCTACATTGAACCCAAACGAGTACCGTTATAAAAGTGGGTCAGAATTTTGTCATACTTTTGACCGCGTTCGGCCATACCACGGGCTCCCCACTGACTCATGCCGATACCGTGCCCAAAGCCGTTGCCAGCGACTGAAATGCCCGTAGGGCTGACAGCTAAGTCAAACTTGGTACTGCGCAAACCTAGCTTTTGACGGAAGGTGTTACCGGTCACGGTCAAAGTGCCCGCATCGCCAATGATAGTCATACGCTTAGCGCGACCCTGAGGGCTACGGCTAAGAACTTCCACGGCTGAAATAGTGCCAGGATAGCCGATGCGTGCGCCCACATCTTCGAGAGAAAACTGGGCTCGCCAGCTATAGACCGGGGCATTTTGGTCAAAGTCAGGAACGCCCTTTAGATACGGAACAGCAGTCGACCAGACATGCTCAGAATTTTCGGTATGGCCGCCGGAGGAAGAGTGAAATACGGCTTCGATTACTTGGCCACCATGGGTGAGAACCTTGCCGCTTGTGGCATCAACGGCTTCCTGTGTCGAGGGAGCTTCCCCCTGGAGGCCTTTATAAACTTGAGATGACTGGTTGCTGTTGAGGTCAAAGGAACGACTGCTAGCTCTGCCCTGGTGATATAGGGCATAGGAGCGGGCAGCTACGGCTTGCGATCTCAACGCTTCCTGGGGCCAGCTAGTGGGCATTTCGCTACCGACAACACTGTAGAGATAGTCATCGATATCTACATAGTTAACAGCGGTGACACCATAGTTACCCGGCACCAGCTTGACTTTGCCTCGATACCAGCGGTCTCCGATCCACACGACACCACCGTCTGAGGGCTCTAGCCAGAACGTACTGGATACACCAAAACTGTTGCGATCGCCCAGCAGTTCTAAACGGCCATTATCTCCATTGACCGTTAGCGGCTGCAGCTCAGGCAGCTGCATTATCGTTTGCCCTCGACTGTCTCGTACTACACCTGTCGTTGAGCTACCAATCTGTACCTGAGAGGTATTATTGCGCACAGCCACACGTATCTCTGCAGCTTGGGTCGGTAAGATCCACATGAGCCATAAGACGGCCCACCACCAGCTATGACGGTTTAGGACTAAACGTTTGAGAGACCAGGAAAGCGTATTATTCATGGCAGACAGTCAGGAAGAGGAGCAGCCAGCACTAGAGTGCCCGTTGAGTGATTCCAGCGTAAACGTCTACAGGAACGTTGTGCCAGTTGGCATATGACAGTTTGCCAACGGGATTAGCCATGAATAATAACAGTTTGTAGGGGACGGTGTCTGCAACTATATGAACAGGCCACAGCATCTACTCATAGCAGCTTTGCCGATTCATACAGCCGTCGCACCATGGCCATTATTTTCTGGCCGTAGAGGGGGTCTGCGGCCCAGCGACCGCTGAGCTGATCGACCAGGACGGCGCTACCTCGACTTACAAACCGGAATCTTGGATCGACCAGTTCTTGAACTAAAGGTTCTTTGCTGGCATAGGCCTTGAGATGCTGAATTTGAGCCCTGACCCCAACGCGCGCACTGGCAAAGGACGCGCCTGCGGCATTGCCGCCAATAGCTCCAATCCCTGCAAAATTATTTTGGGAGGCTTTGACATCTCCACCAAAGCGCAGAAATGACGTTTCCAGACACATTTGGCAAAATGCGATGTCATAGTTCACCCCCTCAATCACCCCTTCTTCGCGGTAAATTTTGGGCAGATCGGGAAAGTTCTGGAGGGCGGCTTCGTTATTATTCTTGAGAAACATCATCAGGTTGACCTGGGATGTGTTGCCGTGCCCCATAATCTGGTCAATTAACCCGGGACAAATCCCTAAAGCGGACTGAGATTTAAGCTGTACGGTGCGGCTAGCTGCATCCCAGCCAATGGAAATATTAAAGTCTCGCAGGTCTACGGTTTTGACATAGACCACATTGCCGTAGCGAACCCGGCGAATCTCTTCATTGTTGGACAAATCGACGCCAAGGCGATCAGCGAGGTCTATGGGGACGTAGGAATTGTTGTTAACGATGATGCCTTTTTCGTCATATCGTCCTCCGTTAATGGTGATATTGACCGTGGGTAGCTGGGGCACGGGTGGGGTGGGGTCAGTGCCGGTGATGGCACGACTCCAGGAGGACAACCCATCAGCGAGACCCAGGGCAAAATCGCGGCGACGGCTGGTGAGCAACGCGCGGTCTCGATCGTTGGTCAAGTAGCCCAATTCTATTAGTAAAGATGGAGGTTCCACCTGGCGGCAAAAGGCCAGTCGTCCCATTCCTGCGGCAGTATCAGGTCGAGCGCCGCGGCTAGGTATCTGTGGGACTCGACGTAGCAAGGCTAATAAAATCAGTTCGGCATGGGCTTTACGGGCTTCATTGCTAGCAATGTAGTATGCCGTTGTCCCTCGAACGTCGGTATTTTGGAAGGCTCCGACGTGGATTTCTAGGGCAATATCGCCGGAGCGGTTGCGAGCGTTGACCCAGCTGATGCTCTGCTGCAGACTGAGGTCATCAGGGACAGAAAGAACTTGGAATCCACGCGATCGCAATTCCGGCACAATTAAATCCCGGATCCGGATCATTTCCTGAGCTTCGGTGATGCCATCAACCTTTACCCCAGAATCTCGGATACCATTTTCAAACCCACCGTGGCCTGCTGAGATAAAAATTTGTGCCATGTGACTGTTGTAAAGCGTTCTTAATCCAGGCGCGTTGCCAATTGCCCCGCAAGGATACATCAATTTCCCAATATGTGGGAAACCGCAACGTAAAGTATTACAGCAGTCGGTTTGCCTGGGCTGGGTTAGCTAGGTGCGATCGCAATGCTAATTTCTCCCACCATCCCCGCTTCAGCATGCCCCGCAATTGAGCAATGTAGCTCATAGGTGCCGGGCTTCTGGGGCACGAATACCCACTCAGCTTCTGCCCCTGGCTTTAGTTCTAGCTCGTGGATAGCGCCTTTAACTTCGACATTGCCCGCTTCTACTTTTTGGGTCCAGATCACGTCAGAGAAGTCTTTGGCTGTGAAGTAGTGTTTGGTAGGGCTGGGGTTATCTAGTAGGAGTTTGTAGCGCTTACCGGCGTCAAAGATGAACTGGTCTGGCTCAAAGACAAAAGCTCCAGCCTGGTTGCCCAAATGGACCTGAAGGGTTTCGATGGCTTGCTGGCTAGGAGCTGTTGCGGCCAGGGCAGCGCTGTCAGTTAGACAGATGCCGCAGCTAACTAACAATCCTAAAAGCAGGCTGCTCAGAGATTGTTTCCAGGAAAATAAGCTCTGCAGACGCATGGGTAAGTTAAGCATTGTCCTATCCTCTACTAGGGTTCTGTCTCCTTGTTACTAACGATAATGGGTTCTTGCGAGTGTGGCGGAAGTTACATTCTGGCGGTCAATGTTATGAGTTATTGATTAATAGGCCAGCTGCCTTGGGAGCTGACCGTATTTTCAAAGATTTTCCGGCTGTTTTTAGTCATGCTGCAACGGTTGGTGCCGCTGTCCAAGGCCTCTTTAGGGTTACAGCAACTCCAAGAAATGTTTCGCCCCGAGGTGCTAGTGGCCAGCGCTACCGCTGGATTGGTCACCGGCATCATTGGGGTGATTCGGGCGATTTCCTATGCCAGTTTGATTTTTTCTGGGGCCTTGACGGTTCATTTGCCCACGGGTTTGGGGCTGACTGTATTTAGTACGGCCATTACCCTGGCCGTGGTGGCTTTGACCAGCGGTCTGCCCGGTCTGATTGCAACGCCATTGGCAGCGCCGACGGCGATTTTAGCGATCATGGCGACCGGTGTCGCGACAGAGCTAGACGGTGTGCCTGGTCAGGAGATGCTGGCAACGGTGCTGGTGCTGATTGCGATCAGTGCTGTTTTAACAGGGGCGCTGTTGCTGGGCCTAGGCTGGTTCAAGCAGGGCGACCGGATTCGGGTGATTCCCTATCCGGTGATCGGTGGGTTTATGGCGGGGACAGGCTGGTTGTTGACGCGGGGATTTGTACAAATCACTACGGATATTCCCCTGGCCTGGTCGTCCCTGGGGGCACTCTGGCAGCCTCAGATCCTGGGGGGCTGGCTGCCGGGTTTGGGATTTGCGATCGCGCTACTCACCGCCACCCGTCTGTGGTCGCAGTTTTGGATCATGCCAGCGACGCTTTTGGCCTGTGCCGCGTCGTTTTATCTGATGCTCTGGGGAACTGGCACGTCGCTGGAGTCTGCTCGCGCCGCTGGCTGGCTGTTGGACCCCTTTCCCCAGGGTGACCAGCTGTGGCATCCTCTAACTCTCCAGCTTTTTTCCCAGGTACACTGGCTCGCCATTGGGCATCAAAGCGGCGGTATTCTCACCGTCATGCTGGTCAGTCTGCTGTCATTGTTGCTGAGCAACAGTAGTATTGAACTAGTCATCGGCCAGGACCTTAACCTTAGCCACGAACTCAAAGCAATTGGGTTAGCTAATGTGGTCTCGGGTCTGGGTGGGGGCATGATGGGAAACCAGGCGCTACCGAGCACCCTGCTGGTAAATGACATTGGGGCCAAATATCGTCTGACCGGTCTTTTGGCCGTTATTCCTGCCGTCGCTGTTTTGGCTTTGGGGTCTAGTTTTCTCTCCTATCTACCCAAAGCCGTTTTGGGCAGTGTGATTTTATATCTAGGGCTGTCTCTACTTTGGAAATGGCTCTACCATGCGTACTTTAAGCTTCCCCGTTGGGACTATTTGACCGTCTGGGTCACCCTAGTTGTGATTAATACCGTTGGCTTTTTGCAAGGTATTCTCACGGGCTTTGTGCTCACGGTGATTCTGTTTATGTATCACTACAGCCAGGTGGATGTAGCCGGCCAGGTATTCTCTGGAGCCACCACCCGCAGCAATGTAGATCGCAGCGCTAACGCGAATCAAATCCTGGCACAGCAGGGGCATCAAATCTATATTCTGGAGCTGCAGGGCTTTTTGTTTTTTGGAACAGCAACGTATTTGTTGAGCAAAGTTCGTAATCGGTTGGGACTAACCGCTGAACAATCCGAGACGTCAGCCCAGCCTCTACGATACGTGCTCATCGACTTTCGTCAGGTTAGCGGTCTAGATTCTTCAGCTGTTTTAACCTTTGACAAGATTTTGAAACTAGCACGTCAGCATCAGTTCTCCTTAGCGTTTACTAATCTCTCCCCTGAGCTAAAACTGTCGCTGCAGCAGGGAGTCAACATTGACTCGGATATTTGTCGACTATTTGTAGATATTGATCGGGGGTTGGAATGGTGCGAGCAGCAGATCTTATCGGCCAGTGAGCGAGCCCCAATTAGTAGCGACACCAGTCTTGTTGAGCAGCTGAGCCAGCTTTTTCTGACAACAGAGCAGGCCAATCGGTTTGTGACGTACCTTAGCTTGCAATGTTTACCTGCCAAACATTTTATCTTTCGTCAAGGAGAGATGCATACGGGGCTCTACTTTATCGAATCGGGTCAGGTCAGTGTTTTGCTAGACCAGCATAACGGACACCGCAAGCGTTTACAAACCTGTGCCAGTGGGCATTTGCTAGGAGAGATGCGATTCTACAGTAAAGCACCGCTATCCAATTCTGTTGTCACCGATGTACCTAGTCGACTTTATTACCTATCCCAGGAGACATTCGAGCAAATGCAAAAAGAAGATCCAGAGCTGGTGCAAGCTCTTCAAACTTACATTGTGACTATTCTCTGCGACAGCCTTCTACGGCGAGAACAACAATTGAGAGTTATGCAGTAAATACTTGTTTTCCAGCATTTATAACTAAACCCACTTTTCTATACCTTTTTTAGTCAAATCTCGTTTAACATAATGACGTTTCTCTTTTCTAAAAGTCTCACCTGGCCTTCGTACTCTTCCTTAGAACAGGATCTACAACCAGACACCCTCATTTCTAGCTTCCTAGCGGGCAGTATCACTGGCCTAATTGGAGTAATTCGAGCCATTTCCTACGCTGCTCTGATTTTCTCGGGTAGCCTAGCTGTTCATCTCAATGTCGGCGTTGGTATTGCTATTTTTAGCTCAGCGGCTATCAGCATTGTGGTCACGTTTACGAGTTCGCTGCCGGGGATGATTGCCACCCCCCTGGCGGCTCCAACGGCTGTGCTAGCAATCTTGGCAGCTCAAATTGCCAGTACGCTGGCTACGTCTGCCACACCCACAGAGCTACTGGTGACGGTGGTGATGGCTATCGCCCTGGGGTCTATTGTCACAGGCATCACCCTATGGTTTTTGGGTACTATCGGCGGGGGTAATGCTCTGCAGTTTATTCCCTATCCGGTGGTGGGAGGGTTTATGGCGGCCACCGGCTGGCTGCTGGTGCGGGGAGCTGTCCAGGTGATGACCGATGAACCTCTGACGTTTTCGCATTTAGCCTGGTTTATTGAACGAGACCCGTTACTGCATTGGGGGGCAGGCTTGGGCATAGCGGTTGTGCTTTTAGTGTTTACCAAGCGCTACCAGCAGGCTATTGTGATGCCCGGTCTTTTGCTAGCAGCTACGGGGCTATTTTATGGCGCGGTGTGGCAGTCCCACTTAGCACTGACGACAATTCGAGAGCAGGGTTGGCTGCTGGGACCGTTTCCGGCCGGAAACTTGTGGCAGCCCCTCACCTTTAGCGATCTAGGACAGGTGCAGTGGGCAGTGATTGCACAGCATAGCAGTACCCTCGGGCTGTTGGTGTTTGTTAGTTTGCTGTCGCTGGTGCTAACTAACGGGGGTATTGAGCTGGCGCTAGGGAGAGATTTGGACTTAAATCAAGAGCTGCGGGCGGTGGGCCTGGCTAATGTGGTAGCGGGGATGGGGAGTACCATGGCTGGCAATCAGGCGTTGCCTAGTACTCTATTGGTTCATAAAATGGGAGCGGGCAGCCGTTTGACCGGTCTGTTTAAAGCACTGCCCTGCTTTGCAGTGTTGCTCCTGGGGCCTGAGTTTTTGGCTTATTTGCCCAAGCCAATTTTGGGTAGTCTGCTGTTGTTTTTAGGGTTAGAGCTACTTTGGCAGTGGCTCTATCAGAGCTGGTTTAGGTTGGCTTGGTACGACTATCTGACGATTGTAGTCACCCTGGTGGTGATTAATCGGGTCGATTTTATTGTGGGGATTTTGGTTGGCCTGGTGATGACGGCTGTGCAGTTTTTGTACCAGTGTACTCAGACAAGTCCGATTGAGTCGGGGTCACCATCTGTGGAAGCTGGCTCTGCTGATAGTACTCGGTCTGACGACGAGGTTAAAAACTGTCTCGCCACCAATCAGGGCACTATTGACTGGATTGATTTGCAAGGGTTTTTATTTTTTGGTAATGCGGCATCTTTATTTCAGCAGGTGCGATCGCACATCCTCCATCCCACCACAGGAAATTCCCCCGACTACTTAGTTTTAAACTTTCAGGCGGTTCTAGGTTTAGATGCTTCGGCTGTTCTTAGTTTTAGTAAGCTATCAAAGCTGGCGCACGATCGGCAGTTAACGTTGGTCTTTAGTCAAGTATCTGAAACGTTACAGCGACAGCTGAGCCGTGGTCGGGGATTAGACCTCGACAGCGACTACTGTTTGCTCTGCGAAACTCACACTCAGACCATTAAGACCATCACTCAAGGAGTTTAATTCTCTGCAGGGTAGAGTATCCGAGCACAATACCTGAGCGAAATCCATGGCTGTCAAACATCGAATTTGCTACCTTAACACCGATCTTGAGCTGACCTCTGAACGCGATCTCACTCCTCTTGTTGCTATTTTGGAAAAAAGAGACCTTTGTAAACTCCATTGTGCTCAGTACAACAATGTCTGGTACGCGACTCTGGAAGTTTGTTCCCAGTATGATGAGACAGAGCTTACTATCGACAAAATGCTCACTGCTATAGAATCTTTAGATGACTCTAGTCGGGCTATATGGGATCACTGTACAAGGCGTGAGAGGGTTAAGCGGTCTACGCACAGCGGGTTGTCTTATTGTGTTAGCCAACCCGCTGGACAGGGTTCGGACCCTTGCCTGACTGGGCTTATCAAGAATGGTGCAAGAGCTGAGCCTTTAACGAACAGTAATGCTGCTCGTTAAACCAGGAAGAAACACGATTGTCTCTATTTCATTGACAATAAATGCTTTTTAGAGCGGATTAGTCTGTGTTTCTTAGGAGTTATAGTGTTTGCTCCGTGATGCTGAACCGCCCGGTGCGGACCCGCATGCCGGGTGGTGTGGGAGGGGGGATTCGTGAGGATTCTCCCTATCCCGATTAGACGTTTGAAGCAGAAATACGCCTCCCTGCATAAATCGTAGTCAATCTTATAGCTCATCTAAGGTCAATCAATTGACCTTAATCCTTTCTGAGGTTAACCTAAGGTTAGTAGATTGATTTTAGTCTGATGCTGGAAATTGCAAAGTCAGATATTCTATCCCGTCTTCAGTTTGATAATCCTTGGTGGGAAGAAGGGGGCGAAGAGAAGATTATCTATGAAAATACACCTCGACGAAAATACTTTGAGACTTTTTCTCAAAATATTCTAGATACAAGCGTACGTCGAGCAATCGTTTTGATGGGGCCGAGACGGGTTGGTAAGACTGTCATGGTTTATCATAGTATTCGTATGGTCTTAGATTCTGGCGTTAGTGCAGAAAACATCCTTTATATATCTCTCGAAACCCCAATTTATACTGGGCTTTCATTAGAGCGTATACTCAGTTATTTTCAAGAATTATTCAATCACAAACGTGATTCAAAGCTGTTTATTTTTTTTGATGAAATTCAGTATTTACGTGACTGGGAAATACATCTTAAATCTCTTGTTGATTCTTTTCCTAATTACCGTTTTGTGGCTACTGGCTCTGCGGCAGCTGCTTTACGATTGAAGAGTAATGAATCGGGGGCTGGTCGATTTAGTGACTATATCTTACCTCCCCTAACCTTTGCTGAGTACTTAATGTTTATTGGAAGAGAAGATGAATTAATAGAGACTGATCGATATGATTTTGAAAATTCTGGCTATCACTCTCAGGAATATGTGTATCTGTCGCGAGATATTAGGGAATTAAATAGAGAGTTTGTTAACTATCTAAACTTTGGTGGATATCCCGAAGCTGTTTTTTCTGAAACAATCCGGCAAGATCCTGGTCAGTATATTAAAAGTGACATCATTGATAAAGTCTTATTGCGAGATTTGCCGAGTCTCTATGGCATCAGCGACATTCAAGAATTGAACAGGCTTTTTACGACCTTAGCATATAACTCAGGTAATGAAGTGAGCCTAGAAGGATTATCAAAATCCTCTGGCGTGGCTAAAAACACTATCAAGCGTTATCTCGAATATTTAGAGGCCGCGTTTTTAATTCGTCGTGTGGAGAGAATTGATCAAAATGCAAAGAGGTTTAAAAGAGCAGTTTGCTTCAAAGTTTATTTAACTAATCCATCAATGCGAGCGGCATTATTTGGGCAGCTTGAAATGGACTCTACAGCGATGGGAGCCATGACTGAAACTGCTATCTTTAGCCAATGGCAACACAGTAAAATGATTGAACTTTACTATGCACGTTGGAAAACCGGAGAAATTGACATCGTCCATTTAGACAAGGCTCATCAGGTACCTTCTTGGATTGTCGAAGTTAAGTGGAGCGATCGCTCTCACAGTTCCCACTCTGAGTTGGATAACTGCGTAACATTTTTACAGAAGAACCCAGGTGTATCTCAGCCAATTTTAATCACCAGTAAAACTATCAGTGATGATGATTTTCTGTATAAGGACATGAGGTTCAAATTTGAACCAGCTAGCTTATATGCCTATATTCTTGGTGCAAATCTATTGTAGAGAGCTGATGCCAGAGCACGACAACGGCGTATTGGCTTACTACCTCCTGAATAGGAGTCTGACAGTCTCGTCACACTGCGTTTAGTAAAGACGTCTAACGATGAAGTTGAGCCGCGAACGCCGCTGAGCCAGCGTCGTCGGGCTAACGGCGTTCGTCGGCTCCAACGAGTAGTTAAGTCGTGGCAGAGATAACTCTTTTAGGGTTCTCAAACACTAACAGATAACTGGTATATTTACCTCCTGGATAACATTTTTATCCGCTACCGATTTAACTCATTATTAGAGGGAAAGTTTCTACCTATCTACCCTATATGGATGATTAGGTAGAAATATTTCTGCCTAAGATCCTAATTTGGGTGATTAGGTGGAAAT
>JBCCHX010000122.1:0-10138 GCA_039028535.1 Cyanobacteria bacterium P01_B01_bin.77
CATCTATCTCTCCTAGCCACTGAACATCTGTGTAGAGTCTCATCATGCAATTGCCAAGAAGGCAAATTATGCAAAAAAAGAGACTGTTGTCAGCGGCCATAATTTCCGGAATCGCTCCGGCCATAATTTCCGGAATTCACAAACGGCCCAAAAGCGAGCTGAACGCCTCGAAAACTATGAGCAGGTCCACAGCTTACGGAAGCAAGGATACAAGGTCAAAGATATTGCCTATCATCTAGGAATGGGTGAGCGTACGGTGTATACCTATCTATCGCATGAGACGTTTCCGGAATGGCAGCCATCCAGCCGAAAACGCAGGAGTATTTTAGACCCCTACAAGTCATATCTCATCGATCAATGGAACCAAGGACGTCAGCACACCAAACAGCTCTTTAAGGCAATTCAAGAAAAGGGCTATTCAGGGACCTACGAAACTCTGGCACGCTATACCCATACATTACGGTCAGCTCAAGCTCAGCCAAGCCCCAACCCTGACTCATTAAAGGACTTGCCTGGTCGAGGTCCGGCCCCAAAGGTCACCATCAAGCCCCAGAAACCGTTAAGTGCTCGGCGAGCGGCTTGGTTAGTTCTACAGAAACCGGACACGTTGACAGATAAACAAAAAACGCTCTTGGAACGCCTTAGTCAACGATCTGAACTATTGGAGATCATAAGGCTCACTCAGGACTTTATCAGCCTTGTCCGACAGCGACTTCCTGCACAGTTAGATAACTGGCTAGAAAAAGCTAAGAATACTACAGTGAAAGCATTTCAGAGCTTTGCCAAAGGATTGGACGAAGACTATGATGCGGTCAAAGCTGGCGTTACATTAGAGGTTAGCAATGGCCCCGTTGAAGGCCAAAATAATCGATTAAAAATGCTCAAACGACAAATGTTTGGACGGGCAGAGCTAGACCTATTGGCTAAGCGACTAATTTTGACAAACAGATAGTCTTCTGAGGCGATGGTTCAGACTAGGGTAGCGCGATCACCAAAAACGGCCATGAGCCCGAAGTTAGTGTGATTAGCCTGCCGAAGTTGACTGTGAATCAGGTGCCCGAAGTTAGTGTGATTTTGCAATTACACCACTCCTATCGTCAAACCAAAGCTTGATGATGTGTTCGCTCCAATGGCATGGAGTAAGGAAATGGCCCAGGTGTAGTAGACTTCCACCAGTCTATGCGAAGCCATAAACAGGTGTTGTTAATAATGCTTCTGAAGGGCTTATCCTTTAGAAGCATTATCTCTTAAGAGGATTAGATGTCTTCGATATTATTGTTACGGGCTTATTAGATGTTATGAATGGCTGCAAGGTAAAGATTGTTGAGTCAGGTGTGATTAAAACAGCATGCTTCCCTCATCAGGGAACATGACGGCATAACGGACAAAATTTGATAGTAATGGATAGTGGCTAATTGTGAAAAATTACAACGCTGATACAGTCTATGCGAACTTTTATCTTGGTAGCTTCCAGGCAGTTATTGGCATACTTTCGTAGATCATCCGTCGATTTTCTAGGCATTGCTCTCTGGCTTAACCACTGGCCTAACTACTGTTAAAAAGTTAGCTAGTTGGAATGTTAATGGTTTGTTTTGCCAAGGATAAGCAGTGTATTTGTGATCGTGGTTATTTTTGCGATCGCACACTTTTCTTCATTTCAACCCCTCAAAACACTGCTGAATCACCCCTCGGTTATGCACCCCCATCTCCCAGGCCAACTTCCCTTCCTCTGAGGTTAACCACTGCAGTGCCGCCAATTCAGCCGACGAGAGCACCTTAGCCTGTCCCCCCTGTGTGACCCGATGGACCCCAACGGCATACCCAAAGCCCACCCCACCAAACATCAATAACGCGGCTATCCCCAAGGCCGGTAATCCTGCTTGCATCCAAATCTGCTTATCACTCACCCGGTCAATCCGCTTACAGTGATGAGTGACCGCTTCTTCCACCACCTGACCCAGTTCCGTACCCAATTCCTTGGACAGGTCGAAATGCTTCTGAGCCAAGATCCCCCGCAGCTGCTCTTTGAGGTCTTGAGATATCGCCCCAAAGCTTTTAATCTCGTGTTTTACCTGGTTCTGAAATACAGTTGGCACCTGGGCTAGCTGACTCAGGTTTTGGAGATTGGCCGCATAGATGGAGCTAATCACCGCTGCAATCGGGTCTGTTACTCGGACCCCATACTCGGCCAGGATTTGAGTAACTGCCTGCTTTGCCTCGGCACTATATTGCTTGAGAACGGAATCAAGAGACTTAGGAGTGTGATTTGTAGCTATCGTCATCGACTTACCTCATGGGGTGGTGGACTATGAGAACATTGTGCCCGTAGCATTTCCTGTTGCGCCTGGGCACCCAGAGTTTCAAAGTGTTGAGCATCATTAGGCGTAATAGTGACGTGACTGAGTGTCCCCTGCTCCACTTGGAGTAAAGGTCTACCGTTACTGCTAGTCACTGAAAAACTAAGCCCATCCGGAGAGCCGCGCAGATGATACTGCTCGGTATCTGTGGCTAGATGACCATCTGCCTGAGGCTGGCCCCACTGGGTCAGGATGTTTCTCGTATGCTGCACAAACCGCTCGGATATGGAAAAGGCCCGGTTGTCCGCCGCCATCGCTCTCGCATCCCGTTCGGTAAATTCTCGTTCGCTACGACCTACCTGGGCAATTTGGGCCTGATGTTCCGGTCCTCGCTGCATCAATGAAGCCTTGCGGTACCAATCTCGTAGGTCATCTAGGGCCGGAGCACTCAGGAGGTCTTGTTCCAGATGCTGATAGGCCTCTGGTTGTTGACAAAGCTGCTCATTCCAATCATTGAAATCACCATCTGGGTAGAGTGTTTTCGCCTCAGGTATTTGTTCTAGCACTCGCGCACTGAGATTCATGCCAGCGGCATCATTATTGAAGGCGGTGATGACTTCCCTACCCTGGTCAATGTGCTGCTGGAGCTGCTCGACGGGTAAGGGGCTGTTGCCATTGAGGGCCAGATAGAGGGTGTGGTCACTACGCTCCATGGCCGCTAACGATAACGCTTCAATGGGCGATTCGGTGATCACAATGCGCTGGGTGTTAGCACCTGAGTGCAACAGAAACCAGCCATCTGCTTTAGAAGACCCTTTGGTAATGTGCTTGTAGTCGCTGTCCGTACCTCGAAGGGCATAGCCGGTAATGGCTCCAGCCCTGAGTGTGTTGAAGGCTTCCCCGGTAAGACTATCCTGGCGCAGCTGCTGCATCGTAAACACTGCATTGCTGCGCTCATCGGCAAAGACACTGCCCTGCTGAAAGGCTTGGTTGACAATGTCGGCTGGAATCTGTCGATCCTGGGTGAGATAGGAATGGACCTGATGCCAGTTGGTTGAAGCTGTTTTCGGGATGACTAGTGGTTCGACCGTAGGCTGCTGGGCTGCTTCTAGGATGGCCTGGGCTTCTTGGAAAGATGGAACAGGCACCATGGATTTTCCCGTGAGCCATTCTACGGCTTGCTTAAAGTCCCAGTCCTCATTGACGTGGAGGACTAGGTCGATGGCTCCACTGCCCCCTTTATGAGCATGCCAATCATTGAAGAGACCTTTGTTGGCAGAGATGGAAATGGCATGACTGCCAAAGTGCCACTTGGATTTGTCGGACGTGTAGCGCTCTAACCCGAGAGAAATTGCAACCTTTTCTAAATCCATGGCTCGTGCCTGGGTAATCAATGCCTCCTGGTCCTGCTGGGCCATCTCCCGTTGAGCGTTAACACTCAAGGGTTTTAGTGGAGGGATTTCCTGTGGTTCTGGATTGGATGATGAACTCTCATGGTGTTGAGTGGGTTCTGTTGGGTCAGGATTTCCCCAACTGGGATCTGCTCCCGCTGCATCCAAAGAATAGTCTCCAATGCTTGCCGGTCCATCCAATAAGGAGGGTTGAATCTCTTCGGGTTTAGAGGAATTTAGTGTGACTTCTTCTGGAGAAGATTCTGATATTACCTCTTCAACAGGAGATGCAGGGTTTATTTCTTCGGGTTCAGATACGGGCTCTTCTTCATGGGTAATTGTCGCCTGAGCCAACTGTGTCCGTGCGGCTTCGCCAAAGCCCTGGGCACGAATATTCATGGCAAACATTTTGGCAAAGGTGCGGTCACCCCCATCATAGACTCGATGCTCCCCACCACGAAACGCATCCTGGGTAGCCGTTTGGTCCAGCTGGAGAATGCCATCGGGCAGGATATTAAACACCATTTCTCCGTCATGGACAAGGTCCCCATTTATATCGATGTAATGGGTGAGATACAGCTGATAATGGTCATTGGCTAGCTTGTGAGCTTCGACCACCAGTGGAATGTAGGGCTCATTGTGAATCTTGAGATGAAAGCCGTCCCCTTCGACGACTTTTTCCGCCAGGTCTGCCTCATAGAGAAATTTAGAGATAAACTTTTCCGTCATTGGTGTTTGGTATTTGCTCAGGGCAACCCGTTGGATCGGTGGAGTGTTATTTGAACTCTGAGAGTTCTCAACGATAGGATCTGGTTCAGAACATGTCTCAATGGGGCCTGCTTCTTCCACAGATTCAGGTTCTGATGCCTGATCAGAGGGTAAGATTGCATCTGCTTTGGCAAACAGCGCTTCTAATGATTCAATATCCTGCGGTGTTGGATCCTCCACATAGGGCACTACATTGCCCTCAATAAATTCATCTTCAACTTCCAATACCTGACCATCAGGTGCTTCTTCTAACTCTGGAATTTTGACGCCCATTTGTTCTCGGGCCTCGGGTAAATACCGTGGGTCTACACAAGCAATGGGATTAATAGTGATGATGGTGTTCAGAGTACGCTCTGTATTTTCAGGCGGTACCAATGCCCGCATGGTGTCCCCACGAGAGATAAAGTCTTTGCCAATCCGGTCAATCAATAGCGAATTGAGATAGTATTTTCCTCCCGTTTCCTTGGCTCTGGGCGCTTCTAAAATTAACCCTTCTCCACTGCCATGGAGCCGAATCGATAAATTCCCATCCAAGGTTTTTAGCCCACCCCGTCCCTCAGTGACTTCCGTTAAAAACCGATGGACCTGCTGGGCCGTTTCAAGCACCACCGGCTCATTGCGCAGCTTGTCGGCAATATCAAAGGACTTGGGCAGCAATAGCCCCTGGCGAATACGATCCTTGTGGTCAGTAAAGTTGAGCAGCTTACCTTCCGGGTAGCGATCGCACGCCTTCACTAAATTCCCGGTCAATACCTGTCGCTGCTGCCGCACATCCTGCTGCTGGAGATCAAACAGTTCGTAAATCGACTTCCCGGTCCACATATCCTGCTCCACTGGCTCCATAGTCAGCGCTTCTTTGACAGTTTTGCCTTTACGCTGGGTGCTATTGAGGGCCGATAGGGGAATGGCCATGGATTTGACATCGCCGTTGCTGAGGGCCACTCGCAGATGCCAGGAGCTGGGTACGGATGGGGAGCTGTTGCGATCGCAATGGTCCACTCCTGTAATCACCCCATAAAACGTATCTGCCGTCGTCTGATTCTGCTGCCGTGTAATACGCACCGAGGTACCCACCGGAAAATCCTTGAGCTGTTTGGTCACAAACGCCAGCTGCGCATCCAGCTTTTGAGTCAGTTTGTCGAGCTTTTCCTGGGCTGGAGCTTCAGCCCCTTCAGGCAGTCCTTCCAACTGCTGTCGCTTAAGGACTTCCAGACTCGCCAATTTTCCAGTCTTGTACTGTTGGGTACTGGCTGTAACCGATTGAATCATCGTCTCTGCTCGTTCATGACCCTGCTCCTTAAGTCGGTCCCAATGGGCTTCGGTGACCTGCTGACTGAGCGGCTGTTCTAAAAACTCTCGTACCTGGTTGGCTACCTGCACCTGGGTCAGTGGTTTACTCAGAGACTTTGCATCAATCACTTCCAGATAGACCGGTCCACTAAATTCAGTTTGGAACTTAGTGTCGGCAGGCACCACCTCCATCCGGGCAATGGTGCGGGCGTCCAAGTCCAGCTGATCTGCCTGGAGCAGACTTTCTCCCATGGCTTCCTTTTGAGCCACCAGGTCGGCATAGCCGGTTTCGATGAGCTGATAGGTATGCTCCTGTTCGGCCACCGGTAACAAGGGCAGGCGTCCCGTTACCTTAGACACTAAGTCCAGGTCATTGTCATTGGCTCGACCCAGTGGGTCATCCAGTTTCTCATTGAGTTCGGGCATTTCTTCGAGCAGCTGGGTAATGACTGTCTCGCCATACTCATTGAAAAAGTCCACGACACCCTGAATAGAGGTGGCTGTCTCGCGATCAGCCGTGACATTGGCATTGAGGGTGGCCATCTTACGGCTGAGAATGGCGGCGGGTCGTTTTTCAGCGGGTAAGTCTGTTGTCAGTAGTTTGTAGTTAGGCAACTCCACCTGGCCCGTGCGGTGGATTCTGCCCAGGGTTTGCATGAAAGTGTTGATGTCTCGGCTGGCCTGGGCCACAATCATCACCCGTGGCCGCTGGTCGGCAAAGGTTTCTGACGCATGGAGAGAAATGCCGGTGGAGCCGGAGCGATTGATAATAATTACATCCGCCTGACCGCTGTTAAAGTTATTGACCGCTGCAATTTTGCCATTGGTGGAGATCTCACGGGCAGAACGAGTCTTATACACCGCTGAGCCATCGGCGTCATAGTCGAGAACCGATTTTCGTCCCGTTACTTCGGTGGTAGTGTAGCCTGCCTGTTCTAAGCGTCCTCGGATGTAGTCAATGGGACTAATGGGAATCTGGGAGAGATCGCTATCGTCGATAATGTCTCGGGCTTCCAGGTAAGCGGCCATGCCATCCACACCTAGTTCCTCATCAGTCATGGGTCTGCGATCGCGACGTCCAGCATGGTCACTGATGGAAATATCGCGAGAGCGCTCCAGATAGCGGGCTAAGAGATCTGAAAACGTAATATTCACCCAGTCTCCCGGTTTCGCGTCATGGGTTTCCGCCCAGGCATCAATAAAGGCTCCCATGGTATTGTCCAGAGCAATCACCGGCTTTCGCCCTGCTTCCAATTCTTGGATGGTTGTCTGGACCGTGGCGTCTGCTTTTTGGGCTAACAACCCCTGCTCAATACAGTTGTGCATCAGGCTGGTAAAGTTGGTGGATTTTACGCCCACCTGCCCGATAGCATTATCCAGGGCCATGCGCTTGGCTTCTTTCCGCAGTTCTTTACTCAGTTGTTTAACTTCCTTTTGCTTGGCCCGGTCAAAGGTATTAATCGCTCGCATAGCTGCCGAAAACTGGTCGGCGGTTTCCTTGTCAGCAGGGACTGTCAGCGTGTCAAAAGACACCCCTTCAAAGGAGCGCTCCCGGCGCATCATCTGACCGGACTTGACGTACTTGGCGGCAATCACCTGCTGGAGGGGCACTCCACCCACCCGCAGCGTGGCTTCTAATGACCGATGTTTGCCTACTGCGTAGCGCAGATCGGTACTGCGGGCATAGAGGTCTATGACATCGGGCCGTTTGGAATAGGTAGCACTGCTGTAGATTACGCCACCGCCACTGGCTAGCGTCGTATCAATCAGCTCGCGCATAAATTCGGCCCGGTTGGGGGGTGCTCCACTAATCTGCCAACCGGTCTGGGGAGATCCGCCCGCCTCATGGCTTTCATCACAGATAAAAATGGCTCCCCGTTCTGCTAGCGATCTCAAAAAGTGTCGCCGTAGGGGTTCTTTTTGAGCCACCGTTTGAATCTGGCTGTAGGTGGTAAATACTGCATCATAGGAGCCGAGATTGCCCAGCCCCATCAGCCGGTTCATTTCCTGTTCTTGCTGACTTTGGCTGCCGGTGCGCAGCATCGCTCCCTCACCCAGGTCAATTTTGGCATTACTGTCGGTAACAAAGGGAGCAAAATCTCTTACGCCGATGGTTTCTAGGTCCCGCAGAATGTCCTTGTACAGGGCATTCTTTTGGGTAAAAAATACCACCGGTTTTCCCTGGCGAGTGCTGTAGGCCATCAGGGCTGCACACTGACAGCCTTTGCCAATGCCTGTTTGGTCACCAATGACAAAGCCATTGCCTCGATTGAGATTACTAATGGCCAGGCCAATGGTGTCAATCTGTTCCGCGTAAAGTCGCTGATGCAGTTCACCAATGGAGCTGTAGCCCAGGCTGGTGCGAACAAATTCATCGATGTTGCCATGCTGTTGCTCAAAGCGAGTGAGAGCCACCTGGGCTGAATTCGCCATATTGCGCGGAATCAGGGTATCCATGGGACGACCCTGACTGCGCGGTTGATAGGGCACTTGGGTAGTGTCTTTGGGGGTGGAAACAGGTTGAGCCATGGCAGTTACTAGGGTTTCACCATATCGAGCCAGGTTTGGAGGGTGGTGCTGTTGTGCAGGTCCAGCCCGTTGGAATAGAGGGAGCTGTCTGGGGTGAGTGTGGGTATGGTCAGGTCGGCTGTATTCAGAGCTATTCTGACGAGCTCGTTTCCCTGGATCAGTGCCTGTGCCCAGTCCTGACACCACTGAATTTTGTCGTCCGGGTCTTCCAGACTGTCCGGTAGGTCCGGTGGCATCTGGGTGGGTGCTGTCTGGGAGAGAAACTGACTTAGGGTTTGGTGAATGTCCGTTAGACGATAGCCTTCTGTCGTCATCGCTTCCCACATCAGCCAGCTCAGACGTTCCTCCATCAGTGTCCGGTAGATGCGGTCCGTCAGGTGGGTGTACTCCTGGGGCACCTTTACCGTGAGAATCTCTGGATTCTCCTGAGGACTCCAAAGGTAGGGATAGGTGGGATAGGGGAACATTGGGCAATCTCTCCTTAAGCTGGTCAAAGGTGTTAAGAATGGGCGGAACATCTACGGCTGGTAGGTCTCTAACAAAGGGACCATCACGGGATGGACGTCGGCCCTGAATCACAATCAGATCAATATCGGTACCGGCTCCTTGTTTGGCATAAAGATCACCATCCAGGGTGAGATGATCAGTAACGGTGTAGTGGCGATAGAGAGTAAAAAAGAAGCCACGGGTTTCGCGTTCGTTGTATTGGTTGGCACGATACTCATCGGTGAGCTGTTGCGTGCGGCGGTGGGGCGCAGCAATGATTAAGACCGCTTGACCGTCATCCTTGAGCGCATCAAGAGCCTTAAAGGCAATGGCATGGTCTAGCTGAGCACTCCAGGTATCGCCAATGACAAACCGTTTACTGTGACCCGTTGTGGGATCTCGGGCACGACCAAAGGGCGGGTTGGTAATCACCACATCGGCAATGCTCTGACCGGGGCTATAGTCACAGGCATCGTGTTGAGTAAGCTGTGCGTATCCCTGGTGCTGGAGTTCTGCGAATCGGTCACTGTTTAACTCGTTGGCAATGATCTGGGCTGGATTCGCCGAGATGAGTAGGGCTCCATTGCCTGCGGTAGGTTCATAGACAGTGGTGTTGATATCAATGTCAGCTAGGGTGGCGGCGAAATAAGCAATGGGAATGGGTGTGCTGTAGGCCTGCTGGGCCATGGAGGTGGAGGTACGCACAGCCAGACGAGGCTGACGGCTGAGTAAATCAGTCAGTCGGTCAAAGGCCTGGTGGGTGGTGGCGGGTGGTGCGAGAGACTCACTACCTGAGATGAGAATACGAGCACTGCGGACAATGGCTTTTTCAATGGCTTCATCCACCTGTTTGTTGTCGGAGGAGAGCGGATCTAGACCCTGATCCAACTGATCACTGGCAAACTGTCGGGCCTGCACGATGGTGGAGAACCCGTTACCAGCCAGAAAATAATTCTGAAACTGTTGAATCAGTGTTTGTTGGTCCGCTAAACCCATGGATTAGGTCGGTAGTTGGTCTAATTCGCCGGAGCGTAGATAGAAGACGGTGGCTTTGACGAGATTGGTAATGGTCAGAGGTATCTGGTTTTCAGTGGGTTGCCATTGCTGGAGTTGTTGCACCATCCATTGATTCCAGATGGGACAACAAAAGACGGTTTGCATGTTGATAGGCCAGGGTTGCATCCAGTCTGGAACGGTATCGTGTTCGGTTAGTTCATAGGCTTGAGCCTGGAGGAGTGCTTGAATATCGATGAGTTCTTTTCCCAGTTGGGTAAAGTCATCGGCAGTTTGGGCAGTGAGTAAATTCATGGGTACAGTTGACATGGAGGATGCCGGAGCAAAGAACCCATCTATGGTGGCTCACGCCGTGCAATTTGC
>JBCCHX010000123.1:0-9670 GCA_039028535.1 Cyanobacteria bacterium P01_B01_bin.77
AGCATGTTCACTCACAAGTGGGGCGGGGGCAACGATGGGCAATTGCATGAACTTGATGGGCAAAACCCTGAAACTGCCTACCGTTTTACCATAGACTCAGTCTGACGATTTTTATCTCGGCAGAGTACAACACTTAAGTAACTAGTTAAGTTTACTTGCTCGTTAGGCTATAAGCGAAGTATTTACAGCCTGCGCTGTCATCATGCCCCAATGCCAATCAATCTTGTACTTTTCAATTAATATTTCTTGCAAACCTTCATTTTGCAAGATCATCTGACATTCACTCACTCCGTAAGTACGAAAGTGAGCCCGATTAAATAACCGTAGGAAAAAATCACAGATACGACAGGTCCAATAATCATGACACCAGTCAGTGATCACTAGACGCCCTCTAGGCTTGAGAACTCTTTTTACCTCCTGTATCACTTGTGAGGGCTGACGCAGGTAGTGAAAAGCATTGGTTGAGACGACAATGTCAAAACTCTCATTGGGGAATGGCAGCTCATCGGCACTCCCCAGGCATAACTCTACTGAATTTGGCAACTTCTGCTGGGCGACACTGAGCATTTCAACAGACGTATCTAGACCATAGAAAAAAGCTGTTGGTGTTAGGTGTATTGATTGCTGAATCAGGGTTCCTGTACCGCAGCCTAGATCGAGAATGTACTCGTGAGGTTTGATGGCTAGCCGGTTTATTGTTGCTTGAACAGTGGAATCGATGTAAGCCGACCAGCGACGGTCGTAAAAAGACGCAAGACGAGAATACTCATTTCGCACTGGGTCAGAATACATGACTGTTGATTACCCTCACTTGACATAAGCATTTCTACAACAATCTAGGATAGGTTATTCCGATCCAAGAAATCTTCGTAACGACTATTTATTCGATTAAAATTGCTGTGTTGCCAAGAATTCTCGACCGGTATCAAGTTCTGTGCTTCTCCATCATTCACGCTTGGTACAGGGCGAGTACTGCACAGGCAACAGTAAGCTCAGCCCCCATCCTAAAAGCGGGTAGATTGCCCAGGTAATGGAGCCAGAAAGCGTAAAGTTTAACACTAGCAAAAAGGCATTGACCACAGCATAAGTTCTGAGCTGCTGACGGAACGCCTGCTGCGTGGGGGGCTGGGTTGCAGATGAAGCTGATGGAGATAACTCCTGGCAGGTTTGTTCGGCCTGCAGCAGAGCAGCAGAGGAGATGCCAAGGTCATCCGCCATGTCTTCTAGTTGCGATCTCGAAAACCCTTCCTGCTGACTCTGCTCCATCGCCTGAGCCAAAATCTGCTGTACTTCTTCAGTGGAGTAACGCTTTTCCATAGCCAAAACCTCCTAAGCTTTATATCCCTTGACTCAAATGTTTACATCGTCAACTTAAGGATAGTCGGCTATATTGACACTGTCAACATTTGAGTTTCCTCAACGACGTGGCCAAAAAAAAGACCTATCACCATAGCGATTTGCGCCGGGCATTGCTGGATGCGGCCCTACAGGCGCTAGCAGAGGGCAAGGATATCGCATTGCGGGATGTGGCTCGGCGAGCAGGCGTTTCTCACACGGCTCCTTATCGTCACTTTGCAGATAAAGAGGCGCTCCTAGCTGCTGTGGCGGAAGAAGGGTTCGTGGCATTTGGTGAGTATCTGCAGGCAGCTAAGCAACCGCTAGAAGGGAAACCATTACAGGCGCTGCAGGCAACTGGCGTAGCCTACATACGATATGCCCTTCAACATCCCACCCATTATCGCGTCATGTTTGGGCAAGATTTGCATAATTGTCATAGCCACTCTGCATTACTGGCGACCTCAACGGCAACGTTTGAGATTTTGGTCAGCATTATTCACGCTGGTCAGGTCCAAGGAAAAATCAGGCCAGACGATGCTCGACATCTAGCGCTGGGAGCTTGGGCCCAAGTCCATGGGTTAGCTATGTTGTTATTGGATGGGCAGCTTTCAGTCAATGACAGTGATGAGAGCGAAACCATCGCAAAACAGATGATCCAATCTTCAATTGAGGGTTTATTAGTTCGCTGAGGGGCTAGCTCGAAAATGAAATCCCCGTAGATCGAGTTTCGACTGCGCTCAACTCTCGAAGCTAGAAGATTAAGCGCAGCCGAAACCGGATTGATTAGGTGCATTATTTAGCCACAGATCCCTAAGAACAAAGAAATCAATAAAATCCAGAGTCTTAAAGCTAGCAGCACTTGTTGGCATGCTCTCCTTTGGGAGTGGTGCCCAAGGAGAGCATGTTGTCGTTATCAAGTCTGGGTCCTAAAAACGATCGCCAATTTTTATGATGACGTTGGAGTCGCCTTCGTCACTGATGCCGAGTTCAAGCCGCAGGGTACCCACTGGCGTTAAGGCGCGCATACCCACACCATAACCAAACCCGTCACCGGGCTTATTGCGTACTTCTGCTGGCTCGCCGATGACCTCATCCCCTGTACCCAAGTCGGTGGCATAGTCAAAAAATATCAGACCGCCGACATCTATATCGTCATCAAATGCATTGAAAGAGAAGGCTGGAAAACGGTATTCAGCCGTGGCTTGAACAAAGCTTTCACCTGTTCCCAGTTCACCTGAACTATAGCCGCGTACAGAGCTAGAACCGCCTAAACTAAACGCATCATAGGGTGGAGCATCACCGATAATAGTGCCCCCCTGAACATTTAAAATCAATGTCCGCGGTCCTTCACTAAACCCAAAAATATTCAAGGGTAAGTACTGGGTATAGTTGGCACTCAGGCGGTTAAAGAGAATATCCGCATCACCAATGGGAATCGATTGGTCCGAACCAAATAGCAGTCTAGAACCACTAGACGGATTGCGGGTGTTATTCCGCTTATCAAAGTCAGCAGAGAAATTGACCGTCAACAGATCGTCTCGACCATCATCACTGACAGTAAAGGGGTTACCTAGCTCATCTCGACGGACAATATCATTTGAGAAAATATCTTCGCGAACAGTTACTTGCTGATAAGACAGCCCCAGGGCCGCCTCCACATTAGGGGCTAGAGAGCGGAAATATTCAACTCCACCACCGATACGATGAACCGTCGGTTCGTCGCCGCTAGGGGTTTCAACTTCAATTTCTCCATTATCAAATTCAGGTTCTTTTGCACGGCTGTTAGCAAAATTGATGCCATATCCTGAATCATTGTCCAGCCAATGTCTAAAATCTAGGTCCACACCTAGGTTATTTTCACCGCCTTCGATACCCAGCGATAACGTTTGATTATTGTTTCCTATATTGGCCAGACCGAAACGGGCACCAACCGAAATGCCACCAGCCTCGTTGGATGTGGCCGGTACCGGTGTAGGTCGTTCTGGCCCTCGCAGTGCAGTTGGTCGAGGTATACCTGAGCCCAGGTCAAAGAAAAAAGAATTGGGTTCGGCTACAGTCACCGCCATCACTACTTCGTTGGGCTCAGCTGTGGGTTCAAGGGTCAGGTTTGCTTGCCCAGAGACAGAAAAGTTACCAACCCGTGACAGCCCTCTTTGGGCTAGCTCCGGCTCGTAAATATCCCCAGGTTCTAACTCAAACTTGTCTGCGATCAAGGCACGATCTGCTGCCGTCGCATTAATCGGGGCACCCTCATGATCAACAAAGTGTACCTGGATATCCGTAATAGTTTCACCGCTACCAACAGGCACCGCCAGGTTATCAACGGCGTCTACTGAGTCAGTGGAAGGACTTATTTCTGATGATACTGAGGCGCTATCCTGTCCCAAAACGGGAGATGTCGGGATCACAGAGCATGTGGCTGTACCCAGGGCTATCGCTAAGAGCCATCGATGCTGTCGTAGGAGCTGGGGGAGGAGCCTTAGCGTTACGTTCATAAGTTTTAGAAGAGATGTACTCTAGCTTTTTGATAGCTTTTATGGATATTAGCCAAGCCTGGTTGCCTATAAGAGAATTTAGCAAACTATATGGAATGAGCCAATATAGATATCAATAGCAAGCGAAGCGATGGTATTTGGCAAACTCAACTCAACCCTACAGATTCTGGCAATGTATCTATCTGTGACAGCCCCTCAACAGCAATTCCCAGTGTGAGATTTCAAAATGAGCGAGTGGATACTTGTCGATAATACGTCGACAGTCTTACATCGTAGGCTTCTAGATATCTGAATAAATATCCAGAAACCTACGTATGTTGTGTGATTTAAATCTCTTTTAGTACTTTGCCTAGGGCAGTAAGCACACGATCCACATTCTCTGACTGACTGTTGTACCCCATTAGGCCAATCCGCCAGACTTTGCCACCTAGTTCACCGAGACCGTTGCCGATCTCCATATTGTGGTCAGTCAGCACCTGACTCGTTACAGCTTTGGCATCAACACCATCGGGTACATTAACAGTGGTTAGAGTAGGGAGGCGATATTCCTTCTCCACACGGCAGCTCAGCCCCAGTTCTGCTAGACCATCCCATAGCTTCTCAGCGGTTTTTTGATGACGCTCCCAGGAGTTTTCTAATCCTTCTTCAATTACCAAACGCAGGGCTTCGCGGATGGCATAGGTCATATTAACCGGTGCTGTGTGGTGGTAGGTGCGGCCCTTACCCCAGTAGTTGCGCAGCAGGGAGATATCCAGATACCAGTTGGCCACCTTAGTCTGGCGCTTATCTAACTTCTGCAGGGCACGTTCGCTCATAGTAAAGGGAGAACTACCGGGAGGGCAGCTCAGACCTTTCTGGCTACAGCTGTAGGCCATGTCCACTTTCCACTCATCTAGAAAAATGGGTATTGCTCCCATGCTAGTAACGGTGTCGATCAGCAGTAGACAGTCAAATTCACGGCATAAATCACCGACGCCTTCGAGGGGCTGACGAGCCCCTGTGGAGGTTTCAGCATGGACCAGGGCTAAGATTGCTGGGCGATGCTCTTCGAGGGCAGCTCGGAGTTCGCCAAGGCTAAAAACTTCGCCCCAGGGCTTGCTGATACTGCGTACATCAGCACGATAGCGACCGGCCATATCCACGAGACGATTGCCAAAGTATCCGTTGATCCCAACTAAAACAACATCTCCAGGTTCAACGGTATTGGCTAGGGTCGCTTCCATCGCGGCAGACCCGGTGCCGCTGATGGGTAGTGTCATCTGGTTCTCGGTTTGCCAGACGTAGCGCATCATGGATTGAACTTCGTCCATTAGGTCCAGATAGGCGGGATCCAGGTGACCAATGGGCTGACGGTTCATGGCGGCGACCACATCCGGATTGGAGTTGGAGGGGCCAGGTCCCAGCAACAGCCGTTCAGGAATCTCTAGCGCTCCGGGAGTGATGCGAAAGGTGTTATTGATTTTGGGTCGGGATACGGTCAGACTCATAACGATGATTAACGGATTGGGACAGCTAGCAAATAGTATCTAATGCAACAAAATGTTTTTTTATTGTCTGATGTAATGGCGCATTCGTTCAAACAAGAGGTTTACCCCTGGCTGCTGCTGTGGGGCATAATGCTCTGAATGACCGTAATGGCGGTACTATTACGGGTCTCGATCAAGACTAGATAAAGGTGAGTGTGGTGCAATTAGAGGCTTTAAAGGACCGTTGGCGATCGCAACCGGAGGCTGAGTATCGATGCGATCGCACCCTCAACCTTTACCAAACCTCTACCGAACCCAGTTTAGTCACCCAAGCTGCCACCGGACGGCAGCTCAAAATCGTAGCAATTACTCTAGACGGTATCCGCGTGGTTCTCAGCGCTGACGACTATCCAGGCTGGCTACGGTTACCCGACGTTGGTCACCTAACTCAGGCCACCACCCCCTATCATCCTCCCACTATCACCCGTCATGATATCGAGCAGGCCATTCCTGAGGTCATCGCCTTTACCCAGGCGGCCATGGCTGTCCCCAATCAATATCTATGGGGTGGCACCGTCGCACCTGACTATGACTGTTCGGGGCTGATGCAGGCCGCCTTTGCCTCAGTGGGCATCCCCCTGCCGCGTGATTCCTATCAGCAAGAAGACTTTACAGACACCATCGATAAAGATGCTCTACTGCCAGGGGATTTAATCTTTTTTGGTACCCGCGATCGCACCACCCATGTCGCCCTACATCTGGGCGCAGGCCGCTACATCCACAGCTCTGGTAAAGATCAAGGTCGCAACGGTATTGGTATTGACTCCATTACAGATCTAAGCGATCCTGTCAGCCAAACCTATGCCCAACAATATCGCTGCTGCGGTCGCATTATGAGGGGCTATCAGCCCCAGCCAAATTAAAAGTCTGGGTTACAAAACCGACCGATTTAGGTGGGGACGCGGTTTAATAACGTTGTCCATCTGATACCCACGACCACTGCCCCTTGTTTTACTTCGCCGTTTTATGCGCTGGCTTTCCCCATCCATGGTTAAACGCACCCTTCGCTGGCTGTTGTTCGGCGGTATTCTCTTCTTTCTTGCCAAAACTCTAAAAGATCACTGGCAAGAGGTTAGAGATCTACAAATTACGGGCGCTACCGTAGCGCTGCTGACCATTGCCTTGGGTATTACTCTAATCGCCCATATTTGGTCAGGGTGGGTGTGGCATCTGATTTTGCAAACCATTGGCCAACCTCGGGATGGGCGCTGGTCTACGGTGGTCTATCTCAAAACGAATATTGCTAAATATTTGCCGGGCAATGTGTGGCACTTCTATGGCCGGGTGCGGGCGCTCCAGTCCACCGGGTCGTCTACAGGTGCGGCCATTGTCGGGGTATTGCTAGAACCGTTACTGATGGCGGCAGCGGCCCTGGGGTTAGCGGCCATTAGTTTTAGCATTACTGTGTCCAACGACTGGCGATTGCTAATCCTATCCGTCGGAGCGCTGGTGGTCATGCTAGTGGCCATCCATCCACGTTTTCTCAATCCATTATTGCGAAAGCTGGGCAAAGCTAAGGCTCAGGCCCAGAGGATGACGGTGATTACCAGCACGCTAAGGCTGCAGGCCTATCCGTGGCGTTCGCTCTTAGGGGAGCTGGGGTTTGTGCTCCTGCGGGGGCTGGGGTTTATGATGACGATTGTGGCCCTACAGGCGTTTGAGCCCAGCCTATTTTTTCCGATTTTAGGGGCGTTTAGTGTGGCCTGGTTATTTGGCCTGGTGGTTCCGGGTGCTCCCGGCGGTGTGGGTGTGTTTGAGGCGGTTGCAATCGCACTGCTAGGCAACTACCTTTCCAGCGGTCTGTTACTCACCAGCGTTGCCCTCTATCGTCTCATTAGCACCCTGGCCGAAGCCCTGGGTGCGGGGCTGATTTGGCTAGAAGAGCGCATCACCCAGCTGATGAAACCCGTAGCCAGAGCCAAACGACAACTTTTACTCATGCCGGCCACTGATGTAGATCTATACCCACCAGAGGAGCAAGATCCTGAGGCCTCAGAAGCTGTCCATCTAGAAACTGTTCGCCCAGATGTATCTGAGCTTGAGATGCCTGAGCCTGAGGTGACTGAACCCGAGGTATCTAAACCGGAAATAGCTGACTCAGGGGTGCCTAAGTCAGCTATTTCTGAGGCAGTAGATACAGCCTCCTATTCAGCCTCTTTTTCCTCTACAAACCAAAGTTGAGCTTGTGGCCTGTACCTGTTTACCAACCCATCGCCGCCAGCTGCGATGTCTGCTCAAAAGCGGCCACCGCTGCACTATCTTCTAGGGGGCTTACTTCTAGCGGGTTTCCATCTACCAACCGAGTCTCGGCACAAAACGAGGCCGTATTAAACCCACCAAAGCGCTTCACAATGCTGCTACGCATCCGCAAGTCTGGTGTTACAAACCAGAACCGCTCCACCGAACTCATGGTGTCGTATTCAGTCTCTAACACCAGACCGTCTTCATCGTCCATCTCATAGCGGCCTACCACCGGTACGATTTCTGCATAGCCCCGCTCGCGCAGCAGACGACCTTTACGAGGATTGTCCTCATCAGGTACGAGGGCAAATACTGTGGTGCCTTCGTGGTTGCCTTCGCCATCGCGGTCCCAGGCCATTTCACCGTGCCATGCGACGTAGGCACCGCCCACAGCCAGGGCCGGGTCGATTTCGTGGAGTTTGCAGATGGCGATAACTTTTTCGTTATCTTTACCGAGGGGCTCGACGGTAATGTTAGAGCCGCCTAGCTCAGCCCGGCGAAAGGGCAAGTGATGGGTCGTACGTTGAGACTGCCATTGCCCAGCACTGTGCTGGAAAAATTCCATTACATCCATAGGTGCGATCGCGATTGATGCTTTCCTTTATGATAAACCGCTGATGAAAGGGTTTTGTAGAGATATTGAAAGGTAGCTAAGGTTCACGACGAATTTGATCGCCGTTTAGGTTGGTGCGATAAACGTAGGCTTCATTGGTTTCGGTATCGACGACTTCGATTTGCCAGCCTTCGGTCAGGGCGGCGAGACAGAGTTCGGCGGGGCCACCGAGTCCGAGGCAGCCGTCGGACCAGGTTTGGCGGCTGTGGCTTTGAATGGTGATTTGGTCGGTGGGGATGCTGAGATGGTTGGCGAGGTCGGTGCGAACCTGGGCTTGGATGGTATCAGGCAGGGTATTTGAGGATATGTCGGTCACGGGTGCGTTGGGCACGGGCTGGGCTGGCTCAGGTGGTTGGATAACACAGCTAAGCAGAAGCGGGGTGCTAAGAAGAGAAAGCAGTATAGAGTGCATGGTGAGAACCTTATGAAGTGGGATAGATCCACTCTAGCGCTGGCGTTTTGGTGTAAAGGTTTGGTTTCAAATTTTGAGACGGGACCTGATCTCAGTCTCGACTCTGAACGGTAGGCGTTATTGTCACTGTATGTATTAGTTGATTTCGTCTAGTGGCTGACTATTTTCGGCATTAAATTTCAGGTACGGGCTACATAGGCATATTTGGCTGAGACCATCGCGCATGGCAGTTGTGATCTCGTTTTGTCGCTCTTGGCTAAGTGTTTTAAATCCTGGGCCAGTGGTTACATTTACGGTGGTGGAGAGTTTCCACTGGGTGATGCTTGTTACTAGTTGTTGGTCAGGGTCTAAGTCGAGCATAACGCTGTCAAACTCTTGTAGTTCGCTAGGGGTTAGTTCCAGATCCGGTGATGCTGGGGCGACGGGGAGTGGTAGCTCTGTAGGGGCAGAGGGTAAGGACTCGTATTGGGCAATCGTTGTTGAAGAATTGGCCTGTGCTGTTGAGTCACAACTACTGTTGAGGAGGGCGATGATGCCTAAAACTGGAAGAAAATAATTCTTCCAGTGACCGGCTAAGTTTACGTCAAATTCATGTTTGTCAAGCGTTTTGGCCATGAATAAATTTCGATTCAGTTCCCTGTAATCCAGTCAGGGATTCTCTGAATCGGAGAGATTTAGTTCAGGCCATAGAAATTTTTATGTTAGATAAACGTGACTTTATATAGTAAGAGATGGAAGAGTGAGGCTAGAGGATGGAGGAAGGTATCCGCAATGTGAAAAATCTAAGGTTTCACATTGTCCTAACAAACTCTTCATTTGCTATGTATTTTTTTTGTTGATAAAGGTATGTTTCTACGGAGTTATGAGATCTGAGAAACGTGGATCGTTACGGAGGCTGTCAAAATCGGTGTCGGTTTGGGCCATTTCTCGATTTTGTTCTGGGGCAAGGGTGATAGCCTGTTGGAGACTTTTTAGGGCTTGGTCTGGTTTGTTCCAGAGAGCATAGGCACAGGCTTTGTTATAGAGAGCTTTTTCATAGTCAGGC
>JBCCHX010000124.1:0-9629 GCA_039028535.1 Cyanobacteria bacterium P01_B01_bin.77
AGGACCTCGCTACTAGTAGCGAGGTCCTCTGATTTAAGGGGAATTTGATACTCAAAAGTATGAATGAGTCCGCCTTATAATTCATTTTTTAACCGGCTAAAACCATCTATTTCAGTGGTTTTAAGCATATATATGTGTTCAGAAAAACATTCGCTTTAATATTTCTTTAAGTATACTTACGAGGTGTTTATGGACGTTGTCAAACACACAGGCTAATTTGGATATAGTTCATACGAACAACTTATACAGAAACCTAATTATTGACTGAACTTCTCTTATCGAGAGGGTTTGGTTGCCTACTCTAAACGAACTGCTTTCTATACTGAAAACCTAAAAGCACTTAGGCCTCCGCCTTTGGTGGAGGCCTAAGTGCTTTAAATCGTTGTTCCATGTTCCATAGATGGACGTGTTGTGGGTCCGGTTACTATGGCATTGGTGCAGGTATTGAAGCGAAATTGCCTGGTGACGATATGACTAAATTTTTACTAGTGCTGATTTCAGCGTTTTTAGTGGTTGCGATCTCAATCCTATCGTTACAAAATGCCACCCCTATCTCGCTACAATTTCTAGCGTTTCGTTCTGTCGAACTTCCATTTGGTCTCTGGCTAGGATTTGGCCTAGCTGCTGGGATGGTGGGCATGGCCAGCTTGCTGACGCTGTCTGGTAGTCGGCGTTGAGGAGAGGCTGAACTGAGTCCGTTAGCTGAGCGAAAGCGAAGTCGAAGCCAACGGGGCGCTAGTGGGACAGTTACGTCATGTTTAGATGGATTTAAGTGAAGATTGCTCCTCCCATGAGTTTTTCGTAGCGGCGGTTGAGTTCTTTTTTGATCAAAGGCCACAGATCAAGACTGGGATCCTGCTGGAGCAGCTGCTCTGCCGCTGTCCGTGCCAGTTCTAAAACCTCTTGGTCATTGACTAAGCTCGCCAGCGCAAAGTCAGGCAGTCCGGACTGACGGGTGCCCAGGACTTCGCCGGGACCACGAAAGCGCAGGTCCATTTCAGCAATAAAAAAACCGTCCTGGGATTGTTCTAAGACTCGGAGCCGCTGCAGCGCTGTTTCACTTTTAGTGCTGCTCATTAAGAGGCAATAGGATTGATCGGCTCCGCGACCGACTCGACCTCGAAGCTGGTGCAGCTGTGATAGGCCAAAGCGTTCGGCATGTTCGATTAGCATAACGCTAGCGTTGGGGACGTCTACACCGACTTCTACCACTGTGGTGGAGACCAGAACTTGGGTGTGGCGACTGCGGAAAGCGGTAATCGCGCTGTCCTTGTCGGCAGAGCTGAGGCGGCCATGGAGCAGGCCGACCTTGAATTCTGGGAAGACGACCTCACTGAGGCGCTGATGTTCTTCAATGGCAGAGCGTAAGTCTAGTTTTTCAGATTCGTCCACTAGGGGGAGCACAATGTAGACTTGTCGACCCTGGGCGATTTCGCGGCGGATTAGGTCGTAGGCGTGGTTGCGATCGCGACCGGCCAGCAGCGTTGTTTGAATCGGTTTACGGCCTGGCGGCAGCTCATCAATTTGGCTGACATCTAGATCTCCATGCAGGGTGAGGGCCAAGGTACGGGGTATGGGTGTAGCGGTGAGAGTAAGCACGTGGGGCTGATCTCCTTTACGCTGTAGCTTGGCACGCTGCGCGACACCAAAGCGGTGCTGTTCATCAATGGTGACTAGTCCCAACCGGTCAAACTTGACCGGGTCTTCGATCAGGGCATGGGTGCCCACCAGCACCGGCAATTCTCCCGTAGCTAGCTGGGTATGAATCTCGCGGCGCTTGGCGGTTTTGGTTGAGCCTGTCAGGAGTTCTACGGGCAGGTGTAGTAAGTTGAACCAGCCCACCAGTTTGCGGTAGTGCTGCTCTGCCAATACTTCGGTGGGTGCCATCAGCGCCGCCTGATACCCAGCCTGGATCGCCGCTAAAATAGCGACGACCGCCACAACGGTTTTACCTGACCCCACATCTCCCTGAATCAAGCGGTTCATCGGTGCAGACTGCTGCAAATCCACCAAGATTTCTTGCACGACTCGACCTTGGGCCGCTGTCAGTTGAAAGGGCAGCACATCATAAAACTGGTCGATCAGTTCTCCTGTTGGAGCCATATGAATTTGGGTTTGGGCCTGCTGCTGTTTACGGCGAGACAATAGCCCAAGTTGCAAATAAAAAAATTCATCAAATACCAGACGACGACGGGCAGTTGCTAACGCCTCACTATCCGGTGGAAAGTGAATATGAGCAATGGCTACGGGCAGCTGAACCAGACCGTGTTGGTCGCGCAGGGCGGCAGGAAATGGGTCACGAATTTCGATGGCAGCGGGTAAAGCGGCGACCACAGCTTTGCGTACCAATGTGGCAGGTACTCCCTCAGTTAGGGGGTATACCGGTACAACTCGGCCCACCGTGTCAGAGTTAATAGCGTCTTGGGCATCTCCCAGCACCTCAAGGTCGGGATCATCTAATGTGATGCCATACTTCCCTTTTTTAACCAGGCCCGATGCGGCCACTGTGGACCCGGTCGGGTACAAGCGTTTTTGGCGTTCTTGCCAGCCCCGGTTACGAAACCGTGTCCCTGCAAAGAAACGACTGATTTTTAAGGTGCCAGTCCCGTCGTAAAGACTAAGTTCAAAAATACTGAGTTTGGCATTACGGGGACTATTGAAGCAGTTGCACCGGCGTACGGTCCCGACGATGGTGACCGTATCCCCTGCCTTGAGGTCGCGAATTTTGACCTGACGGGCATAGTCTAGATGGTCACGGGGATAGTAATACAGGACATCCTGTACCGTGTACAATCCCAGCTTTGCCAGGCGTTCACTATTCTTGGGACCCATCCCTTTAAGGTACGTCAGGGCCTGATCCAGAGGGTGGCCAGACCTGGTTAATGTGGGGACCTTTGCCGCTATTGCCTGAGTTTTTGGTCGTTGGTTCTGGTTCGTGCTCCGGCTAGATTGTCCAACGCTTTCAGCTACTTTAGAGCGAGTATTTTGTCGGCTCTGTTGCAAAAATCGGCGGGTGTCGGCTACCAGATGCTGCCGTTGAGCAAAACTCAAGGCGCTGTATTTATCAAAATCGTCCGATAAGGTGCGCCAGCGGTCTTGATCGATGGGGGGCAGGCCATTAGGAATATGGCGCAAACTGTCTCGCAGAAACTCGCTAAATCGCTTGTGGTGTCCCTGCAAGTCATTAAACCCGGTTTCGGCTTCGACACTCAGGGCCTTTTGCAGACGGATCCAGTCGGGCTCGGCCATTAGTCGTTGGTCCAGCTTGCTCTCCAGGCATCTTCGGCTTGTGCGATCGCAAGCTGTCGCTCCGCATCCTTATAAGCATGCCCTACACGTTTAAGGTGGGCCATTTTCTTCCGAATGCGGTTTCGCCAGATAGCGACATTAGTCTCAGCAAACTCAATTTCTGAGAGTCGTAAATGAATCACGACAAAATTGGGCAAAGATTCTAACTGTAGTAATCGGGGCATTGTAACTGCTCCCTGAGAAGGTTCGCCCTGATCATCTTGAACGTCATTATCTGACGACTCGCCAAAGTCTTGTGCAGAGGTCTCTTCCCTAGCGATAATGGCGGCTGAAATTTCTGCTTCATCGGGCCATTGGTCAGATTCATTATCTTCTTTGTCTGTTAGGTCCTCGCTTTTATCGAACCTGTCTTTTTCAGGATCTGGGAGGATTTTAATGGATAATCTGACCAAATTTGGGGTTTTCATCGGAGTGTGCCCCAGACGTTCTGATTCTGACGCCGCATTTAGGAGGGCTGTCGGTAGTTCGGGCATCACATCAGCCTTTTGTAAAATACTATTTGCCTTTTCTGATACCGCCTTGAGCACATCTCGAATTGCCTTTTCAATTAAAATTTGTCGCCGCATCAATTGAGCTGGCAGCATGGGACCGTTTTCAGATGGCTCGTTGTCCGGTGGCGTTATTTCTATGCGTTCATCACTACCTATGAGCGTCCGAATTTCAGCCAGTAATCTTTCTTGAGAGTGTCCTGCCGATATTTCTTTGGGCTCCGATTGCTCCGAACTCTGCGTTTGGCCATCATCAGAGCTGCCACTGCTATCTGCATCCTGATCCGGATTATCAGGGAAACTCTGTTGTGGGTCAGTATTTTCCGCATTGGGCTGATCTCTGAGTGAGGCCGCCTCCAAAAATAGCTGTCTAATAACCGCTAGACCGTCTTCCTCTGCTGGTTGTAGACTTAACCGCTTAGCCGTTTCCCATTTTTCGTTGAGCTGGGCCTGGATACGATTGCCCAAGTCGCGAAGATGCTGCTGCAATCGATTGCGCTGGGATAAACTCAATTCTAAAAACTTTTCAGGATAAACCTGGGTACAAACATGATACGCAGCCAGCACTAATTGCCGTTTGCTAGCCTGACTTAAGACTTGTAAATAGCTATCGACTAGGGTTTCTAGCTCAGTGGCAATATCAGCAGTTTGCGTTTGAAGTTTAGAAAGCTGCTGTTCAATATGACCACTCGCGTTAACCATTAGCGCAGATGTGAGACAGAAAAAGTACGTCAAACGCAGCACTAAAAAGTGCTACGAACCCTAGTATAGAACTTATAGAAGCTCCTGAGGCCTGAGGGTATGGGCGTCTCTACAATGCTTGAGATATCTAACATTATAGAGACGCCCATACCCTTAGCTATGGCAGCCAAAAACTAAACTAAAGTAGGCACCCTAACGGACCTACTTTAATCTAATACAGAACTACTTTAGAAAAAGTGTCACTATCTCTGCAAAGGACTACTTCTTTTTCTTCTTACTTTTCTTTTTGGTTGCTTTAGGTGCAGTGGCTTCTGCTGAAGCTTCCGCTTTAGGGGCTTCCGGTTCCGCAGGTTTGTCTTCTTTCTTTTGCCCCGTTTGAGCTGCTACTTCTTCCGCAAAGTTTTCTGCTTTTTTCTCAATACCCTCACCCAGCGTAAAGCGAGAAAATCGTCGAATCTGAATATTTTCACCCAAGGTGGCAACTGTTTGCTTAATTAGTTCTTCAATGGTGATGTTTTGATCCTTGATAAAGGCCTGATCCATTAGGGACAGCTCTTTAAGACGCTTTTCAATACGTCCATCGACAATCTTGGCACGGATATTTTCAGGTTTTTTGGCAAGATCCTCACGACCCATTTCGATCTCTCGCTCACGAGCAATAGATTCTTCGGGAATTTCCGTCGTTCTGACAACTTCAACATTAGGACAAGCCGCAATTTGCATGGCAATGTCACGAGCTAGGGATTTAAACTCGTCACGGCGGGCTACGAAGTCTGTTTCGCAGTTAATCTCGACCAATACACCAACTCGGCCACCCGTGTGGATATAGCTTTCTACCAAACCCTCTGCTGCAATTCGGCCTTCTTTTTTCGCTGCTGAGGTAATGCCTTTTTGGCGTAGCCATTCGACAGCCTTCTGCTGGTCGCCGTCCGATTCCTGGAGGGCTTTTTTACAATCCATCATGCCTGCGCCAGTAGCGTCGCGCAGTTCCTTTACTTGCTTCGCAGAAATGCCTGCCATTATCTCCTCCTGTAGTAGATTGATTGACTGTGTTTTGTTGACGGGATATGCGCTTGCTGACGTTTATCAGTCCTGAAGCCACTGCTGATATCCAGGCCTAAAGTATCAGCAGCCGATACCCATGCGGGCTCAGCTGCATACCCATGGAATAAACGTCAAAGCGGCATGAGCTATTCGCTTTCTGCCACAGGGGTGGCATCGGTAGCTGCAGGCGCTTCCTCTGCTACAGGCGCTTCCTCTGTTGCGGGTACTACCGCATCACCACCACCTGCGGCAGGTGTATCGCCAGCGGCGGGAACAGCCGCCTCATCATAATCATAATCTTCTTCGGCACTTGGATAATCGGCATAAATGTCGTCTCCATTCCCCTCGTCATGCAGGGCTTGTCCGTGGGAGCCTTCATAGATAGCATTAGCTAAGCTGCCCAAGATTAGCTTGATCGAACGAATCGCATCATCATTGCCTGGAATAGGGATGTCCACGACGTCGGGATCGCAGTTGGTGTCTAGGAGCGAAACAATAGGAATACCTAGCTTTTGACATTCTTGAACTGCATTGTATTCACGCTTGATGTCAACCATAATGACCACATCTGGCAGGCGACGCATGAGTTTAATGCCGCCTAGATACTTTTGCAGCTTCTCTAGTTCGCGGCGAAGAACGGCGGCTTCCTTTTTAGGACGTAGAGCCAGGGCTCCGGTTTCTTGCATCCGTTCTAGTTCTTTAAGACGCTCAACACGGGTTTTAATAGTAGACCAGTTAGTCAGCATACCGCCGAGCCAACGCTGGTTGATGTAATAGGAACCACAGCGGCTGGCCTCTTCAGCGACAATACCAGCAGCCTGCCGTTTGGTGCCGACAAACAAAAACTTTTGACCTTTCTCAGCAGAAGTGCGAACAAATGAATAAGCATTGTCGAGCAGCTTCGCGGTCTGTACTAGATCAATGATATGCACACCGTTACGTGCGGTAAAGATATATTGATCCATTTTTGGGTTCCAGCGACGGGTCTGGTGACCAAAATGAACCCCTGACTCAAGCAATTGAGCCAATGTTACAACAGGCATTTAATTTTCTCCTTCCGGGTTAAGCCTCCACTTGGTGTGCATTTGAGCTATCTGGGTCAAGCCATAGGCTGCTCAGATATTACTAAAACACCCGAAATACCCAAGTGTGTGAATTGTTGAGAGCTAAACTAGGGTAACACAGGACGGACCTGAGCTTCTTGCGTACTATTCGTTGTCTTTGCTTGCTATCGCTTCGTCTGCTATACGAGGTTGCAATTTTGGGTAGGCTGTGGATGATTGTACGTGTGCCTGTCTTATTAGGGGCACAGGCGTATCTCCCTGATGTTGCCCGTTGTTAGTTGAAGACTCTTGGTGCTTTATGACTGATTCACAACGACCTGCTTCCATGCCGTCTGCACCACCACCACCGCCTAAACGAGCGGCCCCACCGCCGCCGCCGGGGATGGGGCGCTCAGGCGGGGCTCGTGCGGCTGCTCCGCCACCCATGCCCAAATCTGCTGCTGGTGTAAGGGTTGGGGGTGGTCTGACGCTTGAGCGTATCGTTCGTGAGGCCTTTGATAAGGGATTTTCCGATGTGCATCTCGGTGTAGGTGAAGTTCCTCGCTTTCGTAATCGAGGGGAAATTGAAACGACGGATTATCCAGCGACGGATGAGGCGACTTTCTATGGTTGGTTGTCTGAGGTGCTCAAACCTGATCAAATCCAAGACTTTAAGCAGACCATGGATTTTGATGGGGCGGCACACTTTGATTTTACCCGTGTGCGGATCAATATATTTAATACGCTACGTGGCCCGTCTTTGGTCATGCGTTTGATTCCGGTCAAAATTCTGACGATTGATCAGCTTAATTTGCCAGCAGTCCTGAAGGATATCTGTCATTATCACAAGGGGCTCGTACTAGTCACGGGGCCAACGGGGTCTGGTAAGTCCACATCGCTAGCGGCGATGATTGACTATATCAATACAGACATGCCGAAGAACATTATTACCATCGAAGACCCGGTGGAATTTGTACATAGTAGTCGGATGTCTTTGATTAAGCAGCGAGAGGTCGGCATCCATACTCTGGAGTTCAAGAATGCTCTAAAAGCATCTCTGCGCGAAGATCCGGATGTGATTTTGATTGGTGAGATTCGCGATCGCGAAACCGTCGATATTGCCTTAAAAGCAGCACAAACCGGTCACCTTGTATTTGGTACCCTGCATACTAATAGTGCTGTTAAGACGGTAGAGCGTATATTAGGTATGTATGAGCCTGAACAGCAGAGTGCGGTGCGCATCTCGATTGCTGAGTCTCTGGTGGCAGTTGTGGCCCAGGGATTATGCCGAACGACTGATGGCAAACGAGCGGCATTCCACGAGATTCTGATCAATACCGATGCCATTAAGGACTACATTCAGCGAGGGCAGCTGGATGAAGTGGAAGCTCTACTACCGAAGTGTACCTTTGACGGTATGTGCACTATGAATCAGTCGCTCTATTCCTTATATGAGTCAGGGCGTATTACTGAAGAAACGGCTCTAGAGATGTCGCCTCGTCAGAATGAAATGGCGCAGATGCTGCGCGGGCGCATTTAAAGCTAGCTGTTTGTCAGCTTACTTCTAGATGCTTCTGACGGTTTCTGACCTCAATCGTTTTTGTCTATTGCTGCCAGTCGTGTTCGCCACGACTGGATTTTTTTTTGCAAGTTGGGTGGGAGCCACCCGTCGTATTGAGGATATAGAGGTAGCCGGGGAGTCAGGGTATAGCCATGGCTCTGTAACCGGCTAGCCATGGTTTTCAGGGTGTGGTGGGGATAGGTGGGATTGACTTCATCTAAAGGTCCGATGCCGCCTAAGTCTTGAGCACCTGCGTCAAGACAAGCTATAAGCATTGCGGAGGACTGTACTAGGTTGGGCGGGATTTGAATAATGATGTCGGTGGGTAATGTGCGGCGAGCTAGGTATACAGCTTTGAGGAGCATGGCATCGTTACAGGGGAGGCCCGTTATGGACTGATGCTCTCCAGGCTGGTGGGGCTGGAGGATGACTTCCTGAATATGGCCATATTGTTGGTGTAGGGTTGCGATCGCAACCAATGTTTCTTCCCAATCTGCCTCAGTCTCCCCAATGCCCAGGAGTAGGCCTGTCGTAAACGGAATTTGCAACTGTCCCGCCCAATGTAACTGTTGCAGTCGCACCTCGGGACGTTTGCTAGGTGCATGGCGATGGACGCTATCTAATAGTGAAGGTGTCAGTTGCTCAAGCATCAATCCCATGGACACATTCACCTCTCTGAGCCGATGCATTTCTTCAAAACGGAGAGGCCCAGCATTGGTATGAGGTAAAAAACCGTTTGCAAGCGCCAGTTGGCAAAGCTCATAAATCCGCTGCAGCCACTGAGGACGCCGTGGACTATGGGGATGGATTTCCCCACTTAAGATCAATATCTCTATAGCCTTGGTTGTATTGAGTTGATGTTGGGCCTGCTCTAAGCTCAGCCAGTGATCTGTTCCAGGCTGAACTCGAAAATTGCAATAGCTGCAATGGTTAAAACACTCATAGGTAGGTACGAGGGTATAAGCCGGACTATACGTAATCGGTTGGGCCAAGGCCATCGCAATTATTTCTAAAAATTTACAAAATTAGAAGTGAATACTTTTAAGTTTTGACGTTAAGAAATTCATCTCAGGCCTTCGGTATATTCCCTGGGAATAGTCAGAATTTGGGGTTTCAGTTTAGAAGCCTAAATCCCTCTATGCCCTTAAAATAAAAACTTTTCTTCCTTTGTGCGAGCGGCTGATCAATGCTTGCCCAAAAGTCGTCATCGACCCCATCCAAAAATTCTATCAAGACTAAAAAGTTTACAAAAATAGTTTTTTCTTCTAATATAGAGACAAGTAGGACATCGATCCTACTGTCATACCTTGACAATAATCATAGGATTCATAAATCATGACGACTACTCTACAGCAGCGCTCTAGCGCTAATCTGTGGGATCAGTTTTGTGAGTGGGTCACCAGCACTGAGAACCGCCTCTATGTAGGTTGGTTCGGTGTGCTCATGATCCCCACACTGCTGGCTGCCACTGCTTGCTTCGTA
>JBCCHX010000125.1:0-9571 GCA_039028535.1 Cyanobacteria bacterium P01_B01_bin.77
GCACATTTGTAGCGTTGAGTTCCTTTGCTGGTTTTACCGTGCTTGTGAGTCTTAGAATGGTCGCAATAGGGGCAATCCATTGGTTTCGGGTAGATAGCATCCCTTTATATGACGTTTCCCACACTTCTTTGGTTCACGACCTATATTTTTAGACTCTCCTGATAAAGCACTTGCTCAGCCTCTGAAAAATTAGCAATTTCTGCCACCTCAAATAGCTGATTGAATACACCATCCTGTAAATTACTGGGTGGGGTTTCCAATTGTGCCAAATAGCGCAACACATGTAGCCATTTATCAGAATGAGACGTTAACTCTGGTAGCGTTTTTGTGAATTTTGGTAGCTCAATATAGATAAATTTGAGCTTATCATAGAAGACTTCACAATGTTGGTCTTTTAGCTCAACCGTATGGATGATTGTGTCCTCATGCTTATGCTCATCAAAAATAAAATCGAGTATTCCTAACGTATATACTGCTGTTAGCTCATAATCCCAGGTTCCTTTACTGGCTTGCTCTTGAATCGGAAACGTCGAGTAATAAACGCTTCTATCTTTAAAAAATTGTTGTTTTGCTTTTTGAATTTCAACAATGAAGCGCTCACCAGTTACCGCCTGACAATAAATGTCAAAAATTGCCTTGCGGTCGGCCCAGGTTTTGCCGATGGTTTCAGGATTCTTAAAGGTGACATCCTGGATGTGATGATGCTCAGGTAGGAGGGTATTTAAAAAATCGATCAGCAATGCCTTATGGGGCTCTGTGCCAAACAAACGCTTGAACCCAAAGTCCGTCAGCGGGTCAATGTATTTGTCAGGAAGTAGAAAGGCCATTGCGAATGAATGGTACATATGTTTCTTCTAATATAGCGTAAGGCCAACCCACTGACGAATCGGGTCCAGGTTGCAATATTCTTCTAGAGTATCGGCCATCTGGTCGTAAAGCTGGAATTGTTGCTGTTGCCAGGCTAGGGTGCCAGGTCGATAGTTTTGCACATGCGCTAGTTGGGCCAAAGTCTGGCGCATAGAAGTGGATTCAAAAAGTCCGTGGAGATAGGTACCCCATACGTGGCTTTGGGTTGCCTCCCAGGTGTGGACGCAGTGAGTGCCCTCAGGTTGCTGTGTACCTTGTACCTCAATATCTAGCAAGGGTGAAGCTGAAATATCGGAGGTTACCGTACTTGTTTGGCCCATGTGAATTTCGTAGGCTTGCCAGGTTTCTGTGCTGTTGTTGTGGGTTGCGAACTGACAAGTCAGCGCTGGCGCGATCGCACTCACCTGCCGCACTTCTTTATAGTTAATAAATTCTGTCGTTATGGGCAACAGTCCTAGCCCTGAAACCTTCCCTGCTAAGCCCGCATAGCCGTTTGGGTCTGCGAGAGACTGCCCCAACATTTGATAGCCGCCGCAGATACCCACGATGGGAATACCCCGTTGCGCCGCCTGTTGAATCGCATCCGCTAAGCCCGCCTGCTGCAGCCACTCTAGATCTTGCAGAGTATTTTTACTACCGGGCAGAATTATCGCCCGTGCATCCGCCAGCTCCTCGGGTGTCGTCACCCAGCAAGTACGAATCCCCGTATCCAGCTGCCAGGGCTGACTATCTTGGGAATTCGATACCCGAGGAAACCGAATCCAGGCAAATTTAGCCCCACTGCCCGATTCCTCTGCTTCCTTACACAGACTGTCTTCACTTTCGGGCTGTAGATGGCCACGGTAGGGCAACGTGCCCAGGTAGGGAAAATCTGGCAGATGCTTGGCAAAATACTCCCCCGCCGTATCAAACAACCTCAGATCGCCGCGAAATTTGTTGACAATAAACCCGAGTCCCAGGGACTTGGCCGACTCTGGTATCAACGTATGGGTACCAATGATTTGAGAAAAGATTCCACCGCGCTCAATATCGCCCACCAGCAGCCAGCGCCCCTGCAGGTATTGAATCGGTCGCAGGTTGACAATGTCCCGGTGCATCAAGTTCAGCTCCACCGGACTGCCCGCCCCTTCTAACAGCAAAACATCGCAGCGATCGCGCCAAGATTCCAGCGTTTGCTCCACCACCTGCCAGATATCTTCAATATGCTGATAGTAGTCCCCCGCTCGGATATGCTGCTTTGGCTCACCCAACAACACCAGCTGCGACGTGCCATTTCCCGACGGCTTCAGCAACACCGGATTATGCTCCGCCACTGGACGCACCCCACAAGCCGCTGCCTGGGCTGCCTGGGCTCGACCAATTTCTCCACCCTCCAGAGTGACGTAGGAATTATTGGACATATTTTGCGCCTTGAAGGGCACGACATTCACTCCCTGCCGCCGTAGCCATGCTCCGAGGGCCGTAACGATCCAGCTTTTACCAGCGTTAGAGGAAGTACCAAGGACAGACAGTGCTTTCATGGGGTGATGGGGTGACGGGGTGAAAGACTACTATGACTGAATTTTTGAGCTATGCGGCCATTGTGCTGATCGGTGCAGCAGGGTTGGACTTTCTGATTGGCGATCCGTGGCACTGGCCCCACCCGGTGCAGGGGATGGGCTGGTTGATTCAGCGGTATAGCAACCTGGTGTTTAAGACCACACAATCAGTGACGGTGATGAAGAGCCTCGGGGTGTTGCTGACTGTGCTATTGGTTGGGGGAAGTGCTGCTGTGGGTTGGGCACTGGTTGCGATCGCACATCGGTTCAATTACTGGGTTGGCCTTGGTTTAGAAATCATCTTAGTGGCTTCCTGTTTTGCCGGTCGCAGCCTGCGAGATGCGGCAGAAGATGTGCTCACACCGTTGATTCAGAAAGATCTGGCAGAGGCACGCAAGCGCATGAGCCGCTATGTCGGTCGTGATACCCAGGAGCTGGATCAACCTGAAATTCTAAGGGCGGTGTTTGAAACCGTGGCTGAGAATAGCGTTGATGGCATTATGGGGCCTTTATTTTATGCCCTAGTCGGTGCAGCCACACCGTTAGGTAGTGCGGCTGTTGCCTTGGCTTACAAAGCCGCCAGCACCCTAGACTCTATGGTGGGCTACCGAGAAGCCCCCTATACCCATATTGGCTGGTGTAGCGCCAAGTTTGAGGATGTCTTGACCTGGCTACCCTGTCGTTTAACGGTACTCACTCTGGCGCTTCTGTCTAGAAAACCTGGCCCAGTCATTGCCCTCTGTCAACGAGATGCGGCAGCTGACCCCAGCCCTAATTCTGGATGGAGTGAATGTGCCTATGCCGCTAGCTTGGGAGTGCAAGTTGGTGGTAAAAACGTGTATAAGGGTGTGGTTAAAGTGAAACCCTTGATGGGCGATCCGATACGAGAGATTACACCTGATGTAATTCGAAAATGTTTGCGGTTAAATCGGCTGTGCTTTTTACTCTGGCTTGGGTTAGGAGTTTTGCTGCTTTGGATTTTAGGATAAAGAATTTGACTAAGACGTACAGTTCCCGGGAGGGGTGCCGATTAGGCGGGGTGGGTTTCGTCCAATTGCGCCAACGGTCAACCCACCTCGTTTGCCCCTCTCAGGAGGGGATGACATGTCGATTGTTGCATTAGGTGCTGCATTAAACCTCCACTTTTTAGCTAACGCAATACCTTGGCAAATCATTGTTAGATATCTGAAACTAAATGTTTGTTTCTCCTTCTCTGTCGGGTTCATATCGTCCCACTCATGGTGGTAATCGCAACTGGGCCGCTCAGCTTGCCAATTGCAAGCCGGAAGAGATTTTAGATTTTTCTGCCAGTATTAACCCATTAGGCCCCCCTCAATCAGTGCTAATGGCACTGACAGAACATCTTCAGAGCCTAACAGCCTATCCTGACCCTAGCTATACTCAGCTGCGGTCAGCCCTCAGTGACTTTCACAATCTGCCGATGGATTGGATTCTTCCCGGTAATGGGGCTGCAGAATTATTAACCTGGATTGGTCGAGAACTGGCTCAGTTAGAGGCGACCTATCTGGTAACACCCGCTTTTGCCGATTACCAGCGGAGTCTGAAGGCGTTTAATGCCAAGTTCATTTCTGTGCCTATGGACCTAGAGACAGGATTATCCAAAGCAACCATCACAGCATCTACAAACTGTGGACTGCTGCTTAACAACCCCCACAATCCCACGGGTACTCTCACTCGACGAGACGATTTAATCCCCCATCTTGAACAATTTTCTCTAGTGGTGGTGGATGAAGCGTTTATGGACTTTTTACCACCGGATCAGCAACAAAGCTTATTGGATGTGATTCTGGACTTTCCTCACTTGATTGTGTTGCGATCGCTAACCAAGTTCTACAGTTTACCAGGGCTACGATTGGGCTATGCCATTGGCCATCCCGACTATCTAAAACGCTGGCAGCAATGGCGAGACCCGTGGCCTGTGAATACGTTGGCAGAAGTGGCTGCGATCGCAGCCCTTAACGATCATCCATTTCAGCAACAAACCTGGGATTGGCTCCCTCCTAGCCGTGATGCCCTAACAGCAGGTCTGCAAAAAATACCTGGACTTACACCCCTAACCGGTGCTGCCAATTTTCTTTTGGTCAAAATAGATGTTCCCAGCACTCAACTCCAACAAGAACTACTCAAGTCCCACCAAATCCTAATCCGTGACTGCCTTAGTTTTCCAGAATTGGGGGAGAATTATTTTCGCGTTGCTGTGCGTCTTGCCGAAGAGAATAATCAACTATTAGCTGCCCTTACCCAGGCTTTGAAACCTTAACCATGCACCCCATCACTGCCGAAAGCTTTGTTATCATCGACCGAGAAATTGGTCCCCACAACTGGCCTCCCGAGGAATATGCCATCATTCGTCGAGCCATCCATTCCACCGCTGATTTTGAACTGTTGAATTTGTTTGAGTTTAGTGACGGTGCTGTAGCCGCAGGGATAGCGGCGCTTAAACACCATGCGCCTGTGGTGGTCGATGTACGCATGGTGCAAATGGGTATCACAGGTGTACTTAAGGGAATGGGACATTCTTCAATTGCCTGTGCCCTAGATTATGTCCCAGAAGATTTTGTGCCTAGTGCAGGCAGTACTATCACCACACGCACCGCTGCAGGAATGTTAGCCCTAACGCAACACTATTCCACTGGTATTTTTGTGGTTGGTAATGCGCCGACAGCCCTACTTACTCTGGTAGAACAGATTCGATTAGGACGGGTAAAACCAGCCTTGGTAATTGGTGTGCCTGTAGGGTTTGTTGCGGTTGAAGAAGCTAAACAGGCTTTGGCTACGGTGGATGTCCCCCAAATCCGAGTGCAGGGACGAAAAGGGGGGTCTCCAGTGGCTGCAGCCATTTTTAACGCCTTAGCCTATTTGTCCCAAGAGTAAAGATTGGGTTTGAGGTTCAATCGTTTAGCAGATAAAAGGGAAGTGGCGTATCCTGGGCGATGATGTTGCCTTTGCGATCGCACAACACCGTCCCCACATTCACCCGCACATTTGCATACTTCTGAATGTAAGCCTGGGCGCGATCGCTAATTTGCCGTGCCAATAATTCAAATACCGAATCTGCCAACTTTGCTTCTATCAACAATTCATGGGCTGCCGCTGCAGTAGGAGCCGCCAGAACTGCACGAATTACCGCCAGATAATCAATGGCTTCCGGTATTTCCTCCACTTGTGCAATTGCCGCCGCTATTATCGGCAGCTTGCCATCCGCCACATGACTCGATGTGTTGAAAATCCCCCCTGCCAGCTTAATCAGCTTGCCATGGTAACCCAGCAGCATTACAGATTCCGCTCCCCGCAATCCTGCTTCCGCTAGCATTGGTCCCAACCAATTACCCGTCTGCACAATATGTTGTGAACCAATCCCTAACCGTTGCGCCGTACGCTGACCATTGTGACCAATACAAAACACCAGATGCGATGTGGTCTGAACTGCTTTTTGTAAACTAGCTCGATAGTCTGCTAACTGGTCAGTAGACGAGTGGGGTTGAGAAATACCGCTGGTACCTAGGAGTGCCAGACCTTCCAAAATGCCAAAGGCCTCATTGGAAGTGCGCTGGGCTAGCCGACGTCCTTCTGGCAAAATAATGCGCACCGTGGCCTGATGTTGAGCTGGAATCAGAGGACGAACATTATTATCGAACAGCGTACGGGCGTAGGCATAGAATGCGGGTTCTCCGGTGGCGGTACGGCCTATTCCTTCACCGGCGTCTAAAGTTAGATTGTTGTCAGTATCCGAACTAAGCTTCACCAGGCTGACCCATGCCCAGATGGGTGTATTACGGGTCAAATCGAGATTATCACCGGGGTCGCTAAGACAGATACCAAGGGCCGTAGTAGTATCAAGACTGGCCACTTGTTGAATTGAGATCGCAGCCTCACCTGGAACCAAATCAATCGCTACTTGTGTCTCTTGTTCGTCGTTTGATGAGTGAGCGGCAGAAACATGTTCTTTCTTTCCAATCTTTTGAGCAAGCAAATGAATAAGAGCAGCTTTAGCAGCAGCAACAGCAAAGACTGGTAATGTGTAACCAGCTCGGGCCATAGTATCTCCTGATGTCGTATTTTGATTACTTAGTTCTCGGCCATCCAGGCTAAAAAAGCAAGGATTTGACCCACTGGGGGTAGCGGATAATCGTTTAGATCAATGGTCAGCTGCTGTTCCTGTAGCTGCATAAAACGCCACTGGGTGCCATTACTGACGCAACCATAAATGGTTGAAATGGGCTGTTCTTTTTTTTGATTAAACCGTTGGGCGGCGATCATCTCTGCTGCGCATTGCCCCAACCCAGACTTGAGGTCCGCTTTCTTCGCTTCAACTAGGATAAAAACAGGCGCTTCAATATCAATCAGCTCTGTTGAACGACTCAACAAAAAGTCACAGGTACCATTTAAGCCTACCGATTCATCAACGGTAAACTCTTCTCCTGAGAAAAAACTAATCTGTTGTTGTAAGATTTGCCGGACTTCTAATAAAACTGGGCTAATGATTAGCTCTGAGCGTGCTTTTTCACTCCCAGTAGCCACAGCAACAGGCAAACTGTAATCTAAGAAATTGCTTAGCGTAGTCGATGGCTCAATAGGGGCTAGGTCTGGTAAAAACCTGACACCTTCTTTGGTGGTTAGACCAAAGGCTGCTTTGGCGCTGGCAAGGGTTTTGAATTGACTATAGGCCATGGTGAAGTTCTGGGAAGCATTACTAGATTGATATCAATGCCAAGGGGTTATTAAGAATTAGACTCATGATTTTAGCAATGTTGAATATGTTCAGTGGAGTTGTTTAAGGTATTGATGGGGAGTTTAGAAGTGTTGCTTGGGGTCCCTCCGAGTTCCCCAAACCCCCTGGGCAGGGCCGGGAGGCCGCCCTACAACCCAGCCTACTGAGTTTCTCTAATGGCATGAAGTTGGGGTTACGGCGGGGATGATTATCAAGGTTTTGATTTGGTTTGTAGGCTTAAAGATTTTCCATTGCTGGATAAAGAGTGTGCTGACAAAATTCAAGGACTCTCTCTAAGTTATGGGTTTGTTGGGGATAATCCAATGTGGGACGAGCAATCACCAACAGCTTAACGCCTAATGCTTTTGCGGCTGCTAATTTTATGGGTATGCCGCCAGGTCCACCGCTGGCTTTGGTTATGACTGTATCTACACCGAGTTTCTGCCAAAGGGCTTGTTCTGCTAGGGCATTGGTGGGGGAGCGATCGCAAATTAGCTGCTCGGGTGCAAACCCAACTTGGAGTGCCTGGGCTTTAGCTGTTGGTAAGATTCTGGCCCAGAGGCGTGACCGCTGTCGCCAGGGTTGAAACTGATGTAGGGCTTTGATACCCAAGGTGAGTAAGACGCGACGATTTTCTAAATAGGTAGGCTGTAAGAGGGTGTCTAAATCTGGCACGGATTCGGCAGGGGGCTCAAGGGTCATTGCCTGTCGTTCAAACCGTAGGTAGGGCAAACCGGTGGCCATGGCCTGTTTGGAAATTTGGGTGGCGAAGGGATGGGAGGCATCGACAATGGCTCGAATGCTGTGCTGTTGAATTAAGGATTGCATACCTGCAGGGGATAAGGCCCCTGATAGTGTGCGACCGGGTAACTCTGCATAGAGTCGAACTGCGGTGGGGGAAACCACCGTCACCAGCCACGGCAGCCCTTGCTGAGTCAACTGCTGGGCAATGGCTCGACTTTCGCTGGTACCCCCAATTAGCCAGATGGTCACGCGTTTGTGAGTTGGGGTGAACGGTGGGGTCGGAAGAGATGGCTATGGCCTGGATTGTAGAGTTGCGATCTCGCCTCGGCTTGGGCTGCTAATGCCGGACTAATCAGGTACATGACGGTACGATCATGGCCTGCTTCTTTAGTCATGGCCGCCATGGTGTCCAAACGCCCCAGACGAATCTCTTCATCGGGCCAGCCCAGGCGATAGCAAAGGGCGATGGGGGTATCGGATGGATAGTGTGTGAGCAGTTTATCCTGGGCAGCAGTGGCATGGCGCGCGCTGAGATAAAGACAGAGGGAGGCACGGTGAGCTGCCAGGGATGCTAAGTCCTCATCGCCTGGTACATTGGTGCGGCCCTGCACGCGAGTGAGGATAATGCTTTGCACCAGCTGGGGCACGGTTAGCTCTGCCTTTAGACGGGCTGCGGCCAGTTGAAAGGCACTCACACCTGGCACAATTTCAAACGGGAGCTGATGCTTGAGTAAAAAGGCGGTGAGTTCATGGAGGGCACCGTACAGGCAGGGATCGCCATCTTGTAATCGCACCACGCGCTTTCCCTGGGCCACCCGTTCTTGCAGCAGCGGCAACCAGGTTTCTAGGGTATGGGACCGGGTATCAATGGTTTCGGCTGACTGGCACCATTGCAGCATCTGTTCGGGAACCAGCGACCCGGTGTAAAAAACGGTATCTGCTGCTGCTAAAAGGGTCTGACCGCGAACGGTAATTAGGTCTGGGGCACCGGGACCGGCTCCGATAATGTGGACTGGAAATTGTGAGGTGATGGGTTGGCTCATGGGCTAAATAACGTTTTCACTTTCCTTAGGGATTCCTCAGGCACTGGCGTATATGTTGGTTAATCCAGGCAATAATCAGCCTGGCTATGGTTTGTTATGCAGTGGTGAGAGTTTTATTTTCCTAAAGTTACAGCTAGAACCGACACCTACTTATCAATTGTCAAACCATCTCAATATTTTGAATGATGGTGACTTAGGAACAGTGGTTAAGATTTTAAGGAAAATTGGTGATATGACGCTTTAAGAGGACAAGGAGCTGCTATTAAGTGTCCCTGAGCGTTGATGCAACTTTTAGGTTCGATACGAGTAATGGTTGTCCGTAGTACAACTTCTAGCTAGCAAGGCCCTTGGCTTTAGTTAAATAGGAATGAATACGCAAAAATCATAAAACCCCTATGCAGCAATCATCACCCATTAGTTCAAATGAACCAGTGAATATACCTCAAAGCTTTCTGGATAACTCCGAATTCAGAAGGTTATCCAGAAACTCTCTAGGACATTTGCTGAGAGGCTGTATGAAAAGGGTTCAAAAGGGTAAAAAAGCTCACACAGTATAGGCTGAAGTTTACGTAAATCTCTAGCCCTGCATGAGCCATGCCTAAAGCCTACACTAGCAGCCTCAGTCGTGCCCAATTTGAACTCATAGA
>JBCCHX010000126.1:0-9482 GCA_039028535.1 Cyanobacteria bacterium P01_B01_bin.77
CCCAGCACCTGCCTGAGGGACTGTTGCCCGAAGCGCTAGAGGTCACCCGTCAACTCAACGATGAATCTTATCGAGAGATTGCCCTGGGTGCGATAGCCCAGCACCTGCCTGAGGGACTGTTGCCCGAAGCGCTAGAGGTCACCCGTCAACTCAACGATGAATCTTATCGAGCGCTTGCCCTGGGTGCGATAGCCCAGCACCTGCCTGAGGGACTGTTGCCCGAAGCGCTGGATACCATATGGAACATGAAGGATAAATACTATTGCGCCAGTGCATTACAGAACTTTTTATCCTACTTAGAACAACGTGGCATGTTATTTCCGGAATGGAGTAGAGTGCTTGAAACGCTAGCCTATCAGAACCGTAATCAGTTAATCTCTGCATTACCCAAGATGAGACCTGCACTTGTCAGGTTGAGTAGTGAGCAGATGTTTTCTATGGCATTACAGGCTGTCCGCGATGTTTGCCAACAATGGCCTTAACGATTCTCACCCTAGTATCTAAGCGAGAGGTAGCTATCTTTTACAGGTGTCAGAGGTCCTGTGATAGCCGCAACCACTCAACGAATTAATGGGCGTTTCAGCTGACTAGGTCAACGAGAGAATCAAGGTTTGAGCCTTGTGACAGTTGGTCAAAATAGGTCGTTTTTAGTCCACATCAAAATTCGGGCACTTCCACGGTCCTAGATGCCGATACGTAAAACTGCATTAGCGTAGCTACGCTGACCCGGCATAGATACGAGATATCTTTTAGTTCCATGCCGCTTTTGACTAATTGCGTAATGAACGTATGACGGCAATGGTACTGGGGTAGGTAAAACGCTACCTTTCCACAACTTGCTAGGCGTTCAACCAGTGGTTGCCAATGGCGAAGTTGAAAACGGCGATAGTCAAACGGTTTACCAGTTACAGATTTAAATAGATGATCTTCTGGCTCGTGACTAGTCTGAGCGTGCAAGGTGCGTAAAAACAACTGCAAGCTTTCATTACAGGGAAACCGGGTTGCTTGATAGTTTTTGGTGCCCTGACGAATATTGGTGTCTACCGGCCAAGCTTCGCAGATATGAATTTGGGAGAAGTCAGACGCTACGTGCTTCCACTTCAGTGCTCTAGCTTCCTCTGGTCTGCAGCCGGTACAAAACATGAAAGTTACCCACCGAGCATAAAACGCATCTTCTGTATTGAACGCAGCAATGATGGCATCGCGCTCCTCTAGCTCAAAAGCAGTGTGAGTATGGGTCCGCATTTTGCGCAATGGCACCAGATATCGTTGGAGGCCATCGAACGGGTTCGAGCCGAGCATATCTTCGGCCACGGCCCACTTGCAGGCAGCGCCAAACTGCTGGATCGTACGTCGGGTTGTTTCTCTTGCGAACTGACTCAGTAACCAGTTGCGCATATCGCGGGCATCGGCAAGCTCTGGAGCTGTTTTTCGCATCAGTACAATCCTCTTTTCGATGGCGTGGTAATCGCGGCAACGGTCGATGGGCTAACCAGTGGCGCTTTAAATTCAACGTAGGCCCGCCATAAACGGAAAAGTTCAAGAGGGGTGATTGAACGGTCTATCAATTGTGAAGATGGGGGCTTAAGAGTGTGACAGTGGACAGTGAATGTGACAATTTACGATTTCTGTTTTTACCCTTTAAAGGGAAAGTATCTGTGCATCTGTGCCGAAATCACTGAAAGCTTTTAATAGCAGTTGATTTGAGCGTTTTTTTATCTGTGCCGAATCTGTTCTTTATCTGTTTCGCTGGCACAGATGGCACAGATAAAAACAGATGATTTATAGTTATCTGTTCCAGCTGTGATTCAATTAAATCAATGCTTTTAGGCTGCTGGCACAGATGGCACAGATGATTTCAGTAAAAAAGCCTAGAGCGTTAATTTCCATATTCTGGTTCTCCTTCCATCGTGTGACAGTGGATTGCTGGATTGCTGCCAACCCAGGATTCTGAGAATGCTAGACACCCGTCGAGCATGGCCCGTTGTGAACTTGTCAACGTCGAGTTGAACCGCATGGGCTAACACTTGGTTGGTGGTGACTGAATCCATGCAGGCTACATAGTCGGCAACACGTTCAAACCATGGGTCTCTAGACTCATAGCGCTTGGCTATCAGCTCGGTTTCTTGGGCTTCTTCGGGAGTCAACCACCATTGCTCTCCCCGCTGGTAGAGAGCTGTGGCAGCGGCCCATATTTGGTCGCGTTCTTCTTCCAGCTGGGCGATATCGATGCGCTTTTTTACTGGAATAATCCAGAATCGGCGGCTACCGGTGGGGTCTGACAGGAATTCTGACTCGTTAGTGGAGCCCACGATGACTGAATGCCTCAGCATCGTTTCTGATGAACGGGCATAGGGTGCTCTCACCAAGTCAGTGGCACAGGATAAGAACGCTTTGACCTGACTGACGTCTTTGCGTTTGAAAACCGTCTCCAGCTCTGCCCATTCCAGAAACCAGCGCTGGTGTAGCTTTAGCCGCTCATCTTTGTCAGAGGCTGCCCCCAACGAGTCATCAAACCATTCTGGTGATGCCAGCGTTTTTAAGAACGTTGATTTACCATCGCCCTGTCTGCCCTGAAGGATAAGCGCGCAGTCATGCTTGCATCCTGGTTTGATAGCCCTAGCAACGGCAGCGACCAAAAATCGCTGGAGCAGTGTCTGATAGATGGGGTCATCAGCTCCAAAGTATCGACTTGCCAGATTATTCAAGCAGTCAGTGTTGCCATCGTGCTCAGCGATTGTGTTCCGTAGGTATTTGGCGACCGGGCTGTACTCACTTTCTTTGGCCAGTTTGACGGTAATGTCTGCTAGGTCTTCGCGACTGCCCTTGAGCGATAGGCCGTGGGTCACAATCAGCTCAATTCTGGCGGCAGACGGGTCGAAGGGAGCCCCGTCTAGCTCTACTCGTTTGAATAGGGTATTGAACTGGAGCCGGTCACCAAAATGCTGTTCAATCAGTCGGTATTCTTTGAGCAGGCGTGGGCCGTCGTCATCGGTGCTGATGGGCAGCTTTGCTTTGAGCTGAGCGTTAAACAGTTTAGTGGCTGAGTATTTGTCTCGACCCTCCGTTTTGCACCACTCGGCGAGGGTGACCAAGGCTTGCTCTTTGGTGGCATAGCCGAAATCTATCTCATCTACTAGTTCTGAAATTTTGGCTTCTAGCTCGGCTGCGTTGAGCTGAATCTCGCGGTCTTTTTCTTTACGGGATTTACGTGGTTTGGTTCGTTGCTTTGGCTTGCTGTGGGATGTTGGCTTGTCTGGTAGCGGTGCGATCGCATCCATGATCGCCCGAGTCTCACAGCCTGTAGACCAACATTGAAAGGCTCCATCTTTTTCCCTAATCGTAAAATTGTCGTCATTGCAAACGGGGCATATGTATTTGCCCTTCTCTTTTGCGGGCTCTAGTTTGTCGATATGGTTGCGGATATCAAACGGTTCGAGCAGCTGGAAGTTATCCCCTGACGGGCGATAACCATTCGTGTGTTCTGTCATAATGGTAGTAGGCTAATTCGCTGGGCACGAGTACGCCCGGCACAATCAAATCTGAGGGGTCGGCTATGGCAGTCGGCCCTTTTTGCTGGGAAATCGTGACCAAAGATTCGATTGCTGTTTGTCTTTGGGATGCTGAATAGGTGTATCCCAAAGACAAACAGCCAAGTCGTAAGTAAAGGCGGCCATGGTGGTTTTCCCGTCCTTAAAAATGGTCTCGCTGATTTGCGAATGCAGGGACGTTGAAAACACCTAAGCATTATTGACTAGCTGTACTCACTTAATCTGGCAATGAACTGATCGCGACGCTGACGTGCGGCCTGATAACGTTTTGAGCCGCCTGGTTTCGCTTTCCACAATCTGTTGATAATTTCATTGCCTCCAGCTTCAAGACCGCCGCACACCAGCTCACGAAACTGATTGAATTCTTGTTCTGATTCAGGTTTCGTTGGATCGAATTCGGTGATGATTCTGTCAGAATTCATGGGCGAATTCGGGCGAGAATTCAGAGCCTGAGTCAGTGGAACTACTGATATTCCTACGTTCTTAGAATTGAGCACGTTAGGGTATTGTTTCGAATTCCCCCAGCGCTCGCCGTCGTAGGCGATGTAGCCAGTGAGCGTTGGATGAGGTGCTTTAGTACTCTGACAGAAGCCAGCCAGCCAGCTTTTAGGCGTACGATCCGAACTCACGGCAAACTGAGCAAAGCAGGCCCGTGACTGAGCGCTAAATCCCATTTGATCGCAGGTGCTGTCTTGGGTAACTAGCCAAACTCGGATGCCCAAACTGGGTCCGCTGCTGGCGGTACTGGCCGCTAAACCCATCATTTTCTTAAAGGCTTTGGGAGCCATCATATTGCTGAGGGCTGGCACCTCATCAATGATGAGTAAGTGATTACCATGCTCAACGGCGGCATCAAAGAATTCGGTGATGAATTCGAGAATGCGGGCGTCATTGGGCCGCGTGCTGCTCAGGTTATTGAAGGCGAGTCTGTGTGCTGGGTCTATGTGTGACCAGTAGTGGTGTTCTCTTGGGTCGTTCTTTGGGTCGAGCAGCCAGATAGTACAGGTCTCTGGCTGCATTCTTAGAGCCTGAGCGACGGCGTAGCCCTTCCCTGCTCTCGGTGCGCCCATAATGATGGAGCTGTTGGAGCTGGCCAGCAGACGGGGAAGATCGATAGCTGCCGCGCCTGGTGTTTCAGTGACTGCCGGTGGTCGTTGTTTGATGCTTGAAGCTGTCTGAAACAAGGGGGTATCGGTGCCGTGACGACTGAGCACTTTGCAGTCGTTGGCCCCCATGTAGGCAACGGCCAGGGCTAATGGAATGCCAAAGCTACCGCCCACCGGTAGCGCCAACACCGAAAGTACGACCGTTCCGAGTCCGACTAAACCGGCATCTTTTAACAACAAACCTAGGCCCATGGGAGAGGTACCAAAGTCGTTGTCAAATTGGACTTTGCTAAGCAGCTGTTTACCATCCATGGGTTGTCCCCCGGTGATAGGAGGCTAGAATTTTGGCAATTTCGATGCCTGTGGCGAAGACCAACTCAAAGAGAACGATCGACAGACAGGCCATGCCAATGTTTGACCAGATAAATAGATCCAGGTCTAGCGCCCCAGCCCAGAGGTCTTCCCAAAAAATTTGATAGCCGTCTTCGTAAGGTGAAAACCGGGCAAAGCACACCAGAATTTCAAGGACATAGGCCCAGACTCTGAAGTCTTTTAAGCGCTGGCTGCGGCCATGGAGCATCGGTGCTACCTGAATCCACTGCACGGCAGCCCACAGACAGACGCCAATAATGTAGCCTAGGGCTCCCACACCTAAACGCATCCAGCCGCCAACCAGCGGTACGCTGGCCAGTAGTCCGATACCTGGAATGATGGTGATGGCATTGTTGGCCCACTCGCCAACAACAAGCCAGCCCTGCATGTTGAGCACGGCAGTAAAGAAAATACAGCCGCCTAGAATTAGTTTGAAAATCCAAGCAAAAACAATCATTGCTGTTCTCCATTTTGTAATGCTAGGTAGCCGAGATATTCGATTTTTTGTTCGGGTGCAACCATGACCAGGTCAGTAATGTAGCCATTCACAACAACGCCGGTCAGCCCTAGACGGTTGCAGACAACCCCCTCTTGCAGCTGGTAGCCCGTGTTGGGGTCTACCACCGTTGAACCATTGCCGAAGTAATGCTCTTTGCCGGTCTTTTTTTCAAAAATCTGAATGCATCCGGCCTTTGCTCGATCTAAGGCAATCTTGGACAGCTTTTTCGTCTCTCTGGCCTGCTGTCGTAGTAGCTTTCTGTCGGTGCTCGCCTCTGACTTAATGGTTTGTTGAAGCGATGAGGTTTCGACGGTTCCGGCGATGCGATCGCCATTGCCAAGCACCGCTAGAGCCACGACACCCCAGAGGAGGTGTGATGTTTTAAGTTGCATAATTGATTTAGTCCGTTTCTGTGCGGATAGGGGACTGGCTACTTTCTCAGGGCTGCCAGTCCCTTTTGAGGGGTATGGGTTATCTGATGACTACGGTGCCGTCATACTGAGTTGCTTTCGATCGCCCCTTATCGAGCAATGCCTTAATTTGTTTAGGTTTGAGAGTCCCTTTTGGACGGCCATGGGCATCTAAAAGGATTAGGTTTTGGATCTGGCCACCGGCTTTAAGGGTTGTTAGTGCTTGCTTCTGAGTAGTCATGATTTCTAAAACGTCATGGGGCTAGGACGGTCAGAGGTAGATGCTATTACTGTTGGCGTTGCTGGCTGGCTACCGGTGCCGCGATAGCGGTCAGCCATTACTGCGATCGCATCGCTCAAACTCGATAGCGACAGCTCGTCTTTAATCTTTTGAGCTTCGACCAGGGCCACACCCCTTAGCACAACTCGGCTAGTTTCTTTGGATGCTGTCATTAACCCTCCAACATGCCGTAAAGACTTATGTGCTGTGGATCGGGCGTCTGAGGAATCTTGAACCGGCCATTAGTAGACTCAACAAAGTCACGGGCAAGCTCGGCACTGCCGCCAATGACCAGCACCTCGCCCAGTTCTTCCATATGGGCAGCCCAGGCTTCGCGCAGTGCGCCGCGTATCTCGTCAATCCACTGACGACGGCACTGCTGATAGATGCCCTCAAAGTACAGCCGCTGCCCAATGCGATAGCTACCGGTTGCGATCGCATCCATAATCAGGCTGGTATCTGGGCTGTATTCGGCCTTCGCCTGGAGTGCGGCAGCGATGCGTTTGGCCAGGTCGTAAGTCCCTGGAATCTTGACCTCAGCGCTACGGATGGGAGAACCGGTGCGCGTGAAGATACGGCCCAGCGCGGTACCGCCACCCAGGTCGAGCACGGCGTTTTTGGCATCGGGCCAGCGGTAGCCGCCGTGGTTGGTGGCATAGCGCCAGGCGGCTCGGCATTCTTCAATGACTTCGACGCGGTTGATTTTGGCGGTGATGGTGTCGCCGTTACGTTTGAACTGGTAGGTACCGGCGAGCTTTTCGAGGTGGTGGACGGCGGTGGCGTCGCGCACATCAGGGGTAGCGACTACCAGGGTGCCGATCAGGATGCGGTTTTCGTGATCTTTGGGTTCGAGGGCAACGGGCAGCAGCTGGGCGGCGAGCTGGGCTTTATTACCTTGGTGAGTGCCTTGACCTTTCATATCGGCGGCCAGCGCTCCAACGACATAGCGTTGGCCCCGGTTTTCGATAACGGCGCTGAGCGGGTCAGGTTCGATATCTTCCCAATCGGCCAGGGGCTTGAGACAGCTTTGGATGGTTTGGACGCTGCCAGCAGCGTTGAAGTACTTGAGAAACCGGTTGCCGCCATCGAAGGCGAAGCGGTGACAGATTCGTCAGATGTACGCTCAGTGCGTTCTAGAGGCACTGTGGCGGCTAGTGCAGTGGCTAGGGTCATGAGTTGTTTCTGAATGAAAAGCTTGTGAGATAAAGATGCAGGCAGTTTTGCCCGTTTTTAGAGCCTGCATACTGCAACCGTTTGAAAAACTTTGGAGTTCGTTTTATGGACGAGCAAACCAATTGTCGAACATATTAGCACCACTGAAGTTACTTTTAAGTTACTTTGGTGGTGCTTGAACGCTACATATTGCTAATTAGTAACTTATGAGCCACATTTGGGGAGTCGATGCGAACTCAGAACCTATGCCAAGGCGTGTATATGTGACCTTGCCGGATACCGTCTACGCTAGCCTTGAGCGATGGGCCAAACTTCGAGGGCAAGCCATTGCCACAACTGCAGCTATAGCTGTAGAACTTTCAGTGCGGCAGGCTGAAGACAAAGGCGAAATTCCACCTTTTACTGAAACCGCTGGTGAGGAAGAAAATTCTAATGAGTCGGCTGGATCGAATTGAAGCGTTACTGTCAGACGTGACGAAAATAACTGAGTCGAACGCTCGGGCGATTGCGGCTAATGCTGACGCGATCGCGGCCGCGAAGGTTGAGCGAGAAAATATAGCTGCTGACCTTATGAGGGATATTGATCGTGTAGCTAAGGAGAACGATCGCCGCTATGAAGAGACGCAGCAGCAGATTCAGACCCTGATTGAAGAGAATCGCGAATTCCGTAAGCAAACAGAGCGATGGATAACGGCCTTACAGGAAAACGTCCAAACTCTGATAGCCGAAATTAACCGCATCTGGCAGCGCATTGCCTAAACTCCGAACCCATGACTGAAGGTGTCCAAGTCCGTGACTCAAGGCTTCACAAAGATGCCTAGCATTGACTTATCCAGTCCATCTTTGGCCAATCTGATTGCTCTGTTGGCCCTGCTCGTATCGATCGGGTTACCGCTGCTGAGCTACCTTTACAGCCAGCGAAGAAGCATTCGTACTCACTTTGCCGTGGTATGGCAACTAACGCGTTTTCTCCCACGCAAGAAGCTTCTGGGCGATCGTCCCTACTACGAGTTTTATTTACCTAGCGATGCTGACTTGCTGCTTGAGACAGCACTCAAACGTCGCCAGAATGCCTTAGTCATTGGCCGTCCTTTAAGCGGTAAGACACGAGCTGTCTATCAGGCTCTATGCCAGAAGTATTGGCATATCACTATTCCTAAGACAACCGATATCAATAGTGAAACCTTCGAGTTTCCTAGGCGATTAAGACTGCTATTTTGGCTACGTCCAGTAGTCGTGGTCGATGACCTGCATCGCTTTGTAGAGCAGCAGAACTTTGATGTATTGCTCAGAGCTGTCATGGAGCGAGGTATTCAGCTGATTGCCACCTGTCGGTCTGGAGCGGATTTACAACGGACTCTCAATCAGCTGAATGCGAAGGGGCTTGAACCCAGCATTTATTTCCCACAGCAAATCCAACGGCAGCGGATTGCGGAAGAGATTGGTCAGGCGCTGGCAGAGCGGCTAAAGCTGGAATGGAACCCCGCTAGCTTTGATGGCACAGTAGGCTCAGTGTTGATGAAACTGGGTGAGATGGAACGCCGTTTTGTGGCCTGTTCCCCAGCAGAGAAAACGATTTTACGTAGTCTTCAGGTCCTCTATCGGTGTGGTATCTACCAGGAGAATCAACGCTTTCCGTTGGCTTGGGTCAAGCGTTGGTCAAAGACGTTGGAGCTAGAAGGGCCTGATTACGAGTGGACAGGCTGGCTCGAACGCTTGGCGGAAAAAGAATTTTTGAAACTCAAAGATGGTGCAGTTGAGGCGGAAGAGGCCTATCTAGAAACAGCCGTCAAACCTGATGTTGAACGCCCGTTGCTTCAACTGATGGAATCAGCACTGATTATCTTTGAAGGGGAGCCAGATGCCTTAAATCGTCTGGGAAATCGAGCCTATGGGGAGGGGAAGCTTGACTACGATATCCGGGCTTATCTAGATCTGAGTATCAAAGCATACCAACAGGCCTTGCTCGAACGGACCCGCGAGCGCGTCCCCCTATCCTGGGCCATGACCCAGAACAATCTGGGCACTGCGCTCAGGACTCTGGGAGAACGCGAGTCTGGCACCGAGCGGTTAGAGGACGCCGTCGATGCG
>JBCCHX010000127.1:0-9025 GCA_039028535.1 Cyanobacteria bacterium P01_B01_bin.77
AACGCTGATGAAGGATTACAAACTCTCGAAAGCCAGTGTGTATCGATATCTGGATGGCACGAAAGTCGCAAAACAAACAAGTTGAGACTTAAGTGTCTCATTGTGGAATATACCTTTTCGGGGGGATATGCAAATAACCCCGAGATGGTGGAACTCTTTTATTTTTCCGAACTGGGACTTAGAAAAGAGGATATTGGCGGCTGGAGCTATCAACTTACGTTCAAGCATACCGATGAAAACGAGCTGAAACGTCAATTCAGTGAACTCCTGGATAACATCTGGTCCACTGCTGATGGCTATCACTGCATTGTTGAAAGCGACGTCGATGAAGGCCTAGACTATCTGTAGACTACCAAGGTAACCACTTACGGGTTTGTTTGGCTTGCTGACGTGTAACGCCTACAATGCGGTCGTTTACTTCCTCTTGGGTCTCACCTCCAATGGTACCGATCAGGCCTTCAAGCTCGTTTGCTGTTATCGACTCGTTAACCATGTAGGCTTCCTGAGCTGGTTGGGGTAACGTGTCACGTCGGCCTGGTTTGCCACCGGTTTCTCTATAGAGTTCTTCAACATTGCAGCCGAATAGTTCGTCTGTTTCGGCAGCGATCGCATCTGGATACACGTCACCAGCTCCGCCATTATCCTTAATGGATTTGGTGAAACGCTTAAAGACAATTGCTCCAGTTACCCGCTCACGCGGCGGTATTAGTTCCTGCGAGTTGCCGGATAGATCCAACTGAGAGGCTGAGCCCTCGATGTTGTCCTTCTCTTCCCGCCAAAAGTTCAAAAAAGCCATTGCGACTTGTTTCCTGTTGTTCGTCAGCAGTGAAATCGGTCGATGTGAAAATCTGTTCTAGCCCTGTTTTAATAAGTTCCAGACCGTCTGAATATTGCAGGAACTCATCTAAAATCTCGTAGCGGAACTCATAATCCCAACGGTCTGGAGTGAAATTAAAGTTCTCGGTAATTAACATCCAGGCGTCTAAACAGTTCCGATGTAGATAGATTGCTTGGAGACGTGCCAACGCCTTCACCCAGGTCTTCTTATATCGACGATCACCAAAACTTTTAATTTCGGCTACGTAGCTCTGCGGCACTGCAACAAGCTCACCTCGGAAGCTATTTAGCTTGCTCCAGATCTTCCAAACTCGTTGTTTCAGCGCCTGCATTTTCATCGGTCATACCGTTATGACAGCCGTAGATACATTTGAACTATGGCAATGATAGCGCCACTAATCAATGATGTCTACTAGATGTTAAGCAACCCATTAAAACCTATCTACATGGTACCGAACCTGACTTTCTTCAGAAAATAAGTGCTTGTGTCTCACTTGGAGCTGTGATAAAACAAGAGCCTGTTTTTTAAGCTGGTTTTATGAACAAAGGTGAATTGATTGACGCGGTCGCAACCTCGACTGACCTTTCTAAAAATGTCATCGACAATATCGTGTCAGCCACCATTGAGACTGTCATGGATACCGTTGCAGATGGCGAAAAAGTAACGTTGATCGGCTTTGGTAGTTTCGAACCACGGGACCGCAAAGCACGGGATGGGCGTAACCCCAAAACGGGTGAAGTGATCAAGATTCCGGCGACGACGATTCCTGCCTTTTCTGCAGGTAAGGGCTTTAAGGATCGGGTGAAAAACGCATAGCTTGGTTAAGACCTAACGATTCATTACTTTGGGTGCTCAATAGGGGCACCCATCTTTCAGACTTAGTTCTAGCTAAATAGTTTTAGTAGGCAGCTAGAACAAAGCTATGACTCGAAAGTACTGCCCATTTAGTTTTTCCTGTGAAACTATTACTCAAACACCGGGATTGGTAGCGTCTCAATGTCCCAACTTAGGGGCATGTTCAGAGCTGGCCAAATTGGATGGGGATAGCAAAGCGGTTCATCTTCGGGTGGCTGATGAGGATCAGGGTCCTCAGTCTGTGTCTGTGTCGGCTAGCTCGGCTGCAACATTAATGTTGCGACAGCGAGGGTGTCCTCAGGATATGGAATCTCTAGGGCTTAGGGCACTAATGGAAGCACTGCAAGCATCCATGGCTGAGTTGGAAACGCAGATGACTCAGTTTAAAGAAAGCTACAGCGGACAATATATTGCTCCAGAGGGAACGGAAGTACATGCCTATGCGGTAAAGCGGCCCTATGGCACCTATTGGTATAACAAGCTGGCAGCTCATCGGGAAATGTTTCAGCCCCAGACACAGCAGCGATTAGTGCGTCACATTCATTTGGGGAAGACGGGAGAATCGCGACATACTGTCGCCCAAGCGGGAATTGAGCGACGGAACCAGTTGACTAAGGCACGTACTCAACTGATAGCGACAGCAACAGCCTTGGAGAATGCAATTGCTATCCTACAAACGCCTATCCTCTAAAATTCATTCAGCCTTAAAACGTCTCGCAAACAAGTTTGATACTCTAGCACCAGTGCCACGGTGACCTATGGCTAAACCTGATCCACAACCGACGTTTCTTGAGTTCCAAGACGGAAAACCAAAGGCGAAAAAGCCTATTAGTCCTGAGATAACTCGCGAACCGGATTGGGTAGATCGGTTTCTAGAGGATCGGGAGTTACGACCGAGTACGAAGAAAACCTATACGCGACAGCTGCGTCAGTTTCAGCGGTGGTTGACTGGAAAAGGATGGCCGGAGGTTACAGAACAGGATTTAACGAACTATAAAACGCACCTCAAAACAACGACAAAAGCTAACACATTAGATCAGCCCTTATCTCCTGCCAGTATCAATCAGGCGTTGGCGGCAATTCAGAGTTTTTTCAAGTGGCTGACAGTGAAGCGATTGATTCAATACAATCCGGCGTTGAGTTTGGAAAAGGTAATAGAGGCTCCTGCGCAGGTGAAAGATTTGGAGGTGTCGGTCATTCAGGCATTGGAAGAGGTTTTGCCATTTCGGGGAGAAACCTACGAGCGAGATCGAGCTATTTTTGAGTTGCTAAAGCATGGCTTGCGGGCGAATGAGGTGGCAGCAAGAAATGTGGATGATTATGACAATCGGTCTATCTCTATTCAAGGGGCAAAGTGGGGAAGTGATGGCGTTGTGCCGTTATCGGCCCAGGCGTGTGATGCGTTGGATAGTTATTTGGGTTGGTGTCTCAACCAGGGGTTTGATACAAGCCTGGAGGCTCCTTTGTTTGTAAGTCTCTCAAATCGGAACCGTGGACAGCGGATGGGATACAAAGGGGTGTACAACTGCATCAAGGATTTGGCTGAGTTGGCAGAACTGGACGAGAAAATTCATCCGCACCAACTGCGTCATACGTTTGGGACTCAGTTGATTCTGGAGGGGATGAATCCTGAGTTTGTACGGAGGCTGATGCGGATTAAGTCAATGAATGTGTTTGGGAGATATACCAAACGGGCATTAGAACTAAAAGCGAAAGAGAGTTTTTACGATACGCTCCAGTCGTCAGAGTCTGGGTTATTTGGTAAAGGGTGATTTTGTTTTTGGAGAGAACGGCTGGTTAATAGCACCCGATATCGGAGGGCAGACACAAGGCACTGCCAGTGTTCCTTTCGACTCCGATCAAGGAACACTTACGGCATCCATATCACAGCTAAAAATCTCTTGAAAATTCTGGAATTCTCAAATTTAATAATTCCACTTAAGAATTCTGAGAATTTTTAGTCAGATTGAGTTATGATGTGCGCGCACGCTTTGAAACTTCGCCACAACAAAGATGCTGAAAAAAGTTATTTCCATCATGTCGAATAGTGGTGGCGTTGGTAAGACCACACTGACGGTTAACCTGGCTTACCAGCTCGCCCGCAAAGGGAAAAAGGTTGCGATGTTTGGTTGTGACCCTAATGGTTCGTTGACTCTTTTCTGTGGATTGGATGATCCCCAAAAGGAGAAAACAATGGATTGGGTGCTGCGGCCTGACTTTAAAGGGGACTATCCTCTGTTTCCGGTCTGGAGGGATCGCATTGAGGGGATCGATGCTTGTCTGGGGGGACTACCACTCACGGAAACGACACAACGACTCGTTTTGGATAAGCGTGGAGCTTACTTATTGGCAGATGCATTGGAAGATCATCCGCTTCCTCACGATGTGCTAATTATTGATTGCCCTGGCACGATTGAGCAGCTACATATCGCGGCTCTGTCGGCGAGTACAGATGTAATTATCACGCTGAAGCCAGAGGACAAGGATATGGATGCGATGGCTAAATTGCTGGAGTGGATTAGTCTGACTCGCACTGAGTTACGTCTAAAGCCTGCGCCTAAGGTGTTTGGGGTGGTGCCAAATGGGGCTAAGAACCGGGCAATGCATCGGGATAATTTGGGATTGTCGGATATTGAGGGATTACCTGATATTATGCGGCACATGCAAATTCCGATGTTTCCGACGATTAAGGACAATGCCTATATTGCCAATGCCGCAGCTGCTGGGTTGCCATTGGGGATCTACAGAGCAGGGGATCCCAACAACAAGCTCTACGAAAAAATTGCCGTTGAAGTCATTAAGGAGATGGATTAGCGATGGCTCGCATCAGTAAACGACCCATGGCGACCATGTTTAGTGGTGCCCTAAATGCACAAGAGGGCGAGACGATTGCCCAGCTCAAGGAAGAGATTGAAAGTTTGAAGTCACTTTCGGGGCAGTCGTTTAGATTACCGGTTGCTGATATTCAACCGCTCCAGCTCCCTGGGAGGTTAAAGCAGCCTCGACTTTATTTTGATCCGCAAAAGATGGAGCGGCTTAAGGAGTCGATTGCGAAGCATGGTGTGCTGGAACCGATCTTGGTCAGACCTGGTGCTAGGGGTAAATATGAAATCATCAGTGGTGAGCGGCGCTGGCGCAGTTGCTGTGCGTTGGAGATGGCCTCGATTCCGGCAATTGTGCGGGATATGCCGGATGCCACTGCATTAGAAGCCGCGTTGATCGCTCACTTGTTGAATGAAGAAATTACAGCAATTGAGCAGACGGAAAGTATTTTAAGTTTGCTGTCATTGCATCTGGATATCCCGATTGAAGATGTTAAGGCAGGTCTTTATCGAGTCAAGAATTCACGTTCCCGAGGCGCTGAGAATTCTAGAATTTTCAGCGAGGATGAGCTGAAGCTAATCGCTGAAATCCTTGGTGAGTTTGGGATGAAGCTAGCTAGCTTTGTTTCCAATCGTTTACCGATGTTGAATTTGGCACCTGAGATTTTAGAGGCAGTACGAGAGGGGAAGTTATCACCTACGAATGCAGTACTTTTGAATCGTCAAAAGCCTGAACTGCATGGTGAGCTAGTCGAACGCGCAGCAGGCTTGACTAAGCAAGATGTAATGGCTTTAGTGAAAGATCTGGAACAAGAGCAGTCAGCCAGTAGTTCCCCAGCATCACCATCCATTTCTGATCAAATTTTTGCTCGCTTTAAGTCTGTACGCAAGAAGAAATCACTACTCGAATCAGTAGAGGTACAGAAGCGCTTAACAAAAATCGATAAGCTTTTACAAGAAATTGAACAGCTTAGTGTTTGAGAATTCTGGAATTTTCAAACACATAATTAAAGTAAGTACATTTGCTCTACTTTTTATATGGAAGTTAAGATGACATCAAAGTTAAAGATAAAACTATTTTTCTCAACTCCATAAGTACACTAAAAGAGAACCTTCACTCAAAAACATCCTATTATCACTGACAGGCATAGTAAACGCATCTATATCTGTGAGGATAAAAATTGAAAAATATTGAGGACCTAAACTCTTCTTTCCGTTAAAAATTAGAGCATTATTATTTGTAGAAAACGGTCAGTAGTTATTAGAGGAGAAATAAAACTGAAACTCTGACAGCTAGATAATTCACAATCAAGTTGGTACTACGTCATCCCTGAGATTTCAAGATGCTGGAGTGTTTAGCAGTTTCAACCAGTGTAGAACTAGGTAAATTAGTCCTTACACAGGTTCTTGATTTAGGTAAACCTGTTTTAGAAAAATATGTCCAAAATTTCTTTGAACACTGCTTAGATAGCAGTGTTACTCGTCTTAACGCCAGTACTTTAAAGACACCAATGTCTGAAGCATTAGGAGTCTTTATCAAACGCTTTATTCAAGAACTTGAGTTCAATGACGTTCCTGAAACTAGCATCCAGCATCACTACAACAGAGCTATTAAACGCTTTATTCAAGATCAAGCAGTAGGTAAGATTTTGGGCAAAGCCTTCAACAAAGGTTGTAAGAAAATTGACTATAACCAGCTACAGACAATTTGGGCTCAAACTTTTCAAGACTCTAAGTGGCAATTCCCCGAAGAAGACTTTGATTGGCGTGGAGTTGCTAAGGAATATCTAATTGAGGTCAAAGGTATCGTTAAGAGTAACGCTCAATTAAGGCAGCTGCTAGAGACCGAGTTATTAGAAGATATTGCTCGAAATACAGCTCAAATTTCACCTGGCTTCGATCTTGCCAAGTATCGAACAAGTTTGCAATCTAGTTATGGATATCTAAAGCTATATACCCTTGACAGCACAGATCGCATAGATTCCATAACGTTATGGAATATCTTTATTGAACAATCGGTGCGAGAAGCGTTACCGCCTATACGATATCAACTGCCTCTAGACTTAAAGCAAAAGCTTCAAGAGGCGAATGAAATAGAAAACTTATCGCCTGAAGCTATCGAATACTATAATCGTGAGTACTTCAATCAACCCATCAAAAAGGTTTTCGACGCACTTACAAAATCTCAGCTTACTGTTATTTTAGGTGACCCGGGTTCTGGCAAATCTAGCCTATTGCAATACCTTGCATTGGAATGGGTTGAAGGAAATATCGACACGTTACCTTTACTAATCGAGTTAAGAGAATTTGCGCTAGCCCAATCTTCTAGCTTCCTTGATTTTCTTCATCGAGGCCGTGGAGTGGATTGGCAATTTGATCAACAGAAACTGCATCAACATTTACTAGATACGCCAACCTTAGTAATGTTTGATGGTTTAGACGAGGTTTTTGATCGTTCCCTTCAAGCTGCTGTCGTTGATGATATTATCCGTTTCTCTCAGACATATCCTAAAGCACAGGTATTAGTAACATCCCGAATAATTGGATATGACCCAGAACGTCTTCAACATAGTGGATTTCAACATTTCACTATTCAACCTTTAAGTCTTTCTGAGATTTATGAATTTATTGACCGTTGGTATGAGTTATCAATGAGCAATGATTCTAACAAAGCAAGACTTAAGCAACGATTAAGCGATGCGATCTTTAACTCTAAAGCTATCCAAAATTTGGCAGACAACCCTTTGCTATTAACAATGATGGCAATTCTAAATCGTCGCCAAGAGCTTCCCAAAGATAGGGCAGACCTCTATGACCAAGCCTCGCGAGTACTTTTATATCACTGGGATGTAGATCATAAGAGACTAAAGCTATCGTTAGATGCTATCGGAAGACGAGAAAAGCAAGAAATACTCCGTCTGGTTGCCTATCAAATGCAAGCAGGTGAAGAGGGGCTAAAAGGAAACCTCATTAGTGCGGAGCGCCTAGCAAGAGTTTTAACTGAGCACTTGCGTGATCAAGGGTTTAGTGAGCCACGAGAAAAAGCAAATCGGTTGATTCAACAACTCCGAGATCGTAATTTTATTCTCTGTTATCGCGGTGCAGACACTTACGGCTTTGTACACAGAACATTTTTAGAATACTTCTGCGCTCTAGAAATTGTTAACCAATTTGAGAAGCAGCGAACACTTACCTATCCACAACTTCGTGATGAAATCTTTAAAGAACATTGGCAGGATGAAAGCTGGCATGAGGTACTAAGGCTTATTTGCGGCATGATTGACGTTAAGTTCTCAAGTCAATTAATTGATTTTTTACTCGCACAAAAACCAGATCGGAAACTCTTTTTATCAGATAGCCCTCAAGATAAAGGAAGACTCAAATCTGAAGGTTTATCTCATCTTTTATTAGCAGCTGATTGTGTTTCTGAGATCAGCACAAATACAGCTACTTCTCTAGTTAGTGCTAGACTTCTCGCTCGATTGAAGGAAGAGGCTGAAAGTCCGGTAATCCGCTTGTCTTTCGCAGCATCCATAGAACTATTAAGCAGAATAGCAAGTTACTTTGATAACACACTCCCCTGGCTAAAACAGCAAGTGGACGAAAACAAGAGTTCATTTATTCAATATGCTTCTGAGTTGGCGATTTCGGAGAATTTTGATGACCCAATTATTCTATCTTGGTTTAAAGAATGGGCTCAGCATGGACTGGATTGGGGTGTTCGTGTGGGTGCGGTTGAAGCTATTGCAAAACATAAGAGCTATGCAACACAAGATGTTTTAAATCTATTAAAACACCTTGCGCAGAATGATGAGGACTGGGGAGTGAGGCGGGCATCTATTGAAACAATTTCTAAAAATTATGCGAGCAACTCAGGTATATTTAGCCTTCTCTGTAAAATCACATTGAATGATAAATTTAGTCGTAGTAATCAATGGCAGGATAATCCTCGAAAAGCCTCACTGAAGGCTCTAATTAACGACTATCATGATCATCCAAACACAATAAAGTTACTAAGTCATTGTGCCCTTAACGATTCAGATAAACAATTGCGAGAATGGGCAGAGCAACAATTAAACCAATGGAAGAGTTCAGTGCAACCTTTATGATACAAAGGTTGCAAATAGAAAAATTCATAGAGTTACTCCTCTCTGTCCCTATTGAGACAAAAACTATCATCAAGACAAGATTGTACAGAATTCTTAGGCTGCAAGACCTCCTCCTCCTCCATCCACGCATTTAAAGTGTCCGCGTCTGGCTCTGATTTTTACCTCCAGCAGCTTCATAGCATCCAAAGTATGGCACTACCCCATAGATCAACGCGCCCCTAGTCGCCCGAATCACTAAAATTCACCCCTGTCGCAGTCGCCTGTGAATTCCGGAAATTATGGCCGGAGCGATTCCGGAAATTATGGCCGCTGACAACAGTCTCTTTTTTTGCATAATTTGCCTTCTTGGCAATTGCATGATGAGACTCTACACAGATGTTCAGTGGCTAGGAGAGATAGAT
>JBCCHX010000128.1:0-8427 GCA_039028535.1 Cyanobacteria bacterium P01_B01_bin.77
CTACACGCCCACAAGTTCTGATTCAAAACCCAGCCAATCCAACTTAAAAAGTCAGGGGCATGCCCCTGACTTTTTAAGTTGGATTGGCTGGGTTTTGAATCAGAACTTGTGGGCGTGTAGTACCTCCATCACATCACACAGATAGGAAATACCTGAATAATCGTCGAAATACCGCGCTGCGACTTCATCCGAAATCTTTACGGCCATCTCCCGACTAGGGGTGAGCACTTCAAACTTGATATTCGAAAAACTGTCACCCACGGTGGGCCGTCCCGACGAGCGTACGTTGCGACTGCCTTTACCGCCAGCGTCCACCACCGTGTAACCGGGAGCTCCGGCTTCGTCGATGATGTTGGCAATCTTTTTCAGCAGCAACTTTTCCGTGACAATAACGAGCTTAGTGGCTTGCTGAGACATGTTGATTATCTCCTGATACATTCATTAAACGACATAGAAACTTAGGAAAACGGCAGCGTCGCCGCCGCGTTGGTTGCCGGGTCAGATGAGCACCGGTCACCGCAGTCTGGGATTAGCCGCCGCCCAGCGCCTGGGCCAGACCGATGAAGAGCGGTATGCCAATGGCGAGCGCGACTGGTGTGCCGACGGCTGTAGACGAGCCGATGTAGGCAGAAGGATTGGCCGACGGGATACCCGCTCGCAACGTGGGCGGCCCTGAGATGTCTGAACTGGAGGCGGCAATAACAGCCAGGATCACAACGCCGCCAAGGCTGAATCCTGTTGTGTAATGGGCAATCATACCAAGACTGAAAGCAAGAAATCCATGCAGCAGCGGTGCTATAAAGGCATAGAGGGCGTACCACTGGCCCACCTTGCGCAGTTCACCGAGCCTTGCTGTAGCTTCCATACCCATGACCAGCATCAGGATCGAAAGCAGACCACGGAAGAGGGGGTCAAAGAAACTCTCATAGACACTCTCCGGCCGAGTTAGAATGCCTAGCGCGAGACCCAGCAGTAAGGCCGATAGGGCAGAACCCTGGAGACTTTCCTTCACAATGGGCCATATCTTGACTGGCTCGGGGTGCTTTTTGGGATACCTGCTGGCCGTCATGCCCTGATTGCTGGAATACCCGCCTGCGGTACCGCTCTGCTCGCTAGCATACTCACCTGCAGTAACGGCCTGCTTGCTGAGAGATTCTTGCTTGTTAAGAAACTCTTCTTTGCTGAAATACTTGTCGCGCTGCTTGCTGATAAAAATACTAGCCAGGACGATCGCAGTCACGAGCGCGGGGATATCCATAAAGGGATAGAGCGCTGCAGCCCAGGGTTCATAGCTGATACCTTCCGTTTCCAGTATTGTCAGGCCCGCGGCGAGGGTGGAGCCACTCACAGCACCGAACAGGCCCGCGGTCGCAATGGCATCCACGGCTTTGACTTTCGGCAGCTTGGCCAGCGTGTAGCGCCCGATGAACACAATTAAGATACCCACTAACATGGCAAACAGCGCGGGTAACAGCATCTCCACCAGATTGGCATTGCGGATTGCAATACCGCCGCTCAGGCCGACTTTTAGGAGCAGCATAAAGACGATGAATTTATAGATCGGATCTGGAATTTGCAGTCGACTATTGAGGGCGGCAACGACCATACCACCAACGAGAAAGCCGAGTGTCGGGGACTGCAACTTATCTAGGAAAAGCGTCAAGAAATCGGACAAAAAATCCACTTTGTAATACCTCCTTAAACAGATCTTGTTATGAGTGAGCTTTAAAGAGTTGAAGGAAGTAAGGATGAAGCGCTTCACCCCTACAGCACAGGTGTTGTTATGCGAGAACCTGTCGACAGGATGTTCAGAGGTAGCCGCTCTCTGAGCGTAGTTGAAAGGCGATTGCCGTCCCACACGCAACTTATAGAGTAAAATCTATTAAAGGCCTAACTCTCATATAAATAAGTCTATCTTTAAACATGCGCTGTTGTTCGGCTAACACCACGAATTAGCGTAGCAATGCTAAATCTAAATCAAAAGAAAAACTTATGGTTAAGGAGCTTTTATATTGCTTTGACTAATGAAAATTGCGTGCTAACACGTCAAGGCTGACGCGTTAGCAAATTTTTCTCCATTTGCTCATGTCCGTTTGCTTGTGTTGCTCATGCCTGCCCAACGACCGAGCCCGCCCCCCTTCAGAGCTTTGCTGAATGGGGGGCGGGCAGAGTTAGCGCGCGAAACAGCGCATACGGTCGGACTTATTAGTGGAAGAGAAGATTGTATTGTGTTGAGGCAGAAGCTCTGTTGATTCAGGAAGAAGCGTCGGTGTTGGAACGATAAGGTCTGAAAGACAGCCACTCCTTATTGGGTTTTAATCGATGGGACTATCATTAAGGGTTCATCACACCGCAGATGTCACTCCGTTGCGATCGCTGGCACTGGGTAACAATCTTGTTGAAGAGAGTCTTCTCTCGCTAACCTATAGGCGTTAGAAGAGCTCCTGTTGTTCAACAGGCGAAAATTTTTCGCCGATAAAAAAAGACTCTACAGTAGGGTATCCTAATCCACCTGCAATGCCGGAGCTTCGGTTGGGGCAATTGGTTCGACCGACGGACTATAGCGAGTTGCGTTGATCCAAATGACTGACAACAACAAGCCCACGCAACAGCCAACTAGAAAAATCCAGCCGTGAGAAGGTTCTAAGACGCAAAGCAAGCGGCGATTGCTGCCATATACCTGTACGACCCAGCCTTCATCAGTATCCAGTTTGGGTTGCGACGGTTTCGATTCAAACGTATTCATACTTTCCACTCCATGCCTATCATGTGTATTGCTAACAGGGGCAGTGCCTGTATCGAACGGAACACCTGCTCAAAATTCACTTGTGTGTTGGGTGTAACGTAATCAACGGCAATAGCTTAAAGTTAGTCAAATCCGGACCATAAACTAAACTATATGGTTTTATAAATAACCATATAGTTTAGTTTATGTAAACATTTTGCATATGACCGGTTTTTTAGCGGAAGACTGCCTCAAATTTGCAGACCTATCTCATAAACAAGCCTTATGTATGACGTTATTTAACGCGATTCTCCTTTGAAACTTGGGCACTTACGTCCGAAAGATCTGGGTGATTTTTGCGTTCATTAGGGCTACATCAGGATCGGCTTGTATGGCTTCAAAATATTTGGCTGCTAGAGGGGTAACAGAGTTTTCATCGGGTTTAAGCATCAGCCGTCCTTTTTCTAACAGGATCGCGGCTGTTTCCTCAGGATTTTCAGGGGGTTCTTTAGCACTGGTAAATTCATCAATCTGAACGATGAACTGAGAAATGGGTCGCAGCCAGCTAAAGGCATCGTCGCTAATAACAAGTTGGAAGAATTCGCCTTTATTTTTGATTGGGCCGTTGGTTTGCTCGTAGCGGACGCGCTCTGATTCTAGGAGAAGCTTATGGAGTTGAAGCAGGGTGTTTCGGAAGTGCTTGAGGCGTTGTTGGTTGGTCTCGAATGGAGAGGCAGTCATAGATTCGGCTTAGGCAGTGCTCTCTAATCACCTTATCGTGTTTACCTAATCATTTTGTCTAATCGTACTGACCGACATGACCGACAGTTTGTCTACTTATGCCTGCTTTAAATAGAGGCCCACGATCAAAAGTTAGGACATTTACGACAACTGGACGAATTGGCCGTCCATTCTTAGCAACTGACGTTAGAATCATCCCTAGCGTTCTAAGCGGTGTCATGTTTACTCGTCCCTCTCGTATTGCTAATCGCAGTCGATCTCGGAAAACGGATAAGCAGAAGGAAAAACAGATAAAACAGCCGTCCCGACGGCCAGAGCCGTTGCCAGTGTGGTCCATGCTATCGATGGCGGTTTTGGGCGGTGGTCTGGTGATTGCTTCTGTTGTGGGCTACGGCATGTGGCGGACCGGGGAGCAGTTTATGGAGGGGGTAAAGCTGATGTTTACCCCCAAACCGCCGGAGGATAAGGTTGATATGCGCACCCTGGTGATTGAGCAGGTGCAGGGTGCTAGCGAACTGACCACGGCGATCTTTTCGATGGAGGCGTTGGTACCGACAGAAAGTAATCGCACCGTGGGTAACTATGTTGTAGGGCAGACGAATCTACTGTATATCGCCCATGGAGAAGTCCGGGCCGGTATTGATTTGGAGGCCATCAGTGAAAAGAATATCGAGGTGATTGATGGAGCTGGAGACCAGTCGCCCAGTCTGGTGGTGACGCTGCCTGCGCCTAAAATCTTGGACAGTAAACTTGATGTGACTCGCTCCAAGGTCTATGAATATGACCGTGGTTTTTTAAATTTGGGGCCAGACCGGGCTCCAGAATTACAAACCCTGGCTCAGCAAGAGGCCCTAAAGCGGATCCGCCAGGGGGCGTGTGATGAGGGTATTTTATCCATGGCTAGCGAACGAGCTGAGGTGACTATGCGTCAGTTGCTCGAACCCATAGGCTATGGCAATTTGACCGTCAATGTGACAGAACCAGAGGAGTGTTCTTAATGCTAGAACTGCATCAGTTTGAAGCGTCTCATTATTGTGAAAAGGTCCGACTGATTTTGGACTATAAGCAGCTGCCTTACAAGACGGTGGAGGTGGCTCCTGGCGTGGGACAGGTGGAGCTGTATCGGCTTTCGGGTCAGCGGCAGGTGCCGGTGCTCAAGGATGGGGCAACGGTGGTGGCGGACTCTAGTGCGATCGCAACCTATTTGGATGAAACCTATCCCGACCGTCCGGTCCTGCCAGCAGACGGGGCTATGCGGGGTATGTGTCTAATTTTAGAAGACTGGGCCGACGAGTCCATTGGTCCCAATGCTCGCAAAGCGATGATCGGCGCGTTTAGTCAGCACCCCAGCTTTCGCACTGCTCTGCTGCCTGCTACCACACCCGATGTGGTCAAAGAATTGGTGAGCGCAGTGCCTGGAGATTTGTTAAATCTATTGGGAACCGGTATTGGCTGTGGTGCCGATGACATCAAAACGGCTACCCTGAGCCTGCAACAGTCCCTATCGTCCATATGCGCGGTGTTATCCGAGCGGCCCTATTTAGTGGGTGCTCAGCCGACGCTGGCAGACTTTGCTGTTGCCGGTCTATCTATGTATGTCAAGTTTCCTGCCCAGCGCTATATCAACTTGCCTGAGCCCCTATGCGAGCAGGGCGTACCTGGTCTAACAGAGGTTCCTGATTATGAACCCTTTTGGACCTGGCGTGACCGGCTCTATGCCGACTACCGACAAGTGCGTTCCGAGCCCCCCAGTGATACTGACAGTGGTCCGGTCAAAATTGGCATTGAGTAATCTCAATCTCGCCAAGCCAGAAGCAGCACGCAATTCTAATACCAAAGCGTCTCACCAGAGCCATATGATGGAAAGCGCAGTCAGTGCAACATCATGAGCCCTGTAACTAAATTTCAATCGATGCTCGGTAGCGATCAGGTGGTGCCCTGGCCTAGTCTTGGCGATACTCGATTTGAGACCGCTGACGAGCTTAGTATTGTTTTTCCTGAGTCCATTGAGCAGCTGGCGGCGGTGGTACGCATCTGCTACGAGCACCGCTGGCGCTTGCTCAGCTGTGGACAGCGGACAAAACTACACTGGGGCTGCCACCATCAGCTAAATAACGTTGACGTGGTGATCAGCACCGCTCGCCTCAATCAGCTGGTAGAGCATTGGGTGGATGACTTTACCATTCGGGTGGAAGCGGGCATGGGATTTGCCGATCTCCAGACCCAGCTGTACACCCAAGGACAGTTTTGGCCCGTGGATCCCCTCTATACCCAACAGGCGACAGTGGGGGGAATTGTGGCCACAGCCGATGGGGGCTCCCTGCGTCAGCGCTATGGCAGCGTTCGCGATACGGTCATCGGCGTCCAGTTTGTGCGCTACGACGGTGAGGTGGTCAAGGCCGGTGGTCGCGTGGTCAAAAATGTGGCCGGTTACGATCTAATGAAACTTATGACCGGGGCCTATGGCACCCTGGGGATTGTGAGTCAGCTTACCCTGAGGCTTTATCCGCTGGCGACACAATCGCAAACCATGGTGCTATCTGGTCCTGCCGAGGCCGTTGCCACCGCAGCATTGCAAACTCGTCTCCAGGGGATTACCCCCGTGGCAATGGATGTGATTGGTGCTAGTAACGGAATGCGTCTGGCCGGTCGTTTTCAAGGAATTGCTGCCGGAGTACAGGAACAGATGGAGCGGTTTCAGGCCATTGCGACGGATGCAGGACTGACTAGTAAAACTGTGGATGATAGTTCGTTTTGGTCCTCTCTAGCGATACAGCTGGCCAGTTCGACAGCGGTGTTGTGCAAAGTTGGGCTGCTGCCCACCCAGGTGGTGTCGCTGCTACAGCTCCTAGAAAAACTCCCCTCGGGCTGGTTAGGACGACTGCATAATGCTAGTGGACTGGGACTGATTGCCATAGCAGGACAAGGGCCAGAGATAGTGGATACATTGCAAAAGTTGAGATCGCACTGCACCGCTCACAAAGGCTACTTGACCATTCTCCAAGCCCCCCCATCACTGGCACTAGAACCCTGGGGGTATAGCGGCAATGCCCTGGGGATGATGCAAGCGATTAAACAGCAGCTTGACCCTGAGGGGATATTAAATCCTCAATGGTTTGTGGAAGGAATTTGAAATATTTTTTTGAGTACATTCCCGCTATAGAATAGTCAGGTCTGTCCGCGCATAAATTTTTGTGAAATTATTTGTTTATCACACGCCTGAAGAAACGCCAGCTGATAGCTTGCCTGACTGTGCGATCGCAATCGATGTCCTCCGGGCAACCACCACCATGGCAGCGGCATTTGCAGCAGGCGCTGAGGCTATAGAAGTCTTTAGCGACCTAGATAAACTCGTCCAAGCCAGCCAACAATGGCCCTCTGAAAAATGCATTTTGGCTGGAGAGCGCGGTGGACAGCGGGTAGACGGATTTGACCTGGGCAATTCCCCCCGCGACCATTCCCCTGAGCGTACCGCTGGTCGCCGATTATTTATGAGCACCACCAACGGCACCCGCTGTCTCCAACGAATTCAAGCAGCACCGTTGGTCATGACCGCAGCCCTCACTACTCGCCAGGCCGTCGTCAATAAACTCTTAGCCAAGCAACCCGAGACAGTCTGGCTAGTGGGATCCGGCTGGGAAGGCACCTACTCCCTGGAAGACACCGTCTGTGCCGGCGCTATTATCCATAGTCTGATGACCAAAAACAATCAAAGCTTTGTGGATTGCACAGGCAATGACTCTGCAGTAGCTGCCGTAGCCTTATATGAACAATGGCAGCACCGCATGATAGAGCTAATGCGCGTTGCCACCCATGGCCAGCGGCTGCTGGGTCTCAAGAACACAGCCGATTTAGATTACTGTGCTCAGATGGATGTGATGGATATTGTGCCGGAGCAAGAGCGACCAGGAGTTTTAGTCAATCGTTAGACACCGCAACCCGCTCCCCCGTCTGTACCGACTGCTGCAACGCCGCTGCCACTTGCAGAGCATACAAACTCTCTTCTGGTTGCACATATAGCGGCTTCCCCTTCAAGAGATAATCCACCACCCATTGGGTATCTTTTTTGAATAAACCCTGGCGGGGAGCAGCCGCAATTTCTTGCTCTCCTGCCGCTGTAATTAAACATCCTTGATTACCATCAAAGCTCAAGTAACCCTGATCTCCCCTAATTTCTATGTAGCGATGGCGTTGCCATAGACCTTCCCCCTTACCATAGGTCAGCTCGGCCAATGCACCATGGCAAAATCTAAGCTGGGCGCTGTAAAGACAGCCATGAAAATAGTCCGTGCCAAGCGGCTGTAGACCACCTTGACAAGCAACATAGTCTACAGGGCCGAGCAGATCGATTAACCGCTGAATTCGAGATAGGGCTGCCATCAGCGGAAAACCCACGAGACTTGGACAATAGCTCCATTTTTTAGGAGCAGGCTGCTGGGGGGCCAGGGTTCGATAATTAACGTAGTGAGGTCTACCAACAGCAGCCAAATGCTGCTTCATAACCAAGTGCAATCCACCAATGAGTTCAATATGCTCAATATGTAACAGTCGCTGCCGCGCGCGCGCTAAACTCACCAGCTGAGTTGCTTGATGTACATCTAACGCTAGCGGATATTCAACAACAACATGTTTATGGTGTTCTAAAGCTTGCTGCACCAACTCTGCATGGGCCGAATTCACAGTACAAATAAAGATCAGGTCCAGCTGCGGTTGACTCCACAGCATCTCGACTTGACTAAATTCGGTTTGATGCTGCGCCCCAAAACGTTGTGCTCGTTCTAGGGTTCGACTGGCAACCGCAACTACGTGCACCTGAGGAATCGCCTGCAACGCCTCGATACGTTTGCGAGCAGCAAAACCAGTTCCAATTACCCCAGCATAAATCGTCATTGATCGTGGCGTGTTGCTACACAGTATTCACTTAAACTTAAAGGAGGATAAGTAATTATAGATGCTTTAAC
>JBCCHX010000129.1:0-7987 GCA_039028535.1 Cyanobacteria bacterium P01_B01_bin.77
CATTCCGCCTTTGCGTTCCAGTATGTTTGACCACTATCAATCACGATTGCTCGTTGCAGATGATTGGAGGCTGTCAAGGATTTAAATAACTTGTTGCAGTTTGTGTAAACAAGGAGATAACAAAGTAAAACATAACGATTTGACGGTTTGGTCAAAAAATAACCTCTTGGTTCCTCTTTACCATCATCAAGGCGATGTGGCTTCCCCCATCCTCATAGTGGACACGGTGTCAAATCTTATCATAAGAAACAAGCTACAAGACAACCCTTTAGCAAAATCTTGGGCATTTTCCGCATGCACTCCTAACAGCCAAATATCTCGCATGGCGATAAAGGTTTCTATCAGACTCAAATCTAGAGCAGATATTTCTCTTTTTGACTGATAGCCCCTCAGAAAACTGGACCACAGCTGCTCTTCTTTTTCTAGAAGTCTGATGACCCACTTAAACGTGGCCAGATCATAAATGCGCCATCCAAATCCACAGCAGTCAAAATCAAAATGCGTCACCGTTCCTCTATGCTCATGGGCATTCTCTCCATGAAAGTCTCCATGGCAAAATCCGTAGTCGAGGTTGTCTGTACCAGCTGAATTTACTAAATCAACAATTTTGACAGCTAGCTTGTTTAGAAACTCCCAATCTTCAGGTCTATGGGCTAAGTAAGGCTCGATATTTGCCAGGGGCTTAGTCAGTAGTTGTTTTAGGTCAAGCTGATGGCGGCTAGACGCTGACTGGAATCCAAATGAACAGCCGTGGATGTCTGCTGCCTGACCAAATATAACGGCATCTTTAGCATCGTCAAATCGTAAAATATCTCCCTGAGCATACTGGGTGACAATCACATAGCGTTCACCTTCTGGAGCCAGAATAGCGGTAACAAACCCGCCTGCTTTTCTAGCCATAGGCACAGCAACATGTGCACCTTTTTGCTGTAAATACAGTAGTGCCTCCAGCTCAAAGTCTACTTCTGAGCACGAGCGCCAACCTTGACGATAGATGCGCAATACAAAATTCTCTTTCTCGGTAGATACTTTATACGTGTCATTGAGACCCCGATACCAAAACTCACAGGCCGTGGGAGTCGGGATATCATACTGCGGCACAACTTTTGCCAGTAGCTCAGATGGATGTAGGGTCGAATAGGATGCCTCAATGGTCAACATAGGCTGTGGTATAGCGGGATTACTAAATCTGAAAGATTCAGATTTGAGCAGTATGATATGATCTCACCACTGTATCGGTTCTGGTGGGGAACAGCCACTGGAATTAATGGGGAAAGCGCAGTGAAAGTCTGCCACTGTCCCGCAGCTGTGAAGGAGGTTTGCCACTGGTTTATACCTCTCAGTCAGAATGCCCGCCGATGCTATGTCACCCAAAACATCTACAAAATATCTGCGAGGTACGGATAGTGAATCAAGTATTTTTTGCTCAAGGCGGGTTGCGATCTCAGCTCTATCATCAGTTCTGTAACCGCCATCGGAGTAGTCTGGCAGAGTAGTCTGGCCGTAGCATTCAAAGGACACACATTCTGAGAAAATTCTTTCCCAAAAAATCTCCTCTAAACAGAGAGGTTTTGTGTTGGGGAAAGCTGCTACTCCTTAGCGAAATCGTATCAATATCTCCCCTTCAAAAACAAGATGGGGGACACAGTTAGTGTTGACAATTTTCTGATCAGTAACTTTCTCCTACAGCTCATCTTTCTGGAACGATGACAGCCTTCTCGCATCACATATCACCCCCTCCAATCCAAAAACTTGTCTAGCTATGTTCAAATTCCCTGTATCTCTAACCCTCTTATCGTTTCTACTGGCAGTACCCGCATTAGCCGAAGAGACACCTGCTATAGAAGCCTCCCCAACCATTGCCCAAGCCACAGAAGGTGATGACGGTATCCTACGTATCAACGTGGTTGAAAGTATTCTCGACCAGCCTGTCTACTCTCCTTTTCGCCGTGAGGGCACCGTTCGTGAATCCACACAGTCCGTCTACGTGATCAACCGCGAACAAATTGAAGCCCAGGGAGCCCGCACCGTAGATGAAGCGCTACGCTATTTACCGGGTGTGCTGAGTTCAGGAACGGCTGGTGGTCAGCTGGGTAGCCAGAGCGGTCAGTTTATTCGCGGTAATGGCTCCTCTCAAACGCTGATTTTGTTGGATGGTCGTCCCATCAATGAAGTGGGTGCCTTTGGAGCCTTTGACCTGTCCAACTTTACCACCGACGCCGTAGAACAAATCGAGGTGCTACCCGGTGGCGGCTCGGTGCTATATGGTTCCAATGCCATCGGCGGAGTAATTAATATCATTACCCGCAGACCGCTAGAAGCAGAAGGTATCGAGACTACCGCTGGCTTGGATATCGGTAGCTTTGGCTATAATAGTCAGATACTGCAGGTACGCGGCAACATTGATAATGTGGACTGGACTCTAGGCTATAACCGCACCGGCTCGAATAATGATTTTCCCTTTAGCCTGACCACAACGGATTTTGAGGGAACTCGTACCAATGCAGAGGTGCTCTACAACAATCTAAATCTGCAGCTAGCAACCAATATTAACGAGCGTAACCGCATTCGGTTTGGGGCGCTATATTTAACAAAAGATTTAGGCGTACCCGGTGGTGTACCGGTGCCAGATAGTATTACGGGTGGCTTTAATGGGCTGACCCCAGATGATAATCAATACACTGAAGACCTGCTGCTGGACTTGACCTACGAAGCGGATTTGGGTCAGGGCAACGACTCGCTGCTCAGCGCCCGGATATTTGGTGATTTTGTCGATACGACATTTACAGATCCAGTTGCGGATAACAGCTTTGAAAGTCCGTCAGAGGACAATATTGATCAAATATCTCTGGGTGGACAGCTACAGCATGCCTGGCAGTTTGCTGAGAATCAAAATATTACCTACGGTATCGACTATCGCAACGTCCAAACCGAGAATGAAACGACGGATTTGCTTACCGGTCTTGTAACTAGCAACTATGACGACAGTATTAACCAAACAGGCCTGTTTGCTCGCTATCAGGGGGACATAACTCCGCGTTTTAGTCTCAATGCCGGTATTCGCCAAGATTTTAATGATCTTGCCGATGTTTCTTTTACCTCATTTAATCTGGGTACCCGTGTCGCTCTGACTGATACAACTAACTTCCGCGCTAACTTCGGTCGCAATTTTCGGGTACCGACGCTGGCCGATCTCTTCTTTGCCCCGTTTAATAATCCTAACCTAGATCCTGAAACAAGTCTTGGTTTTGATGTGGGTATCGACCAGGAAATTGGTGACCGAGGTTTGTTTCGGTTTACCTTCTATCGCACCGAGGTGGACGATGCCATTAACTTTGACCTGGCTAGTTTCACACCGCAGAACATTGGCCGGGTAGAGTCTATCGGCATTGAAACAGAGCTGAACTATCAGGTGTTTGATGAGATTTTTGCCTTTGCCAACTATACCTGGAATCGTCCGGAGATTAAGGACGGACCCAACTCAGCCGACAATGGTAACTCGGTGCCTTTTACCAGCGCAGATAGCTTTAATCTGGGCGTGGCCTATGAGCCAGGGGATGGGGTGTATATAGCTCTATTATTAAACGCGATCAGCGATGTCTTTGTTGATCGAGGTAATTTGGAAGAGCTTGATAGCTATACAACAGTGGACTTTAAAGTGCGGCTGCCCTTCAACGATAACTGGGCATTAAATGCGAGTATCAACAATATTTTTGATGAGCAGTTTGAGGAATTTCCGGGATTTCCGGGAGTGGGGCAAAATGTCCAGCTGGGAATAAGAGGAACATTTTGATGATATAGGTCAGGAGAGAGGAGAGAGTATGGATTGGTCTAGGCGACAGTCTTTTTTACTAGCTTTATTGACATGCCTGTTGGTGACGACTGGTTGCCGACGGGCTGTCATCTCTCCTGTCTCTGAAAGCTCTAGTTGTATAACAGATTACCAAGCCGATAAAGACTACTTCCCTGACAAGGTGCAGCCCGAATATTCCTCGGGTTTTTCTGTCGATTATCACAACCACTATAAGGTTGTTACGGTAATCCAGCCCTGGAAAGCAGCTGATGAGACGTTTGAGTATGTGCTGGTCCAGTGTGGCACGCCAATTCCAGACGGATTTGAGGACGCTCAGGTAATCCAGGTGCCGGTTAGGACAGTAGCGACCCTTTCTACCACCTATTTGCCCCACCTAGAGCTGCTGGATCAGATAGAGGCATTGGTGGGTATGGATAACTTTGACTTTGTCTACGCTCCCGCCGTACGCCAAAAGATTGATCAAGGTGAGCTAATAGAGTTTAGCTCTGGTAGAACTCTTGACATAGAGCGTCTGCTGGTGGTTGAGCCCGATCTGGTGATGGCCTACGGGACAGGTGACCCTGATAGCGACAGTTACGGACGCATTATGCAGGCGGGACTGCCGGTGGCTTTGGTGGGGGAATACGTGGAAACCTCTCCCCTGGGAAGAGCGGAATGGTTAATGTTTACGGCATTATTTTTTAATCAAGAGGCTAAAGCCCAGGCAATATTTACGGATATTGCCACGGAGTATGAATCGCTGGTGGAGCTAACGGCATCCTTGGCAGAACGCCCCACGGTGTTTACGGGTTTTAGCTATGAGGGAACCTGGTATATGTCTGGGGGACAAAGCTATGCAGCTCAGCTATTAAAAGATGCTGGTGCAGACTATCTTTGGGCAGACAATGACTCCACGGTTAGTATCCCGCTAGATTTTGAATCGGTATTTGACCAGGCCGCCGCTGCCGATGTGTGGGTGAATGTAAGTCAGGATTGGTTGAGTCGTGGAGATGCGATCGCAACCGACCCCCGCTATGGCAAGTTTGACGCCTTCAAACAAAATAACGTCTTTAACAACAATATCCGCATGAACAACTTTGGCGGTAACGACTATTGGGAAAGCGGTGCCGTTAACCCTCACATAATTCTGGCGGATTTAGTTAAGATCTTTCATCCAGAGCTACTGCCCAATCATGAACTGGTCTATTATCAGCCGCTAGAGCCATGAACGATCCCATTCTATTAGCCCAAGTTACCGATAGTCATCTGCTAGCTCAGACCACAGCTGAACTTAGAGGCCACAATCCTTGGAATTCTTTTAGAACAGTGCTAGAGGACGTCGTTCGGTGCAATCCCGATGGGCTGCTGTTAACTGGAGACCTTGCAGAACAAGGTGAACGCGAAGCCTATGGACATTTAGCCAATGCTATCTCACCGCTTAGTCTGCCTACCTATTGGCTCCCTGGCAACCATGATAGCCTCCCTGTCCTCCAGCAGGTATTCCAGCATTTACCGCGTAGTCAGGGCCTAACGTCCGTTGATTTAGGCTCCTGGCAGCTCATCCTGCTAGATTCTGTTCTCCCCCACGCCAAATTTGGCGAAGGGTATCTTTCTTCCCAAATATTACAGTCGCTTCAAGCTTATTTACAAGATCAGCCCCACAAACCTACTCTTGTTGCCCTGCACCATCACCCGGTTCCGGTTGGCATTGATTGGGTAGATCAGATGCAGGTGCAGAATGCTCATGAGTTTCTGACGTTTGTTAAACAATTTTCCCATATAAAACTAGTTGTTTTCGGGCATATTCACCACGAATTTCAGCAACAGTTCGATAGTGGTCCTAGTTTCTATGGATGTCCGTCTACTTATTTTCAGATTACATCACCCGAGGCAGGTGTGAGCGAGAAAAGATCGGGATTTCGATTGTTTTGGCTATATGAAGATGGGCGATATCAGACGGAGGTGAGGCGGATTGGTGAACATCGGTAACTAGCGTTTACGACTGCTTTACCCCCTCTAACTCCCCCTTGTAAGGTGAGAACTGGAGTTGCCCACCTTACCTTATGCTTTATGCAACAAACAAGTTTAACAACAGCCTGGATAACACTTTTTAGAATTTTGCCGATTGCCAAATCAGCCCATTTTGCCATATTCAAAACTCTCCGATCCGCAGGGTTCTAGGGCGGCGGTTCGCCCTAGCCAGGGGGTTTGGGGAACTCGGAGGGACCCCAAGCAGCCCTTGCAACTGCCTAACCAACATCTCTAAACATTCTCATAAACACTATGGCTAACAAAATTTATCCTCTTAAAAAAATCTCCCCCAGCATTCCAAACCTCCCAAAATTATACAAAAACCGATTTCCTAAAAAACTAAATCTTCCATTTCTTAACCGCATCAGCATCCTCACCTTACTTACCCTAATCCTCCTAATCACCTTCCTCGCCAGTCTCGCCCTCGGCTCCGTCCCCATCCCCCCCACCGAAGTCCTCACCACCCTCCACGGCGGCCCCACCACCAAACCCGCCTGGCAAGAAATTATCCTCAACTTTCGCCTACCCCGCTCCCTCACCGCAATGGCCGCAGGTTCTGCCCTGGCCCTCAGTGGCCTTCAACTCCAGGCCCTCTTCCGTAACCCCCTCGCCGGTCCCTCCGTCCTAGGCATTAACGCCGGCGCTAGTCTCGGAGCCGCCCTGATTGTGCTAACCGGTGGCGGTGTCGGATTTTTAGGCCAGCTGAGTGTAGTCGGAGCGGCCAGTTTAGGAGCTGCGATCGCAATGTTCCTAGTCCTGCTCACAGCCCGCCACGTCCGCAGTTCCCTGGCTTTGCTAATCTTTGGTCTCATGCTCAGCTACGTCACCAATGCCTTAGTCACCATTCTGCTGCACTTTAGCCGCCTGGAACAAACCCTCGCCTATCTCAGCTGGACCTTTGGTAGCTTTAGCGGAGTTACCTGGCAACAAATGCCTATCTTGCTCTCTGTTGTATTCCTTGGGTTGTTCATGGCCCAGCTCTTTTGTAAACCCCTCAATCTGTTACTGTTGGGTGAAGAACAGGCCATGAGTCTGGGGCTGTCCGTTACCGTAGTACGGTGCTATTTGGTCTTAAGCGCTTCGCTATTAGCTGGTAGCATCACCGCCTTCTGCGGCCCTATCGCCTTCCTCGGCGTCGCCGTTCCCCATCTAGGGCGCAGTCTTTTTCGTACCCAGGACCATCGTCTACTGGTTCCGGCTGTGGCCTTGCTAGGGGCAATGCTTGCCCTGATCGCCAATAGCATCGCTCAGGTTCCCGGCAGTCAAACTATTCTGCCCCTCAATGCGGTCATGGCTCTGCTCGGAGCACCTGTTCTCATCTGGTTAATGATAAAACAAGGCAAACAACAATTATAAATTACTCTAAAGAGCACCTCGATTAATTCAAAAAGCTCAATTATAAAACGAGACCATCATGAGAAATATCCTGAGCGTTATCGTTATCATTGTCAGAGCTGTGAGCGAGAGTTTGATGGCCTGACGAAAAGTGTCTTTCCAGGGCGCCATCAGCCTCTTCGAGTATGGGTATTCTGCTTATATCTAATGGGGCTTAACCTCTCTAATCAACAGATTGCCAAAGAGCTAAACTTGAACAAAGATGATGTGCAAAAAATGACTCATGGACTCCGTCAAGCGGTTGTTGATAAGGCTTCTGTCATCACTCTTTCAGAAGACGTCGAATTTGATGAGGTTTATATCACCGCTGGTCATAAAGGGCATCCTGAGGCTGTGAAAAAAAGAACCGCAAGGGGCGACGACGCAAACTCAAAGGGGTACTCTTCGAGAAGCAAGCTACGGGGGCGCGGTACGCTCGAAACGCAAAAGCCGCTGGTCTTTGGCCTGATTCAGCGCGATAGCGACCTGGTAATTCGACCGTTACAGAACGTTCAGCAAATCACCATTGAACCGATTATTAAAGCGACTGTTATTCCAGGTAGCTTGATTTATACCGGTGAGTATGGCATCTACAATTCTCTTGAGGAGTAAGGTAAATAGGGTTTGCTGAAAAACTCAATAAAAACCTCAAGGATTATCCGGCAGCCCGGACGTGGTCAGTATTGCCTTGCTGATGGTCGAGGATTTTCAGCCAATCATCGTTTAACGTTGCTGCCAAGGGGGGCACATCTGCCTGATAGCCGCGTAGTAAGCGTATCAACACTATCA
>JBCCHX010000130.1:0-7973 GCA_039028535.1 Cyanobacteria bacterium P01_B01_bin.77
GGTCGTGTTGTCAGCACTTGGGCTGACGTGATCAACCGTGCCAACCTGGGTATGGAAGTTATGCACGAGCGTAACGCTCACAACTTCCCTCTAGACTTGGCTGCTGGTGAAGCTGCACCTGTTGCTATGGTTGCTCCTCAGCTCAACGCGTAGTTGCCTTGATACAATTGCATTCATAGTCTAGTGACTTAAAAAGCGCCCCTCTTAGGAGGGGCGCTTTTTGAATTTAAAGCATCTTCATCAATGCAAAACAGATTATTACGCTCTCACAGCCCATCCGGAGAATAGCTTAATACTAGTGGAGATCCGCATAGAATCCGCTCAATCACCGGGAGAATCTCCGCATGTATGTAGTCACCAATCGTATTCTGCAGCCGTCAGCATCACCAGAAGAACGCTTTGGCGCGACGTTTAATCGCATGGGACCCAATGAACTTAGGCTAGCAGAGGCTCAAAAGGTTGGCGATAATTGGCAAGTTAATATATTAGATGATCGCGTTACCTACAATGGTGAACAAATGTGGGCTAGCGAAGCGGCATTTCTTAAAGCCCAGCAGCGGATGCAGCAAAAACAGACCAACGCACTATTTTTTGTCCACGGATTTAATACGGACTTTGGCGACGCTTTAGAGAGCGCTCATCGCATAGAGCAGCTTTATAATCTAGAGGTCATTCTATTCAGCTGGCCATCCAACGGCGGCGGTGCGATTGAAGGTCTGTCTAGCTACCAGGATGACAAGCGTGACGCAGTCTTATCTATTGGAGCGTTAGATCGGTGTTTTGAAAAACTGACAGATTATTTCACCAAGTATGCAGACCAGGCCTGCAAGCGTAAGTTTAGTCTAGCGATGCATAGCATGGGTAATTATCTCTTTAAGCGTTTGTTGTCATCTTCAATTTATCAGGGAGAAACCCTATTATTTGACAACATTATAATGCTGTCCGCCGACGTAAATAACGAAGATCATGCAGAATGGGTGGACCGAGTGCGGTTTCGCAACAGATTATTTATTACCCTAAACGAAGACGATGGTGCTTTACTAGCCTCTAAAGCTCTAGCCGGAGATGAACAAAAAGCTCGTTTGGGCCATTGGACAAAAAATTTGACAGCTCGCAATGCTGTTTATTTAGACTTTACTGATGCTGCAAATATTATGGCGCATCACAATTATTTTTCAGATGATAGCGCTCTGCAAAATACCAGAATTAAAGAGCTCTTTCAACGTGCATTTAATGGAAAGAAAGCAGAGCGAGGACTGGCGTTTGATGTCGGTTCCGGAGCTTACAAAGTGTTGTAATCAGTGTTCAACACTATCTAAGGTGTGTCATGTACCAGCTGGCGGTGTCTGTCCTATTCCAAGTACAGACACCGCTCTGAAACGATGAACCACGCAGCTAAAATATTGTTAACTTATATAAAGCACCTGTCTTGGTTGATGAGGTAGACTCTCAGGGAATTTTAAGGGTCGCCATCACATGATTGAATTCTGCGTAGTTACACTGAGGTTAAAGCAGGATTTTATCTTACCCATGTTGCCCATTACTTTTCCCCAGGCCGTTCGATGTAAATTGGTGCTCCCGGTTACGTTGCTCATGGCGCTGGGGATTTTGGCAGATCCGGCTAAGGCTGCTAGCCTTGTTTTAGAAAATCTACGGTTTAGCGAGGTAGCTGGTGACTTTACGATTACCGGTGGTGAAATAACTGGAGATGCCCTGAGAATCTTTCAGGATGTGACCGGTCCCAATGTGGACCTGTTTACCTCAATTGAGGGATTACGCAGTACAGGCTTCTTTGGGTTTCGGCTTGAGTCAGTGGTGACTAACCGCACCAATACCCCTTGGATTTTCTATGACCATGAGCTGCAGGAACAGTTTGGTGTGGCCAGCCCTGAGGAAGATGGTCTGTCCTTCGCCCAGCAGTTTAGGTCGCTTAGACCTGTTTCAAATACTTTTTCTGTTGTTGATGAAGTGACAGATGTGCGAGACTTTGTAAACTTCTCTGGCGGGGTGGTTAACCCAAATGAAACAGTAACGTTCCGCTATTTTATTTTGGATAACGCTCCTAATGACCTCTTCTTTCTAAGACAGCGTCCCAATTTTGCCTCGGGGGGCGTCGGTGTGGTAGCAGTCCCCCCTGTGCCGCCACCACAGGCACAGGTTCCTGTTATGCCTGCCCCCCCAACTCCTGTTGTTCCTGATCCACCTGTGACTCAACCAGTACCGCCGCCCGTCATCCAGATCCCAGTACCGCAGCCTGCTACTCAAGTCCCAGAACCAGGAATATCTCTGGGGTTGTTTGGCCTACTGGGGATGGGGGTATTGTGGTTAGATAAACAATGGTGACATTTGGACGAGAGATCTATAGTGATCTGGCTACAGCCGGAACTCGAGAATGGTTAGTGACCAACGGTATTGGCGGCTATGCGTCGGGTACGATAGCCGGGCTGATTTCTCGGCGCTACCATGGTTTGCTGGTAGCGGCACTACAGCCTCCCTTAGGGCGAACATTGTTGGTGACCAAGCTAGATGAAACCGTATATGCCGGAGAACGCTATGACCTCAGCAGCAATCGCTGGATAGACGGCAGCATTGCTCCTCAAGGGTATCGACTGATCGAGAGTTTTCGGTTAGAAGGAACTACCCCTGTTTGGAACTTTGCCCTAGGTGATGCTCTGCTGGAAAAGCGAATTTGGATGCAGCCGAGGGAAAATACTACCTATGTTCGCTATCATCTGCAGCGTGGTAGTATCCCCATGGAACTGTCATTACGGATTTTGGTAAATTACCGTGACTACCATGGCAATACCCAAGGGCAAGGGTGGCAGATGCAAACAGGATACTTGCCCAATGGAGTTTGTGTTCATAGCTTTGCCGAGGCTGTTCCTTACTATCTTTTAAGCAATCGAGGAGAGTTTCAGCTACACCATGATTGGTATCAAGGCTTTGACCTGGCGCTAGAACGATATCGAGGTCTCAACAACCGAGATGATCATCTGTGTGTGGCTAGTTTACTCGTGGAACTAGCTCCTGAGGATTCCGTTTTGTTGGCCGTCAGTACACGATGTGATCCATCTCTAGATAGTGAGACAGCCCTGGCAGTTCGAGCAACCTATGAACAATCACTTTTAGAACAGGCAGGTCATACGGAGAGAGGTAAGACTTCGAGTAGGGAATTAACCAGTGAACATTTTCAGCAGCTGGTCCTGGCGGCGGATCAGTTTATTGTGGATCGGCCCCTAGTGGATGAACCTGAGGGTAAAACTGTGATTGCAGGCTACCCCTGGTTTGGGGACTGGGGACGGGACACCATGATCAGTCTGCCAGGTCTGACGCTGGCAACAGGACGTTCTGTTATTGCTCGCATTATTATTCGCACATTTGCGCACTATTTGGACCAGGGAATGTTGCCCAACCTCTTTCCCGATGCTGGGGAGACACCTGAATACAACACGGTGGATGCGATTCTTTGGTACTTTGAAGCGATTCGGGCTTACTATGCGGCCACTGGGGATGATGCCTTGCTCAGTGAAATTTGGCCAGAGCTAACGGCGGTGATTCACTGGCATCAGCAGGGCACTCGATACAACATTCACCTGGACAGTGATGGGTTGATCTATGCAGGTGAAGCTGGGGTACAGCTAACCTGGATGGATGCCAAGGTGGGTGACTGGGTGGTAACGCCACGAATTGGTAAGCCGATTGAGATTAGTGCTCTTTGGTATAACGCTTTGCGCTGTATGGAGCAGTTTGCTGGGATTTTGGGTAAACCAGTGCAAGACTATAAAACTTTAGCGCAGCATACGTTAGCAGGTTTTCAGCGGTTTTGGCAGGGGGCTTACTGCTATGACGTGCTGGATGGTCCAGACGGTAATGATGGGGCATTGCGGCCTAATCAGATTTTTGCGGTTTCGCTACCGTTTGCCAGTGGGGGAACTGTTGGTTCTCTCTTGACTCGTGAACAGCAACAGGCGGTAGTTGAAGTGTGTGGACGAGAGTTATTAACGTCCCACGGGTTGCGATCGCTAGCCCCATCCCACCCTCAATACGTTGGCACCTACGGCGGTGACCGGCTACAGCGAGACGGGGCCTATCACCAGGGCACCACCTGGGGTTGGCTGCTGGGTCCCTATGTGGAGGCGCACTATCGAGTTTATGGCAATGCGGCTCAAGCGCGGGCGTTACTCAGACCGTTAGTCCAGCATATCAACGGTGGCTGTCTTGGTACTCTGAGTGAAATTTTTGATGGCGATGCTCCTATGGCTCCACGGGGATGTTTTGCCCAGGCATGGACGGTGGCAGAGGTGTTAAGGGTATGGCGGTTGCTGGAGTCACTATAGCTGTTGCTTAAGGGCACTCTATTTAATCGAGAGATAGGCGCTATCGGCCACGCTGTCTTAGCCTCCGGGACTGAGTCTTCAAGTCCTAGGTGGAGAAACCGCATAAACGATAGCCGGTCATTCACTTAGTATTCCAGCTCATCATCGCTAATGTTGTAGAGCTGTTGTAAGATTAACAGCTTGAACGTGAGAAGACATCACTTGGGGGCGACCTGCTTTACGCTTACGGAGCTTCGCATACACGCTTTCTAAAATGGGGCGAAACTCATCCCACGGAATCATCACGTCCAGGCAAGTCAACAGATATTTTTTGGACTCTAGTTTTTGATGACGGATCTCAAAATCCCAAAATCCTTATTGTCCCATGAGATGTCTACCTGTCCACCCGATTCCTTGATCATGATCTCATATTGAGTCTCTATTTTTGAATTAATTGAGGTGCCCTGAAACAGGTTAAATATCCTGAAATAGGTTAAATATATTGATTCTTCGCAGAATATCTCGCCAATTTGGGCAGATAGAACGAAATTTTCCCAAATTTAGGTAAATATAGTACAAGTCTCAGTATAGCTGCCGAGTTTTCTCAGTAAGTTTTTCTGATCGCAGGTCCAGATAAACACATTTGTTCTGTGCTTACCCTACCCAATCGCAAAAGATTACTAGCGCGTCACCTTTTGCAGAATCCGGTCTCCAGCAATGCCCTTTGGACAACTATGAGCCATTGCTGAGCATCGACATCCAGCTTTGACGTGGAAATCCAACAGCAACCTTAACATTGACATCAATGTTAAGGTTTTAAACTGGCAAATAGTATTCTATGTAACAGAACAGACTATGGCTGCCAACGCCCTTACATCGCCGCGTTTCTCGACTCCATTCAAGAATTTATTCAAACACCATCCCGAGGCAGTCGCCGCGATCACATGTGCCATTCTGGTATTGCTAGGCTGGCAGTCCCTCAATTTTGGCTGGGTAGGTGGTGGCCTTTTGATCCTGACGGCAGCTTACGTCATTGGCGGCTTCGACAGCGCCCGTGACGGTCTCATAACTCTGCTACATGAGAAAGAGCTAGATGTTGATTTACTAATGATCGTGGCGGCTTTGGGGGCTGCCAGTTTAGGACTATGGCGGCAGGAATACTACCTGATCGTCGATGGCGCGGTCTTGATCTTGATCTTTGCCATCAGTGGAGCTTTAGAAGGCTACGCCATGCAGCACACCGAGCGTAGTATCCAGGGGTTGATGAGCTTAACGACAGATACCGCCCGACTGCTTCAGCATGGGCAGGAGCGCACGGTCCCCATTGCCCGTCTTAAAGTGGGCGATCGCATCTTGGTCAAGCCGGGAGAACTGGTGCCCACCGATGGCATCGTGGTAGAAGGCGCGAGTATCCTCAACCAGGCTTCGATTACGGGAGAATCTGTGCCCGTAGAGAAAACCATTGGGGATGAAGTCTTTGCCGGTACGCTGAATGGCCATGGGGTACTACGGATCAATCTGCATCAACCGCCGGAAAGTAGCTTAATTCAGCGGGTCATCCGGCTGGTGCAGCAGGCTCAGACAGAAGCCCCTCCCTCCCAGGAATTTATTGAGCGGTTTGAGCGGGGCTATGCCAAAGTGATTGTCATAGGCGGAATACTGCTGGGCACATTACCGCCTTTCCTGCTGGGATGGACCTGGGAGGCAACAATTTATCGAGCGCTGATTTTTCTGGTAGTGGCCTCCCCCTGCGCCCTGATGGCCTCGATTATGCCCACACTGCTATCGGGCATTGCCAACGGAGCCCGCCGAGGCATTTTGTTCAAGAACGGGGCGCAGTTAGAGCAGATTGGACGGGTGCGTGCGATCGCATTTGATAAAACCGGCACCCTGACCACAGGCCGCCTGCAGGTCGTCAACGTACTGGCGTCTGACTCCACACAACTCCTACAGGTAGCCGCCGCGCTGGAGAGTCTGTCAGAACATCCCATTGGAGAGGCCATTGTGCAAGCAGCCCGCCAGCAAAACCTAACCTGGGCAACAGCCACCAACGCTCAGGCCCAGGCCGGACAGGGCATCACCGCCAATCTGGAGGGGCAGAGCACCGTAGTTGGTAAAGCGGCCTTTGTTCGCACACAGATAAAGACCATTTCTCCCCATTGGCTGGAGCAAAGCCAGCAGTGGGAATCGGAGGGCAAAACGGTGGTCTGGGTCGCTCAGGCGGGCGACCTGTTGGGACTAATTGCCGTTGCTGATATTGTTCGACCGGCTGCTGCACAGGCCGTAGCCCACCTCAAACAGTTGGGTGTGGAGCATGTGGTCATGCTGACGGGGGACAATCCTCGCACCGCCAACAGCATCGCTGAGCATGTGGGTGTGGATCAGGTTTACGCAGAACTGTTACCTGAAGACAAAGTTGACGTGATTCGTAAACTTCAGCAACAGTATCAGACCGTTGCCATGGTCGGGGATGGCATCAATGATGCCCCAGCTTTGGCCCAGGCCACCGTTGGCATTGCCATGGGAGCGGCGGGTAGCGATGTGGCGCTGGAAACTGCCGATATTGTGCTGATGGCCGATCGCCTGGAGCGATTAGAACACGCAATTCGTTTAGGTCGCCGCGCTCAGAACATCGTGAAGCAAAATATTGTCTTTGCCCTGAGTTTTGTGGTGGTTTTGTTAATCCTCAATTTTGCGGGCAATATTACGCTGCCGTTTGGGGTGTTAGGGCATGAGGGTTCTACGGTGATTGTAACTTTGAGTGGGTTGCGGTTGTTGGTAGCTGAGAGTCGCTAACGGTTAAGTTAACTAGCAATGGAGCCTTGTAACGGTTCACTTGAACGACTGCGAATACCTTGAACTCAACACCAAAATCTCTCAACAGTCCACTCCAAGCGAATCGTTATACGGCTGTGAATTTACTTTTCGTCAACATAAACTGCTCTAAATCATGATGTTGCCCTTTCCAAAAACCCCGCCCTTTCAATATCCCCTGACTCTGAAACCCCAACTTTTTCAGCAGCCTTCTAGACGTTTCGTTTTCTAACATGATCTCTGCAATTACACACTGTACGCCCTCAATCTCGAATCCGTAGTTCAAAATCGCACACAAGGCTTCACTCATAATGCCTTGTCTCCAAAATTGGCTTGCAAGCTCATAGCCGACTTCAGCAGCGTTAGCATCTCTATCCCACGTAAACCCGCAGGAACCAATCAATTTATCCTGTTGTTTAAGTGTAATTCCCCAACGCAACCCGCGATTGCTTTCAAATCCCTTAACGCGTCGTTCAATCACGCCTCTAGCTTGATCTAGGTTGGTAAAAGTATCAAGGTCATGGAATTGAGTCACATCAGGATCAGAAAATATGGCAAGTATATCTCCAGCGTCTTCCTCAATTGCCTGACGAAGCAAAAGCCGCTCTGTCTCAATGTTTGGAAAAGAAGTTAAGGAATCGTGTTGCATCTTTACTACTCTACCTAGTCATTTAATAATGATAACAATCTTGTCTATTCACCGAAAATTGCTAAAGCAATATCTGAGCCTTTAACGAACAGTAATGCTGCTCGTTAAACCAGGAAGAAACACGATTGTCTCTATTTCATTGACAATAAATGCTTTTTAGAGCGGATTAGTCTGTGTTTCTTAGGAGTTTGAAC
>JBCCHX010000131.1:0-7363 GCA_039028535.1 Cyanobacteria bacterium P01_B01_bin.77
AGAACAGAGCATCCCCTTACTGAGGATTTTGACGGACCGAGGGACCGAATATTGTGGGAACGTAGAACACCATGAATATCAGCTCTACCTGGCCATTGAAGACATTGACCATACCCGAACAAAAGCCAGATCACCCCAAACTAATGGGATTTGTGAACGCTTTCATCGCACGATTTTAGAGGAGTTTTATCAAATTGCGTTTCGTAAAAAGGTGTATCAAAGCCTTGAGGAGCTACAAAACGATGTGGATGAATGGATAGAGTATTACAATTGGGAACGACCGCATTCAGGTCGATACTGTTATGGCAAGACGCCCATACAAACCTTGCTCGATAGCGCACATTTAGCCGAAGAAAAACAATTAGATCAACACGGAGAAAAGAGTGTAAAAAATCAAACACAACCTGACAACTCTCTAAGTGTCAGATAACTCCCTTCTGTCAGATGAAGTTTGATCTATTACAGTTTAGATAGCTAAATATCTAAATATTTAGCTTAGAGAACATTAGGCTAAATAGCCTCACTGGTGTCCATGTTATTGTTCTGCATGTTTGATTCGCATTGAATAGTTGCGTCTAGGTAGCCTGTTTGATCGTCGTCAGGTTAATAGCTGACAGCCTCTGTCTCCTTAATGTCTTGGCTATCTGTTTTTCCTTCGGCTGTTTAAATTTGGCTGCAGTGTTGCTTTTGACTAAGCTTTCATCAATAGCATCTAGTAACAGGGCTAATAGCTCATCTTCACATGCAGTGTCTAAAATTTGTTCCATGCGAGTAGCATTAGCTTCAGATAAGACCGAAACTTGTAACAACTGCCTATACTCTCTGAGCATCGGTTGATAACCAGCCAGGTTTAGCTTGCTATTGGCACAAACATCTTTATGGCAAGGTTTTTCTCCACCAATTAACTCAGCTATTCTGGCAACTTCATTTTGGAGCTTATGGTAGTTATGGAACTCACTACTCTCTTGTGCATTAAAAATAGCTTCATCAATCTCACTGAGCAGTAGACTGAGCCTGTCATCAGAGTAAGCTGCTTTTAAAATATTTTCTAGACGCTTGGCTTCTAGTTCAGTCAGCTCTGGCTGTATGGATAAGCTACGATATTCCTTTAAAACTTTTGAGTAAGAATCAATAAGATGTTTGAGATGATTATTGTGATTCTTGCTTGTCATACAGCCCCCTTTGCATGAAGCGATACTTTGGGGGTTTTAGCAGTAAATTCACTTCGGAGATGTTTTAATGCACGCTCTCCTTTTTTTCTCAAAGCCGATTCTGATAAATCTTTGCCTGTATCCGCTGCCCAGCGAAGTTTTATCTCTTTCCAGGGAAGACCTTGGACAATTCGTAATTTCAGTATCTTTAATTCTTCTTCTTTTAACCTTGCTGATGCCTCAAGTAAGGCTTCGATACTGGTGTGATCAAATTCATTGAGATGGATAACGTTTTCGGTAAAATGTTCATGACTGCGAATGAGTCGCTGGGTTATCCGGTCACGATTTTTCGCCTTTTTACTAATGTCTCGAATCTTCCTAAAGGCAACAATTTTGAACCAGGTTGGCAATTTTTCTATATGTACTCCCTTGTCTCGAATTTCGATACGAGCCTGGAAATATGTTTCCGTAAGAATTTCACTACAATCTATTCGCGATGACAAGTGAAACTGTTTCAACCATCGGTCAATTAGAAGCAAAAGATTATGGGGTCTTGAGCTGTCTTTTTTTGACATGACTTCACGCATAAAGTCATCAAGCTGAGCTAAACGCTCCTGGATTTGTGGCCATTCATCCATAAGTTCCCCTACCTCATATAACTATGTTGATTTGATAGATGTGTATGCATAGACTCGGAAACTTTTTGGCCACTAAGAGAACTCTGACACAAGATCGCACCAGTTTTTCAGGGGTTTAGGCTTTGAGACTAGTTGAATGCAATTACAGACAAAGGCTTTCAGCCTTAGTGACCATTTTTATCCGGTTCTATACGTGCACCTACTCATTTAAATTTTTTGATAACTGAGTATGCAAAAGCGAGGACTAAACAGGCAATTGTTATCTGTGTTATGTCTGGCATTGAAGAGTGGGAGGAAGGTGAGTCGATTTCAGGTGATTGCGTTTGGGCTATTGCACTTTCTAAAAGGAGTAAAGTGGGACGAACTTGATAGGCTGCGTTTACATGGAAAAAAAAATCAGTCATTGATACAATTGAATAGAGGACAAATTGCCCCGACCTTTTGGCTAGGGACTTTTGACTCATAAAGCAAAGAGCAAGAGTGGGAACCGACCAAAGTTCACTCTTGCTCTAGAGTATATGCGAAATATTTAGACAGCGCGAAATTTCTTGGTGAGATTTTCTCGCCAAAAAAATTTAAGACTATAAAAGCCTATATTCAAAATTTCACTTACGAGGCAGTGCTGTAGGGTTAACAACCGATGGACAGACATACCCCTCTATAAGTAAGAGGAATAAGCTGGGTACTTTGTGACATAAATCAGTCGGCTCCTCAGTTGTAAATTCATTGAAAGTATTGGTTTTATTCGCTTGTATGGATCTAAATAGTTTTAGGATGGTCTGCATTACACCAAATTTTCTATGCTCCTGACTCATTCAAAAATTAGCCATGGACCAATGAGAGTTAGAGCTTCTCTATCTTCCAAGCCGTTTGGGTCCCATTCTTTCCAGCTTTAGAGAACCGGAATCCATATCGCTCAAAACTATCCCCACTGGGTAAAGCCTTCAATTCCAAGGTATGAGCTATCTGGTCAGAGCTTAACCGCCAGTCGTTATCAGCCAGTTCCTGTAACGCCCTCAGCATGTGTAAGGTGTCATCGATGCTAAAGGGCTTCTCTGGCTCAGGCGATGCGATCTCAAGTGCTGACGCACCCACTTGTCTAATGTCGGCGGGACTGTCGGCGGGACGATTGGACAGTTGACCCAATACTTGATCAGCAGCTTCCTCAGTAGTGGAACCGTTCTGAATTAGCGCAGCCATGCCATCTAGCAGGCTTAACAGCTCAGCACTGACATAGGACTTTCTACCCCGACGGTGGGGGACCAAATCTTCCCTACGCTTCTTAATCGCTTCCAAACGGTTGTAAACCTGGGACCGATGTACCCCGTATCTGGTGTCGAGGGAGGCGACGGGCATTTCATCAATTTGAGCGTCCATTGATACCGGGAACGTAGAACGATATCAACTTTAGTACGACAAAGCTTTGTTGTACTGTCTTACGACTTTGTCTAATCATAGTGTCTAGACCTTTAAGTGTTGACAATAAAATGAATTATTGACTTGTCTAATGTATTGTCTTATTGTGTTGTCGTGTGTACGGCAGTACATCTGAACGCACTACCACCGCACATCAGATGTACATAAGCCGTACAGACTAAAACCCTTGTACTAAAAGGATTTCATCTATGAATAGCACACAGGCGGACGTGACACCAAACGTCCGGCAGAACATCGAGCGCACACAGGCGGACACTATACCGCACAAGCCATTGCTGAGGCGTACAACGTATCTGATTCAACGATTCGTAATCGCTGGTTTGGCTGGATAAATAAAGTTGCACCGGATGAATTGCTTAAGGATGAGCAGGGCTATACCGAGCTGGCCCGGACTCTGTTTGGTGAGTTTGCCGAAGTGAAAACGTGCGATCGCAAGTCCTGGGTAACCGATGCCAAAAGCCGCTATGCCCAGGAATGGAGCAGTGCTGGTGTGATTGAGGGTGAATTAGTCCCTGAGGAAGTCGGTAGCGTTTTAGCTCTACGTCAAACCCAAACAACCCAGATGGAGTTAGCGGTAGCTGAGCAGCTGGCCAATCTAGAAGCAATGATTGACCAGGCCAATACGGCAGAGGTCAATCTATCTGAAGCAGAAATGAAAGCGGCTGCCACTAGAGGGCAACAGCGAGCTATCGCCCTACATCAGGCGGAATTGCAGGCTGAGCTTCAGACGACTAATTTACTCAGGCAGCGACGTATGGGAGGTAACGCTAATGGTTGATAGAGACCGTCAGGTGTGGATTTCAGAGGCTCAACTGGACCAGGAAGGCAGCTTCTGTGATGCCAAATCAGGCCATCACTATGAGAACGTAGGGGCTTTTCAGGCAGAGCTTGAGATTCAACGAGCAGAGAATAATGATGAAGAGATCATCGTCGTTGATGCTCCAGCCGACCCAGACGATAGCTATGGAGTTGATCAACGATTCAACGTTTTCCTGACCGAGCAGGATTCTTAAGGGGTTTATACCTCACGTCGTCACCAACCAGGGAGTTAGCCATGTCTAAAAATCTATGGGTCACTGATGCTGACCATGCGCAGCGGGGTAGCTTCTGCGATACCACGTCAAAGATTCATTACGATAACCTCAGTCGAAATGAAATGGACAATGCGATCGCAGTATCCCAGGAGCACGGCTCCGATGTGACTGACTTGAGAGACGAGCGTGATGTAATGGTGGTAGACGACGGCCAAATGAAATCTGCTAAAGCTGTGGCAGCTCGGAACAACTGTACTATCCTAGAGGTAGACAGCCAGTCATTTGACTATCCAGCTAAGTACGGACCAGGTAATTAACCATGGCACTTCATCACCTAATCAAACGGTATACCCTCTCTGAAAATCCAGAGCACCAACAGATTTCCAAGTTGGAGAATGAGGTTATCTGCTGTCTTCAGATTCCTGACAGTCTAACGCTTAGGGAAATTTCTCAGAAAGTGGATAGCTCAATTACTGTGGTTAAAGCTTTGCTTGAAAAGATGGTCAAAAAGAACCTTGTAACCGAGTTTCAGCCAGTTACCCAGGCTCAGGCTGCTTAATCAGTTTTGTTTTCTAGCTCTAAGGAATAGTACTAACTTGGCCCTGGCCATCGCTGGGGCTTTTTGCTGGTCAGCTTCGCTCACAAGCGAAGTGGTTGTAGCATGGGTCTGTGAGTTGGGTCGCACTCTCGTTACAAAGTTGCATTTACTAGTGGTTCAGCGCCAGTAGTAAATGCAACCTTTGCGGCTTATACTCTGGAACGTATGGAGGGAACTATTGATGGAGAGTCCCAAGAAGACGTGAATGAACGGATTAATGCCGTGGCTAAAGACGAGTCTAAGAAGATTAGAAAGTTGCTTCCGTGGCAATGTTCGCTTAGCAGATGGTAACCTATGGCTCTTTTTCTCACTAGATATGGCCAAGCTCCAACAAGCGCTCTCTATTTTATTTTACCCTGACGAGTATGAGTCTGCGGTGTCAATGCTGGATGATCTGCAGATTGATAGGCGTCCAGCCTCGCCTTACCTGAAGCTTGCAGCGGTTCGCTGTAGTGGAGGTTCACTTGAGCGGCTTAAGAGTGCGATTGAGATGGGCAATCGGGACTTCCGTGATTTGGTGATGAGTGCCAGGTTTTGCGAGGGTACTAACGCCCATCTGAAATGGGTGCCACGACCGTTTCATAAACGTGATGCAGAGCATTGGCTAGCTGGTGGCCAAATAGAAGACGTCAACTTTGGTCCCAACGAAGATGCTTGGTTCCTGACGACGATACGACGCAAAAAGAAAGATGCCAAAATTATTTCACTGTATGCGCTTGAACCTACTGTGATTTACTTGGTTCGTTATTTGTCGGGCAAAGAAGAACTGATGGCACAAAATCATCTCATCAAACATGAGAGTACAGATGAATAAACCGGAGCTGCCTCTACATCGTCTGCAAGCCTGCGCGTTGCCAACAGAATTACCACTACCAGCCGCTCAAGGTTACCCATGATCGCGCTGTTCAAGCCAAGCTGCCATTCTCCGTTATCAAGGTGTTGATGACTTGAAATCTCAATCGTACTCCGTCTGTCAGTGGGCTTGACACTGCGTTATTCCAAATAGCCAACGCTTTACCATTGGGTGAATGGGGCGCGTTGCGTTGGTTAGGTTTATGCGTTCTGTTCCATTTGAGTTTGTGTCTGGTTTAGCGGCTGAGTTTGGTGCGGTCGAGTGCTGCTGGCGCGAGTCTGAGCGGTCGTTTACCGCCCACGTGGCCGAGTGCTGGTTTGCGCAGCTGCCTAGCGCGTTTGCGGCCACGTGGGCGGTAGTGGCTAGCGGCGTGAGCGGGTGCAGGTGGTGCTTTATCCGCACGAGGCTTACTAGCGGCGTGGGGCTGCGGACTCTTTTCTAGACAAAAAAGTATTCAACACCCATGAAATATTAGACTTAATCGGAAATAACAGTATTCGCTAGAATAACTGATAGTATCGCGGCGACCCAGGTGAAGTTAGATGAAAATGCAGTACGCGACCCTGAAAGATAAACCCCGTACGCTCCGCAGTTTGACCGGGTTAAATCCATCTGAGTTTGAGAGGTTGCTGCCGAGTTTCGGTATTGCCTGGGAGCGTTTTGTGTCAGAAACGTTCGAGCGAACTGGTCGCAAGCGGGCTTATGGAGCCGGTCGCAAAGCCCATCTAAAGCTACTCGAAGATAAGTTGCTGTTCATCCTGGTGTATTTTCGAATCTACCCAACGCAAGACGTTCAAGGCTATTTGTTTGGCATGAGCCAGGCGCAAGCCAATGAGTGGGTTCATCGACTCACCGGGCTACTCAATGACGCGTTAGGCGAAGAGCAACAGTTGCCTGAAAGGCGACCCGCTAATCTGGAAATCGTTTTGTCAAACTGCCCGAGCTTAGAGTTCATGATCGATGGGACCGAACGTCCGATTAATCGTCCCAAAGACAAGGACAGACAGACAGATTATTACAGTGGCAAGAAAAAGACGCATAGAGTCAAAAACATCCTCATCAACGAGCGAGGTGGCAAGGTGGTTTACCTGAGTGATACTCACCCAGGCAAAAAGCACGACAAAAAGATAGCAGACGAAGAAGACTATGCTTTTCCAAGGGGGAGCACGTTGCTTCAAGACACGGGGTTTCAGGGATATCGACCTGAGGGAGTAACCGTTGTACAACCGAAGAAAAAGCCTCGTAATCAAGAATTAACCGAGGTCGATAAAGTGATCAATCGCGGCATATCCAGTCTTCGGGTGGAAGTCGAACATCATATTGGGGGTATCAAACGATGCCAGATTTTGGTGCAAAAGTTTCGTAATCGGGTTACGGGGTTTGTCGATGATGTTATGGAAACAGCCTGTGGGCTTCACAACTTTCGTTTAGAGCAACGAGGTTAAAGGATAGCAAATAGACAAGGAGGCAGACGAGAGTTTCACATGGCCTACTCACTATTTCCGATAATGTGTAATAGATCAAACTTCATCTGACAGAAGGGGGTTATCTGACACTTAGAGATTTGTCAGGTTGTGTTTGATTTTTTACACCCTTTTCTCCGTGTTGATCTAATTGTTTTTCTTTCGCTAAATGCGCACTATCGAGGAAGG
>JBCCHX010000132.1:0-7104 GCA_039028535.1 Cyanobacteria bacterium P01_B01_bin.77
TATTGTGCGCCATGCCCATCAAGATCATCCTGAAATTCCTGTTGTTCTACGACTAGGTGTTGAAGGTAGTTTTCTCTCGTTACAAGTCTGGGATGAGGGTCATGGTTTTGATATGCGCAATTATCAGCCCCCTAGTCCCGGAGATCCCCAAGAAGGGGGATATGGCTGGTTAATTTTGCACCAGCTCATGGATCGAGTCGACTATCAACTTAGGGTAGGCGATGGGCGTAACTGTCTGACCTTAGAGAAGGATTTGGGCTTAATGATCGATTATTCGAAGGACTATCCACCCTAGGGCAACTTCAAACTAACCTGTTCAGAATATTGTCATACCCCTAATCCTATTGCTTGTAAAACCAGAGAAAACACCGATCGATATCTTGGGGAACACCAGGTAGGCTCATGCACATATCCCCCTCCGTTTGCGTCTCAAGTAAGCTGCGCAGGGCCATTCCTCGGGGGCTATCTTTGATGTCATTAGAAACTATCAATCCACAAATTCCCTGAGGGGCCAAAAGATTAAAACAGCGTTCCATAAACAACCAATGTTTACGTAGCTGGGTGCGTTGACGTTTACCCTTGAGCAGTGGACTTTGGTGATCGTAATGGGGAGATCGATAAAAGTAATCGGTCATCAACGAATGCTGGCTTTGGTAAAACAGCCACGCCTTAGCAACATTAGGATCCGCATTAAGCAATGAACGTTTGGCAGTTTTGAAGGTGCGAACATCCAGGTTTTTTTTATGGGTTAAATCACAAAATTGTTGAAAAAACTCTTGGGCTGTGGGCCGAAATATTCCCTGGGGAGGTCTGGATATAATTACACTAAACCCATGGGTTCGTTCCAAAATGTGGTTGAAGTGATACCCCCAGTGAAAGGGCTTTAGTTCGACGATATCTTCAATGCCTAATAACCGTTTTCGAGGGGCTTGGACCAGCTGAGCTGCTCTAAATTGGATGCCTAGGGTCTGACTAAATTCAACCAGTAACAATTCGTTCAGTTTAGCCTGCGCTTGGGCATCTAATTGATTGATCTGTTCTCGAAAAAATTCGAGCTGAGCATAGTGGGGGATGCCCTGTTGCAGTTCCTCTAATAGGTAGGCGCGGGAGCGGTAGTGTTCAAGGGCAATGTTTTTCTCAGAGAGGATGGTGCGATAATTTTCGGCGGCTAGGGGCTGGAGCAAATTTCCTTGTAGTAATGTTTCAGTGGCCCGCAAGCGATCAAATCCGGCCTCATCTACTCGAATAAAGCCCACTAGGCTATTGCCTTTAAAGATGTTGAAATCGAGGTTTGGCAAGGGTTCAACATCGTTGACATGTTGGGCAATAGCGACTAAACCCAGCAGCAGTTGGAGACGGGCACTATCTACAATGGCTGGATTGATGTCGACGCCATAGAGACCCTGCTTAAAAATCCGACGGTAGATTGTCTGTAGCAGCGACGCATTTTCCGTCTGTACTCCTTTAAGCCAGATATCCAGCTGACTGTGGGGAGAGTGGCCTAACTGACCAATAAGGATGCTGTAAATATCGACCAATCGATGCTGCAATTCGATCAGCAGTGTTCCCACACCACAGGCTGGATCAAGGACGGAAAATTGGGGCAAAATTGTCTGCACCAACTGACGTAGGTGATTAGCCTGTCCGCAAAAAAGAATATCCCAAAAATCAGGGGCTGAGGGTCCTGCCTCCAGGTTGAGCTGGCGAAGCATCAACTGATTAATTACAAGATCACAGCAGATACCTTGTCCCTCTGCCATGGCTCCTATGTTTTGCAGATCTCCATCGGTCAGTATCTGCTCAAACGCTAACCCGATGGTGTTTGTCATCCAACAATTGCTAACTCGCTGCCACAGGGGAGATTCAAACCAGACTAAAATTGATTCAAAAGGGGCATCGGCAATGTTGATCTGGGCATAGCGCTGCTCCAGGGGGTGGGTATAAAATACATCCCCTAAGTAGGGAACTTGGCCAATCCAGCTAACACCTCGAGGCCGTTCTAGGGCTGGCAGGGCAAATCCTTGGGTAAATAGGGGCTGTAAGACCTGCTGAAAAAAGATATCCTGCTGCTGTTGCTGGCTATGGCCGAGTTGATTATGGAGATACCAAATATTGTTATCGAGTAAACCGCGCCGCTGCAGGATGTGAATAATGATCAGCCGCTGTAATAACACAGCCGCGTACCAGCGACGATCGCAACTATTGTCGATGCCGGTAATGCTGTCGCTGAGCTGGGATAGTTGCTGTTTTAACTGCGAGGTAAATTCGGCACAGTCAATGGGCTGAGTCTGTAGATCAAGCCGCCCCGCGGCAGGGGTGTAATCAGCCAGGTAGCTGAGTCGAGCTTGCCATGCTCCCAGGGGCTGCTGAGTAATAAAAACGAGCGAGTGGTGGCTATTGGCAGTACGTTGCCAGTACCAAAGGCTACGACACCGTTGACGATCGGTAAATATGAGTAGCGGCTGGGGATATTTTTTATGGATGGTTTGATACAGTCTGGCCTTGAGTTTGACGTTGAGAACATCGGGCCGATTGAGCCTAATTTCCCAAACCCTGGCATGATCTCGTTGGGCAATACAGTGGGCCCGATAGGAATAATTAAAGGCTCTTGTTGCGATCGCACGCCCCTCTGACGGGGCCATCCACCCCAGCACATCCTGAAACAAGATAACCAGGTCTAGAGACTGCAAGCATGTCTCCGCCCGCCGCATGTCGAAGCCCATGGCCGTCCGTTAAACCCTAAACAAGCCGTTCAGTCAGCCTTGGCTATCTGCTCAGCTTTTTGTCGAAAGCGCTCTAGATCGGCCTGCAATGTGGAATCTACAATTCCCCGCAGCCAACCATTTTCCATAAATCGGGCCAACACAGTAGGCACCGAATACGACAGTGTCATTTTTACCGTGCTATTGCCATCGTGATGCCCATAGAATCGAATCGCCCCGCGATTGGGTAAACCATCTACCGATTCCCACTGCAAAATCTGATTGGGAATCACATTGACCGTACGCGATAGCCAAGTAAACTCCCAGACACCAGATGCCAGCTTCCATCGCGATAGCTCTGGCTGATCGGCTAACAGCTCAACCGAATCAATCCACTTCATCCACTGGGGCATCTGTTCTAAATCTGACCATAGGGCCCAAACCAAATCTATGGGAGCCTCCACATCGACATATACGCTATGCTCAAGCCAATTTGCCATGGGGATATGGACACTCAGAAATTAACTTCAAAAGCCATTACATTCCCATGATCTCATAGCCAGAGTCAACATACAGAATCTGACCTGTCACCCCCGAGGCTAAATCGCTACATAAAAATGTGGCAGCATTACCGACCTCGGCTTGGGTCACTGTGCGACGCAGGGGAGCGACTTCTTCTACATGGTGAATCATATCCAGGATACCGCCAACTGCCGATGAGGCCAGGGTTCGGATCGGTCCCGCAGAGATCCCGTTAACTCGAATATTCTTGGGTCCTAGCTCGGCAGCCAGATAGCGAACATTCATCTCAAGGGCGGCCTTAGCGATACCCATGACATTATAGTTGGGGACCACCCGCACGCCACCCAGATAGGTCAAGGTGACAATGCTTCCTCCCTCTAGCATCAAAGGCTTAGCCTTTTGAGCCAGTTTCACCAAGGAATAGGCACTGATATCAAGCGCCGTTTGAAAGCCCTGACGGGATGTGTCACTAAAAGCACCTGTGAGGTCATCACGATTAGCAAAGGCTAAACAATGAACCAGAACATCTAGCTGGCCCCAGCTTTCCTTAACCGCGTCAAAGGTGGCCTGAACTTGCTGATCATCCTGGACATTACAGGGGAGAAACAAACTGGGATTTAAGGGCTCCGTCAGATCGCGAACCTTCTTCTCCATGCGCCCCTTCTCATCAGGAAGATAGGTCACACCGATGTTAGCGCCAGCTTTACTCAGCTGCTGGGTAATCCCCCAAGCAATTGAACGATTATTTGCAATCCCGGTTACCAGGGCATTTTTTCCAGTCAGGTCTAACATGATGGTTGAGTGGAGCGGTATCGAAAACGAGTGTATTTGGGATGTGTATCTGGCCATGCCCTGGTCACGCCATTAGGACGGCCCATAGGAGCATACTGAAAAATGGTCCCCCATGGATAGCCTTACCATGGACGTAGCTAGCTCTTTGAGCCTTATCCCTGCTCAGAACTGGAGTTTTATGGGTGAAGTACTGCTTAGTGTAGGTCGCCACCTGGATAGTGTGCATCAGGTACCTGTTGAGCTGATGGAAAAGCCATGCTTTTGTGTGCCTTTATACAAAAACACCGACAGACTTGAGTTTTATTGGTCTAAAGTCATGAAATTCAGCCAGTAAGCGCTATCTGGTACTGATGGAATCGATTTAAATCCTGAAATCCTTACTCATTTTTTACTGTTCTCAGTTACTTTTAGTTTCACCTTGCTATAGCTTTGCGATCGCACTCCCCCACTACCGTGACTACAGAGAAACCCCTTGCCAACCTGCTACGGCAGCTATCCACAGGCTCATTCCCCCCTGTAGCCGAAACTTATGAACGCGGTAAAACAATTTTCTTCCCCGGCGATCCGGCTGAACGTGTTTACTTTTTGCTCAAAGGTGCCGTCAAACTTTCTAGAGTTTACGAAGCTGGGGAAGAAATCACAGTAGCGCTTCTCCGGGAAAATAGTGTTTTTGGAGTTTTATCCCTGCTGACGGGCAATCGTTCCGACCGTTTTTATCATGCTGTAGCCTTTACCCCGGTTGAGCTGATGTCCATGCCTATCGAACAGGTAAAGCAGGCTCTTGAGGAACATCCCGAACTCTCCATCATGCTCCTCCAAGGGCTATCATCCCGCATCCTTCAAACCGAGATGATGATCGAGACCCTGGCCCATCGGGATATGGGTTCTCGCCTAGTGAGCTTTTTGCTGATCCTCTGTCGCGACTTTGGAGTCCCTAGCACCAGCGGTATTACCATCGATCTCAAACTATCCCATCAGGCCATTGCTGAGGCCATTGGCTCCACACGGGTTACCGTTACCCGACTGCTGGGTGACCTCCGTCAGGACACAATGATATCCATCCACAAAAAGAAGATTACCGTCCACGATCCCGTCGCCCTCAGTCAGCAGTTTGCCTAAGCCGCTCTTACCATGGGCATATTCCCGTAACTACGGGGATGAGCACAGAAGCAAACAATCAAGTAACCTATACGAGAGCCTGCTCAGGTGCCTTACTCCGTTGGATGGACGTTAGATGGACGTTGGTCTAATACTGATTACGACCTTGCTCGTCCTCGGTGGCCTTATTGCTACTTTGGGCGATCGCATTGGTATGCGCGTGGGCAAAGCCCGTCTCTCCCTCTTCAACCTGCGCCCCCGTCAAACCGCCACGGTCGTTAGTATTTTGACGGGCAGTGTGATCTCAGCGTCTACGCTGGGGCTACTGCTGATTGCCAGTGAGCAGTTACGGAAAGGATTATTTGAGTTTGAAGAAATCCAGGCCAATCTATCAGAGGCTCGCACTGCTCTTGAAAATACTCAAAATGCTAAGGCTGAAGTAGAACAGGCCCTCAATACAGTTACTCGTCAAAAGATTGAAGCCGAAGGTGAACTCACCGAGGTAAATACTTTTTTAGATGAGGCCACCGCCAGGGAAACCATTATTCGAGAGCGTCTTGATCAAACCCTGGCCCAGCTGGGTGTCGTCTCTCAACAAGCCGATCAGCTCCAGGGGGAAATTGGCCGTCTGCAAACAGACCGCCAGCGCTTACAACGTCAACAAGCTGAAGTACGACAGCAAATTGCCCAACGAGATCGCGCCCTAGCAGACCGTGACCAAGAGCTACAGCAGCGCGATCGATCCATTGCCCAACGAGAAGATGCCTTGGCAAGACTCAAAACCGAGCAGGCCTTCTTGGAAGATGAAATCCAACGACTAGAATCTGAATTTCTAAAGTTACGCGCTGGCAACGTCGCCATCAGTCGCAATCAAACCCTGGCCCTACTGATTACGCGACCTCAATCCATGGCGGCGGCAAGAGCTGAGATTGAACAGCTATTGGCTGAAGCCAACCGGTTAGCCTTAAATGAAATCTGGCCAGATGCCCCCAATAAATCAGTCCAGATTTTACGGATTAATCCTCAGTTAATTAGAAGCATCATCCAAAACATTACCGACGGTCAGCAGTATGTAATTCGCGTTGGCGTTTCCGGTAATTATGTCGTTGGTGAACCCTGTGTTGTGCAGCAACAGGAGCCTCCCTGTGTTGAAGTCAACCTGCAAGCAAAACTCAACCGCATTGTTTTTGATCAAGGAGAAACCCTGGCTCGCGTCCCAATTGAGACAGCTTATCCTAGCACCCCTACGTTGGTAGCCACCCTACGCACATTAGTCACCAGCGCCCAAATCAAGGCCAGCTTAGAGGGCATTATCATCGTAGACAATCCTCGCGTAGCCGGTGGTTTTAGCGAGCCCGTTATTGATTTTCTTAATCAGGTTCAAAACTACGGTGCGCCGCTGGATATTGAAGCTGTCGCTAGCAAGCAAATTTTTACCACAGGTCCGCTGACCCTTGAACTCGTTGCTAGTCGTAATGGCCAACGCTTATTTCAAACCCAACTTTCTGCACCTAACTCATCACGAAACATACAATAGCCATGCGCTCAGTCATGATGAGCCCCCTTAGATAGCCCCTGAATCATTTTTTATTATCAAAACCTCAAGCAAATCTATATTTTGTTTGCGGATAGTAACTATATAAGGCGGTCCTTACTCTAACTATTTTTTAGCGTCTAAAATAAAGCGTAGACATTTAATAAAATCTTTTGATGAGATAACAGGTCAGAAGACAGTGATTCTATTCGTCTTTACCTGCAATCAAAGGGTGAATATCATTCATTTTTAATGGTTATCGTTAGCTTGAGCGTTCAAGCAGTTTTTTAAGTCTATTTAAGGGGCTCAATTGAGCAGCCAGTATCGCCCCAGCGCGCTTGCACTGGTAACGGCCTTCTCGTGATGGTGGGCACCTCTTTTAATAAGTGAAGCCTAACGTCACCCATGCTCCATCCATAAATCATCGGTAATCAAGCTGTTTTATACCCATCCCCA
>JBCCHX010000133.1:0-5422 GCA_039028535.1 Cyanobacteria bacterium P01_B01_bin.77
CTGTGAGTTTTCCCTGCCTCCATGACCCGGCTTGACCCAGCTGAGTGGCTTGAGTCAGGTACATGTGTACCAGATATTAGCCGATCCACTAAAAACAACAGAAAATGGTGTTGAGTTATTAGCCTATTGCAATGGAATTGCTAAGTGGATCAGTGGTGATTTAGAAAGTGCGGCAGAAGAGTTTAGTAAACTTTCAGAAAAACAGAATTTAATTGATGGCACTTTTCACCCATCTAAAACGCAAGTCAATTTAGATCTTCCTCTTAAGCATGGATTTGCTAAACGTACGGAGAAATCACCCATTTTTCAGGCGATAAACCCTGTAATCTCCGATACAACTATTCTTCAACCGCTGGGACGAGGTATTGTACCTCCTCGCGTGGTGATTCTGACGACTTTAGCGGAAGAATTTCTGGCGGTTAGAGAGCATTTATCAGAGCTAAGAGAGATTCTGCATCCTGATGGGATTATTTATGAATTTGGTAGATTCAGGTCAGAGAATGTTATTTGGGATGTCATAATTGCAGAAACAGGGCCTGGTAATAATAGCGCTGCGATTGAAACTAAGAGAGTCATTTCCTTCTTTAATCCGGATGTAGTTTTATCTGTGGGGGTTGCTAGTGGACTAAAGGATGTCACCATTGGAGATGTAGTCGTCTCAACAAAGGTCTACAACTATGAAATTGGTCGCATTGGCAATGAGATGTTCAATCTCCGACACACGATAGAACTACCTAGTAGTTACTATTTAGAGCAAAGTGCGCGAGCTACTGTGCGAGACTGGCGGCGTCGCGAGGATCTATCTGGCTTAGAGGATTTACCTCGTGCATTTGTGACGGCGATTGCAGCAGGTGAACGCGTAGTGGCTTCAATGAAGTCAAGGATTGCACAGTATCTAACCCAAAATTATGAGGATGCTCTTGCGGTTGACATGGAAGGGTTTGGCTTTCTCAGCACCGCCAGACAAGTTAATGATGTTTCAGCCATTGTTATTCGAGGCATTGCAGACTTATTAGATAGTGGTGAAGAGCCTACTGAGCATCGGTCTTCCCAAACATTGGCGGCCAAAAATGCCAGTTTATTTGCCTTTGAACTTCTAGCACAATTGAAAGATGTTGGACCTAATAGTTTCACTCCTCCTCTTGAAACTGAAACTTTATCTCTAAATGTTGAACCTTTAAGCAGTGATAAAAAAGTAGGTAATGTTTCTGTAAAAACTCGATTTGGTCAAATTCTAGATTTAGTTACACAAAAAGTACTAGAAAGATGTGAGTTTGATTTCAGACAAGATTGGCAATACGAAAAAGATTCTACAAAGCTGGATTTCTTCTTCGAAAATATAGAATCTTCTCCTGTTTTCATGGAAGCCACCCAAACTGACAGAAGAGATGCTCTAAGGATGAAAACGCTTCGTTACTTTAATCTAGTTTCTCAAGCTAAAATTCGATTTGGAACAGATTTAGTTGCCGTTAGTTTGATTTATGGCAATCCTAGTACAAGATTGTCAGGCTCAACGGTTAAGTCATCTCTTTCGTTTTTTGATAGTTCCTTGATTCCTCAAGAGGATTCATTTTTAGATCAAGAAGGGAAGGATTCCATAAGAAGTCTAGAAAATAAAGCTTTGGAATTAGCTAGAGATGGATTTTCTAGAAATAAAGCTATTGTCAACATCCTAGAAAATCATTTAGATGCAATAGATCAATTAGTTAAGTACTTCAAAAAAGCCCTGCCATCAGTTAAAACAGATAATGTATTAAAGCAGCTTTGGGAACAGGAAATAATAAGAGATTCTACATCAAAGACTTCCACAGCAATTAAGCCTATTGAAACATATTATAAGGCAGGTGTTATAAAAACACTTTTTCTAAATGAGAAAGAATTTAACCACCTGACTAATAGATTAAATTATTTAGGTGGTTATCAAGAAGGCCTGGATTTGACTGATATTGGCTTAGAATCGCTACTTTTGGAGAAATTACGAGGCTTGAAAATAGCGAAGAAAAATTCTAGTGTTGCAAGTAACAGTGAACTTCTTTTGGGAAAAGAGATTTCTTTTGTTTTCCAAAATTCAAATGCCCTTGGCCTTGTTAGCAAAGCTCGAACCGTATTGTCAGAGACGGAAAAAGCGAAATGGTATTTCGAAGATATATATCAGAATCAAAGAAGAACTCAAATGGCGAAGATATTCGCAGAATTTTCTACTCAGGGAGAAGAAAGTTTTCGAGAGGCAATATTTCAAAATTATAAGCAGGAAACGTATGCAGGTATACAACATTCTAGATGCTGGCTTTTAGATTTCGTCTCAATTGAGCTTAAAAAAAGCCAAAGCGAGTTAAATAATATAATTGCCTCCTATCCAGACTATACAGAGCGAATAGGTGCATTTCAAAGTATTGCTATCAAACTTGATTTCTCTGATCAACGAGCGAAGAAATTATCTTATTTTATCGCAAGAGCATGGCAAGAGTTAGGTAAAACCAGCGGTAAAATCGATGAACTAATTTCTTTAAGACGAAATGATTTAACAGGCAACTATGATGCAATGGCAAGGAAATTGCTCGATTTTCGGTTAAAGAGTGCTGTTAAGCTAGTTAATTTTGATCCATTGAGAAATATGTTAGAGATGACTCTAGAGAACGAGGGATGGAATATTGAAGAGAAACGATATTCTTCTATTCTAGGCGATCTGTTAGAGAATTCTTCAAAGGGAAAGTTTAAGGTTTTCTTGGCTCGGAAAAATGATATTAGTCTTATAATTAATGTTCTTCAAATTATTGATGCGCATAAACCACAAGAATGGGCAGCCAGAGGCCGTGCATTAAGATATCGTATTCAAACAAATCCAAATGGCGAGAAGCAAGTTGTTCGTCAGCTAGAAGATGCCGAATTCGTCTTCGCTCTTGATGGTAAAGTCACCTCCAAAATGCGACGTCAACTCGAACGAGGTGGATGGCGCACCTGTGCCCTAGATGATCTGCCAGAAGTCTTAGCCGATATAGAAAGGAAACGTTCATAAGCTAAAATTTAGATCTATAGAGGCTTATTGAGTCACTTATGAGTACTAATAACGATCAGCTTCTTGAGGTCTACCTTCAGGAATATCAAAAGCTTAAGGAAGAACAAATCAGCCGGATTGGCTTTCGCGATAATTTACTGTATGTAACCTTAGCGGTATTTGGTGCAGTTCTTTCCTTTGCACTAACCCAAACCGTTAGCTATTATGCACTGCTCGTCTTGCCCTGGGTATGTCTTATTCTAGGCTGGGCCTACCTAATCAACGATGAAAAAATCTCAGCAATTGGCAAGTATATTCGCCTAAAACTCACCGATAAAGTGATGCAGTTAACAGGTAGCCCAGATTTAGAAACTACCTTTGGATGGGAAATTGCCCATAGAAGCGATAAGCGTCGTAGCAGACGTAAAATAGAGCAACTAATCATTGATGAAATTACCTTCGTAATTTCTGGGATCGCTGCAGTTGTGGCATTTTGGTTGCTTACATCCCAAATTTCCCTCGCCATTCAAATTTTATGCGTGGTCGAGGCACTTTTATTGATAGTACTGGGCATCGAAATCTTTATCTACGCTGATCTTGCAAAAGGTCGCTAAACCAAGCAAATAACGTTCATTTTAATGCATAAGCATTTAGGTTATGTAGCGCTAATCTACTTTTTCCCCATAACCCGCCGATATCAAAATTTTGAACACCTGAACGACATACTACACATTTACAGGAGTTAGAAGGATTAAGCACTGCAAGCGAAACATAACTCCCTTGGTCTGCATGCCAATATCTTTCGCCTACCGCCTGCCTCACGTAACCTGACGAGTCCACACTCCAAACACCCAACCCAAACAACCACCTCACCACCTCCGGTTGCCCCAACCCAAACACATGCACCGGCAACTCTCCAGCCCCAGCCAATACCCCTGCTAAAATCTCCCCCATCTCCTCCCGTCGCCCTGCTCGAGGTACCATTCCCCCCACCGCAATCCCATCCACACCAATCTCACGCAACGCTTCCGTCCCAGCCTTCCCACTAGCAAAATCCCACGCCTGTAACGACCCATAGACAAATAAATCAGCCTGCTTCCGATGCTTGACCATAAACGCCGCATTCTTCAGCGTCCACTCAAACCGTGACTGTCGCTGTTCCTCCTCGATCACAGCCGGAATAAATGCATCTAACGTCGCCACCGCCCGTATAGACGAGTGAACCTCCGCCAACTGCAACAACCCCAGCGGATCAATCAACAACCCCTCTGGCGTCCTCAGCGCAAAATGATCCTCATGATACTCATAGGTTGCTCCCGCCAGTGAACCCGCAAACCCACCAGAATCCAAAAATAACGGTAGCTCCACCCGCTTTGGTAAAGCCGTCGCATAGGGATAACTCACCAACGCCATCGGCGCAAACCGAAACAAAAAAGGCCGAATCAGATCATCCAAGGGAAACTTATCCCCAAAGGTTGTCACCGGCAGAAAAGTCCCCTTAGGAAATGGCAAAGCTACCATGGCAACCTCCGATTCACACTTTGCCATAACGTTGCTAACCCACACCGCAGACTACTCTGCACATCATCGGGCAAGTCAGCCACAGCCTGCAGAATCTCCTGATCCTTATCAACTTGCTTACAGTACAAAATATGTTTGCAATCCAGCTGCCGCTTCGCAAAGTCCGGGCAAGAACAATGATATTTATCCAGTTTGCGCAGCACCTGCCGTTCCTCACTCCCCCCATAGACTGTTCTCAAAGCCGGATTTGGTGTCGTTCGATGCTTCAATTCCAGACTCCGCCGCAGACGATAAGGCTCGATAGAGTAATTCCAGGGACGTTGATCCGTTTGAGCCCTATACCGATGAAGCGAATAACGACGCTGCATCATTTTCTCAGCCCCAATTAGCAGCTTCTTAGCCCCCTTGATACTGATCCCGTCCACCTGGGCAATCGCCTCAGCAGACGTTTGCCGGAAATTATTAGGCGTAATGCCCTGCTCATATAAACGCCCCGCCAACACCGGACCAACCCCTCGCAGGTCCAGCAATGCAACGGCTTCCAACGGTAACCCACTTTGGATAATAGCAGCCCCATCCTTTGCCGCTTGTTCCAGTTGAGGAAACCCTAAGGGATCTAATACCTGGGCCAGGGAGTTTAAAGCCTCAGGCAACGCCTGTCGTAACCTGTCTATTTCCACCGGATACACACCGAATTGCTTTGCCAACTCAGCATCTTCCTCAGTCTGGCTTAGCAACACCAATGTCTTCACTGCACTGAGCAACAACCGTCGCCCCACCGGAAACCGTTCCACCGGAATATCTAATAAGGCTGATGGCATCCCGTCTAAAGCTTCCTGCATCAGCTCAATATCTTCTAACGCGCACCATAAGCGAGGCGATAGACTAGACCACAGCGATACAACC
>JBCCHX010000134.1:0-4998 GCA_039028535.1 Cyanobacteria bacterium P01_B01_bin.77
ATCAGTCAATTCAATTTTATGATCTACATCTCGCTTTACAGGGGGCCCGGGAACTGCAAACACATCCTAATAATCCTACAGAATAGTGTCCAATTGCTACTTTAATGGAAACCCCTCGGAGCTGGCTGCACCCTTGCCCGTGCTCACCACCTAGGCCGCGCCCAACCGGCCATCAACGCTGTCGCCACCCATATCTTTCACAAAGATAAACCAAGCTTAGGCACACCCACGAACATCCTTTAACCCTAACTTAACTGATTATCCAATCAATACCAGGGTTTGGAGCAATATGACCAGGCACTTTCTGTGATAACAAGGGCGGTTGAGCTCGATCCAGAAGATGATCAGCTATCGGTTGTGCATAAATATTTAAAGGAGCTCATTGGCTAATAACCTGAATGGGTCGGTAGTATTGATATGACAGATTTCTATAAAGAACTGGTCGAGCTGTATGCCGAGAACGATGTCGTGGAAATCCGTGGTGACCATAGTCATCTGGAAAATAAATTTGGAAGAAGCCTGACTGAACTGCAAGAAGACTGGGATTTTCCAGCACAAAAAAAACTGGTTCAATCAGTTAAAAAAAGCATTGAGATGAGAGCGGAAAATCTCAGAACAAGCACGCAAAAAGAACGGATCGCGGAGTGTCTTAATATTGTACTGCACGTTGCAACTTTTAAAAATGATGGAGAAACCGAGCGACAAAAGAAACTTGATGTTGTTGCAGAACTGATAGAGTTGATGTTTTCAGAGGATTGGTCTGAAGCTCAACGAACTCACTTCAGATATGGAGTTCAACTGGTGAGAGAATGGAAAAACTATTTTATATCCTATACAAATGGGGCACCGAAGGTACTTAATTCCAAGTACAAAAAGGTGATCAATGGATTGGTCAGTCAATCTACTTTAGACCAACGAGATTGGAACAATGAAAACATTCTGGTTGATGCGGTGGTGGAAACTCTTCGGAGAAGAGATGTAGAAGGATTTTACGACCGAGATCAAATTGAAATAGGGGAGGACATAGAGAAAGAAATTTCACCGGCTGCCATGCATTCGTTTGCATTTATTCAAATTGTACAGCCGGAGACATTTACCCAGAACGATCCAAACTGGAGCTACGAGGAGTATAAAACTTTCATTAATCACAATTATACAATTGTAAGAGATCGTGAGATTTATAAAGATTGTTTCGGCAAACGCTATAAATCGATGTTAACGAATAAAGAAGAGGATCAATTGGTTCCACCTCTGCTCCCGTTTGAGTATGAACCGTGGCGAGACCGAATATTCCGTAGTCACCATCACAAACTGTTACCAACTGATCTTCACGAATGCGAATCAGCGATTAATTCACTAGGACATCAGATTCGCGCCCTGCAAAAGGAGTTTTTTGAGGCTGTACCCGAATGAGTGTCTTTTTACATTCAGTTATGGCTCGAATATATGGAGTTAAATTAGTAAGTGCTGCAATACAATCAGAAAAGTACCTGGACAACGAACTTCGCGCATTCATGGCTAGATTGTATCAGGCGAAGAAATATCGCTTGTTGAACAAGGAAAGAGAAGGAAATCATCGTGATACTATTCTCAAGAAGTTGGTCGGTTTAAGACCAAAGTTGCTTCATCTCGGTAAAACATTATCGGAGTTGACGGACGTAAGTAGTTCGAGCTCTGAAAAAGAAACTGGATGAACCAAAAGCTGAGATGCGACGCCAAACCCCCATACAAGTCATCATTGTTCGAAATCGATCTGACCCACTTACGGGAGAATATTTAAATCTTCTTAAGCAGGTGTTCAAGGGAGATTATCAGGGGTCAGGAAACGAAAACCTGTATTTCACAGAACAAATGGGAATCAATATTCCACTACTTGATCCAGAAGTCTTGGACAGTGGTGTGTATCGAAATGCATTGCTTTCTGGTGCCGAAATCACGATTGCGGTTGAAATAATTTCCAGGGATCATAAGGAATGGCCAAGACCGGTAGAGACGTTGTTGAACTCTAACAAAAAGAAGTTGAAGAGAATCAAGATCGAAATACCGCCAGCAATCACTGATGGAACAATTCAGCTAAACGTTTCAGGCGAAGGAAGTATCGAACCTTCATTTGTTCCGATAGCATGCGCATTGGCGACACTTGAAAAATGCCGCGTAGAACTGATCAAGTTGTTGCCAGGTGGTAAAATCAGTAAAAATGCTTCAAGACTTTTCATAAGTCATGCTAAAGCAGATGGAATGGCAATGGCCCATGCGATAGTGAGCCTGTTGAATAGATTGAAATCTATGTCAAAAATCGGAAACCTGTTCAGATACTTCTTTGATGCTGAAAGCATACAGCCTGGGGACGAATGGAGAAAAGTGCTGGAAACGTCGGCCAAATCGAGCTTGATTCTTGTGCTAAGAAGTGAAGAATATGAAAACCGTTACTGGTGCCGACAAGAGTTTTTATGGGCGGAGAGAAAACATATGCCTATGATAGTCGTAGATTTGAGACGAAGGTTATATCGAGAAGCCGGAACGCTACCCTTAGACAATATCGATACGGTATATATATCCGATGGTAACCTTATTCGCGTGTTGTTCCATGCTTTGAGATGTCACATAGAATATCTTCAGCTTCAATTCAGAGTTGCGCCAAAACATAACGAAATTGTTCTGCCTAGAAACCCAACCTCTGTTAGCATCGAAGGCGCAATCGCTAGACTTTCTAATTCTGGGAAGATCGGCTCGATAATATATCCAGGAGATACTTTGCCCGAGGAGATCGAAACAGCTTTTAACAAACAAATAGCAGGGAAAAAGACTCAGTTATTTTCTGAAGTAGAATGGAATTTAGTATATGCACAATCTAGTTCACCCTAGAACCTGGGCGAGTCTTAGTGTTTCAGAATGTGAGAGTGCACGAGCGCTAGGGCTGGACGCAGAGGGATATAACAGTCTTATTTACCGGTTTTCTAAGTATTTATTAAACCGCGGATTTCGTATGTTGTTTGGACATGACTGGCGGGCAGATGGCGTTATGCGAATCGTAGCGAGTCTCGCCGAAACAAAATTTTCTCCGCTAAACTTTGATGAGCAATCTCCCGATAACTTGCCAAGGATGTTCAACCTTATTCCGTCGGAACGCTCAGAAATTAGCAAATTCGCGATTCAAGCATCGGAGGAAAGCAGAGGGTTGTTGGAGGTGGGCAGCCTGCATAGCTTTTGTGGCGATAGGCAAGATGAACACAAGTCTATACACCGATACATTGATTTAGATCATCCCTTAAGAGAGACTCGTTCAAGAGAGTTGCACGATAACCCAGTTGCACAGTTTTGGTTGTTGCGACATGTGCTAACGAAGATAAGCGCGAATGGCGTACGAGTGTGTTTGGGTGGCAAAACCCAGAACTATAAAGGACGATTTTCAGGGATTGCCGAGGAAGCGTTTTTTGCTTGTAGAGACAACATGCCTCTTTATCTCGTAGGAGGTTTTGGAGGTGCAACATCTGAGGTGGCTGCTTGCTTCAGTCAAGACCCTGGTTCGCTTTTTAGGGACCTAAATAATGGTTCTCCCTTGAAGAACCATACTAAAATTAAAAATGGATTAACTGAACATCTATCTTTGACTTGGAAAATTCCTGAGACAGATTTGTCAGAAAGCTTCATGGAATATGGGCTCGAAAATTTGGGAAAGTGTAATGGCTTAAACGCGTATCAAAACGAGGAATTGTTTAGAGCCACTGACTTAGAAGTCGTTTTTCATCTGATGGATGTAGGTTTAAATAACCTGGTCCGTGACGAGCGGATTACTCCAGCACATTCCTCACAATAGAAATTCAGATAAAGAGTCAAATATTGGGTGCGCATCATACCATTCAGGCGATAAGGACCCTACCTAGTATAAATAGTTAGATTTACGAAACTGGTCCAACAGCAGCCTTGACTCCATCAATTTAATTTCGGTCTACTTCTTCCTCAGTGCTCGACCGACTCCAGCAAGACTGAAGTAGCTCATGAAAACCTAAACGAACAACTTAAAAACTTGAAGTTTCAGAATCTGGGTAATAGAAATTACAATCGGGAACATTCGTTCTTCAAGAAGTTAGGAAACTAGTATGGCTGACAGGAATTACCTTATCGCAAGAATTTCAGTATTTGTTTCATATGCCAGAAAGGATATCTCTAAAAGGATAACACTCATCAACACTCTTTTTGATCGCTCGTTGGACGAAATAACTGACATATTTGTAGACGAAAACCTCAATCCAGGGGTAAAAGTCGATGAGACAATTGAGTCTCAATTAAATAGGTCACGCATTATTTTATTGCTACTTACGCCCAATTTTACATCGTCGAATTATTGTATGAATGTTGAATTGCCGTTGGCCCTAAGAAGGGCAAGAGAGGGGAAGTGTAAGCTGTGTGCATTTATTTTAGAAGAAGGAAACTATGATTCTATTTTGCAGGAGAGTGAATGTCTTGTCGTGCCCAAAACTGGCTTGCTTTTGACGCAGATTGATGATGCGAAATATCAGATTGAAACCGCACGTATCGATTTAAAGTATGTTGTTTATCAAGAGTATGAAAAGGAACACGAAAAGATAGAAATAAGGGAGGATGGAGCATTTTATGGATCTTGTAGACTAGTAGAGAGTCACTGGGAAAGTGAGCAAAAACTTGAAAGTGATAGACCAGCAACTATCAGAGGGATAGTTGCCGCCGCCGCGATTTCCATTACTTTTTCACTATCTATTTATTTCTCTCGCCGACCTGGATCACGCCAAGGCCACGGCATCGCTGCACTCGATCCCGGCAGATCGCAGCCCCGGCCGGATGGACTCGCGGCTCAACCGCACCGCTCAGTGAGCCCGGCGGCACGTCGTCCGTTCGAAAAGAGGGCTGCTTTCACGGCCTTCTGATTTTCGTCCAACTTTTTTCACCCGCCCCGAACTCAATCGGGATGACTCGGAGGTCGAGGATATAGAAGCGCTGGTGCGCTCAAACGTCGATCTG
>JBCCHX010000135.1:0-4968 GCA_039028535.1 Cyanobacteria bacterium P01_B01_bin.77
ACTAAGAAAAGATAAATTGAAATACAAAACAAGCTAACTTATCCTTCCTTAGTAATAGAAGAAAACCAGACTAAGCTGGCATTAACTATCAGCAATCTATCCGCAGAATAAAATATAAGTATTTCTGATGAAAAGATTAATTAATCATAACTCACTCAAGGTTTACTAACGATGCCACTGAAGTGGTTAAAACGTGAAAACCATTATCCATAGAGGATTCCAGTAATATTTATCGATACAATAATGGCAGGTTCCATAAGTAAAATCGTGTGAGCAGCGTTAGTTTGATTACGAAAACCATTCAGCCACTGCTCAGAAAAGTAGCAAAGCATAATGATTTTCTCGTAGTATCAGAAATGATGTTGCCCTAGCAGATTCCCCATTACTAACCTTTATGGGAACTATTGGGGATTGACGGGGTTGCAGTCATTGCAATAGTAGAGGATATTAGCATGGCAACTTTTAAGGTTACTTTGGTAACTGATGGAAACAGCACTACGATTGACGTTGCTGACGATGAAACAATTTTGGATGCTGCTAACGACAGTGACGCAGTAGAAGATCTTCCTTATTCCTGCAGTGCAGGTGCTTGTTCCACATGTGCTGGTAAGATTACGTCCGGTACTGTTGATCAAGGCGATCAGTCCTTCTTGGATGATGACCAGATTGAAGCAGGTTATGTGTTGACCTGTGTGGCTTATCCTACCTCCGACTGCACTATTGAGACGAATCAGGAAGAAGCTCTGTACTAAGCTTTCCGTTCTTATCTATACCGCTCTAGCTGTCTAGCATTAGGCTTCAGCTATTAGAGCAAAACAAGAGTGACTCATCTATAGGTCACTCTTGTTTTTTAAGAGGTATAAATTCAATCCGTGGTAAACATTAAATGTTGTCTCTAATGATAATGATTATCTATTAGTGCAAAGCCAAATTTAGGATGATAGATTTTTAATATTAAAAACTCAAGGTTGAACATTTAGGTCGACCTACTAAAGAGACTTTAATAACAATGAAAGTCTTGAAAAAAAGCCGATTTTCTATTAATCAATGCCTAAATAGAGATACATAAAATTTTCTAATCAAAATATTAATTAGCAATAATTTAATTTGAGTATCGTAGGCTACTTGGCTACGTTTTTATCGTTGTAATCCTTTAGTGCGATGGATTTTGGCGCTTTTACAAAGATAGTTATTTATTTATCCATAAGTAAAACCTTAGCAAAGGTCTTGGTCCAATTACGAATACCATTCGGCTGACCTTTGTAAAAGTAGCGCAGACCTATAATTTTCCCTTAGTATCAGAAGCGATGTTGCTCCAAATAGGTTCCTTGCTAAGTATTTGATAGGGCCTGTTGAAAGTTAACGAAGTTATAATTACATCAATTGCAGAGGATACTAACATGCCAAGTTTTAAGGTTACTTTGATTAATGAAGATGAAGGCCTGAATACCACTATCGAAGTACCTGATGATGAGTACATTCTTGATGCTGCTGAAGAGCAAGGCCTTGATCTTCCCTACTCTTGTCGTGCAGGTGCTTGCTCTACTTGTGCTGGCAAAATTACGTCTGGTACCGTCGATCAGTCCGACCAGTCTTTCTTGGATGATGATCAGATCGAAGCTGGTTACGTGCTAACCTGTGTGGCCTATCCTACTTCTGACTGCACTGTTATGACTCACCAGGAAGAAGCGCTTTACTAGGCTTTTTTCTGCTTGAGGTATGGCCTAATGGGCTTAAGTCGTTAGGTAAGCATTAACCCAGTATTAGTCAAACTCCAAAAGCGCAGCCCCCTAGCTATGAGGGGCTGCGCTTTTTATTGGGATGTCTCTTCTGAAGGTGTCTCGGGATCCTGCCAAAATACGATGTCGTTGCTGATGGGTAACAGCTGGGTGTTGGGATAGTAAAACTGCAGGATCCGCTGATAGGGCCAACCGTTTTCCCCCAGCCGATAGGAGCCTGTTTGGCTCATGCCAACACCGTGGCCAAAGCCTCCACCAACAAATGTATAGCCCTTGAGTACAGGCGAGCTTTGTTTAGCGGCGGGGTTTGAACTAGTCGTCGGGGTTGCCGCTGTTGCTGTTTTCGGCTCGTCCTTATCGACTGCTTTAGTTTCATACATCGGCTCTAGGTAAAAGAGCTGGCTGCGAGGGGGGATCAAAGCGCTGACGACTTCATTTTTGTGGAGCTCAAAGTCACCGATATCAGTATTGACCAATAGGGTTTGCACCCGTCCTGTCAGGGAACGTTCGGTGACGGTAAGCGCGGTAACGGTATTGAGATTAGCCAGGGGATTTTTGCGGTTGGTCAGGTACTTCTTAACGCCGGTAGTAATTTCAGCCAGGGTACCGGAGCGTTGCCAGCGGAAAGTGGGCCAATCGTCTTCATTAAAACGATTTTTAAGGCTAATAAAGGTGCGGAAATTGTTTTCGTCGGATAGGGGACGAGCAGCTAAGTCCCAGCTAAAGGCAATGGAATCGATCACAGGCTGTAGATAGGGACGGTCCACACCATTCCAGACATCGCTAAAGCGGGCCGTAATACCGCCCGTTGTGGAGGAGTAGAGGGCATCGACCAACTCACCATTGTAGGTGAGGACCTGACCTTGGGTAGCCGAGATCGCACGATCTGCCCGCTCAACTGCACCACTCAGTCCCCGATAGACCTGGCATTGGGTATCGGCACATAGCTCATAGTTATCAATGGCAAACCGCCGCAGATTTCGGAGGGCGTAGGTTCTTGCCAAAACAGCCTGCGCCTCGACCGCAGTCTGAGGCGCACCGGGACCAATCTCGTGGGGCACCACCCCACGCAAATAGAGCTCAATCGGCACCTGGTTGACCAGGGTATAGGTGCCGTAGGCATTGGGTTGGAGTTTAAAGTCACCGCCAAATAGCTTTTTAGAACCGCCATTCTCAGCGATCTGCACCCGGCGGTTAGCACTGGTAATCCGAAACTGGTGACGGTTGTAGCGATAACCATTGGCAATAAACGCCGCTCGAGGCGCTTCTGTCAGCACCTGACTATCGATAAAAGTATTGGTGTGACCAGCTGTGTGCAAACTTTCTAGCAGCAACCGTCGCAGCAGCGGCGTATTGTAATCCTCCCGCTTAGCCCACACTTGCCAGCTATTCGGCTGCGCTACTTCTGTGGCAATCCCCTGTTGGCTCCACCGGTTGGCACTTTCCTCAGCACTTTCAAAACTGCGATGGCTGCTGAGCACCACCCACTCCTGCAGTACCGGCTGGAGTAACGGCTGCGCCTCTACCTCTAATGTCAGCTGTTGGGTCGTAATGGTTTGGGGTTGGCCATTGGTCTCAAAGGACACCGTTAGGGTATCGCCCGTTAAGGGAGTTAAAACCAGCTTGTCTGCTTCGTCGTCACCAAATCGCTGCACCAAACCGATCTGAATTTCCGGGTTTAGCGGCGTCTGGGCCAGAGTGTGACTGGAAAACACAGCTAGCAGTCCCAATGCCATTAATCCGGCTCGTTTACCCAAGGAATGACTTACTACCATTCATGCATCAGCCACAGCTGCCCGTTCACACTAACTTTCAAACCATAGCCCAAACCCCGATCACCTGGGTTGATAATTTGTAGGAGTTTTGCAACCGACCCTGAGATTATCCCTATCACTCTGGGCTCTGGATATAAAATTATTGTCAAGTCGAAATCGTTATGAGTATGATTAAGAAGGTCGCAAAATACAGCCAAGCAGCACTTTGATCTCTATATAATTGCTGAGCTGCTGCATTGTAGTGTTTGGCCAAGTAGCTCTCGTCTGGTCAAATAGATTGTTTAGCTGCAGCCCCATCCCCCTATGATTAGGAGACTAGCTATGTCCACACCTCCCATCAATATTGGTATTAGTGAAGAACAGCGCTGTGCGATCGCAGATGGCCTATCTCGCACCCTGGCTGATACCTACACCCTTTACCTCAAGACCCACAACTTCCACTGGAATGTGACAGGCCCCATGTTTCAGACACTGCACCTCATGTTTGAAGGACAGTACAACGAATTAGCTCTCGCAGTAGACGCCATTGCCGAGCGGATTCGGGCACTCGGGTTCCCCGCCCCAGGTACCTATAGCGAGTACGCCAAACTCAGCTCCATTAGCGAGACTGAAGGCGTGCCCGTAGCAGAAGAGATGATTGCGCTATTAGTAGAAGGTCAAGAAGCCGTCGCCCGCACAGCCCGCACCGTTTTTGCCATAGCCGATGAAGCCAATGATGAACCTACGGCTGACTTATTGACCCAACGGCTACAAATTCATGAGAAAAATGCTTGGATGCTACGTAGTCTACTGCAGTAATCAACCTCATTTTCTTAGAGAGATTATCAACTGGCCTGATACATCGCCAGTCTCAGCGCTCCCTCTAACTGTGTTCCCTTAAATTTTTTCTCTCTTTTTACCCCTCTTAGCTATATCTTTCAGCTAAGAGGGGTTTAGTTAACTGAACAGAGGTAAGTAACTGAATATTTGAGGTAAGCCACTGGTTTGACCAGTGAGACCAGAAAAGCTTTGAGCGTTGCGGCAGTAAAGTTCCTCCTACGGCAACACAGCCGTGTGAAACCATAGGAGAAAGCAAAATGTCGAATTTGTATCAAAGCCTTTCACATTCGAAGTGGGAATGCAAGTACCATGTGGTATTTGTGCCCAAGTATCGGAAGAAAGCAATATTTGGAGATATTCGTCGCCATCTGGGGCCAATTTTTCATGAATTAGCGCGTCAGAAGGAGTGTTTGATTGTTGAAGGCCATCTGATGCGAGATCACGTCCACATGTGTATCTCGATACCGCCAAAACACGCTGTATCGTCAGTGATCGCGCACATTCCGCAGGTTAGGTCAAAAATCAGGTAATTTAAGCGGTAACGTTTTTTCAGAGCCGCTTAGAGAGATGCGCGTTGAGGATCTTGATCACTTAGGCATCATTGCCGGGATTATAGACCAAATCGGACTTGAAGC
>JBCCHX010000136.1:0-4845 GCA_039028535.1 Cyanobacteria bacterium P01_B01_bin.77
CATAGGCACCATGGTCTCTAAATAACCACTGATGAAAATCCCTCAGGGAATGGATTTTACCGGCAGTTTCCAGCAATGTTTTGAGACTTTTCTCTTCCCTTTGCTGGCGTGCCTCTAAGACTGCTTTGTCTATACCGTCATCGCTAACAGTCTCATACGAGATTTGATGGTCCTGTGGCAACCCTTCTAACCGATAAATCCACTCAAAAATAGCCTTTGTCCGGGGCATATGAAACTCAGAGGTCACCACTAACAGCCGCTTCAGCTGCAAAGGCTCTATGTGAATCACTCGTGAGAAAAAGACATTACCGATGGTGTCATAGGATGTGGTGTCGACCAAAATTGTTGTGGAATTGACACCCCGCTGGATCAAATAGTTTGCGGCTGCAACAGATTCAAAAATTGGATATCCCTGGGCGTCGAGCGGTGGTGGTTTATGGGTGGTGCCAGCACTGAGGGGAATCAAATAGGCATCCTGATGGTTTTCGATAGCATGGTTTAATCGACGCTGGGTCCATAGGGGCAGCTCTCCCCTCTCGCGCACACCACCGCCAGGAATCAGAATTGCGTCATAAATGCCCATGGACTAATTTCTCAGGCTAGGAAGACTACTTTGCATTGGCATGGTCTCGGTATCTATACGCTAGCGTATTGCTAAGTGAGCAAACGGTAGTCATCGTCCCTGGGCAGATTTTGCCATGGTGTGGGCAGTTCCGAGTGTAGCGGTTAGAGTAGGGTTGAAAATCGTGCCCCCTGTCGATGAGCATTGCTGATGATGAGCAGAGACTGCCTTCGGTAACAGAAGGTGATCGTGCTCTAGCGTTATTTACGGATCGCTATAGTTAGGGTTTGCTGAAAAACTCAATAGAAATCTCAGGGATTATCCAACAGCCCAGACATGGTCAGTAGGCCCTCTCCCAGGGTCGAGAATTTTCAGCCAGTTATCGCTTAACGTATCTGTAAAGGGGCTCACATCTGCCTGAGAGCCGCGTAGTAAGCGTATCAACACCCGCAACAACAAGACAATAAAACGGCGTAGCCGTTTCTCCAAGTTCATCACCAAGCAGGTGATGGCAATCATGGTTTCAGCCGTTTGGGCGAGTTTGGCCATCACCCGTCCGAGCCCAAATCGTCGTTTACCCTGACCAAACTTACCTTCGACGGCGACCCGAACACTCTCATCGTCTCGGGCTTGTTGTCGGAGGAGAGCTTGTTGAGCCTCATCCAGGGACGGTCGACCTAAGGGCGGGCCACTCAGACGGATGCCATGTTTTTTACACCACCTCAAGTTATCGCGTGTGCGATAAATCTGGTCGGCATGAACTGAGGCAGGATAGTGTCCGGTTCGAGTTCGGAACTGTTCGATCTGTGCAATCAAGTGTGTGGATTCATTGAAGTTATCCCAGCTGAGATGGTCGAGGAACACATAGCCTGCCATACAGCTGATATCGAATTTGGCTCCAAATTCGACGGGGGTGCCCGCTTTACCGCGCACAATCGGTCGCACATGGGGCTGTGAAATACTCACGATGCGGTCATCGACCCGTCGCCGCTTGTGGTCGTACATGTACTGTTGTTGCCGATAGACGTCATGAATCACCAACAGCGTCTTGTACTCCCGTGGATTCAGCACCGCAAGCGTGGCTCCTGCCTCGATTAACCGGTCAATATGACCCAGATTTCGGCGCACATAGTTGAGCTGTTGTCGCAGACCTTTGCGGAGCAATTTGCGGGGCTTTTTACGCCGTTTCACAATCCTGAGAAAGTCTCTGCGAGCGTTGTGGCGATACGTTCGGGGCTTCTTGGGAAGACATCCTGCCACTTGTTGATACAACTCATCGATGAGACCTTCACTGTGTTCCCTGGCCTCATTGAGCAAATCCAGGTCGGTCGGATAGCGAATATCGGCAGGCGCACAACTAGCATCTACAATCAACTGACCCTGATTTCCTGGGTCTGGTGGTTCTGAGTCATCATCATCACTCTCGGATGCAGTCTCCTCAGGTGGGGGCGAGACTTGTGGAGATGGGGACAGGCCCGCTTCAACCACCGACTCATTGACTCTTGACACCAAGTCGAAACTGATTCGTTTGCGAAAATGCACCAGCATTGACGCATCAAAGGGGGGCGTATTACTGTACTCATGAAGTCCTAGAAAATATTGCAGATACGGGTTCTCGCGTATCTGGTCTATCGTCTCTCGGTCGCTAACTCCCAATTTCTCTTTGATAATCAATGCCCCCAACGCCATCCGAAATCCTTTCGCAGGGGCTCCTATATCCTCGCTAAACTGGCTAGCATAGAGCGATTCAAACTCTTCCCATGGGATCATCTCAGCTAGTTTGACCCAACGATTCTCTTCCGATAACTTGCCCCCAAATGGCAAATAAAAATCTTGGAACGATAGCTGGTCGGGTGACGATTGTCGGTACATTTCCCTGGTTAAGTGCAAGGGTTTTGAGCATTGTAGCTATTTCCTCGTGCACTTAAGCACATCGCAATAGATTGAAACCCTTGCAGATGATGGGTGCCTGACTTTAACAGCAAACCCTAGTTATAGCCGACTTTTGGCTGAGCAGTTAAATGACGACCCTGCGAAAAAGACGATTTTGTTTTTCCATGGGCCGGGGGGCAATGGCAAGTCGCTGCTGCTGAAGTATCTGCGGAAAAATATTTGTAAGCGGCTGACGGCTGACCAATGGCAGACGGCTAAGGCAAAATCGGATGAAGACCTGGCCCATGGGTTAGAGCGGTTGCAAAGTACTCAGCATTTGGCGGTGCCGTCAGCGCTGTTGGATTTTGGGTTGACCCTGGTGGGGGAAGCGCAACCCAGGGATCGTTTTTATGGGTTATTGCTATTGCGTAAGGCGTTGGGGGAGTCGGCGGCAGGCAGCGTACCTAACTGGAAGCTGACGTTTCCCCGGTATGATTTTGCCTGTATTTGGTATTTGCACGGTAAGGGCAAGTCATCAGAGGAAATCAAAGCGATGTTTCCCTTGGGGGAAGCGGCTGGGTTAGCGACGACGCTGATTGATGTGGTGACTCAGAATCCAGCCGGGGCGGTGGTCAATGCCTTTTTTAGTTTGGTGAATCCTCAGGTGGGACAGAAGCTGACCCTATATCTCTCAAAATTAGGGCTGAGTAAAGAAGAGTTTGAGACAATTCGTGGGTTGGATGTGGATCGGGAGCTAATCGAGCGGCTACCGGAATACTTTGCCAGGGATCTGAATGCAGCCATGGCGGAAGACCATCATCCACAGCGGCTAGCGTTGTTTTTTGATACCCATGAGGCATTTTGGGGGGAACGACGCAACCTGCCGAGAGAACAGGATTTCTTTCAGGATGAGTGGCTGCGGCGGTTGTTGCGTCAGCTGGATTTAGAAAAGGGGATTGTGGCTGTGGTGGCGGGGCGGGACGTGCCCCAGTGGCCCATGGCAAAAGCGGTTAAGCCGGGAACGGAGATTCCTGAACAGTATTTGCGGTGTGTGGAGGTGGGTAACCTGTCGGCGGCGGATGCGGTGGTATTTTTACAGAAGGTGGAGATTGAGGATGAGGCGCTGCGAGATAGTTTGATTGTCTATGCCAGCGTGGTTGAGGATGCGGTGCATCCGCTGCATTTGGGGCTGTGTGCTGATGTGGTTTTGGAGGCGGCGCATAATGGCAACTCGCTATCGGCGGCGAACTTTGCCACGGTGCCGGATGCCTTTGATGAAAAGAGTGCGCAGCTAATTGAACGATTGCTACGCTATGTGGACAGTGACCTGCGCTATGCCATCCATGCCCTCAGCGCCTGTCGTGCGTTTGATTTTGAGATTTATCAGCTGCTGGGTGAAAAGCTACACTTTGCAGGGGATCGCCCTTCGTTTAATCGACTATTGCGGTTTTCGTTTGTGTGGCAGACAGAGCAGCGGGGAACAGAATGGTATCGCATTCACGATTTGATGAGACGTTTAGATGATGAGAAACAGGTGGCAGCGGCCCATCAGGTACTGGCAGAGCATTATCAAGAGGAGAGTAATCTGGAAGCGATTTACCATATCAATCGGTTGGACTGGTCCCAGGGCATTGATTTATGGGCTAATGTTTTTGATGAGACATTAAAACTCAGTCGCTATGACCTGTGCTGCACTCTGCTAGATATGCGGCGTGAGCTAACGATAAGCAGCTATTTTCAAATGGGGCAGATTTCTGACCTGGAAGGACAGTACTACAAGACTCTGGCTCTCTATGGTGAAGCCCAACGTGAATATCAAGAAGCCATTGATGCGTATAAATACGATCTACAGGAAGATCCAAACAGTACAGAAACGCTGAATAATAAAGGCAATTCGCTCCAGAGGCTCGCTGATTTACAAGCCGCGTTATCTCAGCATCAGGACGCTCTCGACACCTATCGACAATCCATTGACGCGTATGATGGCGCCCTGAATCGCGCACCTGACTACATCAATGCGCTGAATAATAAGGGAACCACCTGCTTAAAATATGGCTTTCTCTGCACACAACAAAATCAACCTGAAAAAGCAAGTGAGATGATATCAGCAGGCATTTCTGGCTGGGACCGCAGCCTTGAATTGGCCCCTGGCAACTCTGCTCTACGAGAACGCCGCAATCAGATTGTTGCAGCCCTAGAGGCTAACAACAATTCTAAAGAAGAGTAGAGGGCAAAGGTAACTGTTTCAAAAATGCTGTTGGCTGAGCGAAGTCCCGTTGGCTGAGCGAAGTCGAAGCCAACACACCTAGCCAGCATCTCCTAACCCCTCTGGAGCGGCCATGCTAACGACCCCGCTCAGGAGACGCTTTCGGGTAAAGAAACATCCTTTCTATTCTTCACTCAATGCCAAC
>JBCCHX010000137.1:0-4756 GCA_039028535.1 Cyanobacteria bacterium P01_B01_bin.77
CGCATGGCTCTCAATCTCCTTAATCAAGACCACACGACTAAAATCGGCATCAAGGCTAAACGCAAAAAGGCTGCTTGGGACAATCAGTACTTACAGACCATCCTCACTACTTAGGTCAAATGCAATCGCCATGGCGTACTCAGGCAGAACAGCTGATACAGCAGGTGAAACTGTGGACCCGTCAGAGCCCTGGGTAAAATCTTGAAACATGGTGTCTTGGTTCTCCGAAGTGAAGATAAATAGGGAGGAAACCAAGACCCAATAAGGCTTAGCCACCCCGGTTGATATGTGAAAATCGGGGTGGCTAGGGTAAAATCAACCCCAACCGCCGGGATTGCTTGAGAATCTCGGGGGCGAGTCATCGGTACGGTGGTCTCAACACCTGCCGATGGCGCTAAGAATTATTGAGCCTTGTGGAAAAGGTCGCTCTATAACAACCTTGCATAAGACCATAATGCTGAGTGCTGAGTCTCGTCAAGCCGTTGACTAGGGTTGTTTGGGAAACTTACATTTCACCTCAACCTCAAAGTTGCTTTCGGCTGAGCCGTTGACTAGTACGGGCACGTTAGCACCGCCGCTAAATTTAAGGCCAAACTTGAAGTTCAGTTCTTCGACTTCTGCGCCGCCCATATCTTTAAAAGCGTCGATGACAAATCTGGCGTAGGTGCGAATCGTGCCGTTGACTTCTCGCAGTTTGACTAGAGTCGCTTTAGAGACAGTGGAGCGGGGCTGGTTGCCGTAGGACTCGTTGTCGTCGTCCCAGATAGTGCCGTCGCGTTTGACATCTTTAGGCGGAGTAGCGGGGACAACATCATCGGTTTGAATATAAACGGTATATTCTGCGCCGGATTCGTCTTGGACGACGTAGGGTTGAATGGTACTCATAGGTTAAGTGGCTACGAATTTTCTGGATAACCGGATCGGGAATGTCCGCTATGGTATGTGGAGAAATGGATAGCACTGCCAAACTTTAAGCCTTTGTTTGCCTACTATGGCTAAATACGCCCTGGTAATCGGTCTGACTGACTATCGTGACTTTAATCAGCTGACCCGACCGGCAACGGATGCCCAGGCTGTAGCACAGATATTACAGACGAGCGGATATCGCATCACGCCCGTTTTAGAAACGGCGAATTATGAGGATATTGTTGGCCAGCTCAAATTTTTTTTGCAGCAGACGGCCCACAAAAATGAGGCGCTGATCTACATCACGGGCCATAGTTTTTTGGTGCAGGATGACTTTACTGAGGAGTCGACTGGGTATATCGCCACCTCGAACTGTCGAGTGCGGCGAGAAGCCAACACGATTGTGGAACAGCGCCTTGGCATTCCTTTTGTGAATTTCAATAAGCTGATTGCTAAGTCTGACCTGAGTAATCTGGTGCTGCTGCTGGATACGTGCCACAGTGGCGGGCTAATTGAGCAGGGGCTGTTTCAGCAGAGCTTTAGCACTTTTGGCCAAAAGACCGATTACTTTTTTATCACCGCTGCCCGCAGTTCGGAATCGGCCTGGGCGAAGAGTGGAGAGAAACACAGCGTATTTACCACAGCGCTACTGAGCGGGTTAGCCCAGAAAAATGCCCCAGAGGGCGGAGCCATTACCGGTGACGATCTGTTTGCCCATATTGCCCGGCAGCTGCAGCAGGAAAAGCAGGAACCTATGCGCATGGGGCAGGGACGCTCCATTGAAATTGTGCGCTATGGAGCTATGGCACCGGCTGCTCAAATTAGTGAAGAGAACCCGTATCAGGGGTTGAAGGCATTTGACGAAGACTCGCAAAAATTCTTTTTTGGTCGGGAGCAAGAGATTGAGCTTTTGCTGGCGAAGCTAGGCCAGACCAACTTTGTGCCGGTGATTGGGGTGTCGGGCAGCGGGAAGTCATCGGTGGTGCGGGCGGGGCTAATACCGGCCCTGCGGCAGATGGGCAACTGGCGGATTCTAGAACCAATCAAGCCAGGGATAGAGCCCATGGCGATGCTGAAAAATGCGTTTTGTCAGTTGGTGAGCCACAGTCGGGATGTAAACCGCATGGCGGAGCGCATTGGTGCGAAGGATCTGCTGGGGGCGGTGGCGCTGTTGGCCGAAACAGCAACGCTGGAAACCGAAAAAATATTGCTGGTGGTGGACCAGTTTGAGGAGGTGTTTGCCCTGGGCTCTTCCCTGGAGGAAAAGCAGCAGTTTATTGACTGTCTGACGGGGATTGCCAGGGTGGAGAACTCGCAGCTGGCCATCGTCACCACCATGCGGGCCGACTTTTTGTCGGACTGGTTGGGCTATGGGGAGCTGATTGAATCCATTCAAAAAGATGCCGTGTTTTTGGGGCGGCTGCAGGGGCAGGTGCTACTGGATGCCGTGGAGAAACCGGCTCAGGTGCAGGGGCACAGCATCGAAAATGGTTTGCTGCAGCTGATTGCCGATGATATGAAAGCGTCGAGTAATGCTCTGCCACTGTTGGAGTTTGCTTTAGAAGCGCTGTGGGATGAGCGGGATAAGCAAAACCACTGTTTAACGGTGAATGCTTATACGGGCATGGACCGGTTAAAGGGAACGCTGAACAACCAGGCGACGAAGGTGTATGACCGGTTGGCGAAAAATGAGCAGGGCTGGTGCCGCCGCATTTGTTTAAGCCTGATTCGTATTGGTAAGGAAGGTAAGGACACACGGCAGCGGCAGATCCGAGAAAAGCTGCTGGCCCTGGGACAGACGGACAGTGAAAGAGAGCTGATTGACTATGTGATTGATCGGCTGGTGGGGGCACGGCTGCTGGTGACCGGTGGCGATGGGCAGCAGCGCTATGTGGATATCGCCCATGAGGCACTGATGGAGGGGTGGCGACAGTTTGCCGACTGGCGTCAGGAAGATCGGGACCTGCAGCGGCTGGGTCAACGGACACGGGATGCCTATGAGGACTGGATGGGCTATGGACAGCACCCAGATTATTTAATACCTAGCGGGTTACTAGCAGAGCTTAGGGAGCTGTCGGGTACGGTGCGAAACGATGTGCTATTAGCTATGGATCTGCGTAGTTTTTTTTCCCGTAGCGACGAGCAGGATCATGAGCAAAGGGCAGCCTTGAAAAAAGCATTAGCCGATGCCCAAATTCAGAACCGCTCTCGTAAAATGCGTGACCAGCTTATCAATCTACCTCAATGCACTGTAGAAACCACCCTGGAAGCAATAGACACGGTAGGGAGTAGTTTGACAGCGTTTAAGGATGAGGTTAAACACTCTGCCCAATACGCTCTAAACCAAACCTGGTATGAAATTCGTGAACGGCTAAAGCTGAAAGGCCATAGCAATTTAGTCAATGCCGTCGCCTTTAGCCCTCAGGGAGATTGCATTGTATCCGCCAGTGATGACGCTACCCTGCGCCTGTGGGATCGAGAGGGTAATCCCATTGAGCGTCCCCTTCGAGGTCATAGTGATTTGGTCAATGCCGTCGCCTTTAGCCCTGACGGTGAACACATCGTCTCCGGTAGCAATGATGCCACCTTGCGCCTATGGGATCGAGAGGGTAATCCCATTGGTCAAGCCTTCCAAGGTCATCGAAAATCGGTTAGAGCCGTTGCCTTTAGTCCCGAGGGAGACTATATCGTTTCCGCTAGTGCTGATGCTACTCTACGCCTGTGGGATCGGGAGGGCAATCCCATCGGCCAGCCCTTTCAGGGCCATCGAGGCTCAGTTAGAGCCGTTGCCTTTAGTCCCGAGGGAGATCGCATTGTCTCTGCCAGCCGTGACGGCACTCTGCGCCTGTGGGATCGAGAGGGCAACCTCATTAGGTCTCCTATTCATGGGCATTGTGATTCGGTTAATGCTGTTGCCTTTAGCCCTGAGGGGAATTGCATTGTTTCCGCTAGTGCTGATGCTACTCTACGCCTGTGGGATCGAGAGGGCAACCCCATCGGTGAACCTTTTCGGGGCCATTGTGACTCGGTTAATGCTGTCGCCTTTAGCCCTGAGGGGAATTGCATTGTTTCCGCTAGTGCTGATGCTACTCTACGCCTGTGGGATCGAAAGGGCAACTCCATCGGTTCCCCCCTCCAAGGCCATAGCCGTTGGATTTACACCGTTGCCTTTAGCCCTGAGGGAGATCATATTCTTTCCGGTGGTTCTGATAATACCCTTAGACTATGGGAGCTAAATAGCAACCTCATTAGCCAATCCTGCCGTGGCCATAATCATTGGGTTAGAGCTGTTGCCTTCAGTCCTAAGGGAGATTACATTGTTTCTGCTAGCCGTGATCGCACTCTGCGTCTGTGGGATCGAGAGGGAAATCCTATCGGTGAACCTTTTCGGGGCCATCGTGACTCGGTTAATGCTGTTACATTCAGCCCCCAGGGAGATTGCATTGTCTCTGCGAGCGATGACGCTACCCTGCAAATGTGGGATCGAGAGGGTCATTCCATAGGTAACCCCCTCAAGGGCCATCGTGACTCAGTTAATGCCGTCGCCTTTAGCCCTCAGGGAGACTGCTTTCTTTCCGGTGGTTCTGATAATACCCTCAGACTGTGGGATCGAGAGGGTCATTCCATAGGCCACCCCCTGAAGGGACACAGTCGCTCGGTTAATGCCGTCGCCTTTAGCCCTCAGGGAGACTGTATTCTTTCCGGTAGTGCTGATAATACCCTCAGACTGTGGGATCGAGAAGGCAACCCCATCGGTGAACCTTTTCAGGGCCACAGTCGCTCGGTTAATGCTGTCGCCTTTAGCCCTGACGGTGAACACATCGTCTCCGGTAGCAATGATAATACTCTC
>JBCCHX010000138.1:0-4350 GCA_039028535.1 Cyanobacteria bacterium P01_B01_bin.77
CGCTCTGAATCTGCCCACTGCTCCTTACGTAGCAGCTTTGAGCTTTGCTCGCAACCGTGGTTGTGCTCCTCGCGACATGTCTGCTCAGGCTCTTACTGAGTACAATGCTCTTGTTGACTATGTAATTAACTCCCTTTCCTAGGGGCTGATTGCGATTAAGAGCTTGACTGCATTTAGATAGTCTGAACCTGGAGATTCTTCGGAGTCTCCAGGTTTGTTGTAATATCATATTTTTACGTAGTATTATTCGCTTTGTTTGTTGCTTGATTGGCCCTATGGATAAGCGTTTTGCCAACATTTTCGGTTTGACAGAAGAACAGTCGATAACCCTTCTGGATACGCCTCCCGAACAGGCCGCTGATGAGAGTGAGCGCTATGTTGCTGCGTCTCAGTTGGCAAATTATCCATCAGAGGCATCGATTGATGCGCTTATTCGAGCTGTGAATACTACCCACGACTCACTGGATAATCGAATTACTCGACGTAAGTCTGTGGAGTCTTTAGGGAAATTGAAGGCAGTGCGAGGTCTAAAGGCGATCCGCACATGTTTGTCCGACGCGGATCGGTACACTGTAGAGGCTGCTGTTTGGGCGATTGGTGAAATTGGGACGGACAACGAAGAGATTTTAGAAGACATTACTCAACTTTTAGCAAAACCGGATCAGACTTATCGGGTGATTATTCATACGTTGGTAAAGTTGGACTATGGTGCAGCGGTGGATCGGGTTCGGCCTTTTATGGAGCATGTGGATGAGCCGACGGCGAGCGCTGCGATCGCAACCGTTTGCCGCTTTGCCCGAGACTTTAGTCAGATCAATCGAGTCGTTGGATTTTTGCAAAGTGATAACATCAATGCTCGTCGAGCCTGTCTCGAAGATTTGATCAATTCCCGATACTATCCTGCTATATCTGCCATTGCCCGCTGTCCCATTTCTTTAATGTTTCGTTTGCGAGCTGTCCGCGCATTGGCAGAAAGTGGCATGGAGACCGGAGAAGTAAGTATCAACGAGGTTCTGCCATTGATCGAACAAATTTTGTTGGATCATCCCAAGGACCTAGCGTTGGTGCATGAGTATGACCAGACTCCATCCTTAGAGTTTTTGATCCAAGAACTCTATCAAACCGATTTTGGCCGCACATATCTGGCGATTCAAACCTTTATTGAGCAGCAGGATGATGCCGTACCAACTGCCTTATTCGCCACCTATGAAGCAGAAGCCCATAATGACTATGGAGCTCATTACCACGTAATGAAGCTCATGGGTTGGCTTAAACATCAGCCTGCTTATGAATTATTATTGGAAGCCCTCAATAATAAGGCTCCTCAATTTATGAAATCAAGATCAGCCGCCGCTATAGCCTTAGGAGAGCTGAGTGATCCACGAGCTATTATGCCATTGCACACCAGTGCCCAAAGTAAAATTTGGATGCTGCAATATGCATCGTTAATGGCGTTAGAAACGTTAGGAGACTACAGTCAGCATAAACTCTTATTAGAGGCAGATGATTGGGCAGTACGAGCTAAAGCTAATCGTGCGGTACCCATTGTGCAAACCTAATCCAAACCAGCGGTCAAACTGATGGCAATCAGGGGGCTTGGGCAGTGCACATAGCTTATCTTACAGACCTCTTTAAACTTCAACTGTTGAATTAATAATTTTCGCTCAAAATTCCATGGACTCTTTTTTTGAAAAACTCAAACATCCCAACCCCTATATTCGTGAGCAGGCTATGGTGGATATCATCGATAATCGCGATGACACTACTATTCCTCGGCTCATGGCGGCTTTGGATGCAGAGGATACGGTCTATCGCCGTGCAGCTGTAAAAACGTTAGGCGCTGTTGGTGCAGATGCAGTTCCCGCAATTGTTGAAGCATTGGGCAATAGTGAAAATGTGACCGTGCGGGGTAGCTGTGCTAAGGCTTTAGCACAAGTTGCGCTTAATTATCCTGAGCAGCCATTTCCAGAGCCAGGACTGCAGGGTTTGCAACAATCTCTCAACGATCCGAATCCAGTGGTGCATATTGCTTCAGCCATGGCCTTAGGTGAAATTGGTGATGCTGCCTTGGATATTTTATTAGAGACGTTGCAAACTACCGAAAATCTGGCACTGTCTGTTTCAATTGTGAATGCCCTTGCGTCTGTAGGGGGTGAACAAGCTGCCGAAGTGCTCAAAAAGCTGGCTGAGGATGATTCGACAGATGGCTATGTAAAAGAAACGGCCATCAGTGCTTTATCACGGATGGAAATGGTGCAAAATTTCTCTCGACGAGAGAAATAATGTCGAACCAGGTCTATCACTGAGGCAATCTCTACAAAAAACTGCAGCAATAGACCTGGCCAAAGCTTTATTCACTCACTTTCCTTTCAAAAGGATCTCTGGGATATCAGGCTGGATTAATGCAATCCGGCTTGCATAGTCTGCAACTGAAATGATTTGCTCCTGTTGCCGCTGGAGTCGACGACCAATCTCTGCTGATGGACAATGAATTTCTAGCCCGTTACAGCTGGTATTCCATTTCAGCTCACAAGCTTGTATGTCGTCTATGTCAGCCTTGAGACTGTGTAGCAGCTGATTGATGGCCTTAAATTCTTGTAGCCATTTCGAGCCGTTGAGGTCACTTTCTAGCTGTGTGCGGAGCGGATTTTGATCGTCAATCCCAGTCATCGTTATTAGCGGCTGTTTTTTTCTGAATTTGACTAATGGCTAAGCTAAAGACTGGTTTAAGGCTATCATCAGTTTCTTTTGCCATGGCTGTTTGCAATGCTTCAACAGTATTGGCTTGACCGATTTTCATGATAGATAAGACTGCTGATTTACGGGTTTCAGCACTGGGATGATCTAACAGTGGCAACAACGTGGGGATAGCAGGCTGATAGGCTAAATTACCTAACACAGCGGCTGCTTCACAACGGACAGTCTCAGCTTGGTCGCCTAGGGCATTGATCAAGATATCAAAATTATCAGGATTACCTTCTTCTTGGGCGACTTTTGCGATCGCACCTACCACCGCAGCCCTTACCGTCTCTGAGTCCGCATTCAATGCCTGCAGGAGCAAATCCTTCGCATCGGACCCCATGAAGGCTAGCGCCCAAGCCGCATGCCCCTTAATCGTTTCAGAATGGTCAGGAGTTTCCAAAATCTTCAATAATTCAGGTGCAGCTGATCGACCGGTCCTAGCCAAAGCTCCCACCGAGGATCCCTGTACCACCGTATCGCTATCTGTCAAAAAAGAATTGACCAGCGTAGGAATCGCCACTGGATCAGCAATCAATGTCAGAGTTTTGGCACAGGCCCGACGAACAACCTCATTAGGATGGTTGGCCAAGGCCGCAACTAAAACAGGCGTAGCCGATTCACCAATTTGACCCAAAGTTTCAGCAATGCGCAATCGCATCATTCCTCGCTTGTCTGAGAAACTCTCTACCAACTGTCGGAGAGTTTCTTGATCTGAATCATCAAACGCAAGTAAGTCAACTTGCTCATTCACCCGTTGTACAAGTTTATCGGTGGCAGCTTGCTGTATTGCTTCGCTACTCAAATCAGTATTAGAATTTGCCATTGCTAAGCGCGCCTATCAAAAAAACAAACCAACCAAATACCAGACTAAACCAGCTTGGCGAAGGTCATAAACCAAATCAAACCAACCTATTCGGCTGCTGCTGTTTCAGAGGTTAGTGTGGCTAGCTGAGCACGCAGCTGTGTCAAAGCCCCCTCAATTTGAGCCAGTTCAGGCTCTAAACGGGCCATGGTTTCCTTTTTAGACATTTTTGCTTTTTTGGCCGCGTCTAAAGTCTCATTCATCAAGCGCTCACGATACTTTTCAAATTCAGTAATCAGTTCAGTAATTTCTTCGATGTTTACCTGGGGAGTAGCAGTATCAGCAGAGCTATTCATAATGGCAATCCTTTCGACTTTTTCAAAACTTTTACATGTTCTAAGCCATGTCCAAGTTAAAACCTACAGCTTCATCCATGGGAAAGCCATAGTTCTGGACGTGGACAAGGGTTGTCTTGATCTATTCTTACGGCTGATTCGTCGTTTGTCATTAGTTGACCTGAGTTAAATGAGCCTTATGTAACGGAATATTGCTTTGTTCTTAATATTGAAGACTTAGAGAACATCCATTTCCTATGGTTGTTCTGTGGTTAGCTGAACTGCTGTGGCAGTTAACTACAGAACTTACCAAATATGTTTTTAAAGTAGGGAGAGCTCAATGCTTGACGCATTTTCTAGAGCGGTTGTATCCGCTGATGCCAGCACTGCACCTGTCGGTGACCTAGCTGCACTTAAGGCATTTGTTGCTAGCGGCAACCGTCGTCTAGACGCTGTAAACGCGATTGCATC
>JBCCHX010000139.1:0-3224 GCA_039028535.1 Cyanobacteria bacterium P01_B01_bin.77
CACGTTGCCTGGCATCTTATCCACAACGTACGCCGCGCCTTCCGGGACGCCCGCCACACGCTCACAGTAGCTTCGCGCCGCGTCCCGTAAGACCGCGTCAGGCAGCTTCGAAAGATCGCGCGGATAGTTAAGTCCCCATCGCGCGGTCAGCTCGCGGCTTATCTGGCCAAGGACCTCCAGTTCGCCCGCGCCGTGTACCGCAGGGTGCGAGGCAAGAACCTGTTCGACCAGCGTGGTTCCCGAACGGGGCATCCCGACTATAAAAATTGGCTTCTCGCCTAAGTTGACCATAGGTATGAGTTTGTTTGTTTCATCCTCTAAATCAGCAGCGGCGGTCACCCATCTTTTCTCAAGAATACTCGCTCTAATGCCAGATCCACATTACCCATTTGGGTGAGATACTCCTGTACTCCTTGGTTGAGCTGTTGTCGGGCCATGGGGGCGTCTTGCAATATGGCGTTAATTTGAGATAAGGCTTGCTGGGCACTAAAGGTTTCTAAAGGGATATTCCACTGTTGGTGGTTTATCTCGGCCATAAAGCCTGCTACTTTAGGCGCATATTCAATGGCGATGACGGGAACACCCAGACCCGCTGCTAAAATCACCGCGTGCAGACGAGTCCCAACCATCACATCCAAACGGCTCAACCGATCAATTAACTGATCTAGGGAAGGGATGCGATGTAAGGGGTTTAAGCGCTCAGGATAATGGCTCAAGCTCATTACTTCGGCAATGGCAGTTTCATCATCGATGGGTGGTTTATATTTTTGTCGAAAGTCGTCGGGATAGGCTTGAAACGGTAGCAGATGAACCGTGGCATTATGGGTTTCGATGAGTTGGTCGGCCAGGGTGGCAATCTGCTGATAAAAACTAATGTCACTTTGTTGCCCGTTGCGTGCGGCTACTGCTCGCACAGAAATACCAATGTTGGGGCCGCCGCTAGTGGGTCGATTGTCCATCGGTGCAACCGCCTCTAAGGCTAGGTCACTCATGAGATGGATTGGTTGAGTGACGCCCAGGTCCACGAGACGATTGCGGGAGGCGCGATCTCGAACGGCAATTAAATCTACCTGGTTAAGGGCCGCTTTGATCCGGGATTTGGTTTCCGGTCGCCAAAGTTTGCCAACGCTGATGCCTAAGATCAGGGTACGTTTGTGGGCTGCGATCGCAGTTTCTAAGGGCTGTAGCCATTCACCCGCCACATCCCTATCTGCGGCATCGCGCAGCAAGTCACCGCCGCCCAGGATAAAAAAACGATGTGTGGCGATCGCCACCCGATGCCGTAGCCATTTTTGCAATTGGGCTCGACGTCTGGGCGCATAGCGATTATCCAACGCCCTGACCAGATGACGAGTGCGCGTATCGTCAGGGTCTTTTGAATATACCGTTAAGGGAAAATCACAGCCGCAGCGCTGTAGCCAACAGCGCAACCCCCTCAGCATGGCCTCATCACCCAGGTTGTGATAGCCATAAAACCCGCAGACTAAAATTCGATTGCCCAAAACCATACCCGTCCATCAGGCTGCATACCATGGCCCATAAAAAAGGTGAGCCAGAATTTCTAGCCCACCTTAACACTGCTAATGTCGAATCAAATCAATCCTCGACAGTCAATCAAACCGACTATGGAAGTCTGACTGTAAATCGGAAGGCACCGACCTCGCTAGCCTCCACATTCAGGCCAAGTTCGGGTCCGCCAACAATAACACCGCCGCCAGCGCCGACACCCAGACCACCAGCCGGTGTGCCTGATGGGAAAGCACCAGGGAATGAGGGGCAAGACGCTACCAGCGGTGCCAAAGGAGCCTGAGGGAAGAGCACCGAACTATCCCCTGCAAAGGTAAGTGTGGTTCCCCCTTCGGATACTAGAGTAGGCGACGCTAGTTCCAAACTGTTGGGTCGCAAAATACTGGGTACCTGAAGTTCATCACACAGTTCGAGATTGTTAGACGGTTCCACACCTGCATTAAAGAAGTAGACCGTGTACTCTACTATGTCACCAGACTGCAGCGGCGTCTCTACATCAAAGACACCCAACGGTAGGCTATTACCCGTCGCATCGGCTAAGTCGTTATCGTCAGTGGTATTTGGCTGGTTAGTAAAGCTATTAATCCCCTCTATTGGCAGGACGCTACCATTTCTAATCACCCGGGTAATGCGCTTAATCACCTTCAGGTCCGCACGTGAGTAAGAAAGGCATCTGCAGCAGAGAGGTGGCACAGTGCTATCCTTACCCAAGTTGTCTGCATACCACAGCAGCCTCTCGAAGAGTCCAGTGATCGTCACACACAGTTCCCCATTGATTCTGTGCATACACCTCTACACGACCTTCATATCTACTGCGACCACCAACCAGACGCACTCCTTTTGGCAGGAAACACATTCAAACAGCAACAATAAGACATTATCAACACTATTATGATTGCCTTATCCGCCATGGGCCATTGTGCCAATAATGAATATTGACAGCAAACAAGAACGATAGCTGTTACATGTAGAACACTTGCTGTGTAACAATACACAAATGCAAAGATATCTAAGGCACCGGTCAGCCATGTCTCAGATCACACTTCCTCGAATTTCCAGCTCGATGTTGCTAGAAAAACATCACCTGAAGCTGCTCTAGGTTACTGCCATTGCAAGGTCCTAGCATGCGGTGAGGCTGGTCAAGCTAAGGCCGGCCTTGTTTCCATTGGTCCAATGTAAACTTGTACACCCAAGGTTCTAAGAGCATGGATCAACAAGTGCGACATTGCTGCTGCTCGGAGTGGCATACAGGGCAATCATCAGGCAAATAACTCTCAGAAAGGTGCATACACCGAAGCATAAAGAAGGAAAGATGAGAGACATTGCGCTATATGTTGGGACTAGCTGGCTAAGTTGAGGCAGTGAAGCCAGAGCGACATAAGCAGTGCAAGTACCAGCACGCAGGGGCGTGGGGGTGTTAGGGCAAATTTAAACTAGGCAAAGGGCCAAAAAAGGGATAATTAATCAGTATCTAGGTACTAGGTAACGGCTGAGTAGTCTAATGTATACTTGATTTGTTCAGTGATTACTGGCAGGAAAGTGAAATTATTCACCCTAAAACAATGGACTTTTAGATGTGGCTGACGAACCATGCACGTGAAATTCTCTTGCCATGAGCCTGTCACTAGGTACCGGTTAGTGTCTATACAGAAAATCAGTACCAGCCAAAAGCACTCACGGGTGGATGGAGAGCTGGG
>JBCCHX010000140.1:0-2893 GCA_039028535.1 Cyanobacteria bacterium P01_B01_bin.77
CCGTTTATGACCTGGGCGCTTGGGGGGCGCTTTCTGGCATGGTCCCCGCTTTGACCACTGTCGCGCACGTGCTGAGCTAGGTCGCCTGCTGACCAATGCTCGGGGCATGTGCTTGAGTGGAGAGCCTAGCGGCCTTCCACCTTGCGACTGCTGCAGGGAGAGATAAGTTTAGCCTAAGAGTAGCTACAGCGTCAACAGAGACAATTGTGGTAAGCTAGTAAGTTAAGAGGAATCCGCCAGCTGGCTTTGACTTATCTGAAAGTGAACCATGCAGCAAGTACAAGGGAACGCTCCCGAAGTCCAAGGGCAGGCCACATGGGGCACAGGGGTTGGCCGGGCGTTCGCTGGTGTTTGGGCAGCCTTGCTGGCGTCAGTTAGGTGGCTCGGACCACAGGCAACCGGTACAATCCTCGCCGTGTGCACCATGGCCATGACCTGGGCAACGGGGGTGCACCCAGCGAGCGCCGATGTCGAGTTGGTCACGCCTTACCTACAGCGGGCCCTCGCCTGCGGAGCAGTGATTTGGCTGACGTACGCGGCGGTGCAATTGTTACCAACTCGGCGCCTCCTAGCAGGGGCAGCGCGCCTGTTTTCTGCAACATGTACCGTTACAGTGGTTTTGGGAGTTTCATTCTTGGTCCTATTTATGTCTCAAGTTATTTGCCGGTGTCAAGTTTGGTTGCATTTTGGTAATGCATTGGTATGGGTTTATCTGCATCCTAATTTTAGTGTGACGGGTGTCTGGTTGCCAGCACCATTGGAAACTTATGGGCATTCAGGATAGAGCAACAGCATAGAAGAGCGAGGATGTATAGTGTTCGCATAGGGTGAAGACTAAGTATAACAGTGGGTTTTCAGACAGAAGTTACTGTGAATGAAACTAGTAGGCAAAAAAAACGTTCAATATTTTTTTTACTAATGTCCTATTCTCCAATAAGGTTTAGTCCCCTTGTGTTGCGCTGTAGAGCGCCTATTATACTGACGTTGAAGAGGTTTGGGAATACAGATGCTGCGGTTAGCACAGGTCCAAACCTTCTTCAAGCAAAGTCCTGACCAAAGCGTCAGGGTACAGCATACCCGCCTGCTGTGCCAGCATGGCCGGCAGGTATTGACCGAAGTGGTTGGGGCTTCGCCCAGCCCGAAGGAGCAGCGAAGCTACCGAGCAAGCAGCTACGAAGTAAAACCACTTCGCGTCATGTATAAATTAATCTGCATCCAATAATCGCGAAAGTTGCCATTACTCTCCAGCCAGTTGCAATCCCTCCGGATCAGGAAATCGTGCCATTATCCCCCACCCTCCAAAGTATTCTTGCACTATAAATGAGAGCTCATTTTCGCCAGCTTCAAGATCAAGATAGATGGTATCATCCTGACGAATTTTGGCCCAGTCTTGCGCGTCCCGGTAAAAAGCAGTCCGATCACCGGTAAAGATTTTTTTGCCGTTCAGAAATACTTGCACCTCATCGGAATAGCCAAATTGCAGGGCTTTAGTTTGCGCTAGCTCGCTGTATATGTTAACTTTTGCTATCGCACAATTACCCGTGTTACTCTCAACGTGTAATCGGCCTAAATTCAATAGCCCATTGTATTCCACACCGATTGTATTCCAGGTATTTAATTCTGTCGTCATCGATGCTAATGCAGTTGCGAAATCACCAAAGTCCTGCGACACCTCCCATTGCAGAATCGTTCCGGGAGGGGGTGAGGGTTTAGGCAAACGGTCGTAGTGAAAGTCATAAGTTGAAATTTCTGATACACTGAAGTTGGCAAAGCAAGCGGGCACCTCCGACCATAAAGTGATATCACCAGGCTGAACAGGATGTTTCAAATCAAAAACATGTAGGGCATGTTGGGGAGCGTTATGCAGGTAGACCTCCATCCAGTCTCCCAAAATAACCATCTTGACATGCACCCAATCATCAGCTCTTAGGTACGCTGTTCGGTTGTAATTGCTTCCATGATAGAGTTGCCAACCGAAATGGCCATTAAAAACAGGTGTGTACTGCATCGCATTTGCGGTAGCAGATTCTCCTACAGATAGGTAGAAAGTCTCGTAATTACGTGGATTCTTTTGCCTGAAGTTGATTCCCGCAGCCCCCTCTCCTTCCCGCATGAGCACATCGAATTCAATAATCATATTCTGATACTGCTTCTCTTCCAGTGTCGCTTGCGCATCAGGGTAAAGGCAGAGATCTTCTTCTGTAAGGATTTGGAGATGATCAAATTGCCCCGCTACGGACCAATCATTCACTGAAAGTCTATCAATCCCTGGCAACTCAAATGCCGTTAGATCCCCTACCCCATCGAATAATAAAGGACGTAGTAGATCGCGAATCGGTTCTCCCTTATCACTATTGGTAAAAAATACATAACCCCATTCTTCGTCTAGGGACAGTTCAAAGTAGCAGGTAAAGTCGCCATTGTTGCCACCATGCTGATAGATGAGTCCGTGTTCGCTGTCTTCACGTACCCAGCCAAGTCCCCAGGATAACGTTCCTTCTTCGTTCTGATAGGCATGCCCCTCCGCAGGTTTTGATTGAACCCGGAACAGTTCTTCATAACTGGACCGGCTCAGCAATTCGCCTCTGATGATGGCTTTTATGAAACGGGTAAAATCAGTACTATTGGTTATCAGAACGAAGAAGGAACGCTCCTGCTGGGCTATTGGCACCGCTTTCAGTGCCAGAGGGTCGGTTTTAGAGTTGGTCGATGGATTTTATCACGGATTTGCCTGTTGGTGGACCACAGGGGTTCAATGGCATTTTCACTTGTGTTGACCGCTTGACCAAATTTGTACGCTTGGTCCTGGTGGTGATTGGGGCGGGGGAGCGGTCTGCAGAAAATGTTGCGTGTCTCTTCTTCGCAAACGTTGTTTCGTTGTTCGGTGTGCAAC
>JBCCHX010000141.1:0-2881 GCA_039028535.1 Cyanobacteria bacterium P01_B01_bin.77
ACTAAAAGTTTTTTTTGCTTCTACCGTTTTTTCCAGTTGCGCTATTTTAGCCTTGAGCTTAGCGATCGTTTCTAAGTCACGTTTTTTTGCCTTTCGGTGTTTGCGGTTTTCATCACCGCGTATTCTGGCTTTATCTTTCCATTGATTACGGCTTTTTACCACTTTTGAATACTGGAGCATGTGGGTCTGATTCCTATACTATTAATTCAGACTGTATCTATCACAAGCCCCTTGTTATTTCCATCACATTTCTTCAATAAATTAGCAGCCATAAGCTGGACAGTTGATTTTTAGACAAAACGCAGGCTTTTCGACAGCCTACTCAGTACCCCGCCCAGTTGGCGTGGATTGAAGCCCGAATTAGACGACGGCTGCGCTCGCGCCTCATTGACCAACAGAAAAGCAAGCGCAATTTGTTCAATAATTTGGTAAAAGCGGACGGCGCCACGGGCCATGGCTGCTAAAGCGGTATTCTCAAACCACAAACGCTGGGCATTATCACATACTCGTGCAGTGGAAAGGGCCTATCCGGTAGCATGGTTTATTAACGAGGTGGGACAATTTATCCGTTCAACAGAACAGCGAGAGGAATGGTTTGATCTTCGTGCTTGGATAAGTTTAAGGTGAGGAGCCGTGTACGGACCCGTACGCACGGTTCTGGTGTGCCACGAGCGCACTTAATTATGAAAAAGGAATTCATAGTTGGGATGTGTGTAACTACACAATAGATGGAGGTAGGCCCTCCGAGATCGGCTTACAGGAGCAGGTCTCAAACCACCGTAAGCTGCGTTGGTTAAGAGCCAGGGTAGTGAGCGTTACGGAAAAGGCTTAATAAGATTAAGTCAGGTGTGAAATAGAGAGATGAACGTAAGTGAATCACTGATGAAGTGTCGAAAGCGTAAACCTGCATCAAAACCGGGGATTCAGATCTGCTCCGGGATGAACTCAAGGGGAGCCTGTTTATTGCTTGAGTGGTGTACGGCATTAAGGTGGCATGAAACTATTTTAGGCTATGTGTGGAACGTGGGAACCTGTCGTCTCAATGTTAACGGAGAAATTCAAGTGTTAAAGCACAAGAACGAGAGTACGGATGTGAGGCACAGGGGCGGATCAGCCCGTAGTAGCAACGAAGAAGCTGTAATGGTTTTGGAGCAAAGGGGTTGAGTCATTCAGCGATTGAAGCTAGTCAACCATTTTATGGGAGGAACTGGTGAATAAAGCGAAACCTTTTCTAATTCCGAAGAGGCTTGTTTATGAAGCCTATAAGCAGGTGAAAGCCAATAAAGGAGCGGCAGGGGTAGATCATCAATCATTATATAACTTTGAGGAAAATCTCGAAGGAAATTTGTATAAGTTGTGATCGACTGTCATCGGGAAGCTATTTCCCCCCACCAGTTCTTGGTGTGTTGATACCGAAAAGTGACGGAGGACAGAGGTTGCTTGGCGTGCCAACAATCGCCGATCGTATAGCACAAACTGTCGTCAAGTTGATGTTGGAGCCTTTAGTGGAGCCCTATTTCCACGAAGACTCTTATGGCTATCGGCCAAATAAATCGGCATTAGACGCAGTGGGTGTGGCGCGGAGACGTTGCTGGAGAAATGATTGGGTTATCGATCTTGATATCAAAGGGTTCTTTGATAATTTGGATCATGTGCTAATCATGAAGGCGGTGAGGAAACATATCAAGGATACCTGGGTGTTGCTGTATATTGAGCGCTGGTTAAGAGCGCCGATGCAGCTTGATGGAAAATTAGTTGAACGTGATAGGGGTACTCCGCAGGGAGGGGTGATCAGTCCTTTATTAGCTAACTTATTTATGCACTATGCGTTTGATGAATGGATGAGGAGGAATCACCCCTTTATCCAGTTTGAGAGATTTGCGGACGATGCGGTACTGCATTGTAAATCGGAGAAGCAAGCCAACTTTATCAAAGATAAAGTTGAACAGCGACTACGGGAATGCGGTCTGGAATTACACCCAGTTAAAACCCGCATTGTTTACTGTCAAGATGATGACAGGACGTTAACCTATGCTAATACGGCATTTGATTTCTTGGGTTATACATTTTTCGCAAGAGGTTAAGTCGAAGTAGATGGGGCAAACTTTTTGTCAGTTTTAGCCCGGCAGTAAGTGATAAGGCAAAGCAATCGATTCGACAAACGATTAGGAAATGGCGAATACATCTGTGGAGTGGAGCGACATTAGAATTTATAGCGAAGGAGATCAACCCTGTTGTAAGTGGGTGGATCAACTACTATGGAAGATATTGTCGTTGGGAGTTGAGATTTTCACTTCAGCAAATAGATAACTATCTTATTCGCTGGGCAAAATCGAAGTACAAACGTCTGCGAGGACGCAAGATGCGGGCAGTCAGGACAATCAAGAAGTTAAGTCAAAGTTGTCCCTTACTGTTTGCGCATTGGAAAGCAGGGTTTGTGAGATGAGGTTGAATGATGGGAGCGGTATGAGTTGAGAGGCTCACGTACCGTTCTGCGAGCGGCTGAGGGGGCAGTTCCCTTGGTCGACTCACCTGAGGGTTTTATCCTCCACTGGATTTAAAAATCCCTGTGGAGGATAATTCTACTCAATGACTGATCCATAGATAAAGGGAGAAAGAAAAACCTGCGTTAGCCCTCAAGTAACTTATTTAATACGTCGACAAGCTGTTCTATGCCGCTACGCTTGAGCGCTGAAAACGTTTGAGCGCTCACCAAATCATCGACATTGGCAAGCTGTAAATGCTGGCGTACTTTATTCAATGTGTTCTTGGCAGGCCCACTTTTCAGCTTATCGCTTTTGGTCAGTAAAATATGCACCGGCATCTCTGCCTCTACCGCCCAATTGATCATCATGGTATCGAAGTCCTGTAATGGATGGCG
>JBCCHX010000142.1:0-2673 GCA_039028535.1 Cyanobacteria bacterium P01_B01_bin.77
AGTTCAAATTGGGCACGACTGAGGCTGCTAGTGTAGGCTTTAGGCATGGCTCATGCAGGGCTAGAGATTTACGTAAACTTCAGCCTATACTGTGTGAGCTTTTTTACCCTTTTGAACCCTTTTCATACAGCCTCTAAGCAAATGAAACGACGTTGATGAAAGGTTGCTCATCATGAAGATCCTGAATGTCGCAATCGTTGGTGGCACTCATGGTAACGAACTGACCGGAGCTTACTTAGTGCGGCGCTGGTCTGCGTACCCGGATGCAATAAGTCGACCATCATTTAAGACTCAGCTGTTTCTGGCTAACCCAAAGGCAGTCGAACAAAATCGCAGGTTTATTGACGAAGACTTAAACCGCTGCTTTAGGATGAATAGTCTTGCCTCAACTGATCGGGGAACTTACGAGTTGCTGCGGGCTTTTTACCTTAACCAAGTGATCGGCCCCAAGGGAGCGTCCAAGCACGATGCGATCTTTGATATGCACACCTCGACTAGCAATTGCGGGGTGATGCTGATATTAAAAAACAACAACCTAATCAATCGGCAGTTAGCAGCATATATCCAATGCCAGATACCCGATGCGAAGATTCTCTACACCCCACCTATCCAGGATGATCAACCCTACTTAACCTCGATCTGTCCCTACGGCCTTACAGTGGAGATTGGACCCGTTCCACAAGGGTTGTTACGAAGCGATTGCATTACACTGACCGCTGAAGTAGTAAACCATGGATTGGACTACTTGCATTCCTTAAACGAAGGGAGGCCGAAAGCGGTACCAGATTCGATCGAAGTGTTCGAGTTCAAGGAGGAGGTGATGTTTCCGCAGGCTGACGATACCATTGTTGGAACCATCCACCCCTCGTTACAGGACCGCGACTACGAGGCTCTAAATCACGGAGACCCGATGTTTGAGTGCCTTGGTGGCTCAGTGATTGCCTATGATAAACAGGAGACGGCTTACCCAGTCTTTATCAACGAGGCCGCCTACTACTATAAAAATGTAGCAATGGCGTTGTGTTTGAAAAAAACACTGCTCACCGCCACGGGTTTGGAGCTGGCCAACTAGTCGGCTGCCCCCGATGAGCCAGAGTTTGTTAGCTTTTTTAGCGATCTGAGCTACATCGATTGACTTGAGCTGCCTGCAACACAATTTGGTCAATAGCCTGGGTCAAAATCTGTCCCGATTGCCCAGGCTGATTGACCAGAACGCTGAAAGCAATCGTGCCATAGTCTTCATTGTCTAGATAGCCCGATAGTGCCCGCACCCCCCTTAAAGTGCCGGTTTTACCGTGGAGTTTGCCGTGCAGGCGGGTGTTCTGAAAACGATTTCGTAAGGTGCCGTTGACCCCAGCGATTGGTAGCGAATTGTAGAACACCAATCCTTCGCGATGGCCTTCCATTGCCTTCAACAGCGAAATCAGCGTTGAGGGTGGAATGCGATTACTACGGGATAGCCCTGAACCATCTACCTGGATATAGGTCTCAGGATGGAGACCCAAGCGCATGAGTTCCTGGTTTACCTTGTGTTGTCCGCCAATATGGCGTAGGAGAGCATCTGCCTTGCTGTTGTTGCTGTGGCGATTGACTTCAATCAGCTGCTGGTGCAAGGAAATTGGAATTTCAGGTACCCGATCGCTGACGAGGTTGATGGCAGCAGCCGTTGTCAGCAGCTTGGTATTCGAAGCCGGAATCAGGGCGCGATCTCGATTGTGTTGATAGAGAACCGTTGGCTCAGCAATGGGTTCAACGACAATGCCCCACTGGGCTGTGTCAAAACGAGGATCTTCAATGATCTCGTCAATAGCTGATACCAGCCTATGGGAACAGAATTTCGACTCACCCCCACTCACCTGGTTTACGCCATCTGCAACAGCGGTGGTGATTTGTTTTGACTCACCCAACGACGATGTCAGGAGTGACCTCGGCACGTTGGCCTGACTGGGGACTGCTGGCCCCAATACCGTCCCAAATACTGTAAATAGAGCGGCGACCGGAGCCATCGCCCTACAAATCTTTGTAAGGGGAACGAAGGAATCGAGTGAGGACAGTCTTAGCGAAAATTGTTCACGCTTTGACTGCTCTCTCTGAAATACGGACATAAAATCATTAAAAATGAGAATGGTTCTCATTTTAATACGATATGGACATGATTTATCTTAGCCAGGCTTTCTCACTATCGTCGCTAAATATCTCTAGCAGTTCGTAGACGATCCTGAAAATTTGGACCTGTATCTACAGTCTGACTAATATGTAGCGCTCCAAATCTCAAGCCATATCAAGGGGAGCACGTCATCCTCTGATCAAAGAAATAGAACAGTTTGGAAACTCGTTCACTGCATAGATCCTAGGATTAGGTTTCATTAGCCGCCTATAAGCACTAACCCATAGGCGATTTGGCGTAGCTCGATCTCACTCAGCAGCAAGCCCAAAATGGACCACCGTTTTCAGTAACAGCTCGTTGTGACTGATCACCACCCGTTCAGTCTGAAAAGAACGCTTTTGAGTGAGCAGTCGTCTAGATTAGTCGAGAAATGCCTGTACAGCAGCTTCGTTGCCTTGACTTCCTTGGTGCTCTGCAAGGTCAGTGAATTGAAAAAGCACACTCTCTCATCATCTGTGAACTAAACAGGTGCTCAATAATTATGGCAGTCTGGCCCAAAATCTGGC
>JBCCHX010000143.1:0-2476 GCA_039028535.1 Cyanobacteria bacterium P01_B01_bin.77
AGGATATATGAAAATTCATTTTACTTTTACTGCGGCATTTTCGTTTTTAATGTCATTTTTACTTTCGGCATGGGTCACTTATGTCATCTTAGGGCTGAGCGATACATTTTTTCTAAGTTGGATGAAGGCGTTTGCTAATGCGTGGCCTGCTGCGTTTGTGGTGGCTTTTACGGTTGCCCCGCCAATTAGGGCATTGGTTTTAAAGTTATATAGTAAGGAGTCAGTATGATTAATATCGTGGCAAAAATTACCCCAAAGGCGGCATTATTTGACGACTGTAAAGGGCGTTTACAGGGCATTTTAGCAGCCACTCGTGCAGAGCCTGGTTGTAATCGTTTTGAGTTGTTTGCGAGTAAAGAGCAGCGTTGTTTATTTTTAGTTGAGCAGTTTGAATCGCAAGCCGCCCTTGATGATCATTATGCTCAGCCTTATACCCAAGCGGTGTTCGCGTTTTATGAGAGTGCCTTGGCGGAGCCGGTTGAGGTAGAGAAGGTGGAGGTGTGTTGAGAGAAAAGTTAGCGAGATGCGAGGTGCGAGGGGAAAGGAGCTAGGCTCTAGGGGCTAGGGGCTAGGGGCTAGGGGAAAATCGAACTGTGAGGTTGTTAAGGTCGAGTGTTCTTCTGTGCAATGACAACCTTGTAGGAGGTATTGTAGGAGATGTATGGACTCCTCCCCCAAATAGGACGGAAATAAAGACCTACTGAGTCATCGATCGGGACACCACTTAAGTCGAACAGTGGTGCTTCATGTGAGCTATCCCCATCATAGCCATCTACTTCAGATGATAGATAAGCTAAACTTTCATTTAAGGTGACCTCGTCACCCATAGACTGATAATCGGCCGGGTTTTCAACTAAAGCGATCCCATTGTCTTGGATCTCTTCAATAATTGTATCTAGCAAGCCCAAGTCTTGTTCCACAGCTGGCATTGCAACAAGAATCTGAGCATACGTGATGAAGCCGGGCTCTGAAGCCTCGGCAAGGAGTTCCTGCAATCCTTCAATTTCTTCCAGTGGATTGATCATATCACTCATATATGTTTGAACCTCTTTTGTTTTGGATTAAGGTGAGTACAGAAATAGTAGTGGGAAAGAGCATATTGTGTAGTAGAGGGTAGTAAAAATGGGAACATTATCTCTAAAAATTTTGCCCAACGCATCGACTCAATTTACCCCAGAGCTTTTCTAAAAATTACTCTTGTGAATTGCCCGTTGTGTAAACTATTTAACTGCTGGCGCAGGATAGCATAGACCTAGGACAAAAGTCAACCCCTGAACCCACAACCTATTTACGGCTCTTTTTTTAACCATCTCTTCGTTATTTTCGGTGATATTCTGTAAACAGCTATCAAGCTAAATGCAGGCAAAATCAGGATAAAAGTCCTATCACGTCATCAACCCCAAGAAGAGGTGTTGTAAGAATCTGCTGCGCCAATGAAGTATCCAGTGTTAGCTCCTTAGGCCAAGGTGCATTAGCAGGGGTCGGAGCAAACGAAAGGGTTTCACGATTGGAAACACCCCACCAATCAAGCATTCGCTGCCCCATTTCTGCTCGGCTCAACCGCTGACTCCCAACAATATGAATAATTCCGGAAAACTCATGATTGATCATCTCTAAACATGCCTCAGAAAGCGTTCCTACCCAAACAGGCATTCGTATTTGATCTGTAAAAAGCGTGACGTTTTTTCCTAAATTCAGGGAAGCTTCAATCCATTCTGTACTCCGATCTTTGATCTTTAGACCATAAATAAGAGAAGGACGAATAACAACGCTGTTTGAATATTGAAGGACTTCTTGCTCTGCTTCTGCCTTCGCACGGCCGTATGCATGGGGTGGAGATATAGGGCTAGATTCACAGTAAGGATTCTCTGTACCGTCAAAAACAACATCGGTCGACATATGAATCAAGCGACAGCCGACAGCCTGCGCACTGGCTCTTATAGATTTAGCCCCTTCTATAATAGAAGAAACCATAGCTTGTTCATTTTCACTACGATTAGAGGCTGCCAAATGAATGATTGCATCTGGTTGAAAATGACTAACTACCTCAACTAAACGGTCTGCATTGCGCACATCAATCTGTACAGCAGTCCCTGAGAATCCTTCAGCTGGCGGTGTTGAATACCAAGTATGCCAGACACCGTGTCCTTTAGAAGCAATCGTAGGAACCATGTGCTGTCCAAGATAGCTACTACCACCGGTGATAAATATTTTCATGATAAATCGGGAATATTAGTTATTTTCCAATGCTTCTTCGGATGGAGGTGCGCTACCGGTGCCATTTTCAAAAGCGGCGACATTTTCCATCGCACAACCAGCCGCTTCATGGGCCGCCACTTGCTTAGACCGACCAGTTCCTCTACCCCAAGGCTCTCCTTTAACCGACACTTGAACTGTGAACCGTCGATCGTGATCAGGGCCGGTCACTTCTATAACATCGTATTTCGGAGTATCCCCATATTTTGCCTGTGCCCAG
>JBCCHX010000144.1:0-2332 GCA_039028535.1 Cyanobacteria bacterium P01_B01_bin.77
AAAGCTAGTGGGCTCTATGCAAAATGCCTGCGATCGCATAACAGAGATCAGCACCAGCCTCCGAACCTTCTCCCGTGCTGATACAGCCTGCAAACTCAAAGCAAATCTGCACGAAAGTCTAGATAGCACGCTGCTAATTCTGAAGTATCGCCTCAAAGCAAATAAATATCGTCCGGAGATCGCTGTAATCCAAGACTATGGTGAGATTCCAGCGGTTGACTGCTATCCTGGTCAGCTCAATCAAGTGTTCATGAACGTTTTGGCGAATGCCATCGATATGTTTGATGAGGTTGCTCAACAGTCATCATTTGCTCAACTTACAGAGACGCCTCGGCAAATCACAATTCAAACCGCTTTCACGACCAATGAAGTGGTCATCAGCATCAAAGACAACGGTAAAGGCATGTCTGAAGAGGTGAAGGCAAAGGTATTTGACCCTCTGTTTACTACCAAAACCGTCGGAGAAGGGACGGGATTGGGATTGGCGATCGCCCGTCAGATTGTAGAGGAAAAACACGGTGGTAGTTTGGACGTTCAGTCAGCGCCAGGGCAAGGCACTGAGTTTTGCATTCAATTGCCAATCGCGGGTTGAGCAACTAACTTTTGAATGAAAGGATGTAGATAGGGTTTGCTGAAAAACTCAATAAAAATCTTAGGGATTATTCGGCAACCCAGACATGATTAGGATGCCCTTGTCCGTAGTCGAAGGTTTTTAGCCAACAATCGTTTAAATTGGCTGTAAAGGAGCGCACCTCGGACTGATAACCGCGTAGCAAGCGTATTAACACCAGCAAAAATAAGACAATAAAACGGCGTAGCCGTTTTTCCAAGTTCATCGCCAAACAGGTGATGGCAATCATAGTTTCTGCAGTTTGGGCCAGTTTGGCCATCACCCGTCCTAGCCCAAATCGTCGTTTACCCTGACCAAACTTACCTTCGACGGCAACTCGAATACTCTCATCGTCTTGGACTTGTTGTCGAAGGAGAGCTTGTTGAGCCTTATCCAGGGACGGTCGACCTAAGGGTGGGCCACTCAGACGGATACCATACCGTTTACACCACTTCAAATTATCCCGTGTTCGATAAATCTGGTCGGCATGGACTGAGGCAGGATAGTGTCCGGTTCGCGTTCGAAACCGTTCTATCTGTGTAATCAAGTGGGTGGATTCATTGAAGTTATCCCAACTGATATGGTCGAGGAACACATAGCCTGCCACACAGCTGATATCGAATTTGGCCCCAAATTCCACAGGTGTGCCCGCTTTACCTCGCACAATTGGACGCACATGGGGCTGTGAAATACTCACAATGCGGTCATCGATCCGCCGCCGCTTTTGGTCGTACATGTGCTGTTGTTGCCGATAGACTTCATGAATCACCAACAGCGTCTTGTACTCCCGTGGATTTAACGCTGCGAGCGTCGCTCCTGCCTCGATTAACCGGTCAATATGGCCCAGGTTTCGGCGCACATAGTTGAGCTGTTGGCGCAGACCCTTACGAATCAATTTACGAGACTTTTTGCGCCGTTTCACAATCCTGAGAAAGTCTCTACGGGCGGTGTTACGATACGTTCGAGGCTTCTTTGGCAAACAGCCCGCTACCTGTTGATACAACTCGTCGATGAGACGTTCACTGTGTTCCCTGGCCTCGTTGAGCAAATCCAGATCGGTCGGATATCGAATATCAGCAGGCGCGCAACTGGCATCCACAATCAACTGGCCCTGATTGTTAGACTCTGGTGGTTCTGAGTCATCATCATCGCTCTCGGATGCAGTCTCTTTAGGTGGGGGCGAGATTTGTGGGGATGGGGGCATGTCTGCTTGAACCACCGACTCATTGACCTCTGACACCAGCTCAAAACTGATTCGTTTGCGAAAATGGACCAGCATTGACGCATCAAAAGGGGGCGTGTCACTGTACTCATAAAGCCCTAGAAAATATTGCAGATATGGGTTCTCGCGTATCTGGTCAATCGTCTCTCGGTCGCTAACTCCCAATTTCTCTTTGATAATCAACGCGCCCAGCGCCATCCGAAATCCCTTTGCGGGCGCTCCCATATCCTCGCTAAACTGGCTAGCATAACTCGATTCAAACTCCTCCCATGGGATCAGCTCGGCCAATTTAACCCATCGATTTTCTGCCGATAACTTGCCCCCAAACGGCAAATAGAAACCTGGGAACGATAGCTGGCCGGGTGAAGTTTGTCGGTACATTTCCCTGGTTAGGTACAAGGGTTTTGAGCATTTTAGCCACTTTCCCGTGCACTTAACCAACTCGTAATAGCCTGTAACCCTTATTAGACATTACCTGGACCTTTTTTCAGCAAGCCCTA
>JBCCHX010000145.1:0-1728 GCA_039028535.1 Cyanobacteria bacterium P01_B01_bin.77
GTTTGGGGTGATCTGGCTTTTGTTCGGGTATGGTCAATGTCTTCAATGGCCAGGTAGAGCTGATATTCATGGTGTTCTACGTTCCCACAATATTCGGTCCCTCGGTCCGTCAAAATCCTCAGTAAGGGGATGCTCTGTTCTTCATAAAATGGGATCACTCGGTCATTGAGCATATCAGCGGCCACCAGTGCATTCTTACGGTCATACAGCTTCACTTGAGCTACCCGAGTATAGGTATCAATGAAGGTTTGCTGATAAATCCGTCCGATGCCTTTGATGTGACCCACATAGAAGGTGTCTTGAGAGCCGAGATAGCCGGGATGATGCGTTTCTATTTCCCCATGGGCTTCCTTTTGTTCCTTCGCCTTTTCGAGGGCTTTTACCTGCGCTTCGGTGAGGATCAAGTTATCTTGAGCGGCTTTCGCTTCTAAGGCTTTGAGCCTTAGCTTAAACGTTTGAAGGTCATGACGTAGCCAGATTGAGCGAACACCCCCTGGAGAGACAAAGATGCCTTGTTTTTTGAGTTCATTCGAGACTCGCACTTGGCCGTAAGCCGGTTGATCCGTGGCAAACGCAACCACGGCGGTTTCGGTCTCAGGATCCACTCGGTTCTTGGGGCAAGGCTTTTTACGATCAATATCGCGTAGAGCCGCTTCTCCTCCTGTGTCGTAGAGTTCTTTATAGCGATAGAACGAGTCTCGCGATACGCCCATCACTTTGCACGCCTTGGAGACATTGCCTAGGGTTTTGGCTAGATTTAGGATGCCTAAGCGGTTCTTTACGATCTTGTCGTGGGTATTCATTGTGACACTCCTGATTCAGTATGAGTTTACAGGGTGTGTCAGATAAAGTCTTAACTATTACAACTTAGTAATCATAGGCAGAAATTTATTGCAAGCCTCAACAAAATTAGTAATATTTGGCAAGCCTGTAGCAATGCCTCGCAACATTTGCACTGAACGTTTAGCAAGTTTACCTTTTACATCTAACTTATCTGTCTGACTCGCATTAACAAGACCTTCTAATTGCTTTAATGCCTCAGTTTTATCATCAATCGATAATTGGTTATCCTTTTCAATAGCGACTTTAAATTGTTGCAATATTTCTTTCAGTTGAACATTATCAGGTGACTGTGGCATCTGATTAATAGAACTATTGACTTGATCACTAATCACACCAAAGGATATATTTTCACCCTGAACACTCATCTCTCCCGTATTGATGAAACTATTATCGCCTGAGTTGATATTGGCATTGTTGCTGTTGCTCATGGCTGTATTGTTAATTGTCAAATTAGGGATTAGATTAGGAATTATCTTAAAGAGAGCGTTTTTCCATTCCTCGGCGTTGTGACGGTGTAATTGCTCTGATTTTTTTACTGCTTCTAACTCTGCTCTATAAGCATTATCCCAATCTTTCTCAGCTTCAGCTTTATCAACTTCCTCTGTAACTTCTATTGTCAAAAGAACATCTGTCCCAAGTTTTTCCAATCCACGTAGATCATCTTTCCTAACCCCATGTTCTGTTGTCAATTTCTCATACGCTGTACGAAATGCAGTGAGATTGATTCCATCACGAATAAGAATCTGGGTAGTCCTATGAGGGTAAGGATGCATTGTACTGGTGAATGAAATACTAGATGGCCCCAATGTGATTCTCTAGCTTTTTAGAAAAAGACAAGGTCTTTCTGACTAACCGAGATACTCGTTGCCGTAATGTGCAGTTGAA